>PCCS01000006.1 GCA_002731825.1 Myxococcales bacterium
TGGAGTCGTAGTTCAGTTGGTTAGAACGCCGGCCTGTCAAGCCGGAGGCCGCGGGTTCAAGTCCCGTCGACTCCGCTCTTAAATCCCCGAATATCTATTCGGGGATTTTTTTTGCCTAGATGACAGCGTGTGCTGCTCCTCCATCCCAGCGATTGACCAGTTCATGAATAAGCGCTTTGTTGACTTCTCGCGGCTTTGCTCCACGACTCGGGCCAACGAGTCCGTCCCTCTCCATTTGGTCCACAATGCGAGCGGCTCGGTTGTATCCAAGGGACAATCGACGCTGCAAATGACTGGTACTGGCGCGACCATCACGCGCAACAACTCGAACAGCCTCTTCGTACATGTCATCCATTTCCACATCGTCATTATCGCCAAGGTCATCTTTCTCATCGTCGGTGAGCAAGACCGATTCATCCAAATAGTCTGGGGCGGCCTGTTCTTTGATAAAGTCCACAACACCACTAATTTCTTCTTCGCTGACAAAGGCCCCATGAACACGCGTCAGTTTGGAGCTACCAGGCGGCATGAATAGCATGTCGCCTTTCCCGAGTAGATTCTCGGCTCCAATGGTGTTCAAGACGGTTCGCGAATCGATGCCGCTGCTCACTTGAAATGCAATGCGGGTTGGGAAGTTCGCTTTGATGAGCCCAGTGATTACGTCGGTCGATGGCCGCTGTGTGGCCAGAATTAGATGGATACCGGCCGCTCGAGCCTTCTGGGCAATTCGGGCAACGCAGAGTTCGACTTCTTTCCCGGCCACCATCATCAGGTCGGCAAACTCGTCTATGACCACGACAAGATATGGCAATTTCTGAGGCGTCTCTTCGATAACCAGCTGATTGGCTCCAGTTGTCTCGTCGGTGACCATACCATGGGCATGTTCGTCTCGTTGCGCTGGCTCAAAGTTTGGATCTAGAGAATTTGCCTTGGCCCGCAATTGCGCAGCTTCCACCTCGGCGAGCTCTTTTTCAACGCGACGGTTATAGCCCTTGAGGTCACGAACACCGGCATTCTTCATCAACTCGTACCGGCGTTCCATTTCGTCAACGGCCCATTTAAGGGCCATAGAGGCTTTTTTCGGATCCGTGACCACCGGTAGAAGTAAGTGGGGTATCCCTTCATAAATACTGAGTTCAAGCATTTTTGGGTCAACCATAATGAACCGACATTCTTCAGGACTGCAGTGATAGAGGAGGCTCGTAATCATACAATTTACGCCGACCGATTTACCTGAGCCTGTTGTACCAGCAACCAAAAGGTGTGGCATTTTGCTCAGGTCGGTGACCACTGGTTCACCATGAATGTTCTTGCCGAGTACCATGGGTAAGCTATTCTTTTTCTGTGTGAACGCTTTGGATCCGATAATTTCTTTGATGTAGACCGTCTCTCGACTTTGATTCGGTACTTCGAAACCAACCGCACCTTTCCCAGGAATCGGGGCTACAATTCGGACACGGAATGCCTTCAAGGCCATTGCAAGGTCATCAGATAAGCCTGCAATCTTGCTGATCCGGACGCCCGGCGCAGGCTCGAATTCATACATTGTGACGACAGGGCCGGGATGAATTTCTGTCACACGACCCTCAATTTTAAATGTCGCTAATGCTTCAACTAAACGCGTGGCCTGTGCCTGCAGGAATTCAGGGTCAATTTCAACTTGGTCAGAATTATCATAGTCGAGGAAATGAAGCGGTGGCAGTCGGTACTCTTCGCACTTAAGGCCTTCGGGAAGCGGAATTTCGATCTGCTCCTCTGGGGGCGTCTCTTTGTTACGTCGACGGTTAACAACAGGCTTACGCCCATCTGAGACGTTTAAATCTTGGTCGGCCATTTGTGCGGGAGGTTGGGTCGCAGCCGCAGTCCCTAAAATAGTATCACCACGCCCTTCGAACGCCTTTGCATCCATCGGGTCATCAAATTGAATGCCAACATCGTCAACCTCAAGGACAACGTCATCGGAGGATTGAGCTATGGGTGATTCGCCCATCGTAAAGACACCGCTCTCTCGATTTTCATTTGATTTGGAGCGTTTCAAACTGAAGAGAGACCGCTTTTCACCTGTCCCATCGGCGGTTTTTACTTCGGCGGTGGTGCTTGGGTTTTCGTCTTTTGAGTCTGTGGCGTCAAGCACGTTCCGACGGTCCGTAATCTTAGGCTCCTTCGTCTTGGACCTTTTGGTTTGAGCCTTATCGGTCCTTGCCGGCGCTTTCGGTTCTCGCGTTCGATTGGACCAGACATCCTGTACATCGACCCATAAACGACCGGGAAAGCGGCGCAATGCGGTCCACATAGTTGTAGATTTTGAAGCGATCCAACTCCACATAGGCGTGCCGCCTTTGTTAATTAGAGCGACAAGACTAATGCCTGTTGACATGACAAAGGTGAGTGCGAGCACAGAGTAGATCAGCAAATAGGCGCCAGTCGTGCCAAAAAACGACCGTATGATCTCAGCGCCGTGTGCGCCAATCCAGCCGCCGGGAAGATGGCCAAGAACGGTTCTTGTTTCCAGCCATAAGTGTGCTGCCATGGCACAGCAGAGGATTAAAGCGGGGTATGCAAGCGCATCGGTCAGCCGAATTCTTAGTTTTCGGCCAGTTAAAAAGCAAAGACCAGGCAGAACAAAGGTGATGGGCAAGAGAAAGCCTGCCAACCCAAAAATCGCTAAGATGATGTTGGCAACGCTGGCTCCGACTGGCCCTATCAAGTTATGTGTCCGGCCGGTCGTCGCGGCGGACCCAGTTTTAGCAACGTCTTCTGGATAGAATGAAATCAAAGCCAGAAAAACAGCAAGGCAAGCGACCGCTATGGCAATGCCGAGCATCTCATTCTTTAATGCTTCAACTTCATGGTCTGCGGCCCGCCGCTTCTGTGCCGCCGGCGCCTTCTTCTTTGTCGCGGCCCGTTTCTTACGCGGCGTCGGGATAGCTTCGGCTTTTGCCCCCATATAAACGTCTCCATCTTTGAGAGCTAATTGTAGGATAATGTAGTATTTTGTCAACACTGTACGTTTTTACATACTTTGTAGTTGATTGACCCTACCGGAGCCATGTCAGAAAACATCAACGACTTTTAGGTTCGAATGAGCCTTGAAAACTGTTGAGATGCAGCGCATCGTCTGAAGTATGTGTCTATCTGAATGCAGGAATTAACATGACCATTGACCCTGATTTCGTATCGATTTTGATCTGCCCTGAGTCAAACGTGAAGCTAAAGATTGCTGACTCTGCCTTGGTCGATTCGATAAATAAGAAGATTGAAGACGGCCAAATCATGACTCGAAATGGTGATACCTTAACGCAGAAAGTAGATGCATTATTGATAACCGTCGATGATCGGCGTGCCTTTCAAGTACACGACAATATCCCGAATCTTTTGATGGATGACTCATTCGAGCTGGCTGAGTAGCATCCGGTCATTACCATCAGGTCGAACCGATCCGTTAAGTGGCTAAGCCTCATAAAAGCTCAGGATTTTTCCGACAAGTTTTTTGCGCGATGACTACATGTAAGCTAATGTCGCACTTGAACGGCGGGAGAATAAGCATGGCAAGCGAAAGACGGCAAACAAGAAGCAGTGACCCATTGGAAGCGGCTGAACTATACTTGGCTTCTACGGCAAAAAGAAATGCCCTCAAAGCGCTCACGCTGAGTCATCACGATGGCAGCGTAGTGGCCGGTGCCCCGTCACAATTAAACGTCGAGGCGATTGCGACACTGGCCACAATTGCAGGCGCTGGAACACATCCTCGGGACGGGTTGGTCAACCTTGTCACTCACGGACACCCGATCACCATCTGTAATCTAGACATCGAAGGACACCCTCATTATTTGTCTGCCGTTGGTGACGATCCGTCCAAAGTCGAGGATGTCGAGATGGCGTTGAATCGCATTCTGTCCTAGCGGAAGATAGAGAAATAGATCACAAGGATCTGAAGCATAACGACCCCACCGATGACCAAGGCTGAATAATCAGCTGGAGCGTCTACAGACTCAAGGCGGGATATGGCATCCCCATCAACACGAGATGATTTTTCATGCGTGGATTCTTGAATTCCTTCGATAATTACATTGGATCGGTCTGCTGGGGCCCGTTGCTCATCAAGGCGAGTCTTTTGAATCGGGTCTTGAGTGATGGCCATTTGGCTACCGACTGCCAACGCGGGCTGCTTGGAAAACAAAATTCGAGCAAGCTCATCTAGAGACGTGTTTTGAAAATTCCCTCTATTCACGTATTGGCATACAGCCTGGTAAGCCTGTTCCATTTCAGGCTCGGTCAAAACAGTTGATGATGCCTGGCCCGAAGAAATCCAACCCCTCAGGTCATCGATGAAACCAATCCTTAAAGTCTCGGGCATTCGACGCTCTATCTCGATACCAACATCAAGTAACTTTCGATATTTCTCTGTCTTCAAGAGATCGTATACTTTAAGAGCCACGGGGACATGTCCCCCTGATTGCCAACGAAGAAGTTGCGCTGATAAAATGGCTGAAAAACTCAAATTTGAGTTATCACTGATCTCGATCCCCACTTAAAGACCGCCCTCAGCACCAAAGAAGAATGACGTTATACTGATACCAAAGTTTCGGGCATCATAGGTGCGCTCGACGGTTCTAAAAAATCGGCCTGAGCGGTTTTTTTCAGCCAAATCAACTATAGCACCACTTTGATTTCGCTGGCCTGACCTGTCGATGAGAGTCTTGATCTGAGGTCGATTAAAGTGGACTGGATCAGTCGGTAAATTGACAACTAAACCAAGTTCACCTGTATCAAGCTCCACGAGAGTTCCGACGGGATACGAACCAAGCGCATTTACGAAGAGTGTGGCCAGAAATGGATCGTAGACCTTACCACCATCATCTAAGAGTACTCTCATGGCTTCATCAGGACGCATAGGCGGTGTTTCGGAATCAGCTGTCGTCAAATCATCATATCGACTTGCCATTCGAACAATGTGGGTCATGAAGTTGGCCCCGATCTCACCATAATATAAACCTTCTGGTTTAAAGGTCGTCGGGATTTGGCTTTCATAAGCGACGATTAAGCGGCTTATGACCAGTTCATTAAACCCACCAATGCGAACCAAAGCACGGGCCACTTTAACTCGGAGATCATCCATACTGGGGTCAGTATTGTTTCTGATCCGGTTGATCCCATCCATTGTGAGGGCACGTAACGATTCACTGGACTCACTGAGTGTCCCAATCAAAGGCCAACCTAAGTCGTGATAAAAGGCTGTCATACCTAAATCGAGTAGAAGCTCTCGGTTCAGGCCAATCCTCTTTCCAAAAGCGATGCTGAGGATTCCAGTATTGAGCATATGGCTGAATAGGTTGCCCTTATACCCTTCTAGGTGGGTCAGAGCGATGAGTAAATTATGGTAACGAGGATCTAGATCAATGAGCTGCAAACACAATCGTTTGATCTTTGGGTATCTCGGTGCCTGACCTTTGCGAAGGTCATTTACAAATTGTCGAAGCATCAAAAGCCCTGATGCGTATAGGCCGAGGACATGATGCCTGGGATCGCCCTCACCATATAATCCAACAAAATTCTCGACGGCTCGGTCGCCGACATGGATCGGTTTAAGATCAACGGACTTAATGCTGTCTAAGTCCCCTCTCAGAACACGTACGAAAGCATCGAGTAGAGCGCGGAGGTCAACAGATGAAGGCACACCCGAAAAAGCAATCTCTGCGATATCGAGATACTCGTATATCTTTCTCAGATATCCCGTGTTCTGAAAAGTTGAGTAGTCGAGTTGTAAAAGGCGACCGTTAATGAAGAAATTACCATCGAGTAGTGCGACTTCAACCTTGTCCAGCCCACCAGAAAAACACTGCGCTAATGTATCCGACATTTGCTCAAGTGGTCGATTGAGCGCTTCATTTTCTAGGTCATGCATTGCGGCGGAACGCATTAAAACAAAGAGGTAATTGACTAGTTTCCTGGAGATTTCAATTCGCTCGTGGTCCAGGCCTTCACTCAGTTGAGTCAGAAAGTCTAGGGCGCCTACATCACGACTAAAATCAGACATTCAAGACTCCAGTCTGAGTCACTAACTGGCCATGATAGAAGAGTTCATAAAGCTGGCGCGTCCGCTCATCTCGATCGCATTGCATATGCTGAACAGCCCAAGCCGCCCCTTCGGCTGCCAAGGGGTATTTAAGGCGCCTTTTGACTTCCTTTTCAAGGGATGACAAGCCGTCTTGATAGACTCGGATGCCAATGGCAACAGCAGCACAATGTCTGAGGGCATCTTGTCCCTTTGTCGACAGCAGTGCATTTGCTTTAAACTGGTCTAACCAAAATTCAGGTGTCCCACCTGTGAGAGCTGCAGCAGCAAAAAAACGACGTTTCTCGTCGAGTTCAAAATCACCGAAATTCTTCTGATTAATGCACGCGACAATCCGTTCGTGAACGCTCTGTTTCTGACATCGTGCCAACAAATGCAATGCACGCGACCGAATGGGTTTAGATTTATCAGTCAGCATACGGATGAGTGCCGTATGGAATGAGTCGACCCGGCTGGCTGGCAGGTTAGTTAAAGCCTCCAAACGGACAGATGGGTCCGGATTACCTAGAGCAACTTCGATTGCATATTTAAGTTCATCAGGATCAACGGCTTTCTTCAAAAGCCTAAATATTTCATGGGCATGCTGGCGGTTTGCGGTTTTTAACAAATCCGCGATAGGCCGCTCTTGCCCGCTCAATTTCTCTGCGACTAATTGCCAAAGAAGATCCCGAGTCGCTGGTTCATCAATCCGCCCGGCCACCCGAGCAATGTGAGACGCTGCCCGCTTAGATAGCAATTGACAAATCCCAATTACAGACGGCCGATATGAAAAGTCTGGTTGTCGCAAACCCAATGTAATCCGGTCGATAAAAGGCTGGGCGGACCAATGGTCAACAATGTGTTCTATCGCCAGCACATTCTCACGAATAACCTGGTTTTCTGGCCCGTTGAGGCGCCGAATGGTTCTAAGTAAGCGCTCCAATTCACCAATGGCCCCGTTTTCAAGTAGCAGGTCGGCAATGCGATCGAATAATTCCGTTATCCGCCCGCGACGCGCTTCTTCACTCACCTCTTGAATCAGATGCACTTTGAACAGAATTTCGATGAACTTCTCTAGTTTTTCCCGTGCCGTCGTGTGAACTGTTCTCTGGAGTCGCCTAAACTCTGTTGAGTCCATTTCAAAAATGACTTCGCTAAACTCGACCAGGTCTGCATCGGTTACAGATATACCACTCAGGTTTACCCGTTTGAGGCGCCTAGACGCACCATCAGCTGCGAGGCTATCGGGCTTTTCAGCTTGAAATCGCCCCTTGGCTCGCACCCGTTCAATCACACCTGCGACCGTGTATGTATTACTGTCATCCTCTCGAATGTCTTCTGCAAAGTTATCAAGAACCGAATACTTAAGACCCTGGAAATGTTCGGACCAAAGTAAGGTGACCATGTCATCCTCGAACAAACCGGGTTGGTCCCAATCCGTGAGTAAAATCTGAACAAATCGAAAGAGTTCATCGGCCGTAATTTGCGGAAGAAAACACAAGCGCCGAACGCCATCGAGATAAAGCGTGTAGATGAAATTCCGTTCTGGACTCGGATTTTCTAAAACGGCGTCTTCATGAACAGTGAGATCATATGGACGAACAATTATCTCAAGTTGACCGGTGATGGAAATCGCGTCTTGAAAAGCGATGTAAGTATTCTGGAGGAAGCGTTCGATCGACTGATGTTCGAGACCATAAAGGCTCACGTTCTTAATGAGCTTTTCAAGAGCGTTGAATGCGTCTTTCGCCTGATCGAGCTGTTTTTGTTGCTCCGGGTCTCTATGCGCGTCAACCGTCTCTTCGAGAAAGCCGAGAAGTCCGCCACTTTTGCCTGTTTCAAGTCCGTCGGTCATTTTTTTCATCCAACCCAGTATTTGGATCAAATACGATCCGCACACTGGGGTCAATGCAACACCGAACTAAATGCCTTTTGATTTTAAAAAGGAGGGCTTCGCAGCCGACATTCAAGGCATCAACCGATTAGCTGGCATCAGCTAATTTATCTAGGAATGCCTCGGCCCACGGGTGGTCGGTCGGTCGGTCAGGCTCAAAATGAGACGCCGTGAGCAGCTGTTTCTTTGCGGTCTCCCTCAGCGCATGGGATGAGCGTGCACGAACGGCCTGTCCGAACTTCTGAAGAAAGCCGCCCAACTTAGTCAACTCTTCGGTGTCACCATTCTGAGCGGAAACTGTGAGTTCCGCCAGGACACGACTTAAGTCGCCGGATGCCTCCAACATCATGCGTCGGCGATTAAACACCTTTTCCTGGAGCATCTCTACCGTTCCCTCAAGGTCCATTTTGGCGGGTGCTGGCTGACTTGGATCCCAGGGCCGAATCTCATTATCAGCCACGACGTCTCGCACGTCTTTGAGCATCAAAGTTTTGGCTTTTTGAAACTCGGTTTCATCCAATCCCAGGTCATCTGCATAGCGAGAAAAAAGAGAGTCGACGGCATGTTCGAAAGCAATGTCGGCACCTGTACCAAGTCCTTCTAAAACAAGTCTTTCAATGGCTTGGCCAAGGGACGACGTCTTTTCTTCTTCGACGAGCAGCTCAGGGCTGATCGACCCTTTGGCATCGCGCGGCAGAGCATTCAATGCGCTCCTGAGATCACGGGCCTTTTCGCTCTTTTCAAGCTCACTTTGATTTGACTTTGCCTTGAGGCCTTTCATAGTCTCCACGGGGTCTTTGTCCCTAGATGCACGCCCAAGACTTACATCATCGTCTCGCTTGGCGTTAAGTGCCTGACGTTGCACAGTGGCAAGAGACCCTGCAGACCCGGTTAATTTCGGAACGACATAAGCGCCTGGATTTGCAATTCGGATCAAAGATGTACCCTCCGTGATTGTGGATACGAAACTCATATCCGGTCTTCAACCAGTACATCGTCAAAAAGCACCAAATCTTGAAGGCCAATCTACGCGCTTATATGGAATAATCTGTCAGCAGTTCAGATAATTAAAAAAGACGCCTGATTATAATGCGAACCCTTTTTCAGGCATCCAGTGAGTAGCACCAAGCCGCCTTTGTTTCAGGACGATCGGGTTCAATTTTTATGGCGCTTTTGACAAGCAACCTTGCTGTTTCACGATCGCCAAGGTCTGCACTCACATATGCGAGTTCAATCAAAGCTAACGGGCGCTGACGAATGGCTTCGACCGCCGTCATTAAGTAAGCAACAGCACGATTGGGTTGGCCTAGACGCCGCAAAAGATGTCCCATGAGATAGGCATAGCGTGGTTCGCGAGAACACGTTTCGTTGGCTTTGATTAAATGTGCGAATGCAAGACCTGTCTGGCCACGTTCTAAATGGATCTCAGCCAGTCGAAATTGGGCAAATTCCCATTGCCAATCGATAGAGGTCGAGATCGCCAACGTCTTTCTGTAGGCAAATACCGCTCGGCGCGGTCGACCCGCTTGAATGTGCCGTTCGGCCACTTCAAGCAACTGGTTCATTCGTTCCTGTCGCATAGGCAGACAGTGTAAACTGAGTTGTAGAATCGATCGAATTTAGGGCCTAAAAAAGCGTGATCAACCAAACTAAAGCGATTGCGATCAGGAACGAGGCCCCGAGAAAACCAATGAATTTTGATAAAGGTCTAGTATCGATACCAGCAAGGAAATCAACCGCATCTATCCTTTGCTCACGTAGTTTTTCAAAATACCCTAATTTCTCCCTCGCAAGGGCGTTTACGCTCGGCTCTGGACGATTTGGATCAGACTGAAGAACGGCACGTCCAAGATCCCTTTGGACTTTTTCTGCCCGAACTGACGTGTCTTTGATTTGTCTCACGTAACCGGCCAAGTGCTCGCTGAGCTGATCAAACTCGACTAACCCGTCTTTTTCCAGTCGAGTTCGCTCATCTGCCAATGACTTTTGCTGCTGTCGATTCTCAGCGAGACGCACGTCCAAATCCTCTATTTCATCTTCATTTTGAGCGTTTTTTCGCACCCGCTTGATCTCATGGCTCAACAACCGTTCATCGGTCTTTAACTCACTGAGTTGAACATCTTTTTCAGATAAAATTTCAACCAGTCGACCCCTTAAATTACCAATCTGTTCTTCCAGACCTTGAATCGTAGAAGTCAGACTATTTCGGTGTTCTTTAATCTGCTTCATGGTCGACTCAAAATGAAAAGCGCCCGTCACAGTCGTGGGGTAGTCATCGTTGAGTACGGTCTGACCTAAGACAACTAGAGCATCATTACGCTCCCGAGCTGCACGAACTAAACGATCATCGAGAACGGCAATATATCGCTGAGTATCACGAACCAACAAATAGAGTTCGAAGGCCTGCCTCGGCAGTGGCAGATGCTGTTTTTCCTCAATGAGCTGGCGTCGAGATCGGAGCGCATGAATCTGCTCAAGGAGCATGGTTTATTGATTCCGCTTTAAATGGATCAGAACCTGTTTGGCCACGGATTTTAAAGTCGGGAGAACGCCGTCTCCATCTTTGGCAACGGCTTCGAAATCGGGCAGTAGATTTGGATTAAGGGCACGCCGTAAATAAGCCAGTTCGACGGCATTTTTGACGTCCCTCTTATTGTATTGAATGACTTTCGGAATGGTCTCAAAATCATAGCCCTGCGAACTCAAATTATCTTCGAGGTTTTCCCAGCTCTCAAGGTTGGCATCGAGTCGCTCAACTTGCGAGTCGGCGACGAAGACAATTCCGTCGACGCCCTTCAAAATCAGCTTTCGGCTCGCGTCATAGAAGACTTGACCGGGCACAGTATATAGATGAAATCGCGTTTTGAATCCCCTGATCTCACCGAGGGACAAGGGTAAGAAATCAAAGAAAAGAGTGCGTTCTGTTTCTGTCTCCAGAGAGATCATTCTGCCCTTTGCCTCGGGATTTGTATTGTCATAAATATGTTGTAAGTTAGTCGTCTTACCGCCTAGACCAGGTCCATAATAGACAATCTTGCAGTTGATTTCTCGTGACGCCCAATTGATAAATGACATACTCGTGTCCGTCTAATCCTCGCCCAACAGGGTCTCGATTTCATGATCGGTTATCCCAACTGAAGATAGATCAGACTGACTCGATTTACGAAGTATGTCGTCAACAATTTCCAGAAGACCAGGCAATGTTTCATCCAACCTCAACCTAACGAGCGCTATCGATGATCGTTCGTTGAAGATAACCACGACGAATACTCTCCGACCGACATTGGAAATGAAAATGCTCTCTCGATCGCCTTGATGAAAAATAGATCCAAAACTGCTCTCGCCCAAGAGATGAGCAAGTCCATCGGTTGCGGCCATGTTACCCGCCGTTAAACTGGCAAGTGAGACAACGTCAAAATCTTTCAATAGACCAGACCAGGTCAACAGCTGCCCATCGCGATCGATGAGCAGAACAGCCTGCGAACAGGTCTTTTCAAGCAAACCTGTACATAAGTTCTTAAGACGGGCCGCATCATTTTCTAATAGGATTAGGACACTCAACTCGGGCTTACTCAGTCGTCTCTACTCGGTCAACCTAGCATTGAGAGAAAGGCCGGACAAGCTGGGCTGACAGATTGAACTAGATTTCGCGACGGCCTTCAAACGCCCTCGCCAAAGTGACTTGATCTGCGTACTCAAGATCCGAGCCCATTGGAACTCCACTCGCAATTCGGCTGACCTTAATGCCGAGGGGGCTGCAGAGTCTCTGAATGTAAATCGCTGTCGCTTCTCCCTCTACGCTTGGATTCGTCGCGACAATAATCTCATCGACCTCAGCCAATCGACTCATCAACGTCTTGAGGTTCAATTGATCCGGCCCGATTCCATCGAGTGGTGATAAAACACCATGCAGCACATGATATAGACCTTTAAATTCGCCTGTGGATTCCACGGCATAAAGAGTCGGTACAGACTCGACGATACAGATGATGCGATTGTCTCGCCGACCGTCTTCGCAAATGAGACAGGTTGGCGTCTGAGTTAAATTTCCACAAACTTGGCAAAGCCCAACGTTGTGTCGAACGTCGACGAGCGCATCCGCTAAATCTGTCGCGACATAATCGTCCGCATTCACAATAAAGAAAGATAATCTCTGGGCGGACTTTTCACCAATTCCGGGCAATCTCGTCAATGCATGAACGAGGCGTCTGATCGGATCTGGAGCATTTTTCATAGCTAGAATAGACCGGGCAAGGATAACCCGCCTGTGATCTTGCGCATCTCTGTTTGGCTGGTCTCCTTACTGTCTGTCAAAGCCATATTGGTCGCCGCGACCAAAAGATCCGCGAGTTCATCTAAATCATCGGGATTAATCGCATCTGGCGTAATCTCTATCGATTTAATAGTTTGCCGACCATCAACTTTAACTCGAACCAAGCCACCACCAGCTGCGCCCTCATAAATTTCTTCTTCAAGAGACTCTTGGAGCCTTTTGATCTGGGTCTGCATTCTCTGTGCCTGCATCATGATATTGGCGTTTCCACCAGGTCGCTTAGCCATTTTTGACTCTCCTATCCATCAATTCGTTTGCGGCATAGACGCCAACTTGACGTCTACAATGTCTGCATCGAGTACCCGCTGAGCAAGAACAATATTCGGATCGCGTTTTGCTTGTTCAATCCTCATCGCCTTGTGTTCACGCGCCAATCTTTGTTTCCGCTCGAATACAGTCTCGGTCTGCGTACTGGGCCCCGTCGACGTACAGACGTCAATATCAACTGTAAACTGGTCTCCAAAGGCAATTTTAGCCACTCGGTTGAGTAAAGCCTCTGCACTCGCACCAATGGTGTTCCAATGACTCTCAAGTGTTGCAACGGACAGCCCGGATGAACTGATATCAACCAAGTGTAAACACTGCGTTAGTTCCGAGCCGAGAAAAGCGTCCTGTTGCTGAACCTGTTCCAATAAATCGCTGAAGGCGTCCATGGGCGAAGTCGCCATCGGGGTCGCGTTTCTTGGGGCAATTTGATCAGAGTCAATGTTGCCGGGTGATGGTGTCTCCTGATGCGAGCCATCGGTGGCGAGCTGAGCCTGCGTCGATTCGCTCACTATCTCAGCCGTCTGGCTCGGCGGTTCAGCCGCCTCACCTAAAAAAGGCCTGACCTCGTCTTCAGAGATGGCTAGGTCTGTCCGAGGTTTGACGGCCAACGAGCGCAACGATTCGATAGGCCTAGGTGAAGGGGGACCCCCACTCAAATCATCGTAGGTCTCATCACCGTCTGGGCGAGATTTAAGTCCCGAGCCGGTCGCATCGCTGTCGCTGTCTTTTGGTTGAACCTGCTCTAAGTCGCCCTCTCTATCCGTGGACGATGCGTCATTGGGATGTTGGCCGGACACCGGCGGACCGACCTCACGTACAGCCGCTTCGAGATCATTGGTCTCCGGTCGATCCCGCTGCTGTGGCGCCCCGCCATCAGCATGAGAGTTTGTGTCTAAATCTTGGACGAGTTCGGTCTTTTCTACGTCAGCGGCTGCGTCACGGTTTAGTGGTGATGGCTGTGAGCCGTTCGTCTTGACCGATTCAGCTTCCCACGGAGGACGCGTCTCATCCTGAGGTTGAGCGCCATCGGCTATTTTTTCCGACACCGATTCACTGGGCAGATCGACCTTTGGACCCACCGGGTTCGGGACAGGAGCGACATCAGGCTCCACCAATGGCCCCGCAGGCGACTGAGCTAAGCTCGCTTCCAACCGTTCAAGACCCGACAAGACCTCGGCCAAAGGTAATGTTGACCCTTGCTGACACATCCGGAGCAGGACCATTTCAAATGCAAGCTTAGGGAATGAAGAGCGACTGACCTCCTCGGCACCAGCCAGCAAAGTAGAGAGCATTCTGTGCAAGCGTCCGGGCTCGATGTCGGAGACTTTCCGGCTTAGCTCATCCAATTGATCCTGGGGTAAATCGACCAGCTGATGGGCATCATCGACGACCCTTAAAACCATGAGGTCCCGAACATGGCGAACAAATTCCGCCGAGAACTTTTGCAAATCGAGGCCTCGACGATATTGCTCGTCCACGAGAGTCAGAACCTGCTGACTATCCGATGCAATCAGTGCATCGACCAGAGCGCTGAATACACGCCTGTCAGCAATTCCGAGAATGTCTCTCGTCTGGGCCTCAGAAATCGTCAAGCCGCAGTATGCGATCACCTGATCTAAAAGCGATAATGAATCACGCATGCCACCGTGAGCCTCACGAGCAACATGGAAAAGAGCCGACTCATCAACAGTCAGACCCTCTTTGTCAGCAATTTTTAACAATGCGTCGACAATAATTCGCTCGGGGATGCGCTTGAAATCATATCGCTGACAACGAGAAATGATCGTCTCAGGTATTTTATGAGGTTCCGTTGTCGCAAAAATAAACAGAACGTGTTCGGGCGGTTCTTCTAATGTCTTAAGCAACGCATTAAATGCGCTGGTGGACAACATGTGGACTTCGTCAATAATATAGATCTTGCGACGACCACCCGCGGGTAAGAATTTAACCGATTCTCGAATTTCTCGAATTTGCTCTACGCTGTTATTGCTCGCCCCATCGATTTCGAATACATCGACCGATGTTCCTAAATTGATCTGTTCGCACGATGAGCATATGCCACATGGGGTGACCGTTGGACCCGTTTGGCAATTGAGAGCTTTCGCGAGGATTCGCGCACAAGATGTTTTTCCGATCCCACGACTGCCGGTAAACAACAGTGCATGGGCGACTCGATTAAGCTCGATGGCATTCTTGAGGGTCTGTGTGACATGGGCCTGTCCAACAACCTCATCAAAATGCGTAGGACGCCATTTTCTAGCCAGAACGAGGTACGACACAATGAATCCCCAAACCTTTGGCTGTCCAGATGAAAAAGTCGATGACCGAGACCCGGTACCCCGAAGGGACCACTACCGTTGCTGCCTTCCGGCCCTGGCGGAGTTCATGGACTCCGGTCACCAGGTCCGGTCATCATAAGAGTCGTAATAGCACGACTCAGAGCGGAGAGAGAGGGATTCGAACCCTCGGTACCCTTTTGGGGCACACACGCTTTCCAAGCGTGCGCCTTAAGCCGCTCGGCCACCTCTCCAAAAATCGCATCCTTATCAGGATACTCTAAAATCATGGCGGAGAGGGTGGGATTCGAACCCACGGTAGGGGTTGCCTACACTTGATTTCGAGTCAAGCGCCTTCGTCCACTCGGCCACCTCTCCGTATTTTCGCTTTCATCTCCGCTTTTTGACGGCGTCTTTCGCGAAAAAACTCACTGAGTACATCAGCACATTCTTGTTCAAGAATACCAGATGTTACAGTCAAACGATGGTTTAAACGAGCGTCGGTTACGATTTGAAACAACGAATCCACAGCGCCGCCTTTAGGGTCTTTACACCCATAGACGACCCTCGATACCCGCGCATTGACAAGGGCACCTGCACACATCGCACAGGGTTCTAGCGTGACGTAGAGAGTCGCGTCGAGTAGACGCCAAAAACCAATGTGTTGACTCGCCTCTCTGAGCGCGATGACCTCAGCATGTGCTGTTGGGTCAGCGCTTGACTCCCGAAGGTTATAACCGCGCCCAATAATCACTCCATCGTGTACCACGATTGCGCCCACCGGGACTTCACCACGCACGGCCGCGTCTCGAGCGAGGGAAAGACATTCTCGCATCCATTGAATGTCTACGTTTTCCTGAAGCACATCTACTCCAAAAAAAGGAAACCCGGCAACGGAGTGTTCCGTGCCGGGTTTAGCGCACTCGGCAGGATTCGAACCTGCGACCCTCGGTTCCGTAGACCGATGCTCTATCCAGCTGAGCTACGAGTGCAAAAACTGGCGGAGAGGGAGGGATTCGAACCCTCGATGAGCTTTTGACCCATACTCCCTTAGCAGGGGAGCGCCTTCAGCCGCTCGGCCACCTCTCCAAAATTCCCAACTCAGTACACGCATCGCTGCGAAAAGACCAAGTGAGCTTGATAATTTCAACGAACTAAAACGAGAATGTGGCGGAGGAGGTAGGATTCGAACCCACGGAAGGAATTACCCCTCAACGGTTTTCAAGACCGCCGCCTTAAGCCACTCGACCACTCCTCCATAGAATGCCAGCATACTCGCGAATGGCTGTTATAATGAGGGGTCCTAGAACCGTCAAGAACAAAGTGCGCAGGCTGTGATGCGAAACGCATCTTCAAGATGATTCTGCTCTCTTCAAAATGGTCTTAGTCAGCCCCATCCGCGGGACAGTTTCAACGAGTGATGTAGGCATGTTTGCCACGATAGTGGCACCCATGCGGTGTATTAATTTTTACCAAGTTGACTTAAACCGCCCATATAAGGCCGTAAGACCTCGGGAACGACAACTGTGCCATCTGCCTGCTGATAATTTTCTAAGATGGCGACGACTGTTCGCCCAACAGCCAGACCGGAGCCGTTAAGTGTGTGTACGAGCTGCGGCTTTTTAGCATCAACGGCTCGATAACGAATAGCGGCTCTACGCGCTTGAAAATCACCGAAGTTGGAGCAGGAGCTAATTTCGCGATAGGTCTTTTGACTCGGCAACCAAACCTCGAGGTCGTTGGTTTGTTGTGCTGTAAATCCTAGATCTCCCGCACAGAGGCTGACACGGCGGTAATGAAGTCCAAGGGCATCGAGAATCGATTCTGCATGGCCTGTCAAAGATTCGAGTGCTTTGTCGCTTAGTTCCGGTTCTACAAATTGGACCAATTCAACCTTTTGGAATTGGTGCTGTCGAATTAATCCCCGTGTATCTCGACCGTACGCACCCGCTTCCCTGCGAAAGCAGGGGGTAAAGGCAGCATATTTTACGGGTAGCGCAGACGCCTCCAAGATTTCGTCTCGATGAAGATTCGTCAGCGGCACCTCGCCTGTTGGAATCAAAACAAGGTCATCTTTTTCAAGAACGTAGGCATCTTCTGCAAATTTAGGAAATTGACCGGTTCCAATCATGCATCTCGGATGGACGAGGTAAGGTGGTAATACTTCCGTATAGCCGTATTGATCGGTGTGTGTATCCAGCATGAAAGAGATGAGCGCCCGCTCTAGCCTCGCTAAAGCCCCTTTGTAGACTGCAAATCGAGCCCCACTCATTTTCGATGCCGCCTCGAAATCAAGCAATCCAAGATCACCTGCAACGTCCCAATGTGGCTTTGGCTCAAAGTCGAATTCGGGCTTATCCCCCCTTAGGTGGATGACCACGTTGGCGCTTTCGTCAGAACCTGGGGGAACCGAATCATGAGGAATATTCGGAATTTGTAACAACATGTCACCCAGATCGGATTCAACGGTCTTCAACTGTTCCGACACGTCTTTTATGCGCTGAGCAACGGCTCTCATGCTGTCTCTGAACTGGGCAAACTCGGCACTGCTCTTGTCGGCCGTTCGCATACCGCGCTCGGTCTCAGATTTTGAATGTCTGAGTTGGTCTGACTCAACGATCAATTGACGACGCGTTGCGTCCAATTCGATTAGGCTGGCAAGCGCGTCTTCATTTCCACGAAGCGCCAGCCGCTCAGCGAACTCAGCCGGGTTTTTTCTGATCTGTTTGATATCGAGCATAATCGCCTCTTGACCAATGCGTATGCTCCGTCTCTACGATGAGTTTACAAGCTGCGCAAGAGAAGTTGTGCTTCGGACGCATTATCACCCTTAGGAGCGAGCTTTAAGTAGGTCTTACAATAGCGCTTCGCCTGAGCTTTATTCTTCTCTTTGACCATATTGCACAAGATGTAATTCGGGCGGGCCAGAGTCTTGTCTGATCGAATCGCCTTCTTGAGTAAGGTTTGGACCTTCCGCTCATCAAATTTGGGTTTTCGCATGCGGACGTATGCACTGTTTGCAAAGGCCTTGCCCAAACCACTGTCAAGCCGACCAGCCTTATCAAAATCGCTGATAGCGTCATTTAATTTGCCAAGGTCAGCCCTTAATTGGCCCCTGACGTACCACGCTTGTGCTTTCTTTGGATCGCACTTGAGAAACTCTGTCAATTCTTTCTCGGCCGCATTCCACTCTTTGAAATTTTTCGCCATCAATGCGCCGCGTCTCCAAAATACATCGCATAATTCCGTCTTTAACTTCGGCTGTTTCTTAGCCGCTTTTGCCACCATGTCATATTCGGCTCTCGCCGTTTTATCAGAGCGGCCTCCACCTAGTTCTTGCAGGGCCCTGCCCTTCCAGTAGCGAGCGAAATGATGCTGCTTGTCGCGCTCCAACACTTTCTGGAACATCTGGATTGCTTGATCGGGTCTTTTTGTCTGAAATGCAATTAATCCAAGATGATAGAAACCTGTTGTATTCTTGGTATCGAGATGAACGACCCGGCCAAAACTCGTCTCAGCAGCGGATAGATCCTTCGCTGCATAGTGAGTCAAGCCTGCATTTTTAAGATATTGCACATTGTCAGGATCTCGCTTTAAAGCCGTCTCGTAATGGGTTAGAGCCGTCTTGAATTGACCCAGTAATTGGTTTGTCCTGGCCAATTCATAGTCGAGGACACCATAAAAATCGGTCCGCTGCTGTAGGCGCTTAATCTCAGCCATAGCCTCACGTGCTTTCCGGTTCTCTATCAAGGTCGTCAGCAACCCTCGACGGGCCTGCAAAGAGCCCGGATCCAAGTTCAGCGCAGCCCGATAATGGCCCTCGGCTTGATCGAATAAGGTGGCATTCCCGCTGCTGACCGTTCCAGCCATCTGGACCCGTAAATCACCAAGACCCACCTGCATCAACGGATCCCTCGGATGCTCCGCTGCCGCTTTGGTCAAAAATTCGATTGCAGGATCGATCTTTGCCTGCTTGACCATCAGTTTTGCGATGCGCAGTCGTGCAGTCCCAGAATCGGGGTCCTGCTTGATAGCGGCCTCAAACTTCTTTTTGGCCTCCGCAAATTCTTCCTTTGCTTCGTGAACAGCGCCTAACTCAATCAAAACATTAGCGTCATGTGGATATTTCTTGTTGGCATCTTTCAGCGCCTCGAAAGCCCGATCATGTCGACTCATTTGAGTATAACATTGCGCGATCTTGATGGATGTCTCAGCGCTCTTAGCACCAGCTCGTTCAAGGGCTCTTAATTGATTGACGGCCTCATCAAATCGGCCATTCTTGATGTGTTCGTCACTGAGTAGCCCCAATGCTTCAGAATTCGCGGGCCACACCCGAACCGCCGATTTCAAATCGCCAATAGCAGCCTCATTATTGCCCTGTTTCATGGAAATACGGGCCCGCAGGACAAAGGCATCTGACCGGTCTTGAGGCCGAACACGTCCCGGTGGCTTCAAAGTCAATGTCTGGGTCACCAGGGCTACAGCTTTGCTGGTATCGCCTCGATGATTTTCGATCTCAGCGAGAACGATATTGACTCGCGGCGTACCGGGGGCAACATCATAGAGCGCTTGCATGGTCGCCAAGGCTTCTTGAACCCGACCGAGACGCAAGGCCAGTTCGCCGGCATGGCGCTGTGCCGATAACTGCGATTTATCTAAGCGATAAGCGCGTTTAAAAGCGTTAAACGCGCCGTCCAACTTATTCGATTTTAATCGAGCATGGCCGAGTAGTGATTGCAGCGCTGCGTTTTTTGGCGCTTTTCGAACCGCCGCTTCAATATCGGCGGCTGCACTCTTGTCTCCGTCGGCAAGCCGTGATGCTAAAACGGCGAGGGGGAACTGTGTCTTGACCGTCGGATCTAACCCCTTTAACAATTTGGATCCAGCCCGTCGCCACTGGGTATTCTCCGGGTAATCTAGACTGCCGAATGCGTACAAATTTAATAATCGAGCCGTCATCTTCGGTTCAAGCTGACTTTTCTTTGATTCAAGGATCGCAATCCCATCGCGATAGCCCGCAATTTCAGCCATGGTGACCCCAGACGTAGTGGCTTTCAAGCTCTCTGAACCGTCGCTGGCATCTGGACTTTTCTCCATGGCGACAACGGGTGCCTTGCTCGCGGTTTGGTCCGTCTTCTTTGGGTCGGTCTTAACCACGGGCTTGTTTATTTTCTTGGGTGTTTTTTTACGTTTGGCGGCTGGACTAGACGACGATGCGAAAGGACCAATTTCCATCATCATCATCCCAGCAACACCGCCACCACCAAGAACCAATAAGCCCATAATAGCCCAAAGAAGAGTCCTGCTGCTCCCTTTCGAGTCTTGTGCCGAAACGGCTCCTGTCTGTGGAGACGAAGGGGCATCTAGCGATACAGCTGAGGGTGCGTCGGAGGCAGATGACGTTGTTTCGGATCCATCGACCTCGGGCGCAAATAGCCCTTGGTCTGAGCTTAGATCAGGAGGTAATTGAGACGAAGCAATTGGAGAATCACCCGCCATTTTCGGACTTGGTAAATCCTCTAAATCATCGAAAGGATTGGTCGATGAGATGGGGGTTGGCAAGTCTTCAAATTGAGGTTGTGGATTTGATTTAGGCGCCGGCAGATCATCCAAATCATCGAAGAGGTCCTTGAGTGGACCGGATGCTTTCGGATTCTCGGTAATCGGCTGTTTAATCCCGAAACTAAAATCAAAGTCATCAACCGCTTCATCGGCTCCTTCAGCGACGTTAAGGTCGTCAGCAAGAGGTGGAGGAGGAGGCGGTGGTGGTGGTGTCAGACCGTAGGCTTCAACGTCTGCACTGCCAGATTGATCGACCGAGCCTCCAGACTCGCTTATCTCGCTCACAGACTCGTCAAATTCGATACTTTCGAAATCACCAAACTTGTCAAACTCATCCCCTAGGTCGAGGGGAGGCGGAGGCGGTGGTGCGACAGACTTTTCGTCAGGGCCCCGTGCCGCGGGCGATGTCTCATCTGAAACAGAAGCTGTTGTCCCGTTGCCATAGGCTCGAAAGCTATGGTTGCAAGATGGACATCTGATCAACAGGCCATCTTCTGGGATCTTGTCTTGGCTCATGCGGTAATCCGCAGCGCAACTTGGGCAGACGATTTTCATCGTTTCCTCACTTGTATAGCCGGGCTGAATGCCCCCGTCTTATCAACACTTGAACCCCTCAAGTGTCGATTGATCCATATGAACCGAAAGGGTGGCCCGACAACTAGGTCGTCCTTGCTTGATGCCATCCTAGCTCGAACGCGACCAAATGAACAATTATGTGTGTTTAATAGTTCTCGAATTATCTGGCCTAACCATCGCACCGCTCATTTCTAGCAACTGTACGTCTCAGATGCCATAGCTGATGCGCAACAGAAATAGATCGAGACAATCCGTGGAATAGACAGCGCGTATAAATTGATTATGATGCAAATTGATTCCAGGGTATTCACGGTCACGGTATAGGATTAAGGCGGTGTCAAAAAAGAAGGTTCACACGCCTAAAAAGAAGGATAGAAAACCAAGAAAACGTCCCCCAAAAAAGACGTTGGGTTCTCGTCTAAAGCAACTCTTGATGCTGTCCTTTGCTTTGGCTGCCCTTGGTTGCACAGCCGTTGTGGGCGTCTACCTCTATTACGCCCACGGCCTCCCCGATTATCGAGATCTAGCAGACTATCAACCGCCACAGATTTCACGTGTGTACGCCCAAGATGGGTCGATCATTGGAGAGTTCTACGAGGAGCGGAGAACTCTGGTCGACCGAAGTCAGATCCCCGAGGTTCTAATCCAGGCCATTCTATCGGCGGAGGATGCTGATTTCTATTCCCATAAAGGGCTCGATTATATGGGGATGGCACGAGCGGTCTATAATAGCGTCAGAGCCGGTCGGGTTACGGGCAGCGGCAGTACCATCACCCAACAAACCGTTAAAAACCTCCTCCTGACCCCCAAGAAAAGCATCAGACGGAAAGTCAGGGAACTCATACTGGCCCGCCGACTGGAACAACATTTGTCCAAGGACGATATTTTGGCCATATACTTAAACGCCATTTATCTGGGACATGGCCGGTATGGTGTTCAGGAGGCAGCACAATATTATTTTGGGAAAGACGCCAGTCGTCTGGGCCTGAACGAGTCAGCGACGCTGGCGGGCCTCATCCAATCACCCGAACGCATTTCCCCGTTCAAACACCCCAAGCGTGCTCGACAACGACGACACTATGTGCTGAAGCAAATGGTCAAGAATGGCCACATCCAAAAACGAGACGCAGACCGCATTGAATCTCAAGGGTTTGCATTACGGACACGGACAAAAACAAGCCGAGATAAGTTCGGTTGGTTTGTCGATGAGGTCTACAAGCGGTTGCTCAAGTCATACACACCGAAAGAAATTAAAAGGGCCGGCCTTAAGATCCATACGACCATCGACCCAATCCGCCAGACAGCGGCTATGAAGTCAGTTCAAATGGGACTGAACTCATTAGACAAACGACAGACCTATGGACGACCCATCAGTCGGGTCAACGACAAGGGGATAAAACGATGGTCGAAACGTCAGCGCAAAAGACTAAAGGGACAGACTTTAAAAGTCGGCAAAACGATTGAGGGACGGGTCTTGGCCATCAAAAAAGATGTCATTGAGCTGGATTTGTTGGTCAACAAAGCCGAGCTCAGGCGGACCGTATTGAAAAAACGTCATGCCCTTTTGAAGAAAAGACCGATTCGGCTCGGCGATATCATCAAAGTGAAAATTGCATCCCGACCTCAGCCTGGTTCAGGAGAGCCGCTCAAAGTCACACTCCCCGAACTTCCACAAGCCGCTCTGATTGTCATCGACAATGAATCGAGAGATGTGTTGGCCATGGTTGGAGGCTGGAATTATGCCATCTCTAAATTCAATCGCTCAACTCGATCCAAGAGACAGCCAGGCAGTGCTTTTAAACCGTTTGTATGGGGTGCGGCAATCGCATCCAGACAGTTTACTGCCGCATCCAATTTATTAGATGCACCGGAAACATTGAGAGTATACCAAGGGCGTTTTTGGCAACCCAGAAACTACACTCGTAAATTTAAAGGGGCCATCAGTCTACGTGATGCTTTAGCCAATTCAGTCAATTCCATTGCGGTTCATCTAACGGAAGCGGTCGGCATTGAGTCTGTTCATCAGTTTGCCAAAAATTCGGGTATTAAATCAAAGGTCGGCCGCGGTTTATCAGCCGCGTTGGGTTCAAGCGAAGTCAGAATGATAGAATTGGTCAATGGCTACTCAACCATCGCATCGTCGGGCCATTTCAAAGAGCCCCGCCTCATCCGGAAAATTGAGACTTCGAACCGCGAGATCAAAACGCCGAAACAAGCGCAACTGGGAGACTCGCTCTCTCCAGACGTTACATTCATCGTTCGGTCACTCTTGAGATCCGTGGTCACTGATGGAAGCGGGCGCGGACTGAAAAGTGTAAAAAGACAGGTTGTCGGCAAAACTGGAACAACCAATCAGGCAAGAGATGCTTGGTTTGTTGGCTCATTACCGGACGTTTCGTTTGCAACATGGGTGGGTTTCGATAATGGCCGACCGCTGGGGCGTAAAGAATCAGGTAGCCGAACGGCCGTACCGATTATCAAACATTATTTAGACCAAGCAGAGACAGACGGCCCGGATTGGAAATCGTCGACTAAAGGTGTCAGCGAACTCACCATCGTAGCTGACGGACGTCTGGCGCAAGCGGAGGCAACAGGCACACGAGTGGAGTTCTTTCTCAATGGGACAGAACCAACGGACGTCGCCCCCCTCGAAGGTGAAATCGACGAGAATGCTTTTCTCATGAACCCTGGCTCAGAGGCGAAGGATCAAGACATAAAGCCGTCCGGGGGTGCTCTAAACCCTGTCTCAGATGCGCCAATTGATACGATGAATTTAGATCTGACACCGGTCTCTGCACGCAAAGGTAAAACTCGCCCTAGGCCAGCTGTCGATCTCTCTCTCAAAGGCTCGGTCGACGATGGACCTCAGAACAGACAAGAAAACGGTCCTGTACCCGAGGAAGATGAGCAGTCATCGGATGAAGATGACGATGAAGACCGACCCCAATAAATTGGCCGTTCCTGGTGCGATGCAACAAACAAAGCGCTTTGGGCGATGATCGTGGACAGGATTATCGAGTTCCTTCAAGATACCAGCGTTCAAACGGTGCCTGAGTAAGACACTTAACCGACTGCGGAGAAAACCCGGTGACCGAAAATCAACACGGTGAGGAAGAGCCCTTTGTACACGAATCCGTTGTATTAGATGGTGATGTGACCATTGGCAATGGGACCAAGATTTGGCACTTCAGTAAGTTGCTGGGTCCACTGACCATCGGACAGAACTGCAGCTTCGGTCAAAATGTTGTCATCGAACGCAATGTGAAAATTGGCAATAACGTCAAAATCCAAAACAATGTCTCCGTGTACTCTGGTGTCATTCTTGAAGATGATGTTTTTTGTGGCCCATCGATGGTCTTTACAAATGTTGGCACGCCACGAAGTGCATATCCACGACGTGGACAATATCTTGAAACACGCGTTTGCCGAGGCGCCTCTATCGGCGCAAATGCAACAGTGGTTTGCGGAAACACTCTTGGACAATATTGCCTGATCGGAGCGGGTGCCGTCGTGACGAAAGATGTACCCGCATACGGTCTAGTCTATGGAAACCCCGCACGCCTGAAGGGCTGGGCCTGCTTTTGCGGCGAACGCCTGGCCTTTGGTATACACGACGGTCAAGAATCCTGTACGTGTGAGGAATGCGGCCGAACGTATGACCGTATTGGACTCAATGTCACCGAACGAGCCTCCTAAGCAGATGATTGCGAAAGCAGGACGAAGACGTGGGTAGATTTAGGGACATGGTCGTGCAGCTGGGGCTGTCTGCCGGGCGATTGATACTGTCACAACCCCGAGTTCAGCATCAGGTCGATAAAGTTAATGGTCGCATCAAAGAATCACGGGAAACCGTTGAGGCTTGGTTAAGTAATCTAGAAGACGAACTGTGGGTTTGGGTCCGGCGAATGCAGGATGAGGCCCAACGCGCCCATACCCAAGTTGACCGGGCCAGGCACGCGAATGCGTATTATCATACGCTGGGTCTTAAACCAGGCGCGACTTTAGAGGAAATCAAGCAAGCCTGGCGTAAAGCAATGCGAAAAAATCATCCCGACTTATTCGCCCATGATCCTGTAGCCGAGCGTGCTGCGCACACCCGTAGCCAGGAACTAAACACGGCCTATACAGAATTATGTGCCCTTCTCAGTGGTCGCCAACGGAGCCTGTGAACTTTTGACCAACGACCAGATCAGACTGGTCGATAGCCGACACTTCAAAATGTTCCAAGTGAAAGTCTGGCCGGCTTTCTAATCGAATCGTTCGCTCTAGTCTTGATTCAAGTTCATCTATCAAAACGTGCTCATCAGCATGAAAACTAGCAGAAACACGAGGGTGGACGGACACCCTTATGGTTTTAGCGCGCATCGATGGGCCCTCCCTTAGCAGGGTCCGATAGACTTCGTGGGCAATGGTTGTCCTACTTTTTAAAAGGCCTGTACCGTCGCAATAAAAGCAGGATTCAGAAACCGAACGGACAAGGGACTCACGGACCCGTTTTCGCGTCATTTCGACAAGACCGAGCTCGCTGATTTTGAGGATGTTTGTTCGCGCACGGTCACTCTCTAACGCCAGTTCTAGATCGGCATAAACACGGTGCCGATTACTGGGCGACTCCATATCGATGAAATCGATAACAATAATGCCGCCAATGTTACGGAGACGAAGCTGGCGAACGACCTCGGTCACCGCCTCAACGTTGGTCTTTAAAATGGTGTCTGCCAAGTTTCTCTTACCAACAAATCGACCTGTATTGACGTCTATAGCTGTTAAAGCCTCGGTCTGATCGATGATGAGGTATCCGCCACTGGGAAGCCAAACCTTTCTAGACAAGGCCCGGTTCAGCTCAATCTCAACCCCATAATGATCGAAAATGGGTCCGTCACCACCGAAGCGGATGACGCGCTCTGCATAGCGCGGCATAAATCGGCGCATAAAATCTAGGAGTCTTGAAAATTCGACTTCATCATCGATGACGATCTGCTCTAGGTCCGGCATGACGAGATCTCGTGCCGACCTTAAGAGCAAATCTAAGTCGTCATAGAGCGTCACCGGAGCCGCACTGTTCTCCATTCGATTGATGATATCATTCCAAACCTGGCTCAAGAATTCGACGTCAGCCCCAAGTTCTTCGAGACTGCGACCTTCGGCCGCCGTCCGAGCAACGAACCCACCACCTTGAGGGACCAGCGTCTCAAGGGCTTCTCTTAGTCGTCTCCGCTCTTCTTCATCGGAAATGCGACGACTGATACCAACATGCTCAACCGTTGGCATATAAACCAAGTGTCGACCCGCGATGCTGACATTACTGGTGACTCGAGCGCCCTTAGTCCCCAAAGGTTCTTTGGAGACCTGAACCATGATCTCTTGCCCCTCATGTAACAGATTTTGAATGGGCGGATGGTAGCTCTCAGATCGGGTGTCGGACATTGAGTTGGATGCACTCCGACTGCGCCTTGCATCTGTTACATCAGCGACATACAAAAACGCCGCTCGCTCGAGTCCAATGTCGACAAAGGCCGCTTGCATACCAGGGAGTACTCGTGTGACTCGGCCTTTGTAAATATTACCAAGTAAACCGGTTGTCTTACGTCGTTCGATCATCAATTCGACGACTTTGTTATCTTCGATAACACCGATTCGGGTTTCGTGTGGACTACAATTAATTACGAGTGAGTTTGCCATATGCGTATGTTGACCGAAGTCTTATCGGCTTCCAAGAAACCCGTGCCGAATTTTTGAAATAAACCGACGAGATGCACCAAGAGATCGGGCGATGAGGACCGTCGTAAGCCCTGAGTAAACGACTTTTTCAACGCCATCACGCTGCCTTTGGGCGAGGCGACCCACGATTTCATCGGCTCGCACCCATGCATCAGGACGGGGAAGAGCATCTCCCCAAATGAGAAATCGCCCCTGTCTAGGTCCAGCTACAACCCGATGTAATGGGCCGGTCTCTGTTCGCTCTAATAAGACAACATCACCGATACGAGGCGGATGGATAAGCGGTTCCACATGAACCGTATCGCCATCCATAATAAACGGCCACATAGACTGGCCTCTGGCCACAAACTGAACAGCTTGACCCCTGGCGAGCAGCTCATTCGACAAAGAGGCCGTCATCGCTGCATCGACCTGCGCCATCAGCGCTGACCGGGTTCAAGAATTTGAAATAGGTTGGGCCGCACCTGGTCTGAGGGCTTAGCAACGCCTGCTTTACGAGCGGACCATTGACGTTTGGCAAATGTTGTTCGACTCAAGATGTCTACAGCCTCCGGAGAGCCTGGCTGCGGAATAGGTTGGTCCACCTCATTCAAATAGTCCAAGTGCTCGAAGGCTGTCATCGTCAGGTGTGTACGCTCACACACATAGGCGCTTCGACGACCCGCTGAACCATGCTCAGCGTGGGATATGCCTGGACAGTAATGGCACTTGCCCTGAAAGCTACATCCGCCGCAGTCACTCTCATAACTGGCCCGCGTGACCTCCCGTTGGCGTTTTATAGCCGTACTATCGCGCCATAAGGATTTGAACGAGACCTCTCGGAGATCTCCGATAGGGTCCCTCCAATTGAGGCACGGGTACAAAATGCCGTCGGGCGAAATATAGGCCATGGCCGTGCCAGCACCGCACGTGCGTGCCGTCGGCGATGCATCTGGCATGTTAGCCCAATGAGTGACCATACCTCTACGTTCAGCGACTTGATGCATCATCGCCAGAACACGTTCTCCATCATGAACACCGATTGAACAAAGGCCAAAGTCACTTTGGTCATCGGGTACGATATGAGCATCCAATTCCCAGGAGGCACCGATGTCTTCTGCTATGGGACCGACGGTCTGATAGGTATCTCGGTTTTGAACCATGACCGGTGTTTTGAAGTTGACAGCAACGTCGCGGGCGACAAGCCGTCTGGCCGCATCCAATGTTTTCTTATGACTGCCCGGAATCAGCGTAACGGCCTCATGTTCAGCCGCGTTTGCTGAGTAGACTGATAGGCTCACCCGCGCAACACCGATTCGGGCGAGTTCGTCAGCCATGTCCTCATCAATAAAGTTCCCATGGGTATTGATTCGAACATCGAAGTCGCGTTCCCGAGCCGCTCGCATAATATCGATGCCATCCGGTCTCAGAAATGGGTCTCCACCACTGAAGAGGATCGATAAAGTGCCTGCTTCAACAAGTTGGTCTAGTACGGCGATACTTTCGTCCACATCAAGTTCAGGCTTACGCCGATCTGTGAGATAGCAGTGCACGCATTTATGGTCGCAACGCCACGTTAAGTCCCAATGAACAGTAAAGGGAATCGTGTTGTCGATGGCTGACTTTACGAAGCCAGACCAATCTGACTGAGCATCGAACTTGCCCATAGTCCCTCCTTAGGAAACGAAACTTGAATTCGCTCTGTTGAGTCTACCAATTGAACCACAAAGGTCATTAAGCGGTCCGTATCAACTTCAGATGCACCATACATGATGACAGAGCGCATAACCCATTCGATCATGTCAACAGTGCCCAAATCGCAACGCGCCAGTGTTGGAGACTGAACGAGCTTCACGATGCCGGCCAGCTCGCAGCTCGACGCATCCAATGGCAGGCGCCGACCATCGCTCCAAAAGGGCGTACCCCAAACACGATAGTCATTTTTATCTTTGACGAGAACCACACGCTCATCGCTCAATACTCGATCAAAACCACCGTTTATCGCGGTCGATTTCCCTGTGCCCGACGGACCTGGCATGAGCCACGCTTGACCATCAATGACACCAACTGATGCGTGCATTAATATACCGCCAAGCTGGCTCACTCCAACAAATAAGGCCAGTTCTAAACATGCAAGAAAGCCCGATATGTCGCCAGAAACCCAAGCGTAAGCCCGCCGCTCATGTGCGCTAAAACTCAGGTCGTGCCGGCAATAGGTAAATGAGCCCAACAAAAGTCGATGGTCATCAGCCGAAACGAAAGTCAGCTCAACTGAATGCTCAACGGGTCGAGGACACCTAAAGGGTCCGAAATCGTATTGAGTTAAAAAATGGCTGTATCCAGCTCCGCTCAAACGGATCTCAATCGGCCCAATGTAAAGATGACCCATCGGTTTGACTTTTGGCTACGACTGCATGGAACAGAGCGCTGGAAAAGCCGGACTGGCGTTCCGCGTTGCTGGATTACATGCGAGGGACTTTCTTTCGAATGCAAGCGACGACATGAAGTCGGGTGCCGTGTATGGACGACGCTCATCCTGTTGTTTGGCTGCTTGGCTTATCTCTGTCTTTTTCTTCGACATTTGGTCACTCCTGACGACTACTGATAAATGATCAGCTGAAGATTTGTGTCTCCAGGCTGTTTGACAACGGCTCCGATATCATCACGGTTGTCATTGTTCGTATCTCCAAGTCCTGCGACACCGATTTTTGGTAGATCCGGTTCGTCGAGTACGATGTGCGCGCCGCGGGGTGCTTCAGCTGCTCCATCCCCAAACTGCCCAAGTCCATCATTGTAGAAAACAAAGGCATCTGCATCGGCATCTGCATGTGTGACGATCAGATCTTCAAAACCATCACCATCTAAATCACCAGCGAAGTCGAAAACGTTTCCAAAAAGTGCTCGGCTCCGGCCAAAACAGTCGATTGGTTGGTCATTTTCGTCAAACACCACCACACGCCGATTGATGCCGTCTGCGACTGCAAAATTAGCAATGCCTCCTGGGTCACCATCCAAATCTTTACCACCGATGATATGTTCACCGTACCCGTCGGGGTCTGCGGAACACACATGTGCGATCAAAGCTGTCTCTGGGTTGTTCGGCGCGTAAGTAATTGAATCGGGCAAGTCGACGCCGCCGTTAAATCGATAAATGACACTGGGATTACCCGCACTGAAGATGATGTCATCTCGCGCATCCCCGCTAATATTACCCGCGCTCGCACCCGCATAGCCCGCTTTTCCATCTGGAACAGTCAAGACGATGACACCATCGCTGCTATTTGCTGGATCGTCATCCAAAACGACCGAGTCTGGTAATGCTGGCCAGTCACCTCGACCCGAAACCACGAAAGCGGTTGTTGGGTTTTGCTGGGCGAAACTCCCACCTAGAAACACATCTCCAAGACTTGCACCATCTCCAGCGCGCTGGTTAAAATTACCGGCTGCAGCCACAACACTGATGAATCGACCATTGCTTGTCGTGATCAAAGCATCCGGTGTCGCGAGAGTTGAGCGATCGCAAGCGGCATCACAGCCGAAGTAAATAACAACGGCCGAGCCCGCAAACTGATTTTGAAAGCCGATGACCGCAAAATCTGCCGCACCATCACCATTTACATCTCCGATATTCGCAGCACCGAGCCCAAAGAAACCTTGAAAAATTGAACCCGGAATCTCAAGTGGAAGCACGGTCAGCGCATCCTGGTCAGCTGCACCGAAGACAACTGAGGCAACAGATGCCCCTGCCTGTGAGCCAACGACCAAAGTATCATTAAGTCCGTCGCCGTCTAAATCGCCAGCTCCAATGACTTGAGACCCTTGATTAAAAAATTCACTGTCGTCCAGCTGTCCTAGAATGGGTTCGACGTCAACGGTTCTTCGGTTCATCGTCAGATCGACAACAACCTGGCTAATCGAGCTCATTCGACCTGCATCATCAATCGCTCTCACGGCAAGGTGATGGGTCTTGTTTTGCTGGAGTCCGTCCTGGATGGCCGGTCCCGGTCCAACACCGGTCAGCGAAACCAGTTCTTGACCACCGGGTGCAAGCGTTGAGGGTATGACCAGTTCTGATGCGGAGGCATTCTGCCAGGCTGTTTCATCAGCGAAGGCGGTGTCCGCGCGTCTCACGGCGTATTGTTGAACCTGTCCACCGGCATCACCATCATCTCCTGGCGCGATAAAAGTCAGGCTCACATCCGTTGAACGGTTATCATTGATTTGCCCGACGAGACCACTGACGGCAGATGGAGCAGCGGGATCTGCATTGACCGCCCAAGTTGCACAACCCGCATTGCCCGCTTCATCCGTGACGCACAGCTGCAATGTTCGATTGCCCGCATTGAGGGTCACGCCAGCAAAGCTGACCAGTGCCGGACTCTCGGAATTGATCACGATTGGTTCACCGATGGCCGCGCCGTCAATTCGGAGCAGAGCCGTCCTGGAAGTCACCACAGAGTTTTCGGATACGTTGACTTGAATCAAAGCTTGCTGCCCTGCGGTCGCTGCATCGGAATCCGTCAGCACAGACGCACCGTCGAGCGGTTGTATGACAGAGAGCACGGGGCTCGAGAGATCAACTGACAGAGCTTGGTTAGATGAGTCGAGGGTGCTGTTATCGGCTGCTCGAACACGAAATCTTACGTTCCGCTGCCCTTCGATAAAGGTGACCGCGGGAAATGAAACAGCGCCCCCGGCCGGCACCACCGATTCAGCAATTTGCTCTCCGTCAACAAGCAGTAAAATCTGCGCGCCAACGCAAGCCTGGTCCAGTAAATCAACGCGACCATTGATATCCAAAGTCAACTCATTGCCACTTCTAATACCATCTGCCGCACCCAGAATGGCCGGGTTGGAGGCAAAGCCGGAAATGCTACTGGTGCAACCCGGAATCTGCAATTCGACAGCCACATTTGGCGACGTGCCCGTATTGCCGCAGGCATCCGCCGCAGAAAGCTGCATCGTCTGCGTTCCAGGGGAGAGCGTCACACGGACGGGAGCCTGGTTCTGACCAGCCGCCGGTGCCAAGAGCGGGCTTGGCGCCGTTTCAGCTGGTGCTCCATTGACGCTGACGTCGATGGATTCACCTTCCTCGACGGGCGAGGCGGCATCCAGTTGTACGATAAGATCAACTTGAAACCCGTTGGCAGAGTTCGCGTCTGCATCATCATTCTCTGTCAAAATAGACCCATCGATCAAACCGTCGATGCGAAGATTGGGCGCAATGGTGTCGACCAATAGAGGCACCGCGGCAGGCTGGGTCCAATCATCCATGCCATCAACTTGAACAAACCCACTGACGCTGCCCACATTCGAGCAATTATCGGCAACGGTTACAGCGAGATTGTGGGCGCCTTCGTCAATGGTCTGCGTGGCAAAGTCGACCGTATCGGTTTGAACTTGCTGAGATGCGATTTCAATGCCGTCGAGCACCATACGTGCCGTCACCGTATCACCCTGCTGTCGGCCCGTGTTGATTTGAACTGCGTATTGAAGCCCGTCGGTGTTTGCATCAGCATCAGCATCAGCATTCAAACAAGCTGCTTGAACGATATTGGTCAGGCTCGGCGTAGGGACAGTTGTGTCCACTTGCACTGGTAGAGTCACGACGTCAGCGCCTTCGGTGGCAATGGAATTACCGGCTAGATCTGACCCGGTGACATTCAATGTCCTTGTGCCTTCGGATAAGTCGATTGTGATGTTACCCTGATTATTGACCACGGCCGTTGAACCCCGAGCGGCGCCATCGTCGGTGACCAGACGAATAATTTGACCATCTTCCAACCCTTCGGTCTGCACACGAACTTGGAATTGGGCTGACGAACCAGGCGCGCCGACATTCCGCCTTTCCATTCGGTTAATACACCCATCGTTGTCGGCATCATCAACCGCGGTTAATTGAGTCACACGAGGTGCCTGGCAATCGATATTGAGGGCCACAGGTGCAGACTCTACACGGTCACCAAAAACCCCCACGAATGTAATATCGTGTTGGCCATCAGCAAGCGTGAGGGGGCACGCAACCTGGGCTCCGTTGTCGCTCGATCCTGTGATGCGACAGGCGCCTGCCAAAGCGGATGATGCACCATTGCACTGGGCGATTGGCGCCGTTTGTTGGACATTTGTGCAGACAAAGAACTCAGCGCCTTCGGCCATCCCTTGACCGATGGCAGTCAACTCAAATTGGCAACCCGCTCGGTTGCTGTCTGTGTCTGAATCAGCATTCACAAATCCCGGAGATGGAGTGAGAATACGCGCTTCACGAGCCGACGGCGAGATCGACGCAGTCAAGGATGCACTGGCCGATACATTGCATTGGTCCGTCACGCCAGCCGTAATCAGGACATCGCCCAAGGGGACCGTCGTTGCGGGCAACGATAGAATTGAGCAGTCAGCCCCCTCTGGGACATTGACACTGTAAGGACTTCCAGCCAACGCAGGCACTGTTGTCACGTTCAGCGCTTGGCCACCTGCTCCGCAAACTTCAAATCGAAAACCACTCTGGGTTCCGGCTGTCGCTGGATCTTCATCGACAAATGTTGCTGATTCATCCGGACTTAAAATACGTACTGTCGGTCCTTGCCGATCGATGATGATCGGAAATTCCTGCGGCTCAATCTCCACATCGACCAGGCCGAGTACTTGGCCTGCAAGAGACACTGTGTAGTTTCCATCTGGCAAGTCGAGCGAATCGAGTGCAAATCCATAGCGTTCGCCACCACGCGGTTCAAAGTCAACCACGAGGTCGTTATTCAATTGGTCTGACGAAATCGTTGCGCTCAGCGTCGGTTGGTTTCCATCGAGGTCCATGCCCGTACCAGCAAAATCAACGGCATCAGTGCGCACACAGGTCGGTGCTTGGACCGGGGTGAAGAGGCTGAAGCTAGGCCGGTCAAAGAATGCCCTCCAGACAACTTCTCGAGCTGTCGATGGGTTGCTTGTCCCTCCGATGACTGTGCGACAAATGAACTCGCCTCGTTCCGATTGTTGAAAGGTGACGACGACAGCGTCATTGGCGGGATCATCATCGAACAAATCTGATCGGTTGATGGCATCTCCCGGCCCACGGGCTCGATCGACAAAAACAGGGCTGCCGCTGACCGCAGCGCATTCAATTGAAATCGGGTAGTCAACATCGTCAGGTCGTGGATCGACCAATTCGATAGAGACTGGAATTTGAGCGCCAGCACGGGTTGGCTCCAAGTCAAGTCCGAAAACCAATAAGGCGCCATCGCTGGGTTCAACGATTTGTGCGGTCGGAACCACAGCATCTAAGCGCATTGAATATGCATCCGATTGCCCATCTTCGCCACAAACATCAGTCGCTGAGAGGGTTATATTGCCTGCGTAGAAGGCGCCTCGTGCAATCGCGACCTCGAATCGAAATTGACCATTATCATCGACGCGTACATCGGCTGGTGCATTATTCAGGTCAGGTTCAAAACTCAGTTGAACTCGGCCACCAGGTTCGACACCGTTTGTTCGTCCTTGAATCGCCCAATAGATGAGGCCGCCTTCTTGTTCACCATCGGCTATAAGGCGCGTATTAACTCGACCCACGTTGAATTCATTTAACTCGAATTGAGGGCCAGATGTACGAACAGAGAGGGGATATGGACCAACCACTGTCGGATCAGCCAAGCCATCACTGGCGCTGACTGTGATCGTGTTCTCTCCGTCACGCAAAGTCACCCGTTGTGTCGCGACTCCATCGACTGTCTGGACCGTAATCGCGGGGAGATTGTTAACCATAAAAACGACATCGGGACAACTGGTCTGAGCACTCAATGTCGTTTGAAACCCGGGGGCGGCTGCATCTTCATCAGCCGATGCGCCTAAATCGCAGCCAGCACCACTCGGCTGGGGACTGACTGTCACAGCGCAATCGAATGAACGGACCTGGACGCGCACTTCAGCGCGCGCAGCATCGCCATCTGATGGTTCTAAAATTGCGGCAATTTGATAGTTTCCGTTTCTATCGAAAGGCACGGAAGCATCTAATTCGATAACACCACTCTCAACATCGACAACTTGAGGCATCGCATCGGCAACATTGAGTTGTAGCGTGCCGTCAGTCACCAACTTAATATCGAGGGTCACCTTGAATTGGAGTCCGTTGGTCACGTCTCCATCCAAGTCATCATCGGCGGTCAGCTCGGCATTATTGGTCGGAGAAAGAATGACAACCTGATTCAAATTGCCCGCATCAGGTCGCGGCGGCAAATTCGGAGCTGATGAATCATCGCAGCCGAGAGCGAGTCCCACCATCGTTAAGACCGCGATGGTGAACCTATTTTTCCAGTACGAACCAAACATGAGAGATCATCTCCAAGTCTCAATCTTCAAATTACTAGCGTAGTCTCCCACAAAAGTGGGAATGGTGTCACGGGCTGAGCGCATCTGCGATGCATCCTTGCCCTATAAAGGTCCTCCCGACCACACAATTTTCGCGTTCAGCGCCCTTTATGTCCATGAAGGACATTTTTTGAGCTAAATATGCCATGCGATCCATGCTGGTCTGCTATGGGCACTCTACTCAGGTTGGTGGGAAAATCAATCGGATGTGTACTGAATTAAGTCACGCTCGGCGAGTTTATCGAGAAAAGCGTTTAGATCTGATTGAGCGGTGGCCTCATCGACCTGAAACTCATCGATCAAGAGGTCACGTATAGAGTCACAGGTATGGCTACGTTCAATAATTCTGGCCCAAATGAAAGACCCAACCTCGTTCAATCTCTGTAATTGGTCGGTACGCGGATCTAAAATCAGTGCGCAGCCATCCACAATCCGAGCTGCAACTCGGCGGTGGGGCATGATCAGTTTGGTCGAATCCATGAAAAAAGCTCCTATCTATCGCCGGCCCTGAGGACCGACGATAGACGAGTGAGCTTAGCGATTGCTAATCTTTTCGGTGAGTTCAGGAACAATGTCGAACAGGTCAGCGACAATGCCATAATCTGCAACCTGAAAAATTGGGGCTTCCGGGTCTTTATTTATAGCGACGATGGTTTTCGAACCTTTCATGCCAGACAGGTGCTGAATCGCCCCACTGATGCCCACGGCGATATAGAGATTTGGCGCGACGACCTTGCCGGTCTGGCCAACCTGCCAATCGTTCGGGACCCATCCCTCATCAACCACGGCCCGAGTTGCACCAAGAGCCCCACCTAAGTGGTCAGCTAAAGTCTCGAGGAGTTTGAAGTTCGTTGGCTCTTTCAAACCTCGTCCCCCAGCGACAACAACATCAGCGTCCGTCAAAGCAGGTCGATCGGACTTCACTGAATCCAAACCCAAATATTCCATTCTCAGTGCGGCGGAATCGATATCGGCATTCAGTGTTTCAACTGCGCTTTGTCCTTGTCCGCCTGCGGCGGTGTCAAATCCGGTCGTCCGTACTGTGAGCACTGTGATGTCCGTGTTCACTTTGACCTGACCCAATACCGAACCGGCCCACATTGGGCGGGTGTAGAGCAATTGACTAGCATCACCATTGATGGCGATGACATCGCTGGCCTGACCAGCACCCAATCGAGCAGCTAGGCGAGGTGTTGTGTCCTTTCCCTTCGCTGTTGCCGCAGCCAGAACATAGCTTGCACCGGATGCTTTCACAGCGACTTCAAAGCCTTGTGCATACGCAGGTGCCGTGTAACTGGCCAGTGCGTTCGACTCCACTTGGTATACTGTCGCAGCCCCGTATTGGGCCAGTTCAGCTGCCACGGCTCCAATGCCAGAACCGGCGATCGCAACATCAAATCCACCACCGACCTTAGCTACGATTTCTTTCGCAGCTTGAATGGCGTTCAATGACCCTCGGACCAGCTCTCCAGATTCATGTTCTGCGAGTACGATTACTTTACTCATGTGTCGTGTCCTTTCAGGTCTTAGATGACCTTCGCCTCATTTGCGAGTTTATCCATCAATTCATCTACATCACCGATGATAATGCCTGCTTGACGCTCGGGCGGCATTTCAAAACCGACCGTTTCCACCTTCAGTTGATCATCGATCTCCAAATCCTCAAGGTCGAAGACATCAAGGGGTTTTCTCTTGGCCTTCATGATCCCCGGTAGACTTGCATAGCGCGGTTCGTTCAAGCGCAAATCCGTCGTGATGACAGCAGGAAAGCTCAAACGAACGGTTTCTACACCGCCATCGACTTCACGCATGATATCTGCGCCATCGTAATCGTCATTTACAGTCACTTTGTAGGCGAATGTTGCCTGTGGCCATCCGAGATACTCGGCTAAAAGTTGTCCAACCTGATTGCTGTCTCCGTCGGTCGCTTGCTTCCCGAGAATAACAATATCTGGCTCCTCGTCCTGGCAGAGCTTGACCAAGATTCGTGCAACCAGATCAGAATCGAGTTCGTCTTCATCATGCTCGACCAAAATCCCTCTATCAGCGCCCATAGCAAGGCCTGTCCTGACTTCTTTAGTCGCTTCATCATCGCCTATGGCGACGACAATGATCTCGGGATCATCTGCATCTTCAGCAATCCGAAGGGCCTCCTCGATTGCGATTTCACAAAATGGGTTCATTTTGAAGTCAACATTGTCGAGATCGAGTCCACTTCCATCCTTTTTCAGCGTGATCTTGCTGTAAGGATCCGTGACCCGTTTCGCTGTAACGAGAATTTTCAAAGGTCGCTCCTATGGTTTAAAGCTTTGCCTCGGGTCCAAGCCCAGAGACAAAGAGGTTAAATACTTGGTTCACTGCATCATTCAAAGAGCATGGCGCAGGGCGGTCCTCCCTGGCGCATGCTAACCACATTACGGTCAGTTCATCCAGAGCGCCAAATAAGGCTCTCCGATACAATTTAGGATCGATGTCCGCTCTAAAAGAGCCGTCTTTAATCCCATCGGTTAGAATGTCTTCGGCCACGCCTAAATACTCGTAGAATTTACGCGCCCGATATTCCCTCACAAATTTAGCCGATTGTCGCAGCTCGACGGCTAAAACATCCGCCAGCGCTTGGTCGCGCTGGACCAATTCCAGGTGCAGCTCGATAAAACGCTTCAATTGTCCGGATGGATTCAATTCTTTTCTGAGTTCCGACTTGAGCATCGCCAGAATGGTATCCATGCGGTCTTCAAAAACGCTGATGAGCAGGTCGTCTTTGTTCTTGAAATAGAGGTAAATCGTTCCACCTGCTACGCCTGCCGCTTCCGCAACATCGTTGACACGAGAGTTGAAAAAACCACGTTCGGAGAACACATGGACGGCGGCGTCAATTATCCGTCGACGCTTGTCTCCTTCTCGAGGTCTGACCAAAACAATTCCTTTTCTAAATGAATGTTCATTCATTATTGATCTATGTTCTTAATGAGGCAATCCTTTTAAGTCAAGAATGAGTCTATTTTATTCTCTCTGATGATTTTTGATCATCGTAGCTAAAAGCTGATCTATATAGCGGTTTCAGACGATAGAGTCGATTGTCTGATAATGAGATAGAGACGACAAACATGGTGAGTTTCGATCATTTAAATGAACAGCAAAGGGCCGCCGTGTTCGCGACGGATGGACCCGTGCTGGTCCTGGCTGGCGCCGGGTCGGGTAAAACCCGCGTGATCACCTATCGGATCGCGTATTTGATATCCCAGGGCGTGAGCCCGAACGACATTCTTGCGCTGTCTTTCACCAACAAGGCTGCGAAGGAAATGCGCGAACGTGTTGTTGAATTAATCGGATCAGCAGCGAAAACAACTCATCTAAGTACCTTTCACGCATTGGGCTTACGCTTCCTGAGAGAGGAATATAAATCGGCGGGACTCAGCGAAAAATTCACAATCCTCGATGAAGGTGATCAGCTCGCAGCTGTCGTTGACCTAATGAGGGATATTGGCTACGACACCGACGAATTCGACCCAAAGCTGATCCATGGGCTTCTCAGCCACTATAAAAGTCGTCTCGAAAGACCCGATGCGAGACGAGGTGGACTTGAAGGTGCCGTCGCTCAAATTGCGCCACTATATGGCCGTCGATTACGCGCATTAAATGCTGTTGATTTCGATGATTTAATCGCACTTCCTGTTTGGTTGCTGGAGACCGACGAAGAGATCGGGTATCGCTGGAGCGGTCGTTTTAAGTACATGATGGTCGACGAATATCAGGATACAAACTTAGCTCAACTTCGGCTTTTGAAGGCGCTGGCAAAACGACACCAAAACGTCTGTGCAGTCGGCGACGATGATCAGTCAATTTATGGTTGGCGTGGCGCTGAAGCGGGCAATATTCTTCGATTTGATGCTCATTTTAAAGGCGCTCAAACCATTGCTCTCACTCAAAACTATCGGTCGACAAATCGCATTCTACGGGCCGCCAACAAACTGATTCTAAATAATTCAGAACGCCATGAAAAATCCCTGTGGAGTGAACTGGGTGAAGGTGAGTCGCTGCGTTACATGGAAGCGAAGGATGGTGATGAAGAAGCAAAATGGATCGCGACTGATATTTTAAGTGCCAAGCGACACTATCAGGCTGACTGGAACGAGTTTTCGATTCTCTATCGAACCAATGCGCAAGCACGCGTCCTTGAAGATGCCATAAGAAATCAAGACATCCCGTATAAGATCATCGGGGGGACCCGATTCTATGATCGAAAAGAGGTCCGAGATCTCGTTGCTTATCTCAGGTTTATCAATAATCCGTGGGATGAAGTGGCCCTGAGACGCATTATTAACTTCCCATCGCGAGGGATTGGCGATCTAACGATACAACGCATCGCTGATGAATCGCGAAAGCGAGACGTCCCGTTTTTTCGCTTGATCGAAAAACCGTCAGATGTGCCAAATTTAAAGAATTCGACGCGAGAATTGTTATTGGGCTTTCATGGGCTCATGAAAGGTTTTCGCGACCGTTTCAAACAGCTCGATGCCGATTTTGGAACCATTTGTAGAGACTTAATTGAAACCATTGATTTTAGGAATGCGTTTGGTCGAACCGAGAAAAATGTACGCCGACTGATGATTAGGTTGGATAACCTAGACGAAGTGGCATCAGCACTTGGAAGCTATCGAGAACAAAATCCAGAAAGCGGGCTCGAAGATTATCTCTCGATGCTGAGTTTAGATCGGAATAAGGACGAAGAAGAGGAGAGCGACGATGTCGTGTCTTTAATGACCTTACACAGCTCCAAAGGTCTTGAATTCAATCACGTCTATTTGGTTGGGTTTGAGGAAGGGTTTGTGCCGCACATTCGGCAAGCAGACACATCGTCGGGAACCACAGCACCGGTCGATATCACCGAAGAGCGGCGACTCATTTACGTTGGGTTGACTCGCGCGCGGCGACGGCTGACCTTGACGGGATCGAAGACGCGATTAAAGTACGGCCGCATTTTAAACCGTAAACCGAGTCGTTTCCTCCACGAGATACCGAAGGAACTTTTCGACGGTGACCGTTCTGGAAAAATGCCTGAATTGACGGGTGCTGCACTTGAAAAACGTGCCCAAAATGCATTTGATGAGATGTTTAAAATCGTCGGCGGTGACGAGATCGTTTAACACCAGTACACATTTCATCAGTCCCTATTGTTAAATAAATGGCAGCGAAGTGTTCGGTTTTCTTTACGAACAGACCCGTCTGGACGCAAGATATGCACGGCGTGAAGAACTGAACGGCGTGAGCAGGAGCAAAATGGCACAGCATACTCTGCTATTGGTAGACTCAGACACTCAGCATTCCCGAGTGATGGAAGTCTCGCTTAGAAAGTCTGGCTATCAGGTGATTATGGCCAGAGATGGTGCGGACGCACTCTCTAAGATAGACAATGCAAATCCTGATCTCATCATCAGCGATACTCGAATGCCCAATCTCTCGGGCATCGAGCTCTGTCAGCGGCTAAAATCAAACCAACATGCGTCGATTCCTTTTATCTTTTTGACGGCAGACAACAGCATCGAGACCAAGGTCAAAGGCCTGGAAGCTGGAGCCGACGATTACCTAATTAGGCCGATTTATACCCGTGAACTTGCGGCTAGAGTGGCGCTCATTCTTGAAAGACGAACCCAGGAACAGCTGAAAAGTCCCTCGGAGCAGCAACACTACTTTGGTGATTTGGAAAAGATGGGCGTTGTCGATCTTTTACAAGCGATGGAAATGGGTCGTAAGAGCGGCACCCTCCAAATAAAGCGAGGCCCCGATCATGGCCCCGATCATGGGTCTCTGTGGTTCAGAGATGGGGTCCTATTAGACGCCAGCACCGGGGCCCTCCAGGGACCCGCAGCCGTATACAGACTGCTCACATGGGATAAAGGGCGCTTTGAAATCGATTTCACCCCCCCGAGGCGACCACCATCTGTGGGCAAGTCTGGGACAGAATTAATCGATGAAGGTATGGGACAAGTCGAAGCTTGGTCCGACATTTCGAAACAACTTCCGTCCTTAGATTCAGTACTGAGAGTTGATTACAATGAACTGGCCGAACGAATTGACGAGTTGCCTTCACAGGTGAACGAATTCATTCGTTTATTCGATGGTATTAGCACCATTAGAAACGCGATTTATATGTCGTCTATGGACGATCTGGTTGCGCTTGAGACGACCAGTCAACTCTACTTCGAAGGCCTGATCGCAGTCGCCGAACAAGGCCAGCGTGAGGAGACCAATCAACCGGTTCCTGAGTACCAAACATCAGCACCGCCCTCGATTCAACCAAGCGTTGCGGATGCCCTTTTACAATCCGTAGAGGACCTGACCGGCCGACCTATTGCGTCTACACCTGAACCCGAGCAGGCAGTCGATCAACCGGCGTCTGGTGAAATGCAAACATCGACCGTCACTGGTCCGACCGCCCGGCTATCTAAGCGCCACGTTACAACGGAAACCGATGCGCCAAAAATTGAGGCCGCCCTCGAAGTACCAGAAGCAAAACCTGGGCGTTCCATAGACCCCTCGCAAGATCAACCAGACCCAGTGCCAACAATCGACCAAACCGCGCCCAATGAGCCGGCCACTGACACAGAGACTGTCGCCAACCAATTTGATGAATCAATACCAGAAGTCGAAAACAGCCTGCTGACAGATGATGCACCAAAAATCCATCCAGCTGCGATCGACACTGGTCCTTCAGCATTTGGGGCCCAGCTGTTAGAGACGTCATCTCAAGGCTCAAAACACGTGACAGAGGCGTCTTCTCCTCCAGCGAATGATCCTCTATCTGGCGCCCAGTATGGCTTGAATAGTGAGCCTGCAGAAGACGTATTTCCAGAGTTTGAGTCTGGGGCCACCCTCTCGGAGGACGATGAGGACTCATTCTTTACATCGGACCTAGGCTTCAGCCCAACATCGACACCACCCCAAGACGATGGGTTTACGGATGATTTCGATGAAGATGAAGCCGAAGAGGCGACAGGGGTACCGCGCTTAGCCATTCTCTTTGCGGTTTTGATCGTCGTGGGCGGATGCGCTTTTGCTTTCTTACGAGACACGGTTGAGCCGCTTACCATCCCGAGAAACAGCCTCAATGCAAACTGGGTGAAAGACAAGCTGAAAACGGTTGCGGTAACAGGACCTATCGCGGCTATAGATGCCGGCTGGGGGATCCCATCAGAACCGGATGGCGGCGTGATTTTTGAACCCGTTCAAAAAGTCGTAGATGCAGGGGTCGCTGCAGTCCCCGACGCGGCAAAGGCACCAGTGGCAGAGAAACCCTCAGCAAAAGAGAGCAAGAAGCCGGCAGACTTGGAGAAAAAAGCATCTGAAAAAGTGCCACCGACTGAACCTGACTCATCGAAGCAGAAAAAAGCGAACGGACTCACTTTGGAGGCCGTCAAACTCCACAATAAGCGTAAATATAGCGCTGCGGCGAAGAAGTTTGAAGCCGCCCTAGCCCTATCACCAAACTCTCGACCCACTCTGATCGGCTACACGAAGACCCTGCTGGAGTTAGGGCGACTGAAAACAGCGCTGACGTATGCAGAAAAGGCGGCTCGAATCGCGCCTAATAATTCAGAAATCTTCCTGATTCTGGGTAATGCTAGACAAGATCTCGGACAGAAGGCGAAGGCGATTAAAGCCTATGAGCGGTACCTTAAGCTGGCGCCATCTGGTAAGTATTCATCTGAATTAAGACAAGTAATCAAGGGCATGAAAGCAGCGCCCAATTAAAACGGGCCGATAAACTCAATTGGGGGTTTGATAATGGCATGCGTTCTAGCCATCGAAAGTAGCTGCGATGAAACGGCTGCATCGATTGTCTTAGATGGACACCTCGTCTTGAGTGATCCTGTTGCAACACAAATCGATATTCATAAGAAGTACGGTGGCGTTGTACCCGAACTCGCCAGCAGAAATCATGTGGTCGATATCATCCCGGTCGTTGAGGAAGCCCTCGAAAAAGCAGCCTTAACATGGGCCGATCTCGATGCCATAGCCGTCACTCGAGGACCCGGTTTGGTCGGCGCTTTACTTGTAGGACTTCAGGTGGCGAAGTCCCTCGCTTATGCACATAATTTACCGTTGATCCCAGTCCATCATCTGGCGGGCCATCTGCACGCTGTATTTTTACATAATCCAGGCGAAATGAGACCTAAAGGACCCAAATATCCCCACATCGCTTTGGCTGTGAGCGGCGGACACACTGCCCTCTATGAAGTTCATTCACCGAGTCATGTGATACAGCGCTCTAACACCCGCGACGATGCGGCTGGCGAAGCGTTCGACAAAGTATCTAGAATGCTTGGATTGGGATATCCGGGCGGCCCGATTATCGAGCGCTTGGCCCGACAGGGCGATCCAAAAGCCTATCGGTTTTCCGTACCGATTTTCAAAGATGGAGCGCTGGACTTCAGCTTTAGCGGACTTAAGACAGCGGTTTTGACGGCCATTAAAAAATATGGACAGAGCGATGAAATACCACGTGGTCAAGACCAATTCGATCTGCTTGCGAGCTTCCAGGCCGCCGCTGTTAAACAACTCGTCCATAGAACAGTAAAAATGGCGCGTTCTGCACAGGTTTCTGACGTTGTTCTATCGGGTGGAGTCGCCTGTAATGGTGCTCTGAGACAGACCATGTCATCGGCGCTCTCAGAGTATGACATCGACATGCATGCGCCACCTCCACGCTGGTGCACTGACAATGCGGCCATGATCGCGGGTGCGGCAAATCATGATGCGAAACGCCGAACTGGCAAGGGTCATCACGCTGATGACAGACGCCTGAATGCCATCGGTGCATGGCGACTCGACCAATGAACTTTCATGACCCTCGCGCTGTTCTTCGGGCCCATGGGCTATGGACTAAGAAAAAGTTTGGACAAAACTTTCTCATATCAGCTGAGGTTCCTCAGCGAATTGTTCAGGCCGGCGGCCTCTTGGAAAATGATGTCGTTTTCGAGATTGGTGCAGGCTGCGGAACGCTGACTCGCGCATTGGCCCCCCATACAGGCCGCTTAATCGCATTGGAATATGACCGAGATCTGGTGCCTGTTGCCCGAGCCGAATTAGGGTGGGCAGACCATGTGGAAATCAGAGAGGGCAACGTCCTTGATGTAAATTGGTCATCCATTAAAGACGAGTTTGGACAGGCGCCTATCATTTATGGAAACCTACCCTACCATCTCAGCTCGAAAATTATTCTCGGGTTGATCGAAAATCCGGGTCAGTGGCGTAGGGCATGCTTCATGCTACAAACAGAGTTTGCCCAACGTCTCACTGCGACTGTGGGCACCCGAGCCAGCAGCTCACTGACCGCACAATGTGCCCTCTGGTCAGTCGCGTCCCACGCTTTTGATGTCCCAGCTCGTGCCTTTCACCCTGCTCCGAAAGTAGACTCCAGTGTCATCGTTATGGAGAGTTTGGCTGAGCCTGCCGTCGATGTAGGTGATCCCAAAGTATTTAAATCGGTCGTTCGAGCCTTATTCGGCCAGAGACGAAAGATGGTTCGAAAAGCATTGAAATCAATCTGTGCTGACGTCAATTCCCTCCTGTCAGAGACAGATCTTGATGGCCAGCGACGAGGCGAGACGTTTACTCTCGATGAAATCGCACGCTTGAGTCGTTCATTGTCCTAAATAAGGCATGCTGTGGCACTTAAGGGGATGAATGGTCATTAAACCGATCATCTCGGACAAATGAATAAAGAGCCAAGCGACTTCGAACAGCCAAATCATGGGCCATACTACTTGCAGCCCCTACTGATATCACGGCACCAATTCGAGCCATGATGGCTTTCTGTACAATTTCAAACCCCGCACGACTACTCACCACCATGACGTGTCCATCAAGTGGAAACGCTTGAGTTCTTAAGCATCGACCAATGACCTTATCGACAGCATTGTGGCGACCAACGTCTTCTGCAAAGGCTTTGAGTTGCCCGTCTTGAGTGAAAATGGCTGCACCATGGACGCCGCCTGTCATTTCGAAATTCGTTTGTCGTGAGCGCAGTTTGGTGGGCATTGATCTGATAAATGAGTCATCGAGTTCCATGAGAGTCGGCAGCGGTTGGGTCATTTGAAAAACTTTATCGATTGACGCCTTCCCACAAACACCACAGCTCGAGCTTACATAGTGAAGCCGAATCGCGTTCTCTAAACGTTTTTTGGCTGCTAAACTACCCGATGCTAAATTAACGAAAACCAGGTTTTGCCGGTTCGGATTATTCCCGTCAGTGCAGTGACCCACAGATGTGATGTCATCAAGGTCATCGATAACACCCTCCGTAAACAAGAAGCCCAAGGCCAGATTAAGGTCCATGTCTGGATGCGCCTCTGGGGTCCGCAATACAACGGCAACAGATTGACTATCGACCCGAATTTCCATGGGTTCTTCAACCGCGAGGCAGTCGTCTGTGTGTTGGCCACCCTTTTTTAGGAAGACAGTGTGATAGCCTGGATGACGAAAATTACTCACGTTTGTCTGTACCAACAAGTATCTTTTCTCGTAGCCGAATGACCCGTTTTCGTGCCCAGTTTGCCCGACCGCCCGTGTGAAACCTTGAAAACAGTTGATACTCGGCGATAGCGCGCTCCAGATCCCGAACGATTTCATAGTATTGGCCAAGATCGAAGTGTGCGCTTCTATCCGGTCTTGATACGATCAGAGCCTCTCTTAAGAGATGACGCGCTTGGGGCGGATTGTCTGCCATATAGAGGCGGCCTAAGGACGCGAGCACATAACCGTCCTCTGGTTCTATCTTTCTTGCCGCTTCAAAATGAACGAGCGCTGTTGCGCTGTCCTCTTGTGCCAGCGCAATTCGACCCAAAATAACCTGTGCGCGAACATACGTGTCGTCGACCTTGGCGCACCGCGTGGCGAGGCGCTTGGCCTGGTCAAGGCTGCCGAGTTCATAATGGCAAATCGCAGCCCCAATAAGGGCTTTAATTTCCTTGGGTCGTGAATCTAAGACCTCGTTAAAACCCGTCAGTGCTTGCTCATGTTTCCCCATGGCTTTGCGCAGTAACGCAAGATTTAAGCGTGCATTTAGGTCACGAGGCGTTTGTCTTAATACATTAAGGTACTCGCGCTGTGCGGTCTCATACTGATTTAAAATTTGCGCACAGTAAGCGAGAGCAAATCGATAGCGGACGTTGGCCGGGTCAAGGGCCGTTGCGTAGGCCATCCTCGAACGGGCATAGTTCCTTTTCATAAGATTGAGCGCTGCCTGACCTACGCTATAGTGCAGCCGAGCATCGTCCCGAGTCTGGCCAAGCCTCGGCGCCGCATAGATGATTGCATCCAAGTAGTGACCGGCCCATACAAGACACCGTGTTCGCCACAGGGTCAACTTCGGCTTGGATCCAGCCAAGACCTCAACGATCTTGACCACCTCGGCGCAAATCCGAGAGACCAGAACCTTCACGCGTCTTTTTCTGTCATGAGTTTTGCTTCAAGCTCGGTGATCTCACTGGCCCTATCCAACTCACCGCGCTCAACTAAAAGTCGAATTAAAGTGCGATAATGCTCTCGCTCAGTGCTGCCAAGCTGAACGCAGAGCTGCAGGTGATTAAAATGAGAGTCATGGTCATCAACCATATCGGAAAGCGCTGCACCGACAATAACCACCGGTAGAAACTGCAGAAGACTTTCATATGCAGCAATTGACCCCTGATACATCAAATAGGCTTGGGTCGGCCCCTGTGAATTAAAACAGTATTCCACGATGCCAAGAAGCGCAGTACTCGCCCACTCCGGCGATTTTTCTATCCAAGCTTCAACAACATTGAAAGCACGCTTTGGCTGATTTAACTGAAGCCAAATATCGATAAAGTCATGATCTAAGTCAGCGAGATCGCCCTCGGGGACACGTGTTCGAACATCAGCGAGTAAGCTCTCTGCCTCATCCGCCCGCCGGAGGCTGGCCAATGCTTGGACGCAACCGATGTCTGCCCGATAGTCGTGAACCGCAGGATCACGATAGAGGTCGGGCGTGCAAATCTGGGGGATTTGACCAGCCTTCTTAAAAGCAGCATGCGCTTTGATTCGCTGATTACTTTCGAGCGCAGCACGACCAATGAAGAACCAAAGTTCACCATAATCGGGGCAGCTTTGAACCCAGTCCAGGCCTTTTTCAAATGCGTCTTGGGGACGGCCCAACTTACGTAAGCACTCCACGCTGAACACCATTGCACTGCGGGAAAAATCGCTGTCTTTGAATTCGTTTATGAGTTGGCTGAAGAACTCCAGACCCAGTTCAAATTCACCTCGCATCATATAGGTCAAACCGATGCAATATCGCGTATGGCAATCGGCAGGCGTGTCGATATATTGCATCTCCAACAAATCAATATTTCGCTGACCAATGACCTGTTCCTGTTCATCCGTTCGATGTTCAAAATCCTGTTTGATGATGGGATCATCATGATATTTGAAGCGTGGTTGAGAAGACGTTTCTAAGCGTTCGTAAATTCGACCACTGAACTGAGCCTGGGTCTCGGTGTGCCATAATCTTGGTTCATATGTAGACTCGAGCACTGAACCATCAGCTGACACCACGTCGATTCTAAAGCAATGGATCTCTGATGTCAGCGATGGGTCTTGGGCCAATCGCCGAATGGTCTTCAACTGGTCTGGCTGTAACCGTTCATTGTACTCGAGCAGGAACAATGAATCGGATTTCACTTCGGCTAAAAGCCTGTTCCGGGCTTTGGAAAAATCATCTTCCCAGGTCAAGTTGAGAAGACGCATATTGGCTGATAGACGCGGGGAATCAGGCGCATTTCGACCGTCGGCAAACGCGATAATCACCTCATCGACCAAACGACTTACGAAAGCCAGAGTACTCAGTTCAAAGTGTCCTTCGGGTCTCACGAAAACACAGAGTGTCAACGTAGTATCCATGACCATCAACCCGGCCGGTTCCGACGTTTGTGGCCCCGGCTCTTATTTCTCTTTGAAATGACGGTGGTCAAGATCACCGTGCTATTGTCTTCGCCGCCTCGAGAATTGGCTAACTCGATTAGACGAGAGGATACGTTTTTACGTGGGTGCTCCCGAACGATCTCGTAGATTTCTCCATCTTCTACGTGACCCGTCAAACCATCCGAGCAAAGCAAGAACTGATCGCCCCTTTTCATAGGAACAGCGGCAACATCCACACGTACGTCGCGTTCGAACCCTATACTGCGAGTGATGATATTACGAATCATCGAGTGCTTCGCTTGCTCGGGCGTGATGAGTCCAGCTGAGACCTGCTCTTGAACGAGTGAATGGTCTTCGGTGATTTGATGAATCTGACCATCGCGCAATAGGTATGCTCGGCTGTCACCGACATGGCCAAACCAAGCCATATCGTCATAGGCCAGCATTGCAGTCACTGTGCTACCCATGCCTCGGAGCTCGGGCCGGAGTACGGCACGGTCGTAAACTGCAGCACATGTCTCTCTTATGGTCTCGGATATGAGTTCGGCCATCTTGATTGAGGACCCACCGTCTCGACGGGTGCCTTCTGCCTCAAGTAGTCGACGCAGCAAAGCTTTGCCCACTGTTTCCACCGTCATTGTACTCGCGTATTGTCCGCCAGCATGACCACCCATGCCGTCCGCAACGATCCATAAGTTATTTTTGGGTAGGATGAGATATGAGTCTTCATTGACCTCGCGGCGACAGCCAACATCTGACAACCCATGTCCAACGAGTCGAAAACTCGGTTGGTTTGTCACGACTCGCGGTATCCGCGATTTTATCTCTGAACGGTTCGTGCGGCTCATCGGCTCGTTAAATACTGTGATGCGTAGGTCAAGGTCTTACGTCTGCGATGACCAACCATAACGCGACGTTTGTACGGACGCAATGTAGGATCATCTAAGTTTGATAAATGACGACTAAGCTGATTGATCAAATTCGGCTTCGGAATGGTCTTTGCCATCAAATGATAGAAGCGTCGGACGGTCGCCTTTGCTGGTTGCGATGTGAACGGGTCTCTTCCAAAGTCGGTATAGATTCTGGAGAGTTGCCTGTCCATACGATACATCAAGATCAACACCATCATGTCGGTGCGTGAGCAGTAATTCAGACCGATTATTGAAGTTTGCATCATCAACTTCAATCACCGGCTGGCCCATGTTCGTCAATTGAGTTAATAGTTTGGTTTTGACCTCTTTGAACTCTCGAGATGCAATCTGCCACTCGTTGGCTCTTGCATTGTGCCCAAAGGTGAAAAGCTTATGCTCAGCACAAAACTCCGGCGTCAAATATTCATCTAAAAATGTGATATCATTGTGGTGTTTTCTTACCTCAAATATCTTCTCACGCCCTAAACCGGTCTGCCGATTCCAATTGGCCCGTTCGGCCATATCCGAACACTCTTCATAGTCTTTTCCGAAACGCCCTAAATTCCAGCGTTCTTCGATATGTCTGAACAATTCGATGCCAAGCTTGTACGGATTGAGACGGCCCTTATGCATGACCGTACAGCGACTATGGCGGTCCGCATAATCGATGACTTCTGACCCCTCCATAATACCGGTACGGGTCATCATATGCGTGTGCCAGTAGCTCGCCCAACCTTCGTTTAGAATCTTGGTCATCCCCTGGGGAGCGAAATAGTACGCCTCGTCTCGCACGATACCGAGAACATTGCGCTGCCAGCGAGTCAGAGGTGCCTCCTGCATGAGGAAGAGCATGACGTCTCGCTGAGCGGAGACTGGAAACTTTGTTTGTTTATCCGTCTCATCTTTCTGTTTTTTACGCTGCTGTTCCATAAAGTTTTCGGGGTTGACGTATTCGTCCATGTATTCCTTAGCTTGAAGTCTTGGTAGACTGTCAACATCCCCGATTAACTCATCGGGCAAATCCCCTTTCGGTCGGTCGTCTTTCTCGGTGTTCTTAGGTCGATAGGGCGAATGTAAATCGATTAAATTCTCGAGGGATAAGCAGACGTCGATAAACTCTTCGACAACTGTGACGCCATACAAATCTTGATACCGCCTAATCCGCGTTGCATGATTGGCCATGGTGTCGAGCATTCTGCGGTTCGTGCGACTGAACCAAAAATTATGCTTGAAAAAATCGGCGTGACCATAGACATGGGCCATCACTAACTTTTGATCGACAAACTCATTGCCCTCTAGCAGGTAGGCGTAGCAAGGGTCGTTATTAATGACGAGTTCGTAAATCTTCGACAAGCCATATGTATGGGACTTAGACAGGCGTTCATACTCCATCCCGAAGCGCCAATGAGGGTACCGTGTTGGAAAGCCACCATAAGATGCGATTTCACTCATCTTATCGTAAGAAACCATCTCAAACCTGGTGTCGAAAAAATCGAGCCCAAGTCCCGATGCAATCCGTTCTATCTTCTGCCGCCAGCCTTCAAGAACATCAGGTAGGGGTCTCACTTTGAGGTACTGGATCATCGGCCTGTCCCCAGAAATTCTTTTATAGACCCAACAATTGCGTCCTTATTTTTAATTTCCGAACAAACGAGCGCACACTCGTCGTCGCCGACTTTGAAGTTGTCTTTCAGATCCTTAATGAATTGTCCCGAACCATAGGGACTCTCAACTTGACCGTAACTAAACTGATTAGAGGACGGAATGAGAACGTCTTTTAGGAGCTGGACGCAAGCGCGAGTGTCATCAACGGACCAATTATCACCGTCACTAAAGTGAAATGGATAAATATTCCAATCGGCGCTGGGGTAGTCAGCGTCCAAGATCTGGGCGGCCAATCTATAGGCGCTGCTGATCATAGTTCCACCGGATTCGCGAGTGTGGAAAAACGTATGCTCGTCCACCTCTCGGGCCGTCGCGTCATGGACAATATAGCGAGTCTCAATGCCCTCATATTGGCTCTTCAGCCATGTGTTGATCCAGAAGCTCTCAATTCGAACGATTTCTTTTTGCTCGTCTCCCATCGACCCGGATACGTCCATCATATAAATGACCACGGCATTGGATTGAGGACTTTTTACAGTAGACCAGCTGCGATAACGCATATCGTCTTTTATGGGCAAAATGACTGGATTTTTTGCATTGTATTGCCCCATGGCAATGGACCGCTTTAAAGCCGCTTTGTAGGTTCGCTTGAAGTTCCTTAAGCTGTTGGGTCCGACGGGACGAATGCCCGTATACTTATCTCGTTCTGTGACAACCGCTTTTTCACCACGGGGTTCGATTCGGGGTAACTGCAGCTCTTCACCAAGAATTTGTGCCAGCTCATCGAGGGTGACGTCGACTTCTAAAGCCTTCTCCCCTTCGCCTTCGCCCGCCTCGCCTTCACCAGGTTCCTGATCACCTGGACCCAAACTGTCGCCTGGTTCACCTTCGCCTTGACCAACGCCGCCACCATCCTGGCTATTGAATCGAAATCGAGGAATATCGATTTGTGGAACAGGAATCGAAACTCGATCTTTGCCCTGCTTTCCAATCAATTCCCCAGACGAGATGTACTGCCTGAGATTTTGGCGAACCTTACCACGAACGATTTGTCGAAATCGGCTGTGATCTTGTCTGATTCGCATAAATCATCCTCTACTTTCGGTCCATCGACCGCGTTGATCGCTATTCGCGGGAATCCCCGCGCGCAAAGATAGACGCAACATAGTTTAAAACGTCCGTGGCCGATTCTTCATTGTATCCAAAATCACGAATCATGCGCTCTTTGACGACGGCAATCTTTTCCTGAGTTTCTTTATCGATGGCGTTACTGACCAAGCTGGTCAGTTTAATCGTGTCTTTCTGATCCTCAAACAACTTCTGCTCAAGGGCGCGGTGCAAGCGCTCATTGGTGTCATACGAGAAGGTTTTACCTTCGACAGCGAGTGCACCAATGTAGTTCATGATCTCACGCCTAAAGTCATCTTTACGAGACTCTGGAATGTCAATTTTGGATTCAATAGACCGCATCAATCGCTCATCCGGCTCTTCATCTTGTCCGGTGTACGGGTTCTTCACTTTTTCTTTCTGTGTGTAGGCCTTCACATTGTCTATGTAGTTCGATGCCAGTCGCTTAATGGCCTGTTCGTCAGCCGAAATCGCACGCTGCACCTCGTTTTTAACGATCTCCTCGTATTCTTGCTTAACGACCGCCAGCAACTCAGTGTACCGCTTTCGAAGCTCTTCATTGGTGATGAGCGAATTCCGATTCAAACCGCTCTCTAGCTCATTGAGAACCAGGAATGGATTGATGCTGCTTTCGCTCCGCTGGCTGACCAATGCATTGCTGATTTTGTCCTGTACATACCGAGGACTGATGCCATCCATACCTTCTCGAATGGTCTCTTTTCGCAATTCTTTGACGTTATCCTGAGTAAAGCCAGGCAGCGTCTTCCCGTCATATAATTTGAGTTTTTGGAGCATACTCAAATCATGTTTTTTAGGCTCTTCTAAGCGGGTGAGCACAGCCCACATCGCTGCCATGTTGAGGGTATGGGGCGCGATGTGTTTGCCAGCGACACGCCTCTGAGAAAAATCCTTCCTGTAAATCTTAAGCTCTTCTTTAAGCCGAGTGATATACGGGATGTCGACCTTGATGGTCCGATCTCTAAGTGCTTCCATAAACTCATTGTTCAGAAGCTTTCGATATTCCGCTTCGTTGGTATGCCCGATGATCACCTCATCAATATCGGTCTGCGGAAACTTCTTAGGCTTGATCTTATGTTCCTGGGTTGCGCCAAGAAGGTCGTAGAGAAAGGCCACATCAAGCTTTAGAATTTCAATGAATTCAATGATGCCCCGATTGGCCACATTAAATTCCCCATCAAAATTAAATGCTCGTGGGTCTGAATCCGACCCAAAAAGGGCAATCTTCTTATAATTAATGTCACCAGTCAGCTCTGTCGAATCCTGGTTCTTTTCATCCTTAGGCTGAAACGTTCCGATACCGACGCGGTCTTTCTCACTCAAGACCAAGCGTTTGACCCGAACATGCTCCATTACTTTGGCCCAGTCACCCTTGTAGTGATTCATCAATTCACGGAAGATCAGGCGACAGGCAGGGTTTAAATCACCCTTAATTTTAAGGGGACGGTCTTCTTGATGAAGACCAAGGTCAGCGAATGCTGACTCTCGCCAGGCTGCGGGAATCAAGCGGAGCGGTTCCTCGTTCATAGGACACCGAAAAACATCTTCACCACCCGTGATATGGAGTAACGCCTCGGGTAAGTTCCACTCGTAGGTGTAAAGAGCGCCTGCATTACTTCGGCTGTAGCCCTCCAATCCCTTTTTGAGCAAGCGAGCGATGGTACTCTTCGAACTGCCAACGGGGCCGTGAAGCAACAGAACGCGTTTCTCCGTCCCGTAGCCCATGGCGGCGCTCTTCAAAACGTTGACCAAACGCATGAGTGGAATATCCAATCCGAATATAGAGTCGCGCCCGTCGCCCATGGGATCATCGAAGAAATTGTAGTGAATCAATTTCTTTTTGTTATCGGAATACGTTTCACTTCCGTAGGACAGAACCATATCGTAGACACGCTGGAATGATGTCCGCGTCACCGTCGGATTTTCTCGAACAATCTTCAGATAATCTTCGAAGGAACCCGTCCAATTCAGGTCCGCAAATTCCTCGTAGTTTTGGAGTTTAGCGATCTTTTCGACGAGTTTGCCCATGACTGCTCCTCAAACCATATGTATGTTCAATGACTACACTGTAGCCTTTTGGGCGACATTGAGCAACTTTCGGTTCAAAAAACATAAACCAATGGAAATACTGTGTTTTTCATTGCTCAATAAACGCGGCCTTATATTTCCGATGTCGCGACTCAGCTCTTGGGTTCAAGCAAAAAGATGAAGTTCGAAACTCATGGTTCGCAAATCTTGAACACTGTGTCGTCTATAGCGTATGATTGCAGCGTTCTAATGTACTTCAACGACCTGCAAACACGCTTAGAATTATCATGACAAATTCAAATACCAGTGAAAATCAATCCAAAGATCTGCAAACAAGTTTCTCGGCGCGCGTTCATCGCAAAGGGGATATTGTTACTGGCTCCATCGTGAAGATTACCGACAGTGTGGCCTTCCTAGACTATGGGGCCAGAAGCGAAGGCTACATCCGGCTGACGGAATTGAAAGATCAGGCCGGCCAGCTGCTCGTGAGGAAGGGAGATACCGTTAATGCGGTCATTGTCAGCGCACAGGGTGCCGTCGAACTGAGCTACAAGGCAGCTCAAGCCAATCAAGCGCTCGCCAAGCTCGGGACGTCCTGGAAGTCACAAACCCCCGTTCAGGGCAAAATCACTGGTGTCAATAAAGGGGGATATGAAGTGCGCATTGACGGGGCGCGCGCTTTTTGTCCAGCGTCTCAGCTGGCTTTTGGATTTATCGACGAACCCGCTCGAGAAGTGGGCAAAACATACGAGTTTTTGGTCACAGAATTCGACGGAGGCAAAAGCATCGTCGTCTCACGAAAACTTCTTTTAGAAAATCGAAAAAAAGAAGCTCAGAGTGTCATGGGCGAACGCCTTAAGGTGGGCGATCGATTACAGGGGAAAGTGACTGAAATTAGAGATTTCGGCGCCTTTGTCGATTTGGGCGACTCCATCGAGGGCATGGTTCATGTCAGTGAAATCTCACATCAACGTGTCAACCATCCAAATGAGAAACTGAGTGTTGGAGAGGCCATCGATATTGAAGTGATTCGGATCGATATTAACAAGGCTCAGGTGGCTTTAAGCATGCGACGCTTGGAAGCGGACCCGTGGGCAGACTTCGCCAACGAGAACGAAAGCGGTAAAGCGCTCAGTGGGTTGGTATCAAGCCTCGAGACATTTGGCGCGTTTGTCACTCTGGCACCCGGTGTCGAAGGCCTTTTACATGTCTCTGCAATCTCGGCTGAAAAACGACTTAACCATCCCAGTGATGTCTTACAAGCTGGTCAAGATGTGGATGTGGTGATCGAGAAAATTGATCGAGACCGACGCCGGATTAGCCTGGTCACACCTGAGGTCGCAGAGAAAAGGAAACCCGTCGTAATCACGGTGAAGCAGGGACAAATCATTAAAGGTCCCGTCGTTCGTGTGGAACGCTTCGGTGTTTTCATTGAGGTCGAACCAAACGTCCAAGGCGTGATTCCAAACGCAGAAATGAACACTCAGCGGGGCGCAGACCATCGACGCTTGTTTCCTATCGGCACGGAATTAGAAGCAAAGATTGTAGAGCTAGACCAAAAGCGGGGTCGTATCCGACTATCGAGGCGAGCTCTTGAAGAACATGATGAACAAGAAGCCCTTGCAGAATACGCAAAAACTCAAGAGAGTCCGAACAGTCTAGGGTCATTCGGTGACCTGCTTAAGGATTTTTTGAAGACCGAATAATCTCGGCCTAGAGACAACCCGCCGTGTATCGAATGAACCAATACGCCGCATCCGCGTCGAGTCTTATCGCACTGAGTCTTGTGCTCGGGCTCAGTTCAGTGAGCCTGGCAAAAATCAGCCGGCAAGCCCATCTCATGGGCACCGCTTTCACCATTATTATTAGCGATGATATTCCAGAGTCTCAATCTGTACAGATCATGGGCCAGGCATTTGCTGAAGTGGCTCGAATCGAGTCGCTGATGAGCGAATGGCTGCCCGATTCGGAGATTAGTCTCGTCAATAGAAATGCTGGACGATTGGTCACAAAAGTGTCTGCTGAGACCGTGGCTGTTGTCTCAAGCGCATTGACTGTCAGCCGCATGTCAAAGGGCGCTTTCGATCCGAGCTGGGCCAGTCTAAGAGGATTGTGGTCTTTCAAACTGGACAAACCAAAATTGCCAAAACGAAGCGAGTTACTGACGCGCTTGAAGTCCGTCGACTATCAGAAAATTAGAGTGTCCAAGAAAGACAGAACCATCTACCTAACTGAGCCAGGTATGGCCCTCGGTCTCGGAGCCATCGCAAAAGGCTACGCCATAGACCGGGTCAAAGCCTTGCTGAGAGATCAGGGCATTGAGAATTTCATCGTTGACGGCGGCGGTGACTTGTATGCATCAGGCCAGAAGATTGATGGACCATGGACTGTGGGTATTAGGCATCCCCGTCAAGCTGGGCTACTGATGGAATTTCCGATCCAAGATCGCGCGATTGTGACCAGTGGAGACTACGAAAGGTTCTTTATGCTGGGCGCCCGTCGATATCATCACATCATCGACTTGAAGACCGGAATGCCCGCCGAACGTTCCGTGTCGGTTACCATTCTGGCTGATGACGCCGTTTTCGCGGATTCCATTGCAACGGCTGTTTTTGTTCTCGGTCCTGTTGATGGGCTCCAGTTAATTGAAAAGCTACCAGGTGTTGATGCCATCATTCTGGCGCCGGACGGGCGCATATACCATTCGACGTCTTTGAAGCTAAATTTACCCGATCGGTGGTCACCAATTTAACGGGTGGATGGCGATGGCTTGATGCAACCCTGGTCAATCCATGGTACGTCACTTCAATGAAGACAAATCGCTCATATCTGATCCTCTTGATGGGGTCTCTCGCGCTCATGAGCATCAGTTTTCTACCCATCGACGAAAATGCTGTTTCCAACCATACAATCCACAAAGTCGTTCGAAAACTGCTCTCAAACGTAAAAGGCAGCGTACCCGCAAAAACACCTATTCGCCTGACGGTCGACCTTGACAACTCGCTTACTCAAATCAGCTCTAAAAATGAAATTGGGACCCTTGTTTGGTCAACGAGAATCAAGTCAGGATCCAAAATCAAAGCCCAATTTAAGCGTCAGGACACAGGTAAAAACCTTCATCTTCAAGTCAAAAAGACTGAGGGTTACATCAATGGCCAACTCACATGGCGCGGTCAGACGTATCATCAAAATCAGCGCCTCGGGGACTGGAAATCTCTACTCCCGCCGCTGATCGCTCTCATGATCGCTATTTCGTTGAAGAAGATCGTCCTCGCACTGCTCATGGCCGTTCTCGGCGGGGCCGTGGTGATGAATGCCGGCATCGCTGTCACCTTATGGATCGAGTTCAAGGGACTCGTTGGAGGCCTCTTATCGATCATCGGGATTACTGCAATCGAGTCTGGCGGCTATTTAGGGGCTGTTGTCTCCGACTCATTTAATTTGCAAATACTTGGCTTTACTCTCGCCCTGGTTGGCCTGGTCGCGGTCGTCAATCGCATGGGCGGTACCAAAGGCCTTGTCGATGCTCTGTCCGTCTTTGCTCGCGGACCAAGAAGTGCCCAAGGTGTGACATGTGCAATGGGGACTGCCATCTTTTTTGATGATTATGCAAATACCGTCGTCGTCGGAACGACCGCTCGATCACTCACGGACAAACACAGGATCAGCCGAGAAAAGTTAGCTTACATCGTCGATTCGACGAGCGCGCCCGTCGCTGGAATTGCCATTATCTCAACCTGGATTGGATATGAAGTCGGATTATTCGATGACCTCCTGGGCAGTCTGTCCAATGTAAGTGGAATGCCGGGGACGGGATATGAGCTTTTCTTCGCCGTATTGCCCTTTAGGTTTTACTGTATTCTAGCCATTTTATTCGTGATTTTGAATGCTTGGACCGGTCGAGATTTTGGGCCCATGCTCCGTGCCGAAACGCGCACACGACAGGGCGGACCGCTGGGCTCAGTCGAAGAAAATATGGCTTCTGACAAATCGTTTTCTCTTGCCAAGGACGGGATTCCGTATCGCGCCTACAACGCCATTATTCCCATCGGCTCAGTCCTTTTGACAATCCTCATGTGCATTATTTATATCGGGCAACAGGATGCCTCTAATGATCTGTCCACACTGGGTGGCTGGCAAAAAACATTTGAAGCTGCATCAGAACACATCCAAACAATTCTCATCGGTGCTGCCCTTGTCGGCAGCTTGATTGCCTTTACCTTAGCTCTGGCTCAACGTCTTTTGACATTCAAGGAATCTCTTAGAGCCTATTTGAGCGGCATGCAGACGCTTTCTGAGGCGGCGGCCATTCTCATCTTGGCCTGGGCCATAAAGACTGTATGCGATGACCTCGGAACGGGTATGACCCTCGTCGCATTGGTCGGCGATTCCTTTTCGCCGACTGTACTCCCGCTGATCATTTTCATCTTATCTGGTTTGGTCGCATTCTCGACGGGTTCATCATGGGCCACCATGGCACTGGTCCTTCCAATTGCCGCGCCCTTATCCGCCACCATCTCTGGAGAGAGCCTGGTCGTCTTCGCGTGTTTAGCTGCGGTCTTGGACGGCGCGATTTGGGGCGATCATTGCTCACCTATATCCGACACGACAATTTTATCGTCAACAGCAACAGGCTGTCCTCATATTGAACATGTACGCACGCAAATTCCCTACGCGATGGTCACCATGGTGGCGGCAGGCTCTCTGGGGTACTTCGGTGTCGTCGCTGGAATCAACCTCGTTGGTGCATACGTGGCTGGTGCCGTCGTACTTACACTCGTTCTGCTCGTAATTGGCCGACGAGTCGATGCTGTCTCAGCGCAGCAAAGCCCCTAAGTCTAATCGACAAGGACCCCATTTAAAGGGTCTAAGACAGAACGCGCCTTCAGTAATGCTTCGCGCCATTCCGCCTCTGGTTCCGAGAGATAGACGATTGCACCGCCAACACCTAAAGTTGTCGATTCAGGGGTCATGACCAGCGACCGAATGACGATATTGAAGTCAGCCCCACCATCTAAAGAAAGATACCCGAGACAACCTGAATAGACACCTCGTGCCTGTCCTTCAAGACGGTCAATAATCTCCAATGTCCTCAGTTTCGGCGCGCCTGTCATTGACCCACCCGGAAAGCATGACTTCAGCGCATCTAGGGCATTGAGGCTTGGTTTCAGTTGGCTAGAAATTGTGCTGACTAATTGGTGGACAGCATACGACTCGATATTCATTAAGCGGTCTACGGTTACCGAACCGATCTCAGATACGCGGCCAAGGTCATTTCGGAGTAAATCAACGATCATCAAGTTCTCAGCCCGCTCCTTCTCGGACTCAGCCAATTGACGAGCTGAGTCAAGGTCGAGTCGGTTATCCTCGGATCGTGCAGCTGTTCCTTTGATGGGCTTTGCTTCCAAATGACCATGGGCAGATATTTTCAAAAACCGCTCCGGGGACGCGGATGCAATCGCCAACGTGCCGCTTTTGAAAAATGCACCGAATGGCACGTCGTGGGCCTGTCTCAGCTGACGATACAAGGCCAGCGGGTTGTCGACTGGCAGACCCGTGAACTGAGTGGTTAAGCAAATTTCGTAACTCTCTCCAGATCTGATGTAATCGAGCGCTGTCTCGATATTGGACAAATAGTCAGGTCTCGGTTGAGCCGGTTTAAAATGGCCGACATGGACATCAACCGACGGCTGACCTTGATTGATTTGCGCTTTTAGAGCACGACATTTTTCAAACCAGAGTTCAATCGACTCTCTATTGTCAGCAGTCTCTAAAGCACAGATATATGCAGTTCTCTCCAGGTGATCAAAGACGATAAACCGCTCAATGAATAGGAAAAGTGAATCATCCGTGGACGCAGAATATGGTCCATCACCTCCCGTTTGTGCTTTGATTTCGTAGCCCATATAACCGATTAGACCACCTCTGAAATCGAATGGCGCATCGGTGTCAATTAATTCAAACCGGCTTATAAATTGCGATATAGAATCGAAAAAAGAACCGGAAATAACGCGCTCTTGTCCAGCGTCCATGATGTGTAGGGTAGAGTCATCAACGCTGTATCTAAGGACAGTTCCCTCGGATCTGTTAAACCCGCCCATATAGCTAAATCTAGACATCTTTGAATCGACTCGAGTGCTATCGAGCCAAAAGGCATGTTCGCTCTCCCCATAAAGAGAATCGAACACAGACTCAGGATTCGCGACCTTCAGAAGAGGCTCAAATCGAAGCCGATATTTTTTGATATCACTCGTTGCTGAAAAATCAGGTCTCTCAGATTGAGTACGTCTGATGTCAATTGTGTGGTCCACAACAGTCGGAACTATACTCAAGAAGTTAGACAGTAGAACCTTGCCATAATCTGTGCCGATGGATTCAGGGTGAAATTGCACACCCCAAATCGGTCTAGTCCGGTGGCGAAGCGCCATCAGCTCTGTGCCGACATGAGCGATGGCCATGAGCGAGTCCGGTAGGTTGGATACGATCAGCGAGTGATAGCGAATGACGTTAAAAGACTCGGGTATATCGGTAAATAAAACATCTCCGTAATGGCAAACGGTGCTTGGTCTGCCGTGCATCGGCTCTATCGCACTTGAGACCGTGCCCCCAAAAACATGTGCAATGCCTTGATGTCCGAGGCAGACACCCAAAATGGGACAGTTTGCAGTCTTAATCAGACGACCGCATATACCGAAATCACCCACCTTATCGGGGGACCCTGGACCTGGGGAGATGACGATTGCATCGAATCTATCTAAATCGAGCTGCTCATATGGATAATCGTTGGTGACGACACGGGGTGGTCTGACGCACAGCTCAGAGAAATATTGAAATAAGTTAAATGTGAACGAATCGTAATTATCGACGATCAGCACGTTGACATCAAATCTATGCATCGCTTGCTAGCCATGCCTCCAATTCCGAATATCCGCGAAGAAGTTGACGTCGACAATCATATGAGCGCCGAATCACATCATTGATGCCGGGCCAAGTGTCGTCGACAAAAACGGCATCAGCTGCACGATACAGCCCCGCTTCACGTTCGGGCGCTAAATTGGCATCGACCAATAAGATGCTGACCTGGTCGGAGTCGCTGACGGACACGGTGTTCATGATTTTACTCAGCGAGTTGGACCTCTCATTGGCCGTACCGGGCTGGCAACGCAACCACACTGTCATGGGCCTTTCGCTCTTTGAGCATCGAGATAGAAACTCAACGAGCGCGTCATGATCACTCCAGGGTGGCATCACCAAGAGATTGGTTTCGCCAGCCTCCTCGACCATGACGGGACGAGAATCGGGCCTGAAACCTTCCTCTGAACCAAACTTTTGGAAATGTAAGTCGCGGTCGTAGGTATCCAAATAGGGTCCCAGCCAGCGACCATCAAAACGGCGCTGGTCGATGTCACCGCCGCTTGGTTGGGCGCATTCCGATGTTACGATCAAGTCGTCGACAACACGGATATCAAACCCTGCCAATGACAAGCGACGCTGATAATCAACCCATTCAAAACCGCGTGCGCCCAGAGTGACATCGAGGCCCCCGACCCGTTCGATTGCTTGTCTTGGAATCAACAAACAATGACCGGTGAGCAGATCTGCGGGGCGACTCTCATTGAAGTTTGTCCAATCAATGGATGCCCCCTCGCCCCGATTTGCGACTAAGACCGTTGAGCGCTCATCTTTCATCCAGCCTTGTAATCGACCGAGCCAAGCATCTGGAACCCGTGTCGTCACGTGTAAGATGGCAACGAATTCACCATTGGCCCGTGCCAAGCCATCGTTAATCTGTTTTGCAAGACCAGTCCAAGTCCGAAATTCACACACACGCACATCGTCAAAATCATGAGCCCATTGATTGATTTCTTCAGCAACCTGAAAACTCGGTGGGTCAACCATGATGACGAATTCATGGGGCACGAGGGTCTTGTCTCTCAAATGCATCACAGCGTCTTGGACGCCGTCTAATGAACGCCCTCCATAGACAATTATGGAGGTTCGGCCTTGTCGTGATACACGAAATCCAAGTGGCGTTAAAAGTGAATTCTGAGCCGTTCTTGCCCGTACATTAAAACCGGTTTGGCTGATATAGGGTTGAAAGAACCTAAGTAAATCGGGGCCTGTCGAAGCTGAGTCAATCATGAACTCTGGGTCCCGGTCAGCCAGTTGTGTCACTGTCGGCGCGGCGACAAAGCGGGTTTTTTCAGACATGATCAGCTGAAGGGCAAGGTCCCATTGGTCGTCAGCGGTCTGTCGGACGTCTAGTCCCCCATCGGAACCTGCTATTCTGTGGTGTACAAAATGGGTCAAGGGCAGCTGATTACGGCCGAAACAAATGGCCGGATCATAATGGGCCTGAGTATACAGTTCGAGTGCGTCGCCCTGGGACTCTGTACTCTGTGTTCGCAAGCCACACATGGCCGCCGTCTCGAACCCGTCACCAAGTGCGTTAATCCCGTGGCTGAGATGGGTCTTCGACCAAATTGTCGTATCATCAATCCAGGCGATATAGTCATCTTCAAGCGTCTGAACAAATTCCATTGGAGATTCAGAGTCAGCCCTTTTGATAATCCGAGCATCTGTGATGGCTGTCTCGGCACCAAAAAGATGAATTTTGATATGGCCGTAACTCTGATTACACGCGGATTTAAGTGCTTGTTCGAGGGCGTTTCCTGACACGCCTTGGGCAATCACATGAACCAGCTTGGACTCGTTTTCATTGATTCGGGATCGGGCTGGAATGGCATACAGGCGTTCATTGAGACGGCGCCGCATCGACGTCAGATCGGTCTTCGGCGTCTGTCCAAGGGTCTCATGAAGCCGTTGGACTCTCGCCTCTGTCTCAGCATCCGATGGATTGAGTCGTCCAGCTAAACAATAACAATGCAGAGCCACCTCCGCGTTGCCCGCACGCTCATGAGCTTGCCCTCGCAAATACATGGTGTGGTAGGTCTGAAAATATCGGTTATCGAAGGCTGCCGCCTGGCGCACAACGTCGTCTAATTGACCAGCGCTAAACCAATCGGTGCAGGCATCTATAAACCCTGTCAACGTCTGCAGCATGTCCGAGAGCTCTGTTTGGACGCCGTGAGCTATGCCGCAGGTCTTTGGTAACTCTCTGATCAGGGTGTCAGCGCGGTCCAAATCACCCATAGCCATATACGATTGGCCTCTATGTAACATCGCTTCAGGCCACGATTCATGGCCGATAATGGCGTCTAAGAATCGAATGGCATTCAGATGATCCCCGTACATCTGTAAATTTTTCGCGATTCTCAAGTACGATTGGTTTAGAGCCAGCCCATCCTGGCGCCAATCCAGAGACGAAAATAGGCGTTTGATTGGGTGTCGATTTAAATGTCGTCGAATGATCTTAGAATCGAGGGTCAAGTCAATGAATTCACCCCAAGATGTCCCCCCGGAATGTTTTCGGTATCGATAAACCACTTCATCGACAAATCGAAAGCGGGCCTGACCCACAATTCGAGTCCACAACTCGTAATCTTGTGCGCGAACAAATTCATCATCGTAGGGTCCCGGACCCACATGTTGATAGATTCGCCGTCTGGTTGCGGTCCCACCGTCAGGAACACAAGACCCATAGAGTTTGGCACCAACAACGTCAGCGTCACGACCTGTCCAATCATTAGGTGTGAAGAGATTCAGATCTTTTCCAGAGTCGTGATCAAACAATTGCAGCTTGCCATAGATCACATCGATGTGAGGCTCTTCACGCAAAATCCCATCGTACAAGGTCAACAGACCGGGGCTCAGTAAGTCATCGTCGGCCATCCAAAGGACAAACTCACCTCGGGCCTCGGAAATCGCCCGATTCCGTGTGGGAGATCGGCCTTCATTTTTGGGTTTTCTGATGTAGCGAATTCGTGAATCTGTATAACCACCGGCAACATTCGGTGTGTCGTCTGTTGAGCCATCGTCAACGATGACCAATTCGTAATCTTGAAAGTCCTGGGCCAGAACACTGTCGATGGCAACGTGAATTAGGTCAGCCCGATTGTACGCGGCCATCAAAACTGAAAACCTGGGTCCGGCGACAAAGGGCTGTAGCTGAACATCGGCCGAGTTCACGTCCAGTTTTTCAGAGTCCAAAACAGGTTGCTTGCCACCCGCCGACACCTGTGNTTTTTGANGACGAGCCGTCNACTTGTTNCGACGTTGATTCCGTTTNTTCTTTTTCTTTCCCATCAAGCGAAGACTACGCAGGCCAGGGCGCGAGTCAACCCTTTCCGTTTAAACAAGNGGAATTGACAGTANGAAAGCCGTTGGTCGNAAAAANACTTGGGTTTTCAAGCNCNAAAGTAGNGGGTTTGAGTCACCCAAATTGAGTGACCGGTCCGCGAGCTANNTCTACAGAAATGAAGATGAGGCAAACACGGTTTCTGAAATGCCCNGTACCCTAAGCAGTCAACNTCTCGAGCTGATTGAATTTCAGCGCGAGCCTTGAAGTGATGCCCTGACAGAATGAGCCACCTGGGGTCCCGTCAAACCGAACTTTTCGGCTAGAATTCCAGCTGGAGCTGATGCGCCGAATCGATCTATACCGATGGCAAGTCCATTTCGACCTGTATATGCACGCCAAGGTCCGGTTACGCCAGCCTCAACTGTGACGACAGGAATATGAGTCGGCAAAACCGATTCAACATAATCGGCTGTTTGCTCTTCGAATAAGTCAACACTCGGCATAGAAACGACTCGGGCCCGTATCCCGTCTGAGGCTAGAATGGCCGCTGCGTCCACACAGAGATGAAGCTCGGATCCTGTCCCGACGAGGGTAACATCAGCATCGTTGATATCGCTGACCACATAACCCCCACGCCACACCTGCTTTGGATCGAAATTTTCACCACGCTGGATTGCTGGCAAGCCTTGTCGCGTTAATCCAAGAGCTGCTGGCGTCTTTGAGCTGTTCATCGTCCATGCCCATGACATAGCCACTTCAACACCGTCAGCAGGCCTGAAATAGGTCAGGTTTGGAATCATTCTAAGCGCCCAATGATGCTCAATTGGCTGATGCGTTGGACCATCTTCTCCCAAAAACACACTGTCGTGAGTAAAGATAAAGATGTTCGGCAGGTGACTGAGAGAGGCCAATCGAATGCTTGGCCTCATATAATCGCTGAAGATGAGAAAGGTTGCCGTAAAGGGTCTAAATCCACCATGAAGCAGCATGCCGTTTGCGACGGACCCCATGGCATGCTCTCGAATGCCGTAATGCATCATGCGACCGGCATAGCTGAAGTCTTGCCCCGAATATGTCGGTGAGCCAACGATGGCTGAATCGGGTATCGAGGAGCCATTTGACCCGGTCAAATCGGCCGAGCCACCAACCAAAGTGGGCAACATGTCAACCGCTCTATTCAAAACGGATTGAGACGTCTTTCTGGTTGCACCAGCAGCCGGTGCGGCTTCGACCAATTCGGCCCAGAAATCCTCTGCTAATTCGCCAGACCAATGAGCATCGTAGGTCTTCGCCTGCGCTGGATTATCGTCTCGCCAGCGAGCAAAATCCGCCTGCCATTGTACATGCTGATTCTTTTTTCTGGTCACCGCTTGCTGAAAATACGCACCCACATCATCAGGCACGTAAAACTCGGTAGATGGCCAGTTAAATCCCTGTCGAGTCAACGCCACCTCATCGGTGCCGAGAGGAGACCCATGAGACTTGGACGAATCGACCTTATTCGGACTACCCAGACCGATATGTGTTCGACAAATAATTAAACTTGGAGCGCCGGTCTTGGAGACGGCTGTATCGAGTTTTTCTCGGATTGAATCAGCATCATGCCCATCGACACTCTGTACAAACCACCCCATTGCTTCAAAGCGCTTTGAAACATCTTCACTAAAGGCTAATTCAACTGACCCATCGATGGTGATCTTATTATCGTCATAGAGCCAAACTAGATTGTCCAATTGCCAGTGGCCTGCCATCGAGGCCGCCTCATAGGAAACACCTTCCATGAGATCGCCGTCTGAACAAAGAGCAAAAACACGCTGACTCATCGGGTTGAAAGAGTCAGAATCGACGGCAACACGTGCCGATAACATTTTGGCGGCTAAAGCCATCCCGACAGAGTTTGCGACACCTTGGCCCAGGGGACCCGTAGTCACCTCGACGCCCGGCGTCATACCCACTTCTGGATGTCCTGGCGTGATCGAATCCCACTGTCGAAACGCTTTGATATCATCCATCGAGACATCATATCCCCAGAGATGAAGCAGAGCATATTGGAGCATCGATGCGTGTCCACAAGACAAAACGAAACGATCTCGTCCCTGCCATTGCGGCGCCGCGGGGTCAAATCTGAGGTACTCATCCCAAACGAGAAACGCAATATCAGCGAGCCCCATCGGTGCGCCAGGATGACCTGACTTGGCTTTTTCGATCGCATCGACTGCGAGCATTCGAATCGTTGTCGTAATATCTGTTCGTAAAGAAGATGAAAGTGTCACGAGCCTCGCCCCTCGATAGTTCAATCGACGGGCGTACCTTGCACTGGCTGGGTTTGATGATCAACGCGTTTTGATGGAAAAGTAGAAATAACCGACGGCCCGAATCTAAGCCACCAGATTTTATATTGCTCACCGTCGATTTAGTCGGTGGTGTTCTCGCCTGAGTTTGATTTCAATTCGTCGGTTTTTTTCTTCAAATTTTCGCGAACCAAGTCCATTCGGTTTTTGTCTTCAATGGTGCTGTTATTGAGCAAACGTTCGTAGACATTCTTCAATTCATCGAGAGCACTCTGAGCTAATTCATCCGTTTGATTATAAACACCTTGCCGCTCTCGAGTGGTCGCTAGCAGGACCATCGCTTCGATAATTCCATCGACCTCGTCGGATACAGGTCCGTCGACTTTTTTATTGGTCTTTAGAAGAATGCGGAGGATTGCAGTCCTTAATCGAAGCGCCTGACTCAGGTCATCGTGACGCTTGGAAAGCCGCCGCCATGCCTTCGGAACTCGAAGGGCTTTTGGGCCGCGAATTTTCTGAAAGATAAGAACGAGAAGTGTCAGTACGAGCCCGACGAGTAGAATTCTAATAATTATGGCCATCCACCGCTATCCATTGCAGTTACTTTTCATCATATTTATGACAAACTGCGCCCCTCATCAATGGTCAAAATGAGTCCCTGCTGATGATCGTTGTTATTGGTCTGGAGCCTTAAGAATGTGTGGTCGTTACCAATTGTCCGTGCCGATCGATGAGCTTATCGACTTGTTTTCGACACCATCGTCCATGGACTTCAGTCCAAGATACAATATTGCGCCAAGTCAGAGGGTCCCAGTGATACGAGGCTGGTCAAATATTCGGTCCATAGACCCACTTCAGTGGGGACTGGTTGCCCCCTGGGCAGACTCACCAAAAGCAAACGCACCGATGATCAACGCTCGAAGCGAAACTGTGCATGAGAAACCGAGCTTTAGGGCCAGTTTTCAGACCCAACGGTGTCTGGTACCGGCCAGTGGATTTTATGAGTGGGAGAAAAAAGAAGGAGAGAAAATTCCACATTTGGTGAAAGTCTCTGGACACGAGGTCTATGCTATGGCGGGCATTTGGAGTCGTTGGGTTCGAGGGACAGAGTATCTGGAAACATTCTCGATTTTAACGACGGCAGCAGGTCCATGTATTCGCCACATTCATGATCGGATGCCCGTCATCTTACATCCTGACCACTACGCGGCGTGGCTTGACCCAAAGTCGACGCAAAAAAAGCTTCTCAATCTGTGCCAACCCGTTCCAGATGAATTCATCGAATTCAGCGCGGTCAGCGATCGTGTTAACTCAGCCAAGAACGACGATTCATCTTGCGAGGTCAGTCGAATAGAGCAGCAATCATTATTCCAATGATCTGTCGGTAAATTGATGATGATCCCATTGGTGCAAACTGTCTTTGAGACGCGACACAGTTACGGGAAATCAACCGACTCGAGCGGACTCTTGGATTAAAATGCCGGTCACCCGACCCTTCGATAGAATGCGATCATGTCCGATGGTGATGAATTGTTCACGGGCTCTCGAAATTGCAACATTGACCAGATTGACCCGCTCATTGAGAAAATGCAGTGACCGTTCATTGGTCACAACAGTCGTAAAGATGACATAGCGTCGCTCACCACCCTGAAAGCGATGGACTGTTCCAATCACAATACCCTGTTCAAGCGTCCTTTGGTCATCCTGCTCGTAGTCACCTGCCCACGGTATTTTACGCTGCCTAAGCCTATCTCGAAGTCGGTCTAACTGACCGACATAGGGCGTAATGATGGCAATGTCTCGCCAGGGGATCCCCACCGATTCAAAGCGATTTAAGAGTTGTTCCACATGATCAATTTCGGCCAGGTTGTACCAACTTCCACGCTGACGTTCTTGCTGCCCATAGACGGGGATCAGCGCCACCCTATGGGGTATGTCCATGATCGGGGCTGCCGGGACTGCTGGCGTCTGCACATCAAGCTGGTAATGGCAAAGCAGATCACTGATTTTGATGATGTCTGGCTGGCATCGAAAGTGCTGATGCAAACTCGGTCGATCACTCATACTGCGATCTGCGAGACGCTGAGCTGAATTTGGATGGGTCGCTCCGATTCTATACGGCTCTAGGAACTGAGTTGATTCAGTAAAGCGAATCGCTCGCCGAACCCGCTCTTCATCATCCTCGGTGAGTTGAACCACAGGTTCGAGCTGATGAACATCACCGATGATCAGGGCCTGTTCACAGCGCAGAAGTGCGGAAACCGCATAAGCTGGATGACACTGACCACCTTCATCGATGACCATTCTTTCGAACTGCGCCGCTTTCGAGGAAAACACATTGCCCATTGAGAGCAAGGTAGAGCCGACGACTGGGAACAATTGTCTTAACCAGCGGCCGGTCGCGAGATCATCGGAATAGAACTTTCTCAATGACCTTTGAGAGACCGCAGCTTCAGCGATGGACCGCAGGGCGCGACTGACATCTTTTCTATGCGCGTTCACCCAAGCGATTCGAGTCATCTGGGCCCATTGATAAAGCCTCATATGTCGAAGTGCTAATTCAGCGTCTTGGGGTATCTCTGATGGGTCTTGTTCGCCTAATAAATCAAGATCTCTCCGCAAGCGAACCAACTCATCGAGAGCTCTGTAATTCTGGATGGCTGTTTTGACCGTAAAACGAAGGGCGTCAAGGCGGTCTTGGGCATCTTCGACTCGTTCCAGCCAAGCATCTGAGAAACTGAGTTCAGAGTCGGTTAGGTCCTCGGGAGGGTCCGGGAATTCGAAGGTAAACTCGCCGGCAAGGCCGTCGATAATTCGCTTTTGGAATCGCCGGCGCGTCTCCTCATAGAACACGCGCGCATCGTCCACCTGTTTCGAGCCATCAGCCAATCTATTGAAAAGCCCACTCAGTCGGGTTGCGAGTCGAGCGAGCGGCCGTTCGACGACCATAAATTCACTGATTTGGTCCTCGGTCCAGTTTACTTTTCGGCTGGTCTTCAGCTGCTCGAGTTCCTGGATTCTACTCTCAATTTTTCTTCGTTTTTCGATGGTCTCAATACGGTCTGAACGCTCTTTCTCAACGACCATCAATTCATCGAACATGACTTTAAATTTGACTAGATGCTGCTCGAGAACATCAGCCGCAGTGTCCGTATCGAGACCGGGTTGGCTATCAAGCCAGTCCAAGGTTCTTAAAAGACTCGTGGCACTTCGATTGGCCGTCACCACCTGGCTTCCAGCCCGAAGTCCAAGGGGAATTGGGGCATCGGTGAACTGCTCAAATACCGTATCGACAGCTCGATTATTTGTGCTTGTGATCACCAGCAGAGACGAGTCCATCACGCCATTGGTTGCCAATCCATACATTCGCTGCACGAGATGTGCAGCCGCCAAATCAAGGATAAGTCGAGTCTTTCCCGTCCCTGGCGGACCTTGTACAGACACCAAGGTCGATCCTTGGAAGGCCTCTGCAACCCGGCGTTGGCCATTGGTCATCGGAACCGACGTGAACTGGCCATACATAGTGCGTCGGGATAAAATCGAAGGGACCGTATCCATGTACTGGCGTAGCGGCGTTTTCTCATTGATCAGACGCGTCGTCCGATAGACGTCCATGGCTGTCGACAGATCCCGCTGTAGGTGATGAGTGGTTTGAATTTGACCGGAGTCATACACTAAGATCACTGGATAGACAGCCGGTCGACGAGCCGCCCCTGAAAGTCGACTCCGCACAGCACCCACAAGATTGGAGACCAAGACATCACCATCCAAAGCGGCTCGCGACACTGTCGGAACCCAGTCGCCATCGGACATCAACAAATCGGTGACCGTCGCCACCATATCCAGTGCAGTCAAATCATCAGATTGCCTCAAAATATCATGTAAATCAGCAAGCTCTTCGTCGGCTACGCCGAGAGCGTGGGTCATCAATCGGTCGTCAAGAGAATAGGGTAGTAGGTCCGAATCGACGTCGGAGATTGACGACAGTTTAATTTTAGTCGGCGGAGGTGGAAAGTTTTGGCTTTTGCGTTGGCGGTAATCTGGAGGTTCAAATACACCGCCTGACTCGTCTAACCACTCAAGATGGATTCGCATTCTAAAGAGTGTCGCTAACTCCTGATTATGAGGATAGTAAACGGTAGGCCATCCGATCCAGCCACCGAGCTGCGTCTGCAGTGTTGCCCATCGGTTCGTCTGTCTGCGATAGATTCGTCTTAACCATTGCTCAGTATACGGAACGCGTTCGCCGCGAATATCGACCGTTAAGCGCTCAGCATCGCCTTGAATCGCCAGCTCCAAACCGGTTTCTGTCAAAGGCACTTTAAAATAGGATTGTCGGCCGTGCGGATCCTGTAAGTTGAGCCGAGCATTTGGTGCCGTACGACTGGCTTTGGGCCGGACAGTAAGGGCTTCCTCGAGCCGCACTGAGGCCAACCAATACCGGAGAATACTGGTGATTTGGTCGGTGGAATGAAGTGGCTCAGATAGGACGCCGTCCGTCATTTTGATACCGCCGACCTAAACGGCTCAGGATTCGCGACATAACACAAAAAAGTTGTTTGTTTCTTTGCCCTTAACATAGGCACGCCCAATCGTTACATGGTCACTGACCTGTCGCATAAAGTCTTGCATACCGAAGTAAACAAACCGAGACAAACCCTTCTTATTGGATGAGATTTCGGGCCAATCAGCACTCTTCCCGCCCGGCGTTAGGGTGTAATCAATGACCACAGAACCCCGTGGATCGCCATCGGTGTAGCGGCAGACGAAGTACCCTGGTCCGACAGCTGCGCGAGTCGAACCCTCATTATACCCCCAGAGGCCTTTAGAATCTGAATCTAGAGGTGGTCTACAAAACCGTTTCTCGAAGAGTTTAAACACAGGCAGTGTATTGCGGCCATAATGTCTGACCGATGCCAGTGGACTTGACTGCTGTGGTACAAAATCATCAAGGGATAGTTTTGTATCGGCTGTTAGAGTCCACAATGTTCGCTGCGCGGCCGGCGTCAATGTACGCGCCTCCGCGACTCGTGCGTCGCCACTCAAACCATTGAGATAAGACGCAACAGTCTCAAGTGTCCCGCCGTCTTTCGTGATGTGGTCACTTAAATTCATATCGATTCCCCCCCCTAGAACTTGGTGGGCAATGTAGCGCCCTCGCGACCATTCGTCACGTCCCAAGAAGAGATCCCGCCCGTCCGATAACCCAACCAGAGTGATTTCTCAGAGAGCGTTGCTGAACTAAAGGGCCGCTGGCTTAGATCTAATGTGGTGATGCTGTCTAGGTCGTCTCGCTGGAATACGATGACACGGTGGTCCGATCCAATGACGACAAAGTAAGCGTCATTTGCGAGTAATTTATTGGGTTTATCAGCAACAGTATTAATGGTTCTAAGCGAACGGCCTGTGAGTGGATCCCAGCGCGTGAGTGCAGCATCTACACCCAGGGTCCAAAGGCCTTTTTTATCCCAAACTACACTGGTCACCCAGCCTTTATGAGCCGCCCATTCTCTGAGCACTTGTCCACGTTCAACGGACCAAATACGAGCCATACCATCGGTGCCAACGCTGACGATTTGCTCACCATCGGGCGATAAAGCAAGTCCAAAGGTCGCCCGCCCATGAATGCCATTGGTTCGCCATCTTTGGCCGAGTCCTATTCTGGCTACCACACCGCGGTCAGCAGCAACAACCATGTCATCATCTGCAATCAAAACCGCGTCGTTTAGATGATGTCCAACCAGACGGCGGCGCTTGATCAACTCTCCATTGGGCAACCATGTTGCAACACTGCCTCCACGCCCAACAGAGATTAATTTGTCATCGAAAAAGAACACCTGTCGCAGGCCCACGGGATGCGCATACCAGTCTGCGACCAGGTGCCCATCGGATAGGCTAAGGACCCTAAGGCGCCCGTCTTTATCGCCGGTGTAGAGTTGACCTGCGCGCACGAATAAGGCTGTCATTTGCGCTGTCGTCTCCACCGATTCCGTCGGCGTTTCATCCACTTTGATTCGATCAACGGGACGTGGCCTGTCTTTCAAATTGATGAGGAAAACCAGTGAGAGAACAAAAACGAGGTACAGTATTGGACGCATGACTTAGTGGCCTCTCTCAATTTCTTCAATAAGGGATGTATATTCGGCAACGATCGATGCACTTAAGTCTCCCCCTGCCATCCCCGCTCGTTCTGCGTCTGGAATGACATCCCAGGTATAGGTCTCAATCTCAAGATGAGGCGGCGATTGTAACTTGCGCGCCGCAGCCACTGCACATCTCCAATCGGCGTGTGTTGTCTTGATGAACTCTGAGCCTGCCCACCAAATTGGTATGTGGAAATGGCAACGCCAGGCCTCGGCGGTCAGCCAATCTTGTGAAGGCGTCCTCAGTGCGGGTAAATCGAGGCACTTGAGAAGTCCATCGTCGGTCTTGGCAATCACCTGGTGTAAAAATCGGGCCTCGGCAAAGTCCAGCAGCTTATGCCGAGCAGCTAAGTCATGGGGCCGGTCTAAATGCAGAGCACTGCTGACTTGAATTTTACCGATTGTGATTCCGTGGGCTTCGATGGTCTCGATAGATGAGCCTACATCTTCAAAGTGAAGCGCCTGATGGCAACAGTCGTAACAGAGCCCGAGATATGACTGATTGGTACTCGATTCAGAAAGATAGTTGGACCAAAATGAGAGGACATCGGCCGTCGTCTCCATGGTCGTCCACGGTTCAGGCTCAAGACACAATCGAATATGGATACCCGTCTCGTCTCCAAGTCTCTCTAGAGCTGTCGCCGCGGCTGCCATATTTTTTGCCATTAATCGTCGGTCGTCTTCGGTCTTCGTTTCCGGACCAAATCCGCCTGCGACCGTGCTAATCGTTCGTTCGGTTGGCCCAGGAAGAGCGGCCAGCACTTTCGCCAGAGCAACCGTATAGTCAAGCCTCTCGACCGTCCGCCAATCTGGTTGATAGACAGATTCCTTCACCACACCCTCATCAAAATTACCGTACGGAAATCCATTGACGGTAAAGACATCGTACTGATGAGCATGACAGACGTCGATTAAGCGCCTGAGCGATTGAGGATTCTGATTGATTTCACGAACAACAGGATGCCCAATTCGCAGGCCCGTCCCAAAAGACCCCGCGGTCAATTGTTTTTTAACAGTCGGCACATCATGCTCAAGCACATGAAATAATTCATCTAAGGTCTGTCCGGGATGAACATTTGTACAATATGTAACTTGAAATGGACCCACCTGCATTGCTACTCCAACGTCTCGTGCACATAGTCATTAAGTGATTAGAGAACATGTGTTCATGTTGATGTCATCCTGGATTATGACGGAGTAATGCAAATTGAACCAGAGTCTGTCGATGGAATCCCTCGAAGTCGTTTTAGGACCGGATAGTCTTGAGGCTATTGATTCTGCTTTAGACACCTTAATGCCATGGATATCTGACTCAAAATTTCGCATCAAGCCGGATGGGAGTTTTGAATTTAGTCAAGACGAGCCAGCCGAAGCGATTGAATTGTTACGCAATGCTGTCGAACAGTTCCTCCCCCACGCCCTGTGTACTCATCTCGGGCAACGAAGTGGGCTGGGATGGGCCGTTTTTTTCGAACATGTCGTCGCTTGGTGGCTCCCGCAACGACGTCATGTCGGATTCTTAAGAGCTTTGGTTAACCGAGCCGCGCTGCATGATGTAGACCTGAAGCTACATTGGAATCAAGGTAAGCAGATCCCAGCAATACGAGTCCAGCCGACCAACTCCGCTCTTGTCTCCGGGCTGATTCTAGGGGTATGTAGCGCCATCTTTTTGACCAAATACTATTACGTTGATTCAGTGTTCGCGATGTTGATTGCTGCCGCAGGCCTCGTGGGGGGTCGCCTATACCAGAGACTGGTGCGCTACCGAATCTGCGGCGACCATCTCTGTAGAGCGAGGCTGCATAAAGCGCGCACCTGTCCCTTTTGTGGTGGGGAAACCCATTGAGCCTATCTACGAAGACGCAACTCGACCCCATTAAAATGAGCCGTTCATTGCTGAAATGGTACGACCGAAGCAATCGAGACATGCCCTGGCGACGCAATCCCTTACCGTGGTGGGTTTGGGTCTCTGAGATCATGCTTCAGCAAACTCGAGTCGATTCAGTGATTGGATATTTTAACCGCTTCATTGAGCGTTACCCATCACCCCAATCTCTCGCCGAATCATCGTTGGACGAACTCATGGGGTATTGGGCCGGGCTGGGCTACTATGCACGCGCGAGAAACCTTCACAAAGCGGCCAATCAGGTCGTCGATCTCCACGGCGGTCGAGTGCCAAACGACCCAGAGAAATTTAGGGCGCTGGCCGGTGTCGGTCGATATACCTGCGCTGCCGTTCAATCCATCGCCTTTGGCGAACCTATGGCTGTTCTCGATGGAAATGTAATTCGAGTTCTCTCCCGTCTTGAACGCATCGATAAAAACCCAAAGCTCGCGACCGTAAAGGACCAGTTCTGGACTCTAGCAGACGCACTGCTCGATCATGAAAGGGCGGGAGACTTCAATCAAGCCATGATGGAACTCGGGGCCACGGTCTGTACACCGAAGAAACCGAAATGCCTGCTCTGTCCGCTCATGGATATGTGTCGTGCGAGACAAGAAATTGATCCTGAGACTCTTCCCATTCGAGTCCCAAAGAAAAAACGCCCTGTCATTCAGATGGTGGCCGGTCTGTCGACAGCGGAGGACGACTCAATTTGGCTTGTCCGGCGGCCGGAAAAGGGCCTCTTGGGAGGTCTATGGAGCCTGCCTATGGTCCAAGGTGATACCCATGACGCTCTAGAGACCTTGAATCTCAATCCACAAGACGCATGTCAGACTGTACGACATGGATTTACCCATCAAATATGGGATATCTCTACGTATCCTTGCGAAGGAAAGCCCATCTGCGCCAATTTCGATGAGGTTCGCGCATTTAAAGTCTCTGAAATAAAAACGTTGGGTTTAGGCGGTCCATCCCTCAAAGCACTCAGGGTTTGCGGCATCGACTTGCCGAGACGGCGTGGCGCTGGTTAATGCGTATTCGGCGTTGGAGCGCTCGGTTGTTCTTCAGGTGGAACGCCCGCATCATCAGGCAGTTTTTCTTTGTAACCAAGCAAGTCTTGTCCAGCATCCAGTGGGGTCATTCGAACCTTGACCAGATAACTTTTAGTCGTAAAGACCCGCGTGTTCACTGGGTAATAGCCGGGCGCTCGAAACGTGACGTCGACGGGGCCCGAATCGTAATCGAAGGTATGGGAAAAAGGAACGACACCAAGGGTTTTCTTACCAAAATTTACAACGGCTTCGGTCGCCGAGGGCGAGGTCGCAAAGTTCACCGTAACGCGTTTCGCTGGCATCGCGGCTGAGGCAGGCGTCTTTGCTGACTTTTTGCCCTTTTTAGGCCCTTGAGCACTGACTTGCAAACACACACAGATCGCAATCATAAAAATGAATAAATACCTCATTTCTCAGATGGTCCTTTAGCTGGCTTGTTCTTAGGCACGGGTGTTTCAGTAGGCTTTTCATCCTTTTTACCGGCCGTTTCTTTTTTGATTTCAGCCACTTTAGATGGCGTTCCAATCTTGATTGGCGTACCCGACTCGGTCGAGGATGGCCCGTCCTTTTTCTGACCATCGGGTCGATCTTCGTCCTCGTCAATTTCGTCGGCACTGCTGGGGTAACGTTTGCCAGGAATTTTCACCAGACCTTCAACCCGTCGTCTTTGCTTACCGTAAACCTGACCTCGCAAAACCGTCACTGGCACGGGCGGATCCATCGTGTAGCGGAAGCCCCGAGATGGAACATGAATTCGATAGACTTCTTCGTTGTACAAAAACTGTCTTTTAAATGAGATGGGCTGATCACCATCAACGGTGTGATGCCGATGCTGGAGCATAAAACCATAGAGCCTAACCGCATGATGATTCATCAGGCGATGACATCCGTGAGAATACTTTGATTCACTGAGTATAGACATGTAATTGGACGACCCATGAGCGCGAATCATCAGATCTCTATCAGGTCGACCGTTTTTGCCCGGAATCACGAAATACCCTGCAACGAGACCGTATGCGGATAAATAACCCGGACCCATGGCATCATAATTTACGGCGTTCTGAGTCATCCCATTGACCCGTCGACGTTTAACCAGCGCACTGAGTGGCTCTGTCTTTGGTGGAATCCATGTTGGACCAGCCACAATTTTGCGAATCACACGGTCACCAACGTCTGAATTCTTGTACTTTAAGTAAACGTATCCGTCTGGACCAAGTTCTTCTCTCCAGCCCCCGATGGTTGTCGGCCAGTTAATCAATGGAATGGACTGTTCCTTATAACGCGTATACAGCGTCATGCGGGGCATTTTCTTCCGGCGCTGGTAACGCGTTCGCCCAGATTCAGTAAAGGGGATTTCGTACCAAATAGTCCCCCTGTCAACCACCAGTTTCAGATCCATTTGGGGCCCATAATATTCCGGCAAAGGAGGGAATTTAACGCCCACTTTGTAGGACTGGAATCGATCGCTGCCACGGGACTTGAAAAATTCAATCGCCTTTTTAGGCGTCTCTAGAGACAATTGAGTCAAGAGCGTGTCTGTAAACTCTTGGACTAAATTTCGAACAGGGCGCGCCTGGCCATCAGACCCAACGAACGTCGACGACTTCGGCATTTTATCTTGAACAGACCCGTCTTCTAAGATACCCGTCGCGCTGATCAAACGCTCTTGGAGAACTCGAACTAAGGCTGAATAGTTGGTCTGAGCGGGTGTCATCCCTATCATCTTCATGGTTTTTTTCGCGAGACGCGTACGCTCGTAAATCTTATGTTTTCTCTGAAAGCGTCGTACGGCGTTTCTCAAGCCTCGATCTAATCGACCCGCCTTGTGCCTGTAGCGCCTGTGCATGTGGCCATCACAACCAAGTCGCTTTTCAATCTCTGCAAGAACACGCATCTCCTTTTGATGTGCCAAAAGTTTCTTGCGCTTGCGTTTGAGTTCCTTGGTTTTAGGTTTAAAGTCGATGAGTGAATCGACCTTGGCTTTTTTCATCAGCTTTTTGAATTGCTTCCGATATCGTCTCATTTGACCCAGATGACGATTCTCTTTTCTCTCGCGCCGATAGGTCAGATTGTCCAAGCTTGAGATGAGGTCATAGTCGATGTTTTTCAAACAGGTACTCTGATCATCCTTCAAGAATCGATCTCGGACGATTTTCATGCTTGGAGGAATGCCAAAGACCTCAAGGTAATTGCGCTCTTTGCGTTTGAGAGGACGCCCATTGCCGTCTGTTCGATCATCGGCAAGGTCAAGAAAGGTTTTTCGGTATCGATTGAACTGAAATCGTCCGTCTGGACCGTTTCTTTCTTCAAAAATAACCGGCGTCCAATCATCGCCTAATTCGATCTCGATAAAACCCGCCTCGATAGCAGCCCGCCGCTCGACAAGTCGCTCTTCGCCTTTGATGAAAACCGTCATGCGCTTTTTTTCTGGCAGGTCGGGTTGAGGCCTCAATGGATCGGGTGGAGGAGGCGGTGGTGCAGGCGGGGCTAGCGGGGTTGATGGCTCAACCTTTTTGACCAAACGTTCATGCTTTTTCTCTCCATCAGGGGTCTTTGTGATCTGAGATGCAAACAGCAGAGCCAGGCCGGCAACGATAGAGATGATCCAAAATATTCGCATGGGATTTACTACACTGAAATCATGTTTATCTAAAGTGAGAATGAACTAGTTTGCGTTATTAAACGCAGGTTCTGTGGGGCAGAATCAAGGATACGCCTGTCCGACCCACCCCCCCTATGATGACCGCACCGGTTATTCGATGTCGACTTTGGGGACCTCGATTATCTCATAATCGTCTATTTGAACGGACTCGATTTGACCAGACCGAATCACATTTGCGAAACGAATGGATAAGTCTCTAATTAAGCGGTCGCGACCGGCATCGCCACGCACCCCTGCTATGCGTCGTTTAGACCCTAGAAAATAAAGCATTCGTGTGAGTTTGCGTCGACTTAGAAGGACCTCTTTCCTGGTTGCTTTATTCTCGACAACAACACCCAAGCGAAGTTTCATGGCAAACCCTGGGTGATTCCGAAAATGAACCGTATGCTGTCCGAGACTCACCTCGAATGGGCCCTGCGACTCGGGATCGTCCTGAGTCTGTTCAACATCGCCCTCAGGTCTATCTTCAGACGGTTGTGCTTTGTTTTCAGGTCCAGCCGCCCGGACCTTGTCTTGCGCGATGCGCCTCTCGAATGTGGTCACCGTCTCATTCACCAGCTCCGTTGGAATATGGCTTGATCGAGTCGACCTCTTTTCCGAAGTCGTCGAAAACAAATAATACGCGAAACCCAAGACGATGACGATGGCGGTGATCAGCGCAGCTTTCATCCTGCGTCCTCCGAACGGGAGTTGGATAGATTGCCACTTCGAAAGTCTAAATCAGGTGGGCTTTCAAGCACGGTTGTCCCGGGTTCTACAGAGCCGGTCAACCAGACATTACCACCGATGACAGCATCCCGACCGATGACAGTCTTACCGCCTAAAACAGTTGCACCAGCGTAAATGACAACGCCGTCTTCAAGAGTCGGGTGCCTCTTTGTGCCAGCCTGACTTCGTTCAACGGAAAGAGCACCCAAAGTCACGCCTTGATAAATCTTGACCCAGTTTCCAATATTGGTGGTCTCACCGATGACCACGCCCGTGCCATGGTCTATGAAGAAACTCTCTCCGATTTGTGCGCCGGGATGGATGTCAATGCCCGTTTGAGTATGGGCATGCTCGGCCATGATTCGAGGCAGAAAGGGGACATCTTGCTTCCAAAGCCAATGGGCGATTCGATGAACTGTGATGGCCTCAAAGCCGGGGTAGGTCAAAATAACCTCTTCAACGCTGTTTGCGGCCGGGTCTCCAGCAAGCGCGGCCTCTGCATCGAATCTCAACTGTTCGCGAAGCAAGGGTAATTGCCGCAAAAAACCAAGAGCGACTGCACCGGAGCGGTCAGCCAGGTCCGATTTCGGGCCCGCGTGAGCCATCGACTTACCGATCAAATGTGCCAGGCAAGTTTCTAATTCACTAAGCCACGTGCCGACGTAATACGCTCGGCTCTCTGGCGGCAAGCGTTCTTCGGCATAATAACCGGGAAACAAGATGCGTCGAATCTTGTCCAGTGTTTCAACGACCACTTGCCGAGCTGGAAGTCGGGGTCTCTCAGCTTGATCAAGGTCGTAGCTACGCAACAAAGCGCTGGCAATTTTCTCAAGCGAATCTGTGTCCATGGAAATTCGATCCTTGTATGGAAACGATGTTAAAAGCCTTACAGGAGTCCCCACCGGCGGCGCAAGAACCATTCCGTAGACGGCAGGATGATTGCAAGAAGAAGGAGCCAAGCGCTCGACCAAATCGGCACGTCTTTTCTCCGATTGACCTGTAGCAACAAGGGTTCCTTTAGGTCTGCACCTGTCAGACTCTCATCGCCGTTAAGGAACCGTCCTTGACCAAGGGACGAGACCGCTTTCAATAGCTGCGGATTTGTTTTCGTAGTCGCTAATTCAATGGGTTCTGATGTGACCACAAAAACATCTCGGTCAACGAGTTCCTGGTCATCACCTGCACGGGCGATAACGGTCCACACGCCATCTTTTTTTATGGGCACCGAAAAGGTGTATAGCCCTCGATCATCCGTCTTACCTTGGCGGACAATCATCGAATCTTTGACGGATGGCTCCCGGGCGCGCTGGGCAACCTCAACCCGAACAGCCTGATCGATGGCCGGCCGATAATCATCAGCCTGTAGGCGCACTGTGACAGAGACTTGATCACCAACCGCATACCGATCTTTTCCTGTGGTGACTCGAATGGTTTTCAAGTCGGGGTCTCGAATTAGCCATCGAATCGCATTGCCCCAAAACTTATAATAATTCCGGTTGTCTGCCCCAAGTCCGAAGGACTCAAAATCCCAACGCCATGTCGAATCAGTCAGGACGCTCAACACCCGCCCTTTTCCAAAGTTACGAACGGCAACAACAGGGCTCTTCTTGGCTCCAATACGCGCTGTAGGATGTTCGAGTAATACAGTCGAATCAGGGGCCAGGCCAGCCACCTGATTTAAACCCGATAGCTTGGGCAAGTCTTGCCAGGCCGCCTGATTCTCCTCCCTAGAGAGTTTCAAATTTGTAATGGGGTGGAACTGGCCGGCGGACGTCAAGCTCGGTCGATAGTCTCCTTTATCGCCCCCACCCGGCTGTATTCCGCGGAGCGTAACCGGCAAAAACTCAGCGATGGGGGTACCCGCGTAACCCCCGTTGGAAAAGCTGATATCGCCCCCGATCATGACAAAGCCACCGCCATTTTGAACATAGCGCTTAATCAGTGGCAAATACCGACGCATTTGGTAGCCACGATAGGTGAAGTTCTGAAAGATGATGAGATCAAAACTACCGAGCTGCTGCTCAAACAATTCCTGGGTTGGAAAGGGAATAAGTGACATTTCGTCGCGTCGCGCAACTTGTAGACTGGATGAGGTGCGCAGAATGAAGAAGCTTATTAGGTCAACGTTGGGGTTCTTTTTAAGCAGCTTGCGTAAGAATCGTTCGTCCCAACTTGGCCGACCGACAACCTGTAAGACACGGATTTTATCTCGAATCACTCGAATGACAAATTCTCGTCGGTTGTTGATCACGATCTGCTCACCGGGCGCCGCCCCAACCTCAAAAGTAAATGATGACTTACCGGTCTCATCGGGGACAAACTCAAAGGAAAATTCATAGTTTTGTTTACCAGGGACCACATCCAAGACCTGTCGACCTAATTCCTTCCCGTTTCTCGTCATGGTCACGGGTATCCGCAATTGCTCGTATCCGAAAACGGAGACCTTTGCATCGATGGTCACAGCATTTCTGACAAACGCGAATTCATCGTAGGACACGTCTTGGATGGCTAGATCAGGCGCCACTTTATCGGGCCCTATGAACACCGTATGAATTGGCGCATTAAGTGCCTTGATGAGCGCTTGGACACGGTTGGGCATCAATCCTGGCTCGCTGATATCTTTGAGCTTTGTTGTATCAGTCCCGTCACTCAAAATAATGACGGCGGCGAGATCGCCTGTCGTATAGCGACTCTGGACATCCTCCAGGGCCGCTGCCAAATCGGTCATTTCGCCCAATGCCTGAATGGAATTTAGGTCGTCGACTGCCTTCACGTAACGGCCGAATGTAAAATAATCTATCTGATGATCTGACTTCCAGGATTCGAAGACGGGTAAATTGGTCTTCAAATAGGTTTTCAATTGGTCCATTCGAGACCCTGATGACGCACCGGGCAGTAACATGCTTCTAGATTGGTCGATAAGCACAGCGACATGGTTACGAACAACATTGCGATGCTCTAATCGAATACCAGGCTGTATGAAAATAAAGGTGACGACAATCAGGGTGGCCGTTCGGCAGCCTAGGAGCGTCAGGCGTCGAATGCGGTTGAGATGCTCGGTATTACGCCAACTGAATCCGATCAGAATACAGACCAAGAGGCCAATGGCCGTCCAAGTCCATCCTGACCAATCCGACAAAACAACCCAATGAGCACTGTTGAACTGACCCTCTGAATCGAAGAGATCTCTGAGCATCGTTATCGAATCGTTTTTGATGGCTGTACGCGCCAGTTACGACGACGGAGAATCTCAGTGACGTGAACTTGGTCGCGCTTATAGTTCAGACAAGTTGCGTACATCACGAGATTCAGACCGGTGCGAAACGCCATTTCTCTCTGTCTCTCACCACCCGGAAAAACAGGCATGGACCATGCACCAAAACGTTCTCGCCCAAAGGCGCCAAATAGGTCATTGCGTTCATAAATAACCGGGCTTCTATCGTCAAAAATGACCCCTTCTAAATGGTCGGAACGAGCAACCCGGCCCTTTGGTTTCTCCAGAAGGTAGAACGTTCTGTACACAGTGTGATCATTGCTCAATCTCATCCAATCTCGGTCGGCCCATAAACGCGTCATCTCAGTTCGTATAGAGGTATCGAAGGCCTCATCTCCAAGGGGTGAGACATCGCTGATCAAAAGGGTCCCGCCCCCTCTCAGAAAGAGCGACAAACGCCGACGTTCCATCTCGGTAAGGGGCGTAATCTCGCCCCGTCCAAACCAGACCAGAAAGGGATTCCGAAACAAGGACTCATCGGTCAGTTTCAAATAAATCGGTTCTTCACGCACATTGATACTGGTCCGTTTTGAGACTTCCCACATCAATTGTTCAACGCATCGCGGCCTTAATTCACGAGAATTACCGCGGTCGAGTACGGTAATGCCAACCTGAGAATCGAGTCCGATGGACCAGCTTCTGGCTGGCAACACAAAGCCAGCACTGGCTGCTGCCGAAATTGTGATAGCTTTTCGTCGGTTCATGGTCACGAGCAACACCTCTGGATAGGGAGAGTATTCCTCGTAAAATTAAGATTCCCAAACTTCCTGTTCATGGATTAATTGACCGACCCGATGACGGCATCATGCAAGACCGATACGGCCAGATCTGCTTTCGTTGCATCCACAAGAAATCCGACCTGATTTGGTTCCAAAGCTTGGCCATGAATTTCAATCTTGTGCTGAGAGAGAATGTCACGGGCAGCAGGTAAAATCGCGGGTGGTGCGGTCAAAGATCGACCGATGATGCTGACCAGGGTTAAATCCTCTCGAATCAGGATCCCGGATAAGTTTGAGATGGCACCCTTAAACGCATCAATACCGTGAATATTTTGACGTGGTACAAGCGCTGCCCAGGTGTCCGCAAAACGCCAAACAACCGCGTTCGAAGCACCATGAGCAACAAGAATATTTTCAAGACTATCAGGCGCTTGAATGCCTGAGTCCGTGGGTCCTAAGTAAACCAGGCCTGGATGCTTTGTCACTCCGATCACACGAGGATGATCCAGACCATCCGTTCGACGCACACGCGTACCGGGCTCTTGAGGTCCATGAGTCGATGCACATCGAATTTCGATACCGTTTCTACGCGCCCATTCCACCGCTTCGGCATTGAGGACTTTTGCACCAGCATCGGCGAGGGTCTGCATATGCTCATAGCTCATTTGTTCAATTCGTTTCGCACCGGCTACACGCCGAGGGTCACCGGAATAGACACCATCAACATCAGAACAAATTTCTACGTAATCGGCATCCAACGCAGCCGCAAGAGCGACGGCGGTGGTGTCGGACCCTCCTCGACCCAGACTCGTGATCTCTAATCTTTCACTGACGCCTTGGAAGCCCGCGACGATAACGATCTGCCCTTTAGCTAACGCCTGTTGAATACGAACTGGCGTGACCCTAATAATCCGGGCATTGGTATGATTATCCGTTGTTATGATCCCGCTTTGCGAGCCCGTAAATGAAACGGCAGGGTAGCCTAATTCATGAATTGCCATAGACAAGAGGGCCATTGAAATCCGCTCTCCGACGGTCAAAAGCATATCTAACTCTCGACGCGGCGGATTCAAACTGACTTGGTTCGCCAGCTGCAATAGCTCGTCGGTGGTATTGCCCATCGCTGAGACAACAACAACCACCGAATGACCTTTTTGACGCGTTTCTGTAATGCGACGCGCGACCGCGCTGATTTGATCAGGTGTGGCTACAGAACTTCCACCATATTTTTGGACGATAATGCCCATCGTGGTCTACCTCTCATCCTCACGGATATGTCTACTCCGTCACTAACTCGTCCAGAGATAAAATGCATCGTCATTATGGCTGAGGATAAATTTATTCAGATGAGTCCAAGCACCTGAGTGTGCCGGAATTGTCGACTCCGTTGAAAAAGACAAGACATCGAATGTTGACTCGTTATATGTAACCCCCATAGATGATTGAAAGCAGGACCTGCTCCTTCAGGTCCAGTCGATTTGAGGTAAGCATGCAAATTACTGTGATCGGAAGTGGCTACGTCGGATTGGTTGTCGGCACGTGTCTATCCAATGTGGGACACAACGTGATCTGTGCTGACATCGATGCACAAAAAGTCGACCATTTAAGAGACGGTCGTGTTCCATTCTTTGAACCGGGTCTCAGCGATTTGGTGAAAAAGAATTTAAAATCAGGCCGCCTGGTTTTCACGACAGATGTAGCCGATGCGTGTCGTAGAGGAGCAATCATCTTTATCGCTGTTGGAACGCCCCAGGGCGACGATGGATCTGCCGAACTGCGATATGTCGAATCCGTTGCTAAAACCATAGGTGACACACTGGCAAGCGGTGAAAATACGCTCATCGACGGCTGTAAAATTATTTTGACCAAGTCGACCGTCCCTGTTGGGACAACAGACCGCGTATCAAACATTATTCAAGAATCGGCGAGTCTGCCCTATGTGGTCTGCTCTAATCCAGAGTTTTTAAAAGAAGGTGATGCGCTCAACGATTTTCGAAAACCCGACCGAATTGTCGTTGGTACGCCGGACTCAGAATTGGGTCTTTTAGCTCAGAGTGTACTGCGAGAACTCTATGAACCGTTCACTCGAACGCGGGAGCGAATTCAGTTTATGGCCGTGCGGTCTAGTGAACTGACAAAGTATGCAGCCAATGCGTTACTGGCGACCAAGATCAGCTTCATGAATGATTTGTCTAATCTCGCTGAAAGAGTCGGTGCGGACATAGAAGATGTACGACAAGGCATCGGATCAGACCCGCGCATCGGATACCAGTTCCTTTTCCCAGGAACTGGATATGGTGGATCGTGCTTTCCAAAAGACGTCAAAGCACTGACCCACACCGGCCTCAAGTCCGGACATCGCCTCCGTATTTTAGAGGCCGTCGATGAGGTCAATCGAGATCAAAAATCAATTCTACTCAAGAAATTAAACGCACATTTCAATGGCGATCTGGCGGGTCGACGGATTGCGGTTTGGGGTCTTGCGTTTAAACCACGCACAGATGATATGCGTGAGGCCCCCAGCATCGACTTAATCAATGGACTCCTGGAAGCAGGCGCCAAGGTCCTCGCTCACGATCCGGAAGCAATGGAAAATGCAGCTCTTCTATTTGAAGACCGAATCCAATTTTGCGATGACCACTATGATTGTCTCGATGAGGCTGATGCCTTGTGTATTTGTACAGAGTGGAGTGTTTACCGGAGACCCGACTTTGAAATGGTCGTTGACCGCCTGAGCTCTCTGAATATATTCGACGGCCGAAATCTCTACGATGAAACCCGTCTTAAAAAGTTCGGTATCCGATACTTTGCCATTGGTCGAGGCGAGGCGCTGCCTGTCTAGTCAGACTGACCTGTTCCTAAGCTGGGTGGACTCGCCTGTACCATTCGACATACTTAGTGATACCGTCTTTCATTGATGTTTTTGGATCGTAACCCAAATTCGTTTTCGACCGTTCGAGATCCGCATAGGTAATCGATACATCGCCCGGCTGATTTGGTTTGAAGGACACTAGAGGCTCTTTACCGATAGCCTCACCGATCAAGCCGACAAGGTCTAACAGTTTTGTCGGTACCGAGTTGCCCAGATTATAAATACCGTAGCCATCAACATGTTCGATAGATTTGACGACACCAGCGATGATGTCATCGATATACGTATAGTCTCTTGCGCTATGGCCATCTCCATAGATTTCGATAGGCGTCTCGGTCTCGATCAGATCAACAAACTTGGCGATGGCCATTTCAGGTCTTTGCCGTGGTCCATAGACGGTAAAAAATCTCAGGCAATGAATGTGAAGCTTAAATAAGTGGTGCCAAGTATAGGCTAATAATTCCCCTGAACGCTTAGTTGCAGCATAAGGCGAAATTGGCTTTGAGACATCGTCTTCCTCTGTGAAGGGGACCGTATGACGGTCGCCGTAAACCGATGACGACGATGCAAAGCAGATGCGGTCAACGCCGTGAGCAACGCAAGCCTGAAATAAGTTCACAGTGCCACCCAGATTAACATCACTGTAAATCGCGGGCGTCTCAATGCTCGGTCGGACCCCAGCCCACGCGGCAAGGTGGACCAGCCGTTCAGGCTTAAAAGATGAAAAAACGGAATCGACTAGGCCAGAATCGCAAATATCGCCCCTGACCAGTTCAAAATTTGGGTTCTTAAGAGCGGTTTTTAAATTTCGTTCTTTCAGTTTTGGGTCATAGAATTCATTGAAGTTGTCGAGGCCTAAAACTTGATGGCCATCTTCGAGAAGCCGGTCGACCAAGTGAGACCCAATAAAACCGGCTGCACCTGTTATCAATATCTTCATCAGACCTCCTGTCTAGCCATTTAAACCACCACTGGTCTCTATGGTAACAATCCCAAACATGCCCGAAAAAGATGTGAATGCAACAAAAGAACACGGACGCCTGTATTTCTGGTCCAAGCTCGGTTATGAAGTCGGCGAGTATGTATACACAGGCGTCATTCGGAGGTTGCCATGAAATTCTTTATCGATACAGCTGACATTAATGAAATTCGAGAGGCTCAAGACATGGGCCTACTAGACGGGGTGACGACCAATCCAAGCTTGATCGCAAAAACCGGTCGAAGTTTCGACGAGGTGATCGCCGAGATTTGCGAAGTGGTCGACGGACCAATTTCTGCGGAGGTGGTCAGTACAGACTTCGAAGGTATGGTCGCCGAGGCGAAGACTCTAGCCAAAATCCACAAGAATATCGTCGTTAAGATTCCATTGATTGAGGCTGGACTTAAAGCAACACGCTGGTGTTCAGATCACGATATAAAAACTAATGTGACCCTTTGTTTTTCGGCCGTTCAAGCGCTCATGGCTGCGAAAGCAGGTGCCACATACATTAGCCCATTCGTAGGTCGATTAGATGATATTCAGCAAGACGGGATGGACCTGATTCAGCAAATTGTCCATATCTACGACAATTATATGTTTGAGACAGAAGTACTCGTCGCAAGCGTTCGATCGCCTATGCATGTAGTGGATTCAGCACTCGCGGGCGCCCATGTCGCGACAATTCCCTATGGCGTACTCAAAAAATTAGCCCAACATCCGCTCACAGACAGTGGTTTGCAACGTTTCCTAGCAGACTGGGAGAAAGTACCAAAGTAGGCACCTAGATCCTCTAATTCAAGCGAACAGTGATAGCCCAAGGGCCCAGTCCGACCATGGTCTTGAGCCTATAAAACCACTGAAAATAGGGCTGCTAACTGTGTCCCAGACAGTTTATCTCCAACCCGTCATTACGCAAGGTGACAGGGTCCTGTTAAATATTAGAGAGCGAAGGTTGAGTGACCCAAAACTTCGGTCTATGCTCACCAGCGTCGCCTGACTCAACTCAAGTGAGCTGTTCCGGCATGAGATCAGGAGTTGTCTCGACGTGTCGTCCGCCTTCTTTCAACAAGTCGCCAAGCTAGAGACCGACCGTATCGATTTCATTATGGCCACAGTTGTCGAATCCGGAGGCTCAACCCCAAGAACCTCTGGTGCGAGAATGGCGATTACCAACGGTACCATCATCGGGACAATCGGCGGGGGCGCTGTCGAACATAAGGTCATTATTGATGCGCGAAGGCTCTTGATGGATGACAGCCGTTCAACAGAGATGATCAGCGTTCACTTAGTACGCGATTTAGCGATGTGCTGCGGAGGAAAAATGTCCATATTTCTAGAAAAGGTCACAGCCAATCCAAAGCTTTGGATTTTTGGTGCGGGTCACATCGGAACAGAATTGGCTAAACTCGCCAGCCTGAGTGGATTTGACGTAGCCGTCGTCGATGACCGAGACGATTGGGCAAACCCGTCGCGATTTAACCCGGAAACAGACGTGATCGAAGACGATCCAGAAACCATCATAAAGAAGACCCCACCAAAGGCAGATGACTTTGTGGTTGTCGTGACTCATGAACACGCATTAGACGAGCGTCTGCTCAGAGGTTTGTTTCCATTGGAAACAAAGTTCATTGGCCTGATCGGGAGCCGGGGGAAATGGGCGAAGTTCACTAAACGATTGGAATCCCGTGGCGTATCGTCTCAATGGCTCGATACAGTCTCGTGTCCTGTGGGTCTCGATATTGGAGCCGAAACGCCAACTGAAATCGCCCTAAGTATTGTTGCTGAGCTCATTATGGTCAGACGCAATGGACCCAAGTGGAGTTGAAAACGCCCATTTGTGGATTGGTCTTATCAGCGGGCGAATCCCAAAGGATGGGTCAACCTAAAGCCCTATTGACGGTCCAGGACACCCCGCTGATCGTAAAAGCCGTATCGACCTTGGACCAGGTCTGCGATGTGGTCGTCGTTGCCGCCGGTCGACACTATCAACAAATCAATGAGTCATCTCAGGCCCGTATCGCAGTACATCGAGTCGTCGATTGGCGCCATGGCATGCGAGCAAGCCTGAGAAGCGCACTCAACGCACTACCGGGCGGTCATATCTTGGTCTGTCACATCGACCAACCGGGCATTAAGCAAGGGACTTTGGAACGACTCTGTTCTGGCCATATCAACAGGCCAAGAGTTTTGACCTACCGGGGTCGAACAGGCCATCCGGTTCTGGTACCAGACTGGCTTAGACCCGTTATCATCCGACATGATCGGCGGTCTCTGAGGCAGATTTTTAATCACGTTGGCTTTGAAAAGATAGACGTCGATGACGTGGCAATTACCCGCAATTTGAATCGAAGAGAGGATTGGAAACGGTTTCTATTCGAATTTCGGTCATAAAGACGCGCCATTCCCTTGCATACCGACGCCAAGTGCTTAATATTCGCCGCTCAAGATCTATGGGCTTGAGATGACGCATCGTCGACCGTCCATAAAGGTCACATATTCGATCCTGTATCATTCGCATTCAGCGAGAATCATATCAGGATCCTAGCAGGAGACATCTCGCATGCTTGGTTTTGTTCAAAAGGTATTTGGTACGGCGAATGAACGCGCCTTGAAGAAACTTCATCCTGAGGTTGCCCGGGTGAGCGCACTTGAGAATCAAATCAAAGCGCTATCCGATGACGCTCTGAGAGGCAAGACCGCAGAGTTTCGGCAAAAGCTATTAAATGGAGCTGCGCTGGATGAGATTCAGTATGAGGCTTTTGCCGTTGCACGAGAGGCGTCATGGCGCGTTTTAGGCATGCGCCCATACGATGTTCAAGTGCTGGGTGGATTCGTTCTACACACCGGTCGAATTGCCGAGATGAAAACCGGTGAGGGTAAGACCCTGGTTGCTGTCTTACCATGCTATTTGAATGCACTCTCCGGTAAGGGGGTGCACGTCGTCACAGTCAACGACTACCTCGCTCGTCGAGACGCGGAGTGGATGGGTCAAGTCTATCGATGGTTGGGCTTATCAACTGGCGTTATTATCAACGACATGGACGATGGGGCTAGAAAAGCGGCCTACGGTTCAGACATTACCTACGGTGAGAACAACCAGTACGGATTCGATTATCTCCGCGATAATATGAAGTACAACCTGGACAGCTACGTTCAGCGAGAACTCAATTTTGCCGTTATTGACGAGGTCGATTCCATTTTGATCGATGAGTCGAGAACACCTCTGATCATCAGTGGTCCAGCAGAGGGCTCATCGGAATTATACACAAAAGTCGACCGGGTGATTCCTCGTCTTAAGAAAGACATTCACTTCAATGTCGACGAGAAATCTCATTCCGCGACCTTGACGGATGATGGCGTCGACTCGATTCAGAAATTGCTCGCATGCGACAATTTATATGACCCAGCGAATATCATCTTACTTCATCACGTCAATAATGCGCTCAAAGCTCATACTTTGTATCGGCGTGATGTCAATTACCTAGTCCACAGTGATGAGGTGGTCATTATCGATGAACATACGGGCCGCCTTATGCCTGGTCGACGCTGGTCCGATGGACTTCACCAAGCTGTCGAAGCGAAGGAAGGTGTCGATATCCAATCTGAAAACCAAACCTTGGCAACGGTCAGTTTCCAGAACTATTTCAGACTCTACGACAAACTATCTGGAATGACGGGTACGGCGAAAACCGAGGAAGAGGAATTCCAAAAAACGTACAAAATTGATGTTGTCGTCGTGCCAACAAACAAGCCCATTCAGCGAGCGGACCAAGCCGATCTAATTTATCGTTCAGAACGAGGCAAGTTTAAGGCGTGTGTGAAAGAGATTAAGGAGCGGCATGCCAAAGGACAACCGATTCTCGTCGGAACAACCAGCGTAGAGAAAAGTGAAATCATCCACAGAATGCTTAAATCTGAGGGGATTGAACACGAGGTTTTAAACGCTAAACTTCACTCCCGTGAAGCATCGATTGTTGCTCAAGCTGGCCGTTTGAATGCGGTGACCGTCGCCACCAATATGGCGGGTCGAGGCACCGATATTATTCTGGGTGGTAATGCTGAATATTGGGGCCAATGTTTGCTCGAAGAAATGGATGTAGCAATCCGATACACGCCGGAATGGGAATATGTTGAGGACTTTGTAAAGCAGATTTGCCTTGGAAATGAAGACAACGCCCGAGCTTTGAGAACAAAACATGATGTACTCAATGACGTACCAGATTCGGTAATCGGTCAAATTGCAGAAACTCGAGATATCTTTGGTGAAGAGCAAGAACGCGTGTTGGCCGCTGGTGGGTTGTACATTCTCGGAACGGAGCGGCATGAAAGTCGTCGAATCGATAATCAGTTACGCGGTCGTGCAGGCCGACAAGGCGACCCCGGTGCAAGTCGATTTTATCTCTCTTTAGAAGATGACCTCATGCGCATCTTTGCAAGCGACCGAATGGCCTCCATGATGGACTCGCTCGGCATGTCTGACGATGCACCCATCGAGCATAATATGGTCAGCAAAGCCATCGAAAATGCTCAGCGACGAGTTGAAGCACAACACTTTGATAGTCGGAAGAATCTTCTCGAATATGACGACGTCATGGATCAGCAAAGAAAGACCATCTACAAGCAGCGGTTAAGTGTTTTAGGGTCTGACGACGAGTCATTACGGGAACTGTGTCTGGATGCCATTGAAGACTTGGTGTACGCCATGGTCAACGACTTCTGTGACGAGCGGACAAAGCCTGAATCTTGGGATATCGATGCACTCATGGAGCGAGTTAAGTTTCAGTTCAATTGTGAGTTGGACCTCCACGATTTACCCCGGTCGAGCGAACGCTACATCGATCATATTTATTTCGCGGTAGAGAAGCCATACCTGGAGAAGGTCGCTGAAGTGAACGCCAATCAGGACGGTCTAATGCACCAGCTTGAAAAGCAGCTTTACCTGCAACAAATTGACCAGTTGTGGAAAGACCATTTAACGACGATGGACCAGCTGCGTACCGGTATTGGCCTGCGTGGATATGGGCAGCGTGATCCAAAGAAGGAATATCAAAAAGAAGGCTACAGACTATTTTCAAGCTTGATGGTGGACATCAAATCAAAGGTCATGGGTCAACTGTATCGCGTTCAAATTGAATCCGAAGACGAAGTGCTCGCTGCACAAAGAGCGTACCAAGAGCGTGTCGAGGAACAACAACGACAAATGCGAATGTTCTCATCGGATTCGGTCAATTCGGGAGCCGACGAAGGCCAGACCGAACAACCAAGTCGGCGCCGCCGGGTCACGACCGTTAGACGAGAACGGCCCAAAATTGGACGTAATGACCCGTGTTGGTGCGGCAGCGGAAAAAAGTACAAGAAATGCCACATGGCGGCCGACAACGCCGCAGCTCGTGGGTCCATTGACGCTGACGAAAACCAAGATTCTGCTGAGTCGGCGACCGAATCATGAGCCCCTATCATGTCGACGGTTTCATGTTCGCCGGCATAAACAGTGGTATTAAGAAGAATGGTCAGCTCGACATCGGGTTGATCGTCGCTGAGAAATCTATTCCCTGTGCCGGAGTATTTACGACAAACCAAGTCGTAGCAGCCCCCGTCATCCAGAGCAAAAAGAGACTGGCCGAACGCGCGATGGCTCGTGCCATAATTGTCAATAGCGGCAATGCCAATGCGTGTACCGGTGAGAGCGGAGCGGCAGATGCCCAAACAATGGCAGGTCATGTGGCTAAGCACCTCAATTGTGAATCGAGGGACATTCAAGTGTGTAGCACCGGCGTAATCGGTGCGCCGCTGCCAATGAATACGCTGCTAGATGGCATCGATAAAGCCATGGATACACTTGATCAAGCGTCCTTCTTCGATTTTGCTGAGGCCATTCGAACAACCGATACATTCACCAAGGCACGACGGGCTGAAATCACCATTGATGGTCGGACATATTGTATCGTAGGCGCGTCGAAAGGTGCCGGCATGATCCATCCAGATATGGCAACGATGCTTGGATTCGTCATTACTGATGCCCCCATCTCCGAATCCGATATCGACGCTTTGTGGCGCCGCACATGTCAGAAGACCTTTAATGCAATTACAATTGATGGAGACACCAGCACCAACGACACAGCGCTTTTTATGGCGAGTGGGGCGGCTGGCGGAGCCCCTTTAGTGGGAGACCATCTCGCACGCTTCGAAGACACCTTGTTGAACCTGACATCCGAGCTTTCAAAAGACATTGTGCGCGATGCTGAGGGCGGCACCAAATTGGTTGAAATCGCTGTCTCTGGTGGCCTTTCATTCAATGATGTTCAGACGGTGGCCAACACCATTGCGTTGAGCCCACTGGTCAAGACTGCAATCCATGGTGAAGATCCCAATTGGGGTCGAATCATCGCCGCAGCCGGTCGCAGTGGGGTCAAGATGGATCCCGATCAACTCACTTTGTCTTTTGATGATATCGAGCTTTTTTCAGCGGGCGAGTGGCGGGGTTTAGAGGCGGAAAAACGAGTCCACTCCATTATGTTGAGAAATGAATACACCATTAGACTTGACCTCGCGCAGGGTGACCAAAGTCACTCAATCTATACCTGTGACTTGAGCGCTGACTACATACGAATTAATGCGGACTACAGAAGCTGATCTAGCGACTGTCTTGATAGACCAGCATTGATTATCAATGCGAGGCAGACGTATAGTCGCTCATCAATGATGGAGGTGACAGGTGTTGAGACTCTCATGCCTATGTTTTGTCGTGTTGACCTGCCCAGGAATCGCAGCGGCGCAAGAATGTGGACCAGGCCAACAAATCATCAGTTGGTCGCAACCGAATAACGTCCCAATTGAAAGTGACGATGCACCTCGATGGCCTACGGATGCGAGCATTCGCTTTGCCTATTCAGGGCCATGGTGTCCTGATTCAGCGCAAATTGAAATGCAAGACGAAGATGGGACGGTGATACCCGCCCAGGTGCGCGTAAAGACACCCTATAAACTTGTACCCAATGGGCCTGACCCATTGACGATCATAGAAGTGGACCCAATCGCGGAATTGGAAAGCAGAAAAGATTATCAGGTCATTGTGAGACCACCAGACCCGGCGTTGTCTATCTTTCGAGAATACACCCTTGAATTTAGAACACGGGGAGGCCCATCAGATGATTTAGGAGATTTTGAAGGGATTCGAGAAGCACGGATAAATGACGACCGTTGTATCGAGGCTGGCGCCTTCTTTGAGTTAGACGATACCAACCCCATATGCCCAGTGCCGAATCGAATTTATGCATCTATCGATTTTCAGCCGCTCAATCGAGCCGATATCGCGTATGTCATCTACAGAACATCATCAACACCCATCGCCACTCTGGATAATCCAGAAACAGAACCACCGGACCTGACGCCGGTACCGGTCGCTTATGAAAATGGTGCGAGAGATCTACTTGGAACAGGTGTACCGCTCAGAAGTTCACGTATGTTTCTCCCTTATTATCCACTACCTAGGCGAGACTGCTTTGCCGTTATGGCACTTGACGAATGGGGTCGTGAACGTGGCGACATGACAAACGAATCGTGTATTAGCTTTGAAGTCTTCCTGCCGTGTCCAGATGGCTGCGATCCAAACGTCATGATGTGCCAAAGAGTCTTTCCTGATCCGAACCCATTCGAAGGAGGGCCGCCAATTCCGGGACAACAATGTGACTTCATCGGCATCAATGGCGGTGACGCAAACCAAACAATCCCTGAAATCGATGACGAGATGACAGGTGATGGCGGACTTAGTCTATCGGACGGTGGGGTTCCACAATCAGATGGCGGTGTGGCCGCTGATGGTGATAGCGGTGGTGGTGGCGGTGGTTGTTCAATGGTTGCTGCAACGGACAATCCGGCTAAATCGACATACTTTTGGATGAGTCTTCTGGTCATCCTCGGCCGATTGCGGCAGACACGGTTACGCTAGACACTCTTCTCTTTATCCGGAGCGATACAATGAGTCGAATAAAGGCCCGCGTTCTCAAGGGCTTTCGCGATTACATGCCTGAAAATATGCTTCCAAAGCAGAAAATGCTCAACTTGGTTGCAAACACTTTTGAATCCTTTGGCTTTTCTCCGTTGCAGACACCTGCACTGGAGTACGCCGAGTGCCTCTTAGGAAAATACGGTGATGAAGGCGACAAGCTGCTGTATCGCTTTCTCGATAATGGTGAGCGAGATGTGGCTATGCGTTACGATCTAACCGTCCCCTTAGCTCGAGTCATGGGCATGAATACCCAGTTGACGCGACCATTTAAACGATATCAAATCGCACCGGTCTGGCGAGCTGAAAAGCCGGGTCGAGGTCGCTTTAGAGAGTTCATGCAATGTGATGTAGACATCATCGGCGCCCCAGACCTGATGGCTGATGCGGAATGTATTCTCGTTGGTTGCTCCGTGCTCAAAAATCTAGGGATCGATGAGTTTGTTATCCGGATCAACAATCGAAAGCTGCTGACAGCAATGCTGTCCAAATACGATATAGAGAGTCCTGAAGACACCTTAGGCGTGCTCAGATGCATCGATAAATTACCAAAAATCGGCGAAGAAAATGTTCGAAAGTTATTGATGAGCGAACACAGCTTACCCGCCTCGTCAGTCGATGGAATTTTCGAATTTCTAGATCTCGAACCAAATCAACTCCACGCCTGGTTTAGCGGTCACGAGCTTGGGTTACTCGGCGCTGATGAGCTCAATGAATTGCTCAAACTCTTGGAAGAGCTTGGTGTCTCTGACTACGTTGATGTCGATCTATCCATTGCCCGTGGCCTAGATTATTACACCGGAACCATCTACGAGACATTTCTCAAAGCAGATGAATCCCTTGGATCAGTTATGTCCGGTGGTCGATATGACACGCTGCTGAGTATGTTCAGTGGTCAAGAAATTCCCGCTGTCGGGATTAGCCTTGGCGTTGACCGATTACTCTATGGACTCATCGAAATGGGATTACTGGAAGCACAAGCAAGTCCCAGCGATGCATTGATCGGCGTATTCAGCTCCGACGAGCGAAAGCTGAGCTACACAGTCGCAGAAAAGCTGAGACTCAATGGTTTAAATGCCGAAGTATATCCTGGTGTTGCTCGAATGAAGAAGCAGCTTCAATATGCTAATCGACAGGGCATTCCATTTGTTATTTTGGTTGGTCAAAGCGAGTTTGATCGAGATGAGGTCATCCTGAAAAACATGAAAACAGGCGACCAAGATCACATTAAAATCGATCACTTAGCCGATCATTTACAAGGAGGATAAAGGTCATGAAATACATCAGTATCAGTCTTTTAGTCATGGTTGGATTTGGATGCAGTGGTGACAAAAAAGATAAGGATGGGCTGGATGATCGCTTTGCTGCAATGATCAAAGTCAAACCGTGTAAAGATGATAATGAGTGCATCAAAGGGACAATTTGTACGGACGGAAAATGTCAGAAAGGCAAGCGGTCCGAAGCGGAGCTCAAAGCTAAGAAAAAAGAACTCGAAGAAAAGGCAAAGAAAGCACAAGTAAATAGAAATAAAGTCAAAGCTGGCGAGGGCCGACTAAAGGTCAGGATTTGCCCCTTCTACAAGAATACATCTAATTCGAGTGCAAGCTTATTCGCCGAAAATCAAAAAACAAAGAAGAAGCATTGGTTAGCCCTTCACAATCAAACACCGCCTGATGGGCTACAAACTGTCTTTACCTTTCCGTCGCTGCCGCTGGGAAATTATGATGTCACTCTTCGAATGGGTGTTCGAGTCCGCGGACAACATGATTTAACAGATATGAATTGCCATCCGAAAGCAAAGCCATGTCGAGGAGGAACCGTCCGCGAGATGGACGTTATTCTGCCGAAAGACGAACCACCGGCCGAACTCAAAGAGGACGGCTCTGAAAAACTGCCGCCGTGTGACTTTGTCGCTGAGTAAACTTAAGACTCATTTAAATCAGACTGTGCAGGTTCGGTCACCCGGTCGACAAGTTGGGCAAAATTAATCTGATTACGCGTTTCATGCGCAATGGTTTGCGCTGCTAGTTCAATTTGATTGTGTGGGTCATGACCCGGGATTTTAAGTGAGTCTGGACAGTAACCAATATGGCGCGCAAGAGCATAGATATCTCCCAGAAAGACACGATCAAGAGGTTTTGAGGGGATTAACCGCGGCGGACCTTCGTTATGAACTAAACATATGAAATCATTCGACTTAAGAAGCCCTATGCACTGTTCTAAGCTATTTTCATCGATCCGCAACTCATGGGCTATTTTCCATTGTTCAATATCTCCGCCATCCCGTCGAAAGTGCTTGGCAATGACGAGGTAAATACTGCAGAGCAAATAACCGGTCGGCACCGAATTGAGCTCATGTCCCGAATGCCGAATCACATCAAAATCTCGTGTTAGCCGGACTCTATTTTGAAATATATATGTGCTAGATGAACCGCTAAGAACAATGATCCAGCAAAGGTATACCCACAAAAAGAAAATGGGAATCAGTGCAAAACTTCCATAGATTTTGGAACGAGTCGATCCTGTGTAAATGCTATCCACATAGAGATTAAAGCCAAATCTGCAGAGTTGAAACACGATTGCAGCGACGACGGCCGCAATAAACGCGTACTTCATTTTGACATAGGTATGAGGCAGCAATTTGTAAAGCAGTGTCAACGCGAGAACAACCAGTAGCCAATTGACAAATCCCGCTAAGTAAATGCTCAGGGATGTAATGCCAACACTATCTAGTAAACGGCTTCCAAAAATTGAACCTAGAGCCAGAAAGGTGGGGGCTAAGGTAATCACCGCATAAAACGTGAGGAGACGCCTGTACATTGGCCGACTCTTTGGCACACTCCAAATGTCGTTAAAGGCATTTTCTACAGAGAGAAAGAGTAGAATAGAAACCACTAAGAGAAGGCCTAAACCAACAAGGCTAATGGTGCCTTGATTGGCTGTCAGCGCCATCTCAATGTGGCGGGTTATATCTGAAATACTGTCCGTAAAAAGCGCACCGAGAATCCACGCCTGAACCTGAGATAGCTGACCGGGGAGAAAAGCGTTTAATACGGAGAAAACGACGACCAGCAAAGGCATTAAGGACAAGATGGTTGTGAATGTGAGTGATGCGGCCCACCGAAGAGCATGGTCGCCGACCATTTTATCTCCAATGGCCAGACCCATTTGCATCGAACGCGCAATTCGACGATGTCCTTTTCTATCGAACTGTCTTAGAGCTTCGTTAATCCGTGATCGCGCCCATCCCATGTGAGAGACCATAGCCGTAAACGATGGACCTGACTATTTTGTCGACCATTATCCATGTTCATGGTGCCGGCGCGAAACGCCTATTGGGAAAAGGGTTCGGCTCAGCATGCGTATTTGGCGTGACTCTAATACCACGCGCGACCAATCCGGAGTGGTTATCATAATATACAGCTAACAACTGATTTGGCTGGCGTGAATTTGCTCTAAGGAATGGTGCTTCGACCGCCTGGCTGCGGCGATTTTCTCCAAAGCGTGTCCCTAGATTATTCACAGACGAACGTCTGGATGCAGAATCAGATCGTCCATGACCTCGAGATGATTCTTTTACACCACCCAGCTGACCGCTGGCTGTACCTGATGGTGCTGACTCTAAGGTGTAATGACCCGACTTTTTAATTGCACGCTTTTTTATTGGCCGTGATCTATAGCGCCGTTTCTCTTTGAAAATGGCGACGCCGATCACACCGGCATGCTGCGGTGTTCCGCGACGAGCAGAATATCCATCGCTTGGATGGGTAAATCGAAATGCTGCGACCGTGTTCAAGGAACGACGAAAGCCATCTATCAAAACGGAGTCATTGGGGTCTACAATGTATCCACGTTGGCGGACATAATCTCCTAAATCACCGGATATCGCATCTCGACCGTCGACCGTGATCACAGCTTCTATGCGATGATTACTGCGATTGATGACTCTAATATTATAGCGTTGACTGTGCTGACCCAAAACATACGTGGTTTGATTCTTTGAGAAGGTCGTAAGCGGATATCCGTGGACGTCTTCGATTTGAAGTTCGTATGACCCAGTTGCACTTCGATGGACCGCTGCACAGGCCATCTGACTACTCATCAGAAAAATAGATAGGATGTATGTGAATTGGTAAGACATGGGTTTTCCTTAAACAAGTTATACCCATGAAACGAGCGACGTCCGGAAACGGTCTAAAAAAAGTCTTATTTTTTTCTATTTTTCGTTGCTTTGCCCATAGCCGGAAAAAACCCGCAGCAATCGGTCTTGGGTTTTATAGGCAAGCCAGCCTCGACCCGGTACATCGTTCATCAGAATACTAAAGGTGATCAATTCGCCGCTTCTGTGGTGAATGTAGCCGGAGAGGCAAATCACACCTTGCAATGTACCTGTTTTAGCCCGAATAGTCCCCTGAGGCATATCCCTAAAACGCTTCTTTAAAGTGCCGTCTAAACGAGACAATGCAAGGGAGCCAAAAAACTCTGGCTGTAGAGATTTGTTGTGGGCCATGCGCTGTAAGAGCGTCGTGATTTGACGAGCGGAAAATGATGTTTTCCCGAATAAACCCGACCCGTTAACGTAATTAAAGCCTTTAATTTTGACCTGTTTTTCTAGGTAGTTTTTTACGATTTCGGTCCCATTTTTCCAATCACCTGCCTGTCCATGGACAAGACCAATCGTTCTCAAAACCTGTTCAGCCATAAAATTATTACTCAGTTTATTGATATCCTGAATAATCAGGGAAAGGGGCCGGGATGTGAGCCGAGATAGGGTCTTAATTCGATTGGGCGCTTTACCTTTTTTGGTCTGTCCCTTAACTCGAATACCTGCTCTCTTCAGAAATGCTTTAGCTGCGTCACCCGCATAAAGTGCTGGATTGTCAATCCGTCGTCTGACAGTGAGACCTCGATGCGACTTTGGGATGCGCCCACGCAAGTGAAGTCGAGTTTTATCTCGATAAGCGGATGCACTTAAGCTCAAACTCTCCGATCCGGCATCTGTTGTACGGGCATCGTTCTTGATATTGAAATGGTGTCGAGTCGGCCTGATTCTGACAATGGGCGGTGAATCAACAGTCTTCGCCGGTCTGATATTGATGGACACGCTGTTGAAGTTAATGCTCATTGCGCCAGATGCTGCTCGATATGCACTGTCTTGATTCTTGTCGTTGAATCCTGGAGCCATGGTTTCTTGAGTAAAGTACGTATCATCAACAAATAGGTTTCCATCGACTCGCTTTAAACCATGTTCAATTTTTGCATCGCTGACCAATTTCCATAATGACTCGCTCACGAATCGCGGATCGCCCTTCCCTATCAAATATAGATTTCGAGCATGTCCCCGACTAAATTTATCAGCTGCAAGCGCCGTTTTCCATCGGTACCCAGGCCCTAAGAGTTCTAGGCCTGCCGCCGTCGTTATCAGCTTTGTATTGGATGCCGGATGTAAGCTTTGGTCAGGCGAACTTTCAAACAGGACATCTCCGGTCTTGGTACGCTGAAAGACCACGCTGAGCTTAATCTTCGCTAAAGACTTGTCTTGTAAAATTCTTTTGGCTTTTTTCGCCATGGCCCCAAGTTCAGCGTCCAATGGCTTTTCAATCCCAACGCTTTTCTTTGCAAAGCCAACGAGGGGAATGAGGCTGAAAACAACACCTACGAACAGTCTAGGTGTGTAGCTTAAAAACCAACTTTTAGCGTTCAAAAACATTTAACGACCACCAAGCCGCCTTTGGACAGCAGGCGGAGCTGACGCAACGAGTGTCATCCATAACTTGGAATCAACCGTAGAATATTTCCGGTCTGTTAAAAGAGGTCTAATGGCCTTATAGCCATCGGGCTTGCCCGGCACCATTTCAATGGCACGAGTGAGCAGTTTAACGGCCTGTTGTTCATAGACACGCGTTGACTGTTCAGCCATCTCGCTCGCCAGTGCCATCAGACGACCGAGTCTCAAATTAATGTAATAGATCGATCGCGAAAATTCAGCATCATCGGTCTGTTCTTGAGTTAAATACACATAGGGTGCCTGGTCTTTGAGAAAGCCCGCCACCAACTCGATTACAGCACGCCGTCTACCCCTTGCCTTCAAAAGATCTATCTTCTTGAGAACTGACCGACTTAACCAAGCAAAATCATCTGCTTGAGCCCGAGGATCCGTCTCATTCGCATGTAGTGCGCTTTGTAAATACAAACGTGCACGATGCGTATCACCGAGCCTGATCAATGTTCGACCCACTGCAGCCATCGCGATGTGATCAAACCGTTTTTGGTTCGATATGGAATGGACAGCTAATTCAAGCGCTTGTCGTGCAGCGGGTAGATCACCTGCACCGATGGAAACTTCAGCTGCGTATGCAGCTGGACGAGCAGGAATAGGTAATCCGTGTTCATTGAGCAGAGCCATCATTTGAATACTACGCGCAACAGAGTTCAATTCTGAGGACGTCAATTCATCGAGTTCGGCTTTTGGCCGTCGAACCCATTGCAGTAGGTCGACCGATGCCAGTTGTCGGGCAACAACATCACCAACCTCATCGAGCATTGCATGAATATCTGGCAGATCGCTTTTTGGTTGTATTGATTCACATAATTCAGAAACAACCGCTTCAAGTTCAGGTATAGTCGCAGCGATAAGAACCTGAAAACCTTTATTTTTCCAGTATGTTGACCACAGTTTATTAGACAAACGAGTACAAAGAAAAGATGTCCCCGATAGAGGGGCAAATGTCTCTGTTATCCATCTTAAAACTGGGTCATTGGGATCGAATCCATACAGGATAACGGGTCCATCGCCGAAACTCTTTTCGATAAACCTCTTCACCCCAGGATTCTGAGTTAAACGCTGCTTGACGCCATCGATTGTGACTGAAGACTCATCGACCCATAGGTCACCACGAACTTTGATTACGTCTTTTTCACCAGGCAGATTCTGAGATTGGGATACTAAATCCGAATCGGAACAGATGTACCGAAATTTCTGATTGATCGATCGCAATACGGCATTGGTCAGATTATGCAGATCTAGGTCGATCACAGTCGAAAAAGGCAGACTGAGAAGTTGTTTCTGAAATGGCTTGACCTGGTCTATTAACATCTCATCTGAAGGAAAATATTCGGCCAATTCATTTCTTAATCGATCACCGCCCAAATCGGTTTCCACAAGACGAAATCTATCGTGTAGATCCATTCCATCCCAACTGGAACCATCGCTGATACGGGCCGACATTTCATTGATGAATTCATCAGTTCCGAGACAGTCTAACTGTCTTGAAAATAACGGGCCGAGTACAAGTACACCTCGTCCTTGAGCTAAAGCAGATCTAAGTCTTTTTATTTTGGAAGCCTTATCCATAGACTTAATTTTAGTCCTAGTTTCATTACTTAGCCAATTCGCGCCCAAAATTTAGAAAACTAAAGACGAAGTTGGTGAGCTATACGCCTAATAAGAGCCGGCCCTTCGTAAATAAATCCGCTGTATAACTGCACTAGGGAGGCACCTGCATCAACAAACGCCTGAGCATGCTCGACTTCCGAAATCCCCCCGACGGCAATAATTGGTAAATCAGTCAGCCGGCGAAGATTCTCAACTGTTTTTAGAGCCCGATGATGGAGGGGTCGACCACTCAATCCACCCGCGCCAATAAGGTCTAATTGGTTTGCCGGAGTATTTAAGCCATCCCGATTGATTGTCGTATTAGTTGCGGTAAATCCAGCGGCCCCATTTTCAAGAGCGAGAGTAACAACCGATTCCAGCTGAGTCTGAGACAAATCAGGTGACACCTTGACAAGATAGGGTACTGGCTTGTCTCCGATGACACGTCGAATTTCTGGTAAAAGTTGTCCAAGAGCATCTGGATCTTCGAATGTACGGCCATCACCGGAATTTGGACAGCTGACATTAATCACAAGCACATCAGCGACATCGACCAATAATTTAACGCTTTCGCAATAATCATCGATGGCTAAATCATCGATAATGGTTGAGTCGTGTGATTTGGCTATATTTACGAAAATTGGGCAACGTCGATCAACCTTTGAAAGCCGTTGCGAAATGGCCAGAGCCCCCTGATTATTCAAGCCCATTCGATTGATCAAAGCTCGATCATTTTTGAGACGAAACAACCGGGGTTGAGGATTTCCAGATGCTGGACGCGCCGTTGCTGACCCAATTTCAATAAAACCAAAGCCTAAACAGGAAAGAACGTCTATGTGCTCTCCATTTTTATCAAAACCGGCTGCAAGACCGATAGGATTCAGGAATGTTTGACCTAAAAGTGTACGAGGCGTCTGATTTCGTCGGTGGTAAATCCGCCTCAAGAGCGACTTGACCCCTGGAATAGAACAAACGAAATGAAGGCATGCCAATGCAAAATGGTGTGCATTTTCTGGCTTTAAAAAAAATAAGATACGTCTGATTAACCGATACATATTCGTGAAGCTGCTCTGTATTGATTTATTTTCTATTAGGCCGAAAAAAAAATTATCACCAGCCCCTTGTTAATATCTCTGTTTATGAAACGTGAGGTTTAGTCAGACACTAAATTATGGAGCAGTGCTTATGGAGAAAAAACCTAAAAAACCGTATTTATAAACAGTTTTGAAATGAAGTTTTTAAAATAAAAATAATTACTTACAGATTTTAAAACAGATTTAACAGGGCCTAATTCTAATACTAAAAACTATATTTGTTTAAATTTATATAAGTCTTAGATAATGCACATGTGGAAAACGATATTTTTTAGATATCTATCTCGATATTTTACTCGTTGCAAAGCACTCTAACTGCATGTAAGTCAACGTAGTCTAGTGGCTGTCAGATAGGAGCTTTTTTATGAAATTTGCAATCAACCGGGATTTATTTGGGAAGGCACTTGGTCGTATCCAAGGTGTGTTGAGCAGACGAGCCAGTCTACCTGTATTATCTAACGTGAGGTTAGAGGTTATGGATGAAGGCAAGCTTCGAATTTCAGCGACTGATTTGGATGTGACCTACGATGGATATCTCTTATGCCGCAGTGCTGCCAAAGGCAGCGTAACGGTCGATGGTAAGCGACTTTACGAGGTTGTTCGCAGCCTCCCAGGCGAGGAAGTTGATATCGACGTAACAGATGAATCGAGAATCGTCCTCAAATGTAAAAATGCAGAGTTTGTTCTACTGGGTACATCGAGTGACACCTATCCAGCATTACCCGATGCCCATGGGGTTAAGTTATTTTCTGTAGACGGCGTGGGTCTTAGAGAGTTGCTTGAGCGTTCGATGCTTTCGATTTCTACAGATGAATCACGACCTAACCTAAATGGCGTTTATTTTCGATGTTTAGACAACAATCGAATTTGCATGGTCTCGACGGATGGCCATCGTCTAAGCCAAGGTGAACGAAGTGTTGATAGAGACGCACCAATTCCAGAACACGACGGCGTAATTATCCCTCGCAAAGGGATTCTTGAACTGAAGAGAATGTTAGATGAAGCGGGTAAGGAAGTATCTTTCGGCTTTCTCGATAATAACATCGTCATTGCATCGTCAAATAGCTTTTTATTTGTTCGCCTGATCGATGCAACTTTTCCCGATTATATGCAGGTTATTCCTAAGTCGAGTGAACGTGTGATCGTACTGGATCGAGTTCCGTTTCTCGATTCGTTAAAGCGCATTGGCCTTTTGGCGAGTGAGCGGACTCATGGTGTTCGAATTGAACTCACAGATGGTTTGATGACTTTATTGAGTGACAATCCAGAGTTCGGTAAGGCCAGAGAAGAAATTGAAATCGACTACAATGGTGGTGATTTAATTATTGCCTTCAATGCCAAGTATGTCATCGAAATACTCAGTACTTTGGGTGCTGCTAAAGTAGAGATGGCTCTCAATGAGGCACTCTCGCCTGGATTGTTTAGAGAACACCAGAATGATGAGTACTTGTTTGTTGTAATGCCAATGCGTCTCTAGTCGCGGTGGATATACAAAGCCTAAATGTGCGGAATTTTCGAAATCTTCGTCACATTGATTTTGAACCACATCCACGCTTCAACATTATCAGTGGTCAAAACGGTCAAGGTAAAACTAATCTTATTGAATCAATTTATTGGTTAGCAACTCTTCGACCTTTTAGAACAACCCGTATCAGAGAGTTGGTTGCTTGGTCTGAGGATGAATCTTCAGTTGATGCTAGGATTCGTCATTTAGGTCTGGACCATCGTCTCAGCGTACAAATAAAAAATGGCCAAAGACTCGCCCAACGGGAAGGTAAGAAAACCCGAGCTAATCAGTATTTTGGTGCTCTATCTGTCGTTTTATTTACGCCCGATGATGTTGGCTTAGTCAGGGGCGCACCGGACGGCCGACGCCGTTTTCTTGATCGAGCAATATTTACTGGAAAACCCACTCATTTTGATGATTGTGTTGCATATAGACGAGCCCTAGACGCTCGAAATAAACTTCTTCGGGACAATGCATCCGATGATTTATTAGATGTCTATGAGCAGACTTTAGCTCGAATCGGCAGTCAAATCATTAAATCGCGAACCTCATTCATCAAATCCGTTAACTCTATGTTTGTAGAAAATGTTGATGCCATCTTAGGCGATGGAGCAGCGGCTGAAATTCGATATAAAAGGTCTGCTTCGACCGATGAATCAATCGAGGATGAACTCATACAAATTTGGCTAAAAGACCGACAGCGAGATCGAGACAGGGGATTTACGCAAAAAGGACCTCATTCTGAGGATCTCGTTGTTTCATTGTCTGGTCACAATGCCAGAAACTATGCTAGCCAAGGCCAACAGAGGGCGTTAGTACTCGCACTTAAAATTGCTGAAATCCAATTGTTGAAAAAGAGACAAGATCAGGTACCTGTCGTTTTACTAGATGATGTTTCAAGCGAATTAGATGCTTATAGAAATGAGAGATTGTTTCATTTCTTGAATCGTTTTGAAGGACAGGTCTTTATCACAACGACAGACCCTGCTTATCTACGAATTGATGGTGACAAAAAACAGTTCAGCATCGAACGTGGCAGCTTATCGATACAGGAGACATAGGGCGTGGAAAAATTTGTCATTGATGGCCGTAGACGATTATCTGGTTCAGTTACACCCAGCGGAAATAAAAACGAGGCTTTACCAACACTTGCAGCATGCTTATTGACTGAAGAACCGGTTATTTTAAGAAATGTGCCTCGCATTAGAGACGTTGGTGTCATGTGTCAAGTCTTGGAACGTCAAGGGGCAACCGTTGAATGGCTCAGTGAAAATGATGTAAAGATTTGTGCCGCAAATGTTCGAGGTGCAGCTCTAGATGCACCACTTTGTAGCCGTATTAGGGCGTCTATTCTATTTGCTGGCCCAATGGTTGCCCGGTTGGGCCATGTGATTTTACCGCCCCCTGGTGGAGATGTAATCGGTCGACGACGAGTTGATACACACCTCCATGCCTTTCAAGCCCTGGGTGCGAGTATTGACGTTGAAAAAGCGTACGATATTAGAGCAGGCCGGTTGGTCGCATCAGACATTTTTCTCGATGAAGCGTCTGTGACTGGTACAGAGAACGCGATCATGGCCGCCTCTCTCGCAAAAGGAACAACAATTATTAGAAATGCAGCCTGTGAGCCGCATGTGTGTGGTTTGGCTCGAATGCTCGTTGCTATGGGCGCAAAGATAGAAGGTATTGGGTCTAATACCTTGTTTATCGAAGGGGTTGATAAGCTCGGCGGCTGCGATCATACCATCGAGAGCGATTATCTCGAAATAGGCAGTTTTATAGGCCTTGCAGCCGTCACAAAAAGCCCCCTGACAATCAATCGAGTTCAGCCCGACAATTTAAGAATGATCCGAATGGTTTTTGACCGACTTGGTGTGCGTACGGAATTAAATGGAGACACACTTTTCGTACCTGAGGACCAATCTTTACAAATTAAGCCAGACTATCACGGACATGTACCCCGAGTTGATGATGCAATTTGGCCTGCATTCCCGACCGACTTAATGAGTATTGTGATCACGGTTGCAACACAGTGTAAGGGTACGGTTCTTTTCTTCGAAAAGATGTTCGAAGGACGAATGTTCTTTACGGACCACTTACAAAATATGGGTGCGCAAATTATTCTCTGCGATCCCCATCGAGTCGTGGTTGTTGGACCCCAAACATTGAGGGGTGGACGGGTCGAAAGTCCTGATGTACGTGCGGGCATGGCATTGCTGATCGCTGGTTTGTGCTCCGTCGGCAAGACGGAAATTTATAACATTCACCAAATTGACCGCGGCTATCAGCGAATTGAAGAAAAATTGGTCAAAATTGGAGCTGCCATTCGTCGACAATCCGTTGATTAATCTCTCAAAATTTCGTTAAAAAGCTAAAAAAAAAAGGCTGGCACATTGCCAGCCTTTCTTAGTCTAGGATATCCCTCACCTAGTACCGATAATGGCCTGGCTTGTAGGGTCCTTCTTGGCCGACACCAATGTATGATGCTTGGTCATTTGTAAGCTTCGTCAGCTCAACACCATATTTTGCGAGGTGCAGCCGAGCGACCTTCTCGTCGAGATGCTTTGGCAGAGTGATAACCTTCATTCCAATCGACTCCGCATTTTCTTGAAGGTCGATTTGTGCCAACACTTGGTTGGTGAAGGAGGCTGACATAACCAAACTCGGATGACCTGTTGCGCATCCAAGATTGACCAAGCGACCTTCCGCTAGAATGATGATGGAGTGTCCCCCTCCGTTTGGACCATGGGTGGTGTTGGTGAAACGCCACTCATGTACCTGGGGCTTGATTTCGATCTTCTGGACGTCACCCGTGTCGAGCATTGCCTCGAGACCAGCCATGTCGATCTCATTATCGAAATGACCAATGTTACAGACGATGGCGTTATGCTTCATCCTCATCATGTGGTCCGCTGTAATAATGTCTTTGTTGCCTGTTGCGGTGATAAAAATATCGAAGTCATCAAGGGCCTTTTCAACAGTGATGACATCAAGTCCAGCCATCGAAGCTTGGAGAGCACAAATTGGATCGATTTCAGTAATCGATATTTTGGCTTGCTGCCCTCGGAGAGCATCAACTGAGCCCTTACCTACGTCGCCGAAACCGCATACAATCGCTCGCTTTCCACTGATCATCACGTCCGTAGCCCGCATAATCGCATCGACGAGTGAATGGCGGCATCCGTAAACGTTATCAAACTTAGACTTCGTGACACTGTCGTTGACATTGATGGCTGGGAACAGCAGCGACTTATCCTCAACACGCTGGTATAGACGGTGTACCCCTGTTGTTGTCTCTTCTGAGACACCTCTGACCATCTCGGCGAATTGATGCCAGTACCGGAGGCCCTTGGCGTCTTGAACGTCGGCCAAGATTTGCAGTACAACCGCCTCTTCCTCGTTGTCGGCTGTCGATGGGTCTGGACGCTCGCCCTTCACTTCGTACTCATACCCCAGATGGATCAGCATGGTTGCATCCCCGCCGTCGTCCACGATCAGCGTCGGTGCGACGTCATCGCCCCAATTGAGCGCTTGGAGTGTGCACCACCAGTATTCTTCCAGTGTCTCACCCTTCCAAGCAAAGACTGGAATCCCATTATTATTTCGGCCTGCAACAGCAGCCGCCGCTGCGTGGTCTTGCGTCGAAAAGATGTTGCAAGAAACCCATCGGATATCTGCGCCGAGGTCTTGCAGTGTTTCCATGAGCACAGCGGTCTGAATGGTCATGTGGAGCGAGCCCATGATACGAGCACCCTCTAAAGGCTTCGTTTCAGCAAACTCTTCGCGAAGTGCCATCAAGCCAGGCATCTCGTGCTCGGCCAGTTCTATTTCTTTTCGGCCGAACCGAATGGCCTCTTCAGAGAGATCAGCGATTTTATGGTCGTATCCGCTGAAGAGTGGAAGTCCTGTCGACATAAAAGGCGCCTCGATCGTCGCGATGGCAGTAGACATAGTGCCGTTCTCCTTGTGGTCGTAGTCTGTTGTACTCATAGTCCTGCAGCCTTTCTCAATGCGTCCGCTTTGTCGGTACGCTCCCAAATGAATTCTGGTTCTTCTCGTCCGAAGTGGCCGTATGCCGCCGTTTTCCGATAGATCGGACGAAGCAATTGCAGATGTTCGATGATACCTTGAGGTTTCAAGGGAAAGTGCTCTCTAACCAATTCGCTGATTCTAGTCGGGTCAATTTTTGATGTTCCAAAGGTATCCACATAGACAGAAACCGGTTCGGCAACACCAATCGCATACGCGAGTTGAACTTCAGCACGTTCAGCTAAGCCGGCTGCGACAATATTTTTAGCGATGTAGCGGGACATATAGGCTGCACTGCGATCGACCTTCGATGGGTCTTTACCGCTGAAAGCACCGCCACCATGTCGACCCATACCACCATATGTATCGACGATAATCTTGCGTCCGGTCAGCCCACAATCTCCTTGCGGACCACCGATGACAAATTTGCCTGTTGGATTGATGTGGAAAACCGTGTCTGCATCGATCATATCCAATGGTACGACCGGGTCGATCACATCGCGTTTAATGCCATCTCTTAAAATTTCGTTGGTCAGTTCTTCACCCTTGTATGTCTCGTCGTGCTGACTCGAGATGACGATTGCGGAAATCCGCTTGGGTTTACCATCGACATACTCGACGGACACTTGGCTTTTACCGTCGGGTCTAAGATACGGAAGAGTTCCGTTCTTTCTGACTTCAGCCAGGCGTGCTGTGAGCTTGTGGGACAGAAGAATCGGCAATGGCATGAGTTCGGCTGTGTCGTTACATGCATACCCGAACATCAAGCCCTGGTCGCCTGCACCTTGTTCTGCGTGATCACCACGGCCCACATCAACACCCATCGCGATATCGTCGGATTGACCGTCCAGCGCAACAAGAATTCCACATGTATCGGCGTCGAACCCTTTTTTGGAATCATCATATCCAATGTCACGAATTGTCTTTCGAACAATATCGGCGTAATTGACGACCGCATTGCTCGTGATCTCGCCAGCCAGGTTGACATAGCCCGTCTTGATCAACGTCTCACACGCAACACGGCTGCGGGGATCTTGCTCAAGTAGGGCATCGAGAATCGCATCTGAAATTTGGTCTGCGATCTTGTCTGGGTGACCTTCAGACACCGACTCGGATGTGAAGATGTAACTTGCCATCTGAAATCTCCTGCTGGAAAAGTGGCTTATACTGATGATCGATGGTCTCTGTGTCAATGGCAGAAGTGATTATTTGCGGCAATTTAGCCGTTCTGACGGTATTTTTACCTAATCCCAGGTTGATTTTCGCAAACAACCATGGATTTTGGCGTGGGTGGTGACTTTCATTGATGTCCATTTAAGAGGGATAATCGTCGCTAAATTAATGGGATCCGAATGATTATTTTTATTGATTCATTAACTCAGTCCTGTTTGCGTCAAGGCGCTCGATAATGTCTCCTGGATGGCCTTCAATGTCACTTTTAAGACCCTTGATATACCTTTGGATCGTGAGCGGACTTTTCCTGGCTTGCCAAAGTGAAAATTATGAAGAATCTGGTCAATTGCGAAGAGAGCTGACCCGGTTTGTTCGTGTCAATGAAGGGCCCCCTTCGGCGGTTGATCCAAGGCCGTTAATTATCAAATCGATGGGATACGATGTTGGGCGACGACTTTCTGTTCTCCATGGGAAGTCACTCAAGACGGTTGTTGAATTGTCGGCGCGAACTCAGGGCGGTGCGGCCTTTGATCTGGTGGATATCTCAACAACTCACATCGACATCGAAGGATCCTGGATTCATTCCATCGAAACCACCTTGAATCGCCAAGATGAGCACAAACATTCTCGTGTTTTGGGATGCTTGCACGTCGACGATAAGGCGATGATCAAGCGGGCATCAAATTCATGGATTCAGTTTCAACCAGCTCACATCTACGATCAAAACTGTCTTGATCCGTCGCTGAATTGGCTTCCTCAACTCATCAAAACAACGCAGACACAGAATCAGGCTGATTTCGAAGTGACTGGGTCATCCGAAAAATGGCAAATCCTCACCCTCTCGCGTCTGAGTACACTCCATTCTAAAGCTGAATCTATGCCGTCTAGGCCATTTAATTGGGACCTTTTACTCGGTGAGAATGAACAGTATTTCTCGTCTATGCTCGCTCGGTATGGAACATTAATATCCTTAAAAGGCCGATTAGAGTTTCATAGCGATATCGGGTCAATCAGGTCTGGAGAAATGGAGTTGAAATACTCATTTAGTGGAAAGTCCGCATTCACAATGACCATAAAAATACGAGTTCAATCACTCCCATTTCTCGACCGTATAAAGCAGCCTGAACATCGGCTTATGAAACCCCGAGCATCCTTGAAACCTGCCTACGAAAAATTGACCGGTTATGAATTTAATCGACCTAATTTGATACTGGGCTTGCAGCCGTCGCACAAAGAACCGAAAGTGTTACCGGCATCTAAAAGAGCCCCAGACACGAAGAGATAGGATTCCTGATGAGACAAAGCACGTTGGGCGGAGCAAAGCGAATCGTAATCAAAATCGGCAGCTCTGTTTTGAGAGATGGATCTGACTTTGATCGTGTCACTTTTGCATCCATAGTTCGAGGAATCGCCTACCTTCGCGCTCAAGGGGTCGAATGCATCGTCGTTTGTAGCGGAGCCGTCGCTCTTGGGTTCCCTGAGCTTGGTTTACTCGACCGCCCGAAAAGAATCGAACGCCTCCAGGCCTCAGCGGCCGTTGGTCAAGGTCGATTAATCAGATTTTGGACAGACGAACTTAATCATTATGAATTGACGGCCGCGCAAGTCTTACTCACGCACGACGATTTAAAAAATCGAAAGCGGTTTCTCGCAGCTCGTCACACGTTGCGAGCGCTTTTGGAATTGGGGGCCATTCCAATCATCAATGAAAATGACACGGTGGCCATAGAAGAAATCAAGATGGGGGATAATGACCTCTTATCGAGCCAAGTCGTCAGTTTAACAGGTGCCAGCGCTCTCGTCATTCTGTCAGACGTTGATGGTTTTTATGTAGATAACCCTGACAATGCAGGCATTCGTGTTGCTGATTATATCTCTGAAATTACGGAAGATCTGATGAGCAAAGCGGGGGAGAGTTCGACCGGTCTTGGTAGCGGAGGTATGCGAACAAAACTGGAAGCGGTTCGTCAGGTCAATGAACTTGGTATTGTTGCCATTATCGGCCGAGGAAAAGTACCCACTGTACTGGAACGAATCTTCGCGGGTGATAATCTCGGTACGTGGTTTGACAGCGGGGGTATCAAGAGGTCACGTCGTAAACATTGGATTGCTTACGCGCATAAAGTGGAAGGTCGCTTGATTGTTGATGAGGGAGCTTGCTCAGCAATAACAGACAAAGGCCGAAGTTTGTTGCCGATCGGTATCACGCATGTTGAAGGGGACTTTGATGTTGGTGCAGCGGTCGATATTTGCACTCATGATGGGAACTCATTCGCGCGTGGACTGGTGGCCTATGATTCAGAGACACTTCGAGGGATTAAAGGTCAGAGAACCGATGAACACAGAGGCATTTCCAGAGTGGAAGTAATCCATAGAGACGACTTAGCTCTCTTGTCATCAATATCCGCTGAGGTTGACGGGGTAAAATAAGACCTCGCTTAAGTCTCGACCACTTGCATCTGTAACGACTTTTACAGTGCCAATGAATGCATCATTATTCATAATTTCTAAGCTATTAGAATAGCCTACGGCCCCGTCCGACTCTATGACGATTGGGTCTGGCAACCACTGTCCATTACGTCGAATATTCAAGAGCAGGTCATTGCGAGTCGAATCTTGGTAAATGGCAACCAGTCGATTGTTTTGATCTGTCTTCAAATCGGGTGATGCACCGATAATCGATCTCTGTTCTCTTGGGCCAGAATCAACAACTTGAATAAGGCCCTGACCATCGATCGATCCATGATAACTCATCAAGGCCCATGTGCGTTCATTGGTGAACACCAGGTTTATATCTCCGTTTTGTGAATCGATTGAACAATGTTCGCCGATCTCATGGTTATTAAAATCCATATAACGTTCGTCCTGGTCTACGATCGTTGTGTCATCCAGTTGGCCTTGAAGGCGCTTGACCCGGAAGCCTTGGACGCCGCCCCGAGCAAAATAAATCCATTTTTCATGACCCGAAATAAAGGCGGTGACCACTTGATCACCATCGAGCGTCATACATGGTCTTTGACCGAAACGTGTCGGTACAGCTCTCATTGGTTCGACCGGACCCCGACTTGGTTCAGATGCAATTGTAACGACTTCGAAATGGGATTGATTTTCGGCTGTATTGGACCCTAATGCATACCGTAGTCCATCGTAACCATTGGAATCATTGAGTACGGAATAAATCAGGTGCGGGCGGTCGAGTTGGTCGATCTTCAATTTGACATAGCGGCCAACATCGCCACTGGAATCAACGACGATTGGGCCGGTCCAACGGTCTTGCCCATCTCGCCTCATATATCTCAGATGCTTTGCATCTGCGTCGTAATAAGCAAAGTGTAGACGACCGGCCGAATCGGATTCAATTTGGGGATATAAGCCTCGGACAGGTCCTGGCATCCGCTCTCCATGGCGCGTCAAACTTGGTAGAGGGTGGTCCATCATACTTGGAAATCCATCCATGTAATAATGAGATTCAGAGACGGTACCGAACTCGGTGATCAAAACCAGATCTTCGTAAAATGAATCGAAGACAGCAAAGATGGGTTTGCCATCGACAATGGCCATGTCAGCCTCTCTTGCAATGGCGCCAACATCTTGTCCGAATGAGGTGATACATTCACAGATAACGGCATCGAGATCGCAAACGGCTTGACTCAATTGGATTGAATCGAGCGCGATTCGAACCGAGCCATTTGGGCATGTTTGCGCGCAGTTTCCTTGCAGGATACGACACACATTTCGATGGGGTATACAGGTTTCGTCAGGTCCACAACGGGCCCCGCATGGTGTATTTTCAACACATAGATTCCGGACGCATTTTACACCATTGCATTCAGAGTCTTGTTCACATTCGCGGGCTACACAGTAATCATTGAAGCAGACTTGATGGGGTAAGCATCCAGAATTTTGACAGTCATCGGTTGGCGCCGACCGACATTTTCCCTGCTGACATATCTGTATTGCGCAGCATTGGTCATCTGATTGGCATGGTCTCTGGGGCCGGCAGAAATTATCAAGGCATGCCAGGCCATTTGGACATTCAGCATCGGTTGAACAGGGTAAATCCGGCGCTTTAGATGGGCCTTGGCATGCCCCACATACAACCATGAGAACAATGGCTGCACCCAACCTGGACCGAAACCGACGACGACATAAAAACAAGATACCCAAGCAGATAAATACATCTGAACTATTTTGATTCGGATTAGAGTTGCAACCCTGAGCTGAAGCTGAATTTTCATCCGTTAGATGGTCATATAAGTCGGGATGATAAACGAGGCTCACAGGCCGATTATCGAATCGTTTGGGATCGTCTTTATCCACCGCCCGAACCTCTAAAGTTTGGTTCGTTTTCAAACCAAATCGCGGCTCTGACACGTTTATATAACCGGCGTCTGCATTTCGCATTGGTCTCCACAAACCGCCGTTGAATCGATATTGATAGGCTGGATTTCGAATCCCTTTAGAGCCGACTTTGACCCGTGCATTGGAGCCATTAATCTGCTTAATTTCAGCCCAGGTCTCGATTTGTTTTCTAAGGGCATTTGAACCTGACTCAGGCATGAGGTTCATATAAATTCCGAGGTGATCACCATCGGTGCCTGTCGACGATATCGTTGAGATATTTAAGTCATAGGGTAGGCCGGTGATTTCTGAAACGAGGCCTGTTAAGGAAAAGTCGACGTCGAGTCCATCGTTCAAGAATGAGCCTATCGCTACATCCAGCATTGCTCTCAGCAATGCATCGACGTCATCGGATTCTAAGAGTTCGTTGTAGGTCACACGAATCTCGCCGATCCGCGGTGCTTCGCCTGTTAAAATAAGCTCATTGTTTTGCCCGGCTTGAATTACAAGGTCTATTTCAGCATCGGTGATGACCTGAGTCATGCGGGTCCATCGCTCATTGAGATAGACATACATATCAATCCCTAAGCGCGGCAATTTCAGCTCTATGCCCGCTTGAGGCATCGATGCGGCCGTCTCCACATTCTTTAATTTCGTGAGCGGGAAGTCGGATTGGTCAAAGCGGGGGTCCAGGACAACCATTATGGGTGTCGCCTTTTTAGCTAGGGTCGATAAGCTCGGTAAAAATATAGACAGTGTGTCTGAATCGATTCGACTTCCAAGGCTTGTTTCAATTTGATCTGAATTGAGTCTCAGACATAAATATCCAGCACGCCAGAAACTCCAAATGAGTCGATTAAGTGTGCCGTTGGCCACGCTCATTCCGAAATGAGCAGGATTTCCGTTAGGGTCCGACCCGCTTAGGTCTGGTGCAGGCCCTGACAGGAATCTTGGCTCACCTACTTGTCCTGGAACGCAGGGATGATCGGCACTTTCGCTCCCGATGTTCAATCTCAGACCAATACCCGAATTTTCATTTTCTCCAGAAATGTATTCGAGTGCGCTCGAACCTGGTTCTAATAAAACACCAATTTTATTGGCATCTCGGGGTAATGGCAGGATGGCCGATAGAATACTGGGCAGGAATTGGCCTTCAAATAAGAGTGGAGTGTCATTTAACTCAGAAAGGGTTTCATTAACGATGATTTCAACAACCGGTGTAATCAATGACCCGATTTCTTCGCTAAAAGCTCGATAGAGTATCTCTGTAACCGCGGCGCCTAGCTCACCTGTACTGCATAGAGTTGCGCAATTTGCAGTCCGACACTCTGGAAGTGTTTGGTCGAATATAAAGTCTAAATTGATGTCACTTAAGACGAGATTGTCGACGTTTACTTCGGTTGTTAAGAGGCCATCAGAATCGATTGATGGATAAAGGGTTACCGTCAGATTTGCTAATGCAAAAGATTCATTTACGGTTCCTCTATCAACCCCATTTCCCAGCTGACATGCACCGTTGAATAGTCCCATTATGCTGGCTATTCCCGAGTCAAACCGAAGGCGCGCATTTTGAATATCAACTCGAATAGCAAACGGGTTTGGTAATAATTCGATACCTAATCCGGCTCTTCGAAGTTCGACACCAAGATTTAAATCTCGAGCTGCAACCGAGATGCTGTCTCCATCTCGTCCAAAGTCAGAGATTGGAATACTCGCCCACCCATTTGAATCGATGTTGAAGAGAAGCCCGACCAGTGTTTCTCTATTTTCGTAAATGAAGTCAAAACCCCGCGATGTAATGACGCCCTGGACGCTATCTTCGATCACGTTTGTTGCTGTTTTTACAAATTGATAATCAGACTCGCTCGAGCAACTTCGGAAAGACGAACTGCTGGAGCAACCCATGATCAATATGATTAGAAATATGGACCTACGCATGGTTGTTTTTAGCTAGAAACCTGGTTTCGGCCCTTGTCTTTTGCTCGATTTAAAGCATCGGTGGCATTCTCAACTAATTCCGATGACTTTGTCATTTTATGGTCGAATCGACCCACACCGACGCTGATGCTGACCGGTATTTTCCAGCCATCGAACGCGATGGGCATGATTTCAACACTTTCTCTAATAATGTCGGCGAACTTAAGTGCATCATCCAAATCGGTCTCTGGTAACGCAACAACGAACTCGTCAGCTTTGTAGCGAACGAACAATTCTTCTCTGCGAATACGTCGATTCAATTTACCGGCTACAAATTTTAATACATGGTCACCTGAGAGTTGACCGAATTGTTCGTTGATTTCTTTGAACCCGTCTATATCAAACATGATCAGCGACATGGGTCGACCATGCCGTCGACAACGGCTAATTTCTCGATCTAGAAATTCATCTAAATAGCGGCTGTTATAGATTTGAGTCAGTCCGTCGATGATGGCAATCCGGTAAATTTCTTCATGGAAGGCTGATTCGATATCCTGCGTGTACAGAAACTTGAATATAGTTGCTCCCACCTTGATTAAATCACCATTTTCAATGGGCGCCCGGTCCACCACTTGATTGCTCAAATAGGTCCCATTGGTGCTCCCTAAATCGGTAATAAACCAGCCCGATTGCTCTCGAATAATCTCACAATGGAAACGAGACACGCTGTCATCGTTAAGTGGGATATCTGCCCCTTCGTCTCGACCCAGCCTAATTCCTTTTGTTTCAGGATCTAGGACTTGTTTTTGGCCAAGTTTTGGTCCGCGAATCGTGACCAAGAGTGCGGTATGTCCGGTGTCATCTCGAGACAATCCCGGTTCTGTCGCAATGCTCGCGTCTGTTTTAGACATTCTTAAAACCTTTGAGCTGACCATCTGACATCTAAATTACAGGGCCGAGGTCTAGATGTAACGAGCATTGTGCATCCACCGCAAATAACCGTTTATGATCAGTCCTTGCGCACTTCACTCACCATCGCTAGTGTGCCCTCTAAGTGAGGTTTATTGCATGGACATCAGGGAATTTGAATCGGAATTTAGAGCACTTCGAACGGAATTGAGCGAACGGGGAAACGTCGATTCATTCAATGCAGATACCTGCACAGTGTGTGTTCAATGCATGTTTTGTACCGACTGTGATGCCTGTTACGCGTGTCAATATGCTCAGTCGAGTGCACGATGCACGCATTGCACACACATTGACAACTGTTCAGATTGTCACGGTTGTAGTCACAGCCAGAGCAGTGTCCGTTGCGTAGACAGCCGGTACCTTTCCCACTGCGAAGACTGTTCAAATTGCACGTATTGTTACGGTTGTGTAGGGCTCGTTCGAAAAGAATTTCACATTCTTAACAAACCGTATGACCGCAAAACCTACTTTAAACGAGTCAAGGAACTCGAATCGGCTCGCTAATCGATCCGCTTTTACTGGTAGTTCATCGATGCGAATTCAACCACCAGATTACACAGGGCGTGAAAGATCAGGGGGGCGAGGATTCCGCCGCTTGCTTTTCTCATCCATCCGAAAAGTAGACTTGGGAAAAAAACAGCGAGCCTATGTGGCGATGGAATCGTGACATAGTGTCCGACAGCAAAGATTAGGCTGGTCAAAAATAGACTCATCAAGCTCACATCGACGCCCAAAATTCTCCTTTGTTTTGGGAAGAGTTGCTCGAGCCTAGTTTGCAGGTAGCCACGGTAGAAAACTTCTTCAGGCAGCGCCACCAGCAAGAATTGAATCAAGACCAGATTAATGATCCACCAATAGCTCCGGTGGACTGACATTGGGTTTTCATCTGCTGACTTTAAACTGGCCCCTAATTTCAAGCGATCAGCGGGGAGTTTATCTCCACCGGTTTGAATATTGACTGTGAGGGCTTCGCCCGATGTCTTGAATGCGATTCTTCCGTCGCTAGACCCGCGATATTCCGCCTCTTTATCCGATTGGTAATGGGGACGGCTGACATGAGTTTTTAAGGCATCGTCACTTTTGACATTAAGCTGGAATTGTTGTCCGGATGGTAAATGCCAGTGCACCCAAAAAAGTTCGCCCTCCGAGTAGAGCCGGACATTGCCCGTTTTTATCTGCGCGACTTTAGGTCTATCTTGGATCTCCAATGGCCATTTGTCGAGACGCTCGTAGGTCTCTCTGACCTCATTGTTTAGCCATTGGGTTTGCCAGCCATGGTACGCGATAAAATAGACAGGAAATACAACGAGACTAACAAGCATAGCGTGCTTGATTGAGCGCCAAATTGGTTTACTGCTGATCCCAAAATTAGCTGGGTCTATTCCTTTTTTATGAAGAACTTCTAGGGGTAGGTACAAAAAGAGGGCTGCGACAGCCGCTAAAATATAGTCTCGAATCCAGCCTATTGAAAATTGCGCGGCCGCTAAGCCTCCCGTCACAACTAGTGTAAGAGCAACAACCCAAATGACTTCTTTGGCGATGTTTTTTTTATCGAGGTGACCCTCGGGGGCCAGCTGGGTCTTAGGGTATGACATATCCTCCAGCTTCGATCGCTGGGCGCCATCGGTCAAGTTCGATCTAGTCGCCTTTTTGATTCAAAAGTTCGGCTTGGTGAGCTTCGCGAACCGGAAGAATGACTGGATTGATATCGCCTTCGATGATTTCGTTGAGTTTGTACAGCGTCAGACCAATTCGATGATCAGTCACACGGTTTTGCGGATAATTGTAGGTTCTAATTCGTTCTGAGCGGTCGCCAGAACCAACTTGTGTTCGCCGTGCTTCAGAGCGCTCTGCAGCTGCACTGGCTTGCATTTGGTCGAGAAGACGACTTCTCAGGACTTTCAACGCCTTTGCTTTGTTCTTGTGCTGGCTCTTCTCGTCTTGGCAGGTTACGACCAAGCCCGTGGGAATGTGCGTGATCCGAACGGCACTGTCCGTCGTATTAACACTTTGGCCACCTGGACCACTGGACCGATAAACATCGATTCTCAATTCAGAGTCTGGAATATCGAGCTCGATATCCTCTGCTTCTGGTAAAACAGCCACAGTGCACGCTGATGTGTGAATTCGACCTTGGCTCTCCGTTGCTGGTACCCGTTGTACACGGTGAACCCCCGACTCGAATTTGAGTGTACTGTAGACCGCTTTGCCGCTCACGAGAGCAACGACCTCTTTGAAACCGCCTGTGTCGCTTACGGATTCAGCAAGTCGTTCAACTCGCCAACCTTCTTTTTCAGCAAACCGACCGTACATCCTGAACAGGTCCGCGGAGAATAGCGCGGCTTCTTCACCACCCGTACCAGCACGAATCTCGATGACCACATTCTTAGAATCGTTTGGATCTTTCGGAAGTAAGAGAATTCTGAGTTCCGCCCGAAGCGTCACTTCTTGGGCGTCTAACTCTGTGATCTCATCTTCTGCGAGAGCACGCATGTCTGCATCGTCTTCAGTATCGAGAAGCTCTCGTGCATCGGCTAGTTCTTGAACGACTTTTTCTAGAGTCCGCCAGCATTTGACAAGGGGCTCTAAATCGGCGGCTTCGCGAGCAATCTTTTGGAAAAGACCGGGCTCTGCATAGACGTCAGGATCGCCCATCCGAGCCGTTAACTCATCGAAACGACGGGCCAGATCGGCGAGCTTTTCCTGCATTCAGCGAACCTGCTTTATTCAGCAGTGCTTGTGTTGCTGCCACCGCGTGAGCCGAAACGACGTCGGAATCGTTCGACGCGACCTTCAGTATCAACAATGCGTTGCTTACCTGTGAAGAAGGGATGCGTGAACGCACTGATGTCGACGGGGATCACGTAGTGCTCTACGCCGTTGATCTCTCGCGTCTCAGACGACTTTTTAGTCGACCGAGTGACAATCTCGTGCTCGCCATCAACGAAGATGACAGGATAGAGTGTTGGATGAATTTCGGTTCTCATTTTCAATCCTTCCACAGTTACAGCGCCAAATATTGGCACCGAAATGTGTGGTTTTCATAACGATCATTTCAGCCGCGCATCATAGTGGTGACTGGCCTGCGGATCAAGATGATCATTTTCTTTTATGAAATCAGTACTTAACCGGACATCGATTCCAGGAACTCGCCATTGGACTCAGTCTTACTCACTTTGTCCAACATAAATTCCATCGAATCGACCACATTGAGCGGGTGGAGCAGCTGTCGAAGAATCCAAACCCGATTGAGGTCAGCTTCATTCATGAGCAGCTCTTCCTTCCGAGTGCCCGACTTATTGATGTCGAGGCAAGGGAAAATACGCTTTTCCATCAGCTTACGGTCGAGGTGTAACTCACTGTTACCGGTACCCTTGAACTCTTCGAAGATAACCTCATCCATTCGGCTTCCGGTGTCGATCAATGCCGTTGCAATAATCGTCAGGCTGCCGCCCTCTTCAATATTTCGAGCCGCGCCGAAGAAACGCTTCGGCTTGTGAAGCGCATTGGAGTCGACACCACCTGATAAAATTTTACCCGATGGAGGAACCACTGTGTTGTAAGCCCGTGCCAGACGCGTAATCGAATCAAGCAGGATCACGACGTCCTTCTTGTGCTCGACGAGACGCTTGGCTTTCTCGATGACCATCTCTGCAACTTGCACGTGGCGTTGAGCGGGCTCATCGAATGTTGAACTGACAACTTCGCCTTGGACCATTCGCTCCATATCCGTGACTTCTTCAGGTCTCTCATCGATGAGCAGGACCAAGAGAACGATGTCAGGATTGTTTGCAACGATGGCATTAGCCAGATTTTGCATGAGGACCGTCTTACCTGCGCGAGGTGGCGAAACGATCAGAGCGCGTTGGCCTTTCCCAATTGGGACCAGAAGGTCAACGATTCTCGTGCTGTAATTTTTGGGATGATATTCCATAACCAAACGCTCATCTGGATAGAGAGGCGTGAGATTATCAAACAATATTTTACGCTTGGATGCTTCGGGCTCTTCGAAGTTGATGGTCTCAACCTTGAGCAGCGCGAAGTAACGCTCGCTTTCTTTGGGCGGTCTAATTTGGCCGCTTACGGTGTCACCCGTTCGGAGACCAAACCTGCGAATCTGCGACGGTGAGACATAAATGTCATCAGGTCCTGGCAGATAATTATAATCTGGAGCGCGGAGAAACCCAAATCCATCAGGCAGGATTTCTAAGACACCCTCGCCAAAAATAGGTTCGTTTTTCTTGGTCTGTTCGTTGAGAAGAGCAAAGATAAGTTCCTGTTTTCTCAAGACAGACGCGTTCTCTATCTCCATGTCGCGGGCCATTGCGGCCAGCTCTGCGATTTTAAGCTGTTTCAGCTCTCGAAGATTCATAATTTCCCTTCTATCACCCTCTCACTCAGCACGATTGTGCTGTCCGGCAGGTACCTCACTGAATGCGCCTAAAATGGGTTCACTCGGTCGATGTGAGAAAGGTGTTCTTTGTCCTCGAAATTTGCCGGAGAGAATCCAGGTAAAATACCCGAAAGCGGCGGCAACCTAAGTAGTTTTTTGAATCTTGTCAAGCTGTTCCTTTAAATCTCAAGCTCAAGACCTTAAAAAATCGACTAAAGGGAGATGTAAGTAGTTTTACAATGACCCATCAGGAGGATTGATCGGCGGCATGGATTCATGGCAACTAAAGAGCACGAGAGGGTCACTACGCACTGAAATTTACAGGGGCCTTTTTTTACCCAGCTGATAAATCGACCTGGATGCGGCCTGACTGGCACATTCGGTTTCAGGGAAAATATGGATCTTAAATCAATTTTAGAAAAACTTGAGTCAGGCCAACTCGATGTGGATACGGCCCTCGGTTTACTGAACAAACCGTCAGAAGATAATTTGGGTTTTGCACGGGTTGACCTGGACCGAGTTCGTCGTCGCGGCACGCCCGAGGTCGTCTTTGGACTCGGGAAATCTGCAGATCAGATAGGCCAGATCATTTGCAGCTTGTGGCGCGAGGGGCAAACATGCCTGGCCACGCGAGTTGAGTCAGACATCGCCGAGACCGTCATCAACCAGTGTGCACAAGTCCCTCTTATCTACGATGAACTGGCTCGATGTTTGTACACGGAGGCCGATGTTGTGGACCGGGGTGTTGGCCGAATCCTTGTGATTTCCGCCGGTACGAGCGATCTGCCAGTCGCTGCAGAAGCCATGATTACCGCCCGTCTCGACGGCAACCATGTTGATGGTTTAACGGATGTTGGAGTCGCAGGTCTTCATCGCTTACTCAACCATCTAGACCAGATTCGTTCCGCCAATGTCATTATTGTGTGCGCCGGTATGGAAGGGGCGCTGCCGAGTGTCGTTGCAGGACTTGTTTCAAGACCGGTCATCGCCGTTCCAACAAGTATTGGTTACGGCGCCAATTTTAAGGGGCTGACCGCTTTACTCGGGATGCTAAATAGCTGTGCAGCCGGTGTGACCGTAGTCAATATTGATAACGGTTTCGGTGCAGGTTACGCAGCTTCATCCATTAATCGGAGAGCATCCGATGACTGAACGCATTCTGTACTTTGACTGCTTTAGTGGTATTGCGGGCGATATGACCCTGGGCGCATTGATCGATTTAGGGGTTGACCAAGACCAATTAATTGCAGCTCTCAAAAGCTTAGATTTACCTGATTGGAGCCTTTCAGCGAGCGTCGAGAGACGTCAGGGATTGAGAGGCATCAATGTCGAGATTTGGGTCGGTGATCAGAAAGAAGGGCCGGCAGGCATCATCAATTCCGGCTCAGATTTCAGTGATCACGGTCACGGCCATGACTCTGCTCATCATGCTGCATCTAACGGGCATAATCCGGACGATCATACTCATGGAAATCACCGTCATTATAGAGATATTGTCGATATCATAGCGAAATCAGGACTACCTGAATCCGTTAAGAAAATGGCCGTTGCTGCCTTTGATGTCGTCGCTGAAGCTGAGGCTGACGTTCACGGTGTGTCGATAGACGACGTTCATTTCCACGAAGTGGGTGCCGTTGATAGCATCGTGGACATCGTTGGCGTCGCTTGGTGTTTATGGTCCCTTAAAATTGACCGAATTGAATCAGCACCTTTGCCCCTAGGCCGTGGATTTATCACGTGCGCGCATGGTCGAATTCCCTTACCTGCCCCGGCAACCTTGCTGATTACCAAAGGCCTTCCGGTCGTCGACGCAGGTCTTGATCGGGAGTTGGTGACACCGACGGGAGCCGCTTTTATTAAGGCCTGGGGGACTCGAGTCGGGCCCTTTCCGACCATGCGTGTCTCGAAAATTGGATGGGGCTTTGGAGATGCAGAATTTCCAGATAGGCCAAATGCTCTGCGCCTTGTCTTGGGCGATGTGGAGGAGTCGACTCAATCGTCTGCGCTCTTAGAGACCAATGTCGATGACATGACACCCGAGCTTTTGGGTCACCTCATGGACGAACTCTTGAATCAAGGTGCGCTCGATGTTTGGTTCACACCCATTCAGATGAAGAAAAATCGCCCCGGAATCAAAGTGAGCGTCTTGATTGAAGCACGGCATCGAGGCGCCATTGAAAATACAATTTTTGCTCAATCATCAGCGATCGGATTACGGTATTCTTCTGTCGACAGACGCTGTCTCGATCGTGAGATGGAAACTGTTGAGACACCCTGGGGCGATGTGCAGATCAAGGTCGCCTATCGGGAGGGGGTTATGTGCAATGTGGCCCCCGAATTTGACGATTGCCGAGCAATTGCAAACGCATCAGGCATTCCAATTAAAGTGATCTACCAGCATGCCATCACGGCTTTTTTGAACCCCGATGAGGATGGTGATGGATCTATTTGACTACGCTGTTGATCAACACGGTCATACTACACCTCTTGCAGATGCTATCCGCCCTCGAACCCTAGATGATTTTTTTGGCCAGTCGAAGGTGTCGGGTCCAGGGTCCATCCTTCGACGGATGATCGAATCGGACAGAGTGACACCCGTTGTCTTTTGGGGTCCACCCGGTGCTGGTAAGACAACTCTCGCTGGAATTATTGCTGAGCAGACCCAGCGGAGATTTGAATCTATTTCTGCTGTCTTAGATGGGGTTAAAGAGATTAGAAAACTGGTTGAATATGCTCATGAAGAGAGACGATTTAATGGCCGCCAGACAATTCTCTTCATCGATGAAATTCACCGTTTTAATAAGGCCCAGCAGGACGCACTCTTACCCCATATAGAGACCGGAACTTTTGTCCTTATCGGTGCCACCACTGAAAATCCGAGTTTCTATGTCAATTCGGCAATTTTAAGCCGATGCAGAGTGGTCACTTTAGTGCGCCATGACCTTGAATCCATCTTGGGTATTCTACGGCGTGCCTTGCACCATCCGGCCTGCGCTCGGCGCTGGCCCGATGCAAATTTGGACGACGAGACAGTCCAGCTTATCGCGGGGAAATCCGATGGTGATGCAAGACGCGCATTGAATATTTTGGAGATGGTATTAGACGATGGCCGTCTTATGGATGAGTCACTCCTTGGCCAAGTCATCGGCCATCAAGTCTTCGATCATGACCGCAACGGAGATGCGCACTATGATGTCATCAGCGCCCTGATAAAGTCCATGAGAGCAAGTGAGCCAGATGCGGCCGCATATTGGGCCCAACGTTTGTTGATGTCCGGGGAAGACCCCTTATTCATACTCAGACGGCTCGTGATTTTTGCCAGTGAAGATATTGGGCATGCGGATTCGAACGCGTTACAGGTGGCTCTGTCAGCATTGGATGCTTTTCGGTTTGTTGGTATGCCAGAGGGAGCATATGCCCTTATGCAAGCTGTCACATATCTCGCTACAGCACCCAAGAGTGACACCATTAAGAGAACGCTTTCGGCGGCTCGAGTTGCGGTCGAAGAGGCTGGGTCTGCGCCTGTTCCCAATTGGCTCCGGCAATTCAGTAAAAAACGAGGGCGAGTTGGACCCGATACGGATAATGCAATGCCCTCTGCTCTCCCAAAGAAATTGGAGGGGCGCTCTTTATTTCAGCCGACGGCTGTTGGCCAAGAACAGCAATTCGTTGATCGCCTTAAGGCACTAAACCTGTCGGGTCGCTCCCCTTCATCCGATTGAGCTGATTTCGAATGTTACTCGATGACCACCCACTTGAATCACGATACTTCGGATCCAGAAAGAGCACCTTTTCGAAGTGTTTAATGGCCTCTTTTTTCCGTGCGTCTGTTTCCGGCTTTACACGTACAAGAGCAAACGCGTAAATGAAATGGTTGGCGGCACTGTTGGGTTCGTTTTCAATCAACTGCTTTAATCTTGAAACCGCTGAATTCGGTCGCCCGAGCTGAACGAGCAGACGACCATGTTCACGGATTAGATCAGTTCTTTCTGTCCATTTTTTCGTCGACATGTCCAAGAGCCTCTCTGATATGAACAGCGCACCGCCTTCGACCAAGATGCGGGAGATGGTCAATGCGAGAGCGGGGTTCATGGCATCTACAGAGAGTCGGGTTGGGTTTTCGCGGAAGAAGCGAACCAAGTTTGCTGGATTTTTGAGGAGGTTGTTTTGGTTCAGCATCGTCGCCGACGTCTGGTCAACCTGAAATGCATGACGCTCGCCTGCAGGGGGCATGGGACGTTCAGGTCCGAGCTGGTCACGTAACTTTGGCTGTGCCATAGCTGACCCGAGCCAAAACAGGCCACTCCAGCAGAGAATTAGAGCAAATCTGCGTCCATTGAATCGGGACATATCTTGAGCAGGTCCTTCACGCTTTTTTGTAAACCAGGCGGCACATGGTTGGGTGCCAATTCTGCAAGGGGTTTTAGCACAAACTGACGGTCCGGCAACAAAGGATGTGGAACGGTTAGCGCTTTGAGTGCCAACGCGGGTCCTGTCCATGAAAGGATATCGAGGTCAATCGTTCGAGGCCCCCATCGCACCTCATTCGATCTGAGCCGACCGAATTCGCTCTCCAACGTTTGGAGATAATCGAGTAGAGCAAGGGGTGACAGGCTGGTCTGAATTTCTACGACCTGGTTTAAGAAGTCCTGTTGAGAGATAGGACCCCAAGGCTTCGTCTTATACATTTGACTTAGCTTTGGCATGGTCTTGAGTTCGTGAGACATCCGACCAATGACTTGAGCAAAGCGCCTTTGTACATCGCCGATGTTGCCGCCCAGACCAATCCAGAATTTTTGGGTCTGATTAGAAATAATAACGACTCACTGTTTGTTTTCTCCCGATGGATGTTAGACACGGTTAATGTAGACCGTGGTTGACAAAGCTTAGGCGGTCTTAATACCGTCACAACCCGTATGTGCCTGCGACAAGAGGTCTATTATGTTACCCGCTTACAGCTTCGGTGTTCTAGCACTCATTCTGAGTACACCTGCACTCAACCCGCTTCCCGGTATTAATACAAGCGGTGTTGCCAATGACAATATGCAGGCGTTGGTTGGCTTACTGGGACAAGGTGTCTGCCCATGTGACCCGAAACAGACGATCCTTGCCTGTGTCCAACAGAAAACCTGTCCTGCCGCCACTGAGCTCGCTCAATTTGGCGTCGATAAATTCAAAGAAGGATTGAGCGTAAGCCAGGTTGGTGAAGCTGTGATTCGAAAATACATAGACGATCACGTACGGTATACCTTTGATGTCTCTAATTCGCCCACTAAGGGTGCTAAAAAACCGAGCATTACGATTGTTGAGTTTGCTGATTTCGAATGTCCCCATTGCTCATCTATGAGAGCAATTCTAGGGAGCGTCGCAAAGAAATACCCGAATGATGTCGCGCTGGTCTTTAAACAATTTCCGCTTCCACATCACACCTATGCAGAACGTGCATCGAAAGCCGCGCTTGCCGCTCAGCGACAAGGGAAGTTCTGGGAAATGCACGACCTTATTTTCGATAATCAGACGCGTCTTTCTAATGCGAGTTTTGGTACCTTTGCGAAACAATTGGGTCTCGATTTGAAACGATTTAATTCGGATATGGTCGGTGGCGCGGTCAAAGAACAGATCGACCGAGACAAACAGGAAGCCATCGCGGCTCAGATACAGGGCACACCAGCTCTCTACATCAACGGCCGCATGTATACTGATGAAATGACGCCGGAAAAAATCGCTGCGATGGTCGAGACACTGTTAAAAAAGGCTCCATAACCCCTCAGGGGGCCAGATGCTTGATCCAAGTCACCACGCGCTTTGCATCTTCTTCACTGATCGCCTTAGATGGCCCCAATACAGCCGGATAATCGGGCAGCAAGCGCAGGACAAGGTAGCTGCTCAATGGCTTGCCTGCGCTGATGAGATGTACGTCAGGCTGACGGGCACTTGGTTGGCCCAATAGAGACTGCCACCGGCTCAGATCGGGTGCAATTTGGTCTTCGAACCCATGGCAACCGCACTGCTTTAGGAAGATCGGTTCGATGTCAGATTCGTATGAAATGGGCTGTGTATTGAATCCGATAGGACGACCTGTCCGGAAATTCAGACGATAGTCCTCGTTTCTCCGCTGACCACTTAAATCTTGAATGCTATCGCGCTCGATATTGAGACTATATCCGACCCCGACCCTCAAATTTTTCTTTGGTTTGATGACGATGGCTCTCTCCACCGGATCATAGGCGAGTTGTACGTCAACTTTCAGCTCACCCGACGAGAGTTCGATCCCGTCGGTGGATAGGCTAGACAAAGACAGGTAGTCGCTAAACATAACGATTATGGGTTCATCGGCTCCAATTTCAGCTCGGTCTCTTGGTGATGAATCAACGACCATCAAGACTGAATCATCCGGCTGATAACTACAGCCGACGTGTAGGATAGCTATGGTGATTTTTAGTAAAGAGCCATACTTCATGAGTCGCATCAGTTGACAACGGCATTTAGTTCGTCTAGCGTCCCCAACATTAGCCATTGTTGTGCATTTAATGCACGTACTTTCAACACATTTTTATTGGATGAGTGACATGAGCTCGACTCGCCTATTGGTAAGTAATTTTCTCCTCGCTGCAGCAGCACTTTTTTTCGTCGCCTGTGGCCCAACCTATCCCAAGTGCGAGAGCAACGATCATTGCTCCGATAAGGGTGAATACTGTTACAGCGGCAAATGTAGCCAATGTGCGACTAATGACCACTGCAAGGGGCCAGGAATGCGCTGCACGCGCGGGCTCTGCGAGCAGATTCCCGGTTATTGTGATGGCGAAACAGCCTGTCCCGCCAACCAGAAATGTCGCGACAATCGTTGTGGACCAGAATGTATGGGTGATAACGAATGCTCTGAGACACAATTCTGCGATAATGGCAGCTGCTCTGACCGCCCTGAGTGCGGTGACAAGGCACTTACACCTGCATGCCCAGACGGTAAAGAATGTGTTGGCGGTGCGTGCCAAATCAAGATTGTTGAGTGCATTGCTGAGCCTGTCTACTTCGACTACAACCGGCATAACATCAAGCGGTCTGAGCGAGAGAAAATCGAGTCTGTCGCGACCTGCCTCCAGGGTGACAATGTCGCCAACGTGGTGATCGAAGGACACTGTGATGAGCGCGGAACAGAAGAATACAACATGGCGCTCGGCGAGAAGCGCGCAGCTGCAACCAAGAAGCAATTGGTCAAGAAGGGTGCACCTGAGGATAAGCTTTCGACTATGAGCTATGGTAAGAATCGACCTGCCGCAGACGGAAGCAATGAAAGCGCATGGCGCAAGAATCGCCGCTCTGAATTCAATCCAAATAAGTAGGGGTTGAGGACCGATGATGGTTCTCAGGCTTATCTACATCGCGCTGGTCGGTCTCGTATCGACCAGCTGCGTCAGCCACTGGCGTGGCCAAGAAATGTCAGCCGACATTGAAATGGTCCGTGCTCAGCTCGAGCAGCAGCTGGAAGACCAACGAAAGCTCCGAAAAAAACTTGAGCAGGGTTTTGGCTCTTTGGAAGTTCGTTTCGATAAAATTGATGGTCGAGTCAAGCGAGCCATCTCTCGTCTTCAAGACGACAGCTTGGACAGCGACAGTGAACTCCAGGGTATAAAAGATGAAATCAAAGGGCTCAAAGGTGAAATTTCAAAGCTCAAACATGAGTCTTTAAAGTCACAGAGCGAAGCCCCAGTCAACGCCGCTGCGGAGACGGTGATTCCTGAAACAATTAAGCTACCAACCAAACCAAAAGAACTCTATGAGTACGGTTACGACCGGAAAAAAGACAAAGATTGCAAAGAAGCAGTCCGCGCCTTTCTTCAGTTGTACAATAAGTTTCCGAAGTACAAACAAACGGACAGTGCTCTCTATCTGGCGGCTAAGTGTCAGTATCAAAATAAAAAGCCGAAAGAGGCGATTCGTCACCTAAACGTGATTCTGACCAAGTATAAAAAAGGTCGGAAGGTTGATGATGCCCTCGAATTGACCCACGACGCCTTTCGACGCATTAACAAATGCAAAACGGCTCTGGTATTCATCGAGGAATTGATTGATGAATACCCCACCTATAAGTACCTAAAAAGAGCTAAGCGGAAACTCAAAAAGACGAAGAAAAAGTGCGGCGATTGAGTGATTTTCCAGCACGCTTCGGGTCTCGTTCCTCGGGGCATTTCAATTCATGAGTCGACCGTATGATTTGATCTTGCATGGTGCCAGTGGCTTTACGGGGCGGCAGACCGTTGCTTATGTCAGCCACCATGCGCCCCCCAATTTGCGATGGGCAGTCAGTGGTCGAAATCTCGACAAGCTAAATGACGTGGTTCAAAAATGGGCGCCCGGTCGAGATATCCCATGCATTAAGGCAGATGGTTTAGAGCACGACGATATGAGTCGATTGGCTCAATCGACTCGGGTTGTGTTAACGACGGCGGGGCCTTACTCAAAATTTGGTCGACACTTGGTCGATCAATGCATCAATCATAAAACTCATTACGTCGATATCACGGGTGAGACAGCCTTCGTTGCCGACCTCATCTCCAAACACCATAAGCAAGCTGTACGAGATGGGACTGTAATCGTTCCATTTTGCGGCTTCGATTCCGTGCCCAGCGACAGCTTGGTATTTTTCATCTCCGACCATCTGAGAAAAAAAGGTCTCCGTTTAGGCCAGGTTGTTGCAGCCTTCAAACTCAAAGGCGGGTTTAACGGAGGGACATTGGCAACAGCCCTTGAAACCTCAAGCAATGATGCAGATTCAGTGCGGATGAAAGATGTCTTGCTCTTAAACCCACCAGCCGCTTTGTCGGAGGTTGAACGGTTAGAAAGTTCGGACTTAAATATACCCATTTTTAATGCTGAGCTTGGGTGGATTACACCATTTGTCATGTCACCGATAAACACACGAGTTGTTCGTCGTAGCAATGGATTGTTAAGCGAAGTCAACCGCGGCTATGGCCCAGGGTTTAGATATCTAGAGGGGTTGGCTGTCAAGAGTCGTACAAAGGCATCCATTATCAACGGCGCCTCTCGTATCACAGAGGCAAGTTTGGGTACCAAACTGGGTCGACAGATGATTCGGTGGCTTGGGCCCAAGCCTGGCCAAGGACCATCGGTCAAATCGATGGACAGCGGTTTTTTCAAGCTTGATATGGTCGCGGAGGCTGATGATGGGTCTGTCCACCGAGCCGTTGTGAGCTCCAGTGGAGACCCAGGAAATAGAATTACCGTGACCGCACTTTGTGAGTCAGCGTTCTGTCTCACAGAAACGGCATCTCAATGTGGTGGTGGTATCCTCACGCCAATGACAGCTTTTGGTCAAAACCTCATCGAACGTCTGGTGTCTCGTGGATGGATTTTTGAGATGATCGAGAGCCGGTCTTGAAAGTGACTTGGCGATTCAATGTTCATTTTGCCAAATGCATAAAGATTGATTTTTTTCGTTCAGAAAAGCCTATGCCCGAGCTTGAATCTTTGATAGTCCAGCGAATCAGCGGGATGTAGCTTTGTCGGGGGACAATTTGAACCACACACAAGAAATGGACCGGCTTGGTCGCCGCGCGCGACACGCAGCCCGAGCGCTGATTAATGCGTCCACAGACCAGAAGAATCGGGCCTTATTGGCGATGGCCGATGCGCTCGAATCCATGAGCTCGACCATTCAAGCGGCCAATGATCTTGATTTGGCTCGGGCTGATGAGAAGGGCATTACCGGCGCCCTCCGAGACCGCTTGGAACTGACGCCGGCCAGGATTCAATCCATGGCTCAGGGTCTTCGAGAGGTCGCTGATCTCAATGATCCGGTTGGACATACTGTAGATGAATGGGTTCGACCAAATGGTCTTAAAATCTCACAAGTTCGCATTCCTCTAGGCGTGATCGGTATGATTTACGAAGCCAGACCCAATGTCACCTCCGATGCTGCCGGTCTGTGTCTCAAGAGTGGTAATGTCGTCTTTTTGCGAGGCGGTAGTGAAGCGAAAAACAGTAATCAGGCGGTTTTGGATTGTCTTCGTAGCGCCGTTGAACAGGTGGGTTTACCATCGGATGTTTTGATGAGTCTACCTTCAACAGACCGGTCGTGGATCATGGCTATGATGAAGGCGGATGCTCATATCGATGTCATCATTCCTCGCGGAGGAGAAGCATTGATCGACTTTGTGACCGAGCATTCGAAGGTGCCTGTCATTAAGCATTATAAAGGCGTCTGCCACGTGTTTGTTGATGAACATGCTGACCTGACTAAAGCAGACGACATTTGTTTTAATGCGAAGGTTCATCGTCCTGGTGTCTGTAATGCCATGGAGACATTATTGATTCACGAGTCTATTGCTCGCCGATTCATCCCGGGTCTTTTTACACGATTTAGATCGGCTGGCGTTCATATCTGCGGGTGTGAGAAGACATCGGAAATAGACCCCGAAATCTCGCCAGCAAGTCTTGATGATTATCATGCTGAGTACCTGGACCTCAAAATTGCTGTTAAAGTCGTTGCAGATGTCCATGAAGCCATCGGACACATTGATGAATTTGGTTCAGACCACACGGAGTCGATCGTTTCGGAAAACAAAGAAACCATAGAGACGTTCATTCATCGTATTCAGAGTTCCGTTGTCATCGCGAATGCGTCGACTCGATTTTCTGACGGCGGTCAAATGGGTCTTGGTGCTGAAATTGGAATCAGCACAAGCAAGCTTCATGCGTACGGACCTATGGGTGTTACTGACTTGACCACACGTAAATATGTCATTCGTGGCGCAGGCCAAATAAGGAGTTGAATGGAGCCACTAGAACTTGCCAATCATATCGCACACGCCCTTGATGCTAAACAGGGGCGTGATATCGTCATCCTCGATGTGGAGAGCCTTGTCGGCTACACGTCTTACTTCGTGCTCGCGAGCGGTCGGAGTGATCGTCAGGTGCAAGCCTTAATCGACAATGTCCGAACGGACCTGAAGGCTCGATTCGATTTGCTGCCCATGGGTGTTGAGGGTACGAATTCAGGGCGTTGGGCTCTCGCTGATTTTGGTGATGCGGTCGTGCACGTATTTCGTGAGGATGAGCGTCACTTCTACGACCTTGAGGGTCTATGGTCAGACGCGAAGAAAATTGATTTCACGTCAATTGACTCCTAGTCCGATTTAGGGGGCTCGGTGAAGATCACCATCTGTGCTATCGGCCGTGTCAAAGCGAAGTATGCTCGTCTTGGTTGTGACGACTTTCTATCTCGAATGAAGAGATTCTTCAAAGTTGACTATATCGAACTCAAGGACATCAGAAGGGGCCGCTCAGATGGGCCCAAATCATGGAAAGATCAAGAAGCGCTCAATTTGATCAAGCACGTACCGAAGACGGCCTACACAGTGGTTCTTGACGAGCGAGGTCAGCAGTTTTCAAGTACTCAATTTGCAGACTGGATTGAGGCTCGAAAGGTCAAGGGGGTCTCTAGCATTGCTTTTCTCATCGGTGGACCAGACGGGCACGGACAAAGCGTTTTGGAACGGGCGAACTTCTCTATGTCTTTGGGTGCTTTGACATTGCCCCATGAACTCGCGCGGCTTGTTTTGTGTGAGCAATTGTATCGAGCGGGGTCGATGATGGCGGGTCATCCGTATCATCGTGAATGAAGCGTTGACGAAGAGACGGTTACTGATTACAGCTCGATGAGCGACCCGCCTGTTTCGGGTTGGTGTTCATTTTGGGAGAGTCTATTGATGCTACAGGACGACATGACGACTGAATCCGAAAAGCAGTTCGATTCGATAGCTGACGTGCTGTCAATGGAGTCGGCAGGTCTGAATGAGCTGCGCTATCGAATTGAACAGCCCACCATTACAACCATCAGCGAGCCAGGCGGGCTTCTAATTTATTGGACGCTGACAGCGGTGAGTATCGCCCGTGGACAATCAAGACAGTCTGACGGACCCGAAGCCACGCTCACACTCCGCGTCTATCTGGAACTTGATCATGGAGCCAAACGCACCCAAGATTTTCAAATAGACCGATGGGTCGGGTCCAGAAGACTTGAATTGCCCAGAACTGTGCGTCGAGTCGTAGGGGCGATCGGCCTGCGAACTTCATCGGGTTTCAGCCATATTGTTCGATCGACGCCCATTCAAAGGCCACTGTACAATCACGGTAAGGGACCCATTACAATCAGGTCTATCGATTGGTCTACAGGCGACACCGAAGAGGTGGATATCTCGTCCAAGGACGGAGAGTCTCTTGTTCGAGCGTACGCACAGAGTCTGAGCGGTCAATATCATTCCAATTGGCTGCCCAGCTTAGATTCGAAATCAAATCGATTGAAGTCCGTCCGAACTGTTCAGGTAAAACAGGGTGCTGGAATCAGCGCGGTCCTTCGACTCCAATTAGATTTCGAGCAGGCAACCAGTCGAGACGCGACCATCGGTTATATCGTGGATGTCTTTCTTCCGGTGATACAAACCCTTCGTGATATCGCCATCGCGGGTGAGACCTCTTGTTTTGGGGTGGCGATCTGTCCACGCTTGATCAGCTTCCTTAAATCTGAAGACAGTCAGGCTTTAGTCGCCGCTGAATTACAAAAGCGCCGGATTAAATTTAGCCAATCGGAGGTCAACTCAACCGCGACTCGTGCTGCAGACGAGATGCGTTTGACTTCACTTCAGACGACTCATGACGCCCTTGGTCAAGGCAGTCTTGACGAGTTAAGACGACTTCATGAACTTGGTTTCATCGAGTTGATGGCGACATGGGCAACCAATGCACCGCTCACGGATATTTTACCTGTTCGAGGAAGTGTCGAACTCAATTTAGCCGCGGCGTTGAAAAGCTTTAGGTCGGCTTTTGGATTCAGTAGTTCCGGTCTATGTCTCGGTCAACAGGGTTATATGCCATCGTTTGATGCCATCCTAGATAAGGCTGGTATCCGTTATTTTCTGATTTCATCGGAGGCCTTCTCAGGCGCGTCGTCTAAGCCAGTCTACGGTGTACTGACACCCATCTTGAGTCCAAACAATCGGACGATTGCATTGGCCATGGATCCGAAATTTGAAGCCTGGAAGCAGATTGGCGATGAACGCCCGGATGGGCATTATCGTTTAAGCAGAATCGATTCATTGCTTCAGAGTGCCGACCAAAATTGGGGTGGTTCAAAACGGTCTGACGGCTCAGCCTATTGCCATCTTGCTGGAGTGGAAGCGGCCAAGAATCAGGCTCGATCATGGTGGGCAACTCAATCTGAGCGCCTGGAGAAATGCAGTCGTCATACCGATCAAAGGCTTTGCTTTATCGGGATAATTGACGCGGCGTCTGTCACAGAAGACTGGTATGAAGGCCTGAGTTTTCTAAGGGCGTTAAGTCAGTTCAGTCACAGTGATAAATCCGTGAAACTCGTTGGAGTGAGTCGTCACCTCGACCACGTTAAACGTGTCCAGATAGCACGGCTCAGTCCGGTTATTTCAGCTGCTCGGTCACCCACCCTTCTGCCCTATTTTGCACCACGAATTGAACTTGCAGCTTGGAAAGTGAAGAGGCTCGCCGAGGCGTGTAGTGAAAACTCGGCGCTCACAGACCGTTTGGTCTTAGTCATCAATGCATTATTGAGCGCCCAAGATGCATTGTCATCCGAATCGAGTTCAAGTGCAGATTGCATTCGACAGTGTACACAATTCATCCACAGCATTTATGCGTCGGATTCCAACCTGAGCGAGTTGCCATCCGAGGCTTTCAAGTCAGAGACGATGAGACGATGGTTGAATTGCATCGAAGACGTTTCCTTTGAGACGATGTTGACCCAATAAGCTATGACGACTTTGGATGATCAGCAGCAAGCCGTTGTTGAAGCACCGTTAGCACCTCTTCTTGTTGTTGCGGGTGCTGGTACTGGTAAGACCAGAACACTGACCCATCGAGTCTGTCATTGGGTGGATAAAGGCTTAGATCCGGAGCGCGCGCTACTCGTCACGTTTACACAGCGCGCAGCGCGTGACATGAGTGAACGGATTCAGACACTGCACGCAACTGGTCCTCGGCCTTGGGTGGGTACATTTCACCATATTGCAGCTCGTTTGCTTCGAGATTATGCTCATCAATTCAATTATGGGGCAGACTTCCAGATTATGGACTATGGCCGTTGTCAGCGATTGATGAATGTGGTTCTTGATCGCTCACCAGCACGTCCGCCCAACCTGACAGCGACTCATTTGCTGCGTGCCTATAGCCTCACGGTCAATGCCGATAAGTCGCTCGCTGACTTGGTCCGTCAAAAAAGACTTTTGCCTGGTGTTGATTTAGACCTAATCGATTCTATTTACATCGACTATTTGGTCATGAAGATCGAACATAATTGTATGGATTTCGATGATTTATTGCTTTACTTAAACCAGCTGCTATCCAAAGACTCTGCTTTTCACGATGACATTTGCTCTCGCTTTGATGCCCTTTTCGTCGATGAATATCAGGACGTCAATCCACTTCAGGTTTCTATTGTGGATGCCCTTGTCGATGCGCACAAACGGTTGACTGTGGTTGGTGATGATAAGCAATCAATTTACGGGTTTCGCGGCTCTGATGTGGGCGCCATCTTAAATTTTGAAGACCGGTATCCAAATGCCCAAATTCTCAATTTAACCAACAATTATCGAAGTACACCTCAGATTATTGGTCTTGCTAATCAGAGCATCTCAAACAATCCAAACCAGCGCCCATTAGACTTAAATTCAATTCGGGGTGATGGGCCTACGCCAATCGTAAAAGACTTTTCGAATTCGGCCGAGCAGGCGCGTTTCGTATGCGAGGAAATCAAGCGCTTAAACGAATATGGCGTCCCCTTTTCTGAGCAAGCCGTATTGTACAGAACACACGCACAGGCACGAGAAATAGAGCTTGCACTAGGTGAGTTTGGCATTCCATATACACTGAGGAGTGGTCGGCGGCTGTTTGAACGCCCTCACATACGGCCTCTTTTTGACTTATTATCTTTTATCGAAACCGAATCTACAGCGCTTGAAAACGCCGCTATTTTGGAGGTTTTCGAGGGAATAGGACCGATTTCAAGCCAGGAGATTTTGGCTCAAGTCAAACGATTTGATTCAATTCAGCACTGGCTGCAACATGGACCCGAGTTGGCCGATGTACGAACCCGATTAAAGGAACCGATAAGCCGAGTCCATTCCAGGCTTCGACATGTGTTCGAGTCCCTGAATTTACCACTCTTCGACTGTCTTATGGAGATACGCAAAACCGTCCTGGAGCCGTGGGTTAGACGTTCATTTGATGATGCAGATCTGCGGTTAGTTGACCTAGACGACTGCATCAAAATGGCAATTGACTTTGTTCAACCCAGGGATTTTCTCGAGGCGCTTACACTGGCATCGGATACAGCCCAGCGGGACCAAGGTGTTGTTTTGTCCACAGTTCATCGCGCCAAAGGACTGGAATGGGCCACCGTGTTCATCGTCGGTCTCGCGGATAGTTCCTTTCCCTTGCTTGGCATGGAGAGGGGCATTGACATGGCTGAAGAACGTCGGCTTTTTTATGTCGCTTTGACACGTTGCCAGCGCTGGTTGTATCTCTGTCACGCTTGGCAAGAACACAAAAACGGCTCTATTCTCGCACCAAGTCGGTTTCTGAGAGAAATCGGGGGAGCAGAGTATTATTCTGATGCTAAGCATCATACTGGCGAGGGAATCTGATGAACTCTGTGCGGGTAATCGCGCTTCGACTGGGCTGTGCTTTTGGCATTATCCTGACCATTTTCAGCAGCTATGCAGTCTGCCAGACGCAGCAACCGAGACCCGTTCAGTATACCCTCGGAAGCCAGCTCATTTTCTGGGTCGGTGGCCTATCCATAATGGTGTTGATGGGCCGGATTATATTTAAAGAACAACTCAATGAAAGACGGACTCTGTCCAGACTCATCAAGGAAATAGGGCCGTTTTATCCCGAGTTCGATATCGATCACATCAAGACCTGGGTTCACCTGTGTGCGCCCCATGTTTGGCAAGGTTTTGTTCATGGTGATTTATCAAAGATCGATCATTTTGTAACCGAGCGTTTCAAACAAGACATGGCCGAACACGTTGAGCGAGTCCATGAACAAGGACAAACTCTGGAGTGCGAGTTTGTTGGCGTTTTAAAAGTCCATCCACTGGGCTTGTACATGGTGGGTCAGGGCCCTGCGCCAAGAGATGTGGAATTGATGCTGCGCTTGGAACAAAAAGCCCTGTATCATTTGGTTGATGCGGGAGGAAAAACTCTAAAGGGTCGATCTCGGATGGATCAGGTTCAGCACTTTTGGACTTTAGTACACGATGGCGATTCGTACCGAGTTGATCGGGTTTGGCTGGCCGAACGCGATGCGACAGACTTAGCTGAGCGCGAATTGCCCCCTGATGTACGCCAATGGACGCGTCCGGAGGTTGCCAACAAAGCCGACCCTGGACCCGACTCGACGAAGAGGTCATGAGACGATGAATCGATTAAGCCTACTCGCCCTTTGGGCCTGTCTATTATTCGCCTGTTCAGAGACGAGCAGCGGGGGGGGAATGTCCATGGCAGACACGGCTGTCGATCCCCTCAATTTTGATGGTTCAGTCACCCAACTACCGGATTCTGTTGTCCTTGATACGCGCAGTTATTTTCCTGTGGCACCTGGTGCACAATGGCGTTATCGAAAACAAACCGATGATTGGATGACCCCGCCAGATGAAAACGAGCGAGCCGTCGCGACCCTGACTGCAGGAGATGGGGCTAACGAATACTTGAGGTCGACGACAGCATTTCTTGAAATTGAGGTCGATGGTGAGCCGCAGCTGGTGCGTCAGGTTCTCGAAGAGACCTTTGTCATCGAGCCGGCCAATATGAATGTGGGGCCAGTCCTAAAAATTAAAGCTGTGAAAATAGAAGAATTTTTGGCCTCAGACGACACCGTTTTGACTAAGATTGAGCGGGATTATTTACCGCCCTATACCCTCATGGCTGACGCATGGCGAGTGGGCAGTTTCAGTACAAATACCATTGAAGATCACGCCATGACAGAGACCTTGACTCGGGCAGGGGAAGATGAACCTCGAGTGACGCAATCGAACCTCAGTATTCAGGTTGTCACATCAGTGGAACCCCAGATTATTTTGATGGAGGGCCAATATCGGGAAGGTCTCCGACAAATCGATGTGTCCGATAGCCTACTGGGTACGAAAAATCGGACCTATTGGGTTCAGCAAGGCGTTGGTATTGTTCAATGGCAATTTCAGCCCACCAACAACCAGGTCTTTACTCTGATCGACGCGAGCGTAGAAGATTAACGGCGTCAAATGACAGTTTTGAGGTATCGATGTTGATAATCGCATCGAAAACAATGTCTACGACGCCCGCCATGAATTCATAATCAAGGTGCTCGCTCACGTCATGGACCTGGTGGTAGTGAGTGTAACGAAAATTACCTGTGTCGGTCACCATGACGGCATCGATCCCAAAATCCCAGAAAGACGAATGGTCACTGCGCCGAGAATTGGGGACAGCGTGTCCTGCATCCGAGACCGGAATGGTATGGATCGGTGGTCGATTTGTAGCGCCGCTTTGGGCTAAAGCGTTCATCAATCTGGGATGCGCTATATCGCCGATGACGGCTATGAAATCTCCGGAGTCTCGTTTCATCCACGTCGGCATAGAGTTGGGCCACATTTGACATCCACTGTCAGTGCATTTTGAGCCGATCATTTCCAGTATGATGGCGCCGACAAGACGATGGCTCCGTCTATGGTCTTTCAAATAGGCTTTGCTACCAAGCATGTTCCGCTCTTCTCCATCGAAGAAAATAAACCGATATGTGAACTTGGTCTCGGTGAGTTTCAGGCGACAAGCGATATGGATCAAGGCCACAACACCACTGGCATTATCGTTGGCACCCGGCGAGTTCTGAACGGTGTCATAATGGGCGCCAACGACGAAAATAGGCGCATCCTTAACGCTCCCCGTCTTGGTTGCGATAATGTTTAGCCCACCCTCGAAGGTCTGCCGCGCAGGTGCGTATCCACAGCGTGTCATCTCTCGAATAATGTAGCGCCGGGCCCAATCGCGCTCAGACTCGGTAAACCTCGGTCTGGACAGAGCGTCAACATGCCTAAGTAATTCAGCTGGATCGCTGACCTCCGTCTTCGATTTGACGACAGGGCGTTGCAACATATCAAAGACGTGTCTGAGTTTTACCTGTTCGTACTGAAGCTGGTTTAGCTGCCTATTTTTCTCAAAGTAAAACGCCCAAAAAGCCCCTGCGATCGCAAACCAAATGGCGCTCAGAAGCCACCAATGTCGAGCGTTTAGCCTTGGCAATTTGCTGTTTCCACTCATTCCAGGTGATAATGAGACTGGTTTTGCAACCGATCGCGTCTGCTAACGCTCATAGCATAAGACGGATAAATAGTCGCTTTTGTACCGGTATTTGTATACAAAAGAAGAGTCGTATTTGCGGGGACAAATTAGATGATTGAGACGATCTCAGGCATACCAACAATTGCAAGTTTTGCGCTCCTACTCATGATTGCGGGTGGCGCGTTTGTGATGGCCATCAAGATGCGGTTTGGGCAGTTAATGCTCGGTAAGCGGCCAGAGATGCGGTGGAATGAGTTTCCGGACCGAATCAAAAATGTCTTCATTTACGTCGTCGCACAAAAGCGCTTGCCGCGAAATGGCTACCTGTACAGTGGCATTTTGCACATGTTTATTTTCGGCGCGTTCATGGTCTTAAGTGTCGATACGGTGAACTTTGTCACCGATGGTATTCTCCAGACTTTGGCCGCTTTTGGCCTCATTGAGCATACGTCGACATTTCACCTGCCCCTGAGCGGCGCTCACGATCTTGGCGGCGCGTATCAGGCGCTGGCTGACACTTTCCGCTTTCTTTGCATCGTCGGGCTCATCATGGCTTTTGTGAACCGGACTGTAATCAAGCCGGAGAGGTTGCCGCTGACGCGAGACGCGATGTACACCATCTTCTTCATTCTTGGCTTGATGGTCTTTGAAGTTGCGCAGCAAGGCTTCAGTATCGCCCACAGCGGTGAGCAGAACGTGGGCCACATTTGGTTCAGCTCAATCTTCGCATCGGCAGTGTCAGGCGTTGATCCCGGCACGCAAGCGATCGGTTATCAAGTGGCTTGGTGGTCTCATTTGGTCACCCTGCTGGCCTTCACAAATTACGTACCATGGAGCAAGCACAGCCATGTGTTTGCAGCGCCCCTAAACATCTTTTTTATGTCTCTCGAAGCTAAGGGCGCCATTCGGAAGATGGATTTGGGGCTGACCGATGAGAATTCGACGACTGAAGAATTCGTTGTCCCCGAGGGAGACGGCGATCTCGAATTCACACTGAAGAATCCGGCTGAAGACGGAGGCGTGACTCTTTATCTGGGCACAAAGAAGTTTCGAAAGTTTAAATTCAATTCGGACAACAATTCTGTCGTGATTCCTGAGGCAAAGCGGCCCGAATCGGGCGTGACGCTCAAAGCCGAATACGAGCCGCCAGCACCCGAGTATTTTGGAGCTAGAAATCTCGACGATTTGAGCTGGAAGCAGCTTTTCGACGGTCTCAGCTGTACCGAATGTGGACGCTGTACGGACAATTGCCCAGCATCGCGAAGCGACAAGCCCCTGAAGCCAATGGACATTATCGTCGATATCAAACATCACATGGAAGATCGGTTTAACCGTCGAGGTGAAGAGCTGAACTTGGAAGAGGATGAGTCTCTTCTCCTACCGGGAGGTGTCATTGACCCAGACGTACTCTGGTCATGCACGACTTGCCGGGCTTGCATGGAAGTCTGCCCAGTCGGAAACGAGCACATACCGGACATCATCGATATGAGACGGTATCTGACCATGAGTCTTGGAGAAGTGGGTCACGGCAGCCAGAAGGCTTTGAAGGCCATGGAGAGTCGAGCCAATCCGTGGGGTATGCCAACGAGAGAACGTGCTGAGTGGGCTAAAAACGTTCCAGAAGCAAAGCTCTGGGACCCCGAACAACCCAGCGAATACCTCTATTGGGTGGGGTGTGCAGGGTCGTACGACGACCGAGCTAAGAAGGTTACGAAATCGGTGACCAGGTTAATGGCAAAAGCGGGCGTTGACTTTGCCATTTTGGGGAACGAAGAAAAATGTACCGGCGATTCAGCTCGCCGGCTCGGTGACGAGTATCTTTTCCAGAACATGGCCATGGAAAACGTAGAAAACCTAAATGCCAATGGGGTCAAAAAGATTGTCACTCACTGCCCACACTGCCTCAATACTCTTAAGAACGAATATGCTCAGTTTGGTGGCGATTACGAGGTCATCCATCACAGTGAACTTCTGTCCAAGTTGATGTCAGAGGGCAAGCTTGTTCCGAAGGCAGACAAAAAAGAGAAGGAAAAGGTCGTCTACCACGATTCCTGCTACTTGGGCCGTTACAACGAAATCTATGACCCGCAGCGAGACATCATTGATGCTCTACCGGATGTGGAGCGCGTTGAGACTAAGCGGAACAAGCAAATCGGTCTTTGTTGCGGCGCTGGTGGTGGTCAGATGTGGATGGAAATGAACATCGGCCAGCGCATGAATAATATCCGAACAGACGAACTCTTAGAGACCGAGCCAAAGGTCATCGCTGTGGCTTGTAACTTCTGCATGACCATGCTCGATGATGGCGTAAAGTCGAAAGATAAGGCTGACGAAGTCAAGGTGCTCGACCTAGCAGAACTCCTTGCGCAGCGTGTCCTTGGCGACGACATAGACCAGGACTTAGCTGAACCTGCTGAACCCAGCCCGTCCATAGATGGCGCTGGCGAAGCCGTTGAGTAATCATTCTGAATTCGACCGATAGTCAGTTGTTTGGGGATTGTAGACCAGGATCTGACAATGCCCCTTATTTGACCTCTGATTTGGTGGGACTTGGCGGCCACTTAACGGGCGAGCCGAGCGATTTTATAGTCGATGAAATCCCCGCCTATGACGCCTCAGGTCAAGGTGACCACGTCTACATAAATGTTCGTAAGGTTGGTTTGACGACCCCTGAGTTGGTTAAGGCATTTGCCAACTCGTCCGGCTGCGCGCCCAGTGATATCGGCGTCGCAGGCAGAAAAGATAAGTGGGCTGTCACATCACAGTGGCTGTCTTTGCCGGTCGAGCCAGTCGAGCCTGACGATGATCGAATTCGTTTAATCGAGACCAAAAGACACAATCATAAATTGCGACGAGGCCATCTCCGGGGGAATCGGTTTCGTATTAAAATGAGCGGTCTCACAGAGACGTCAGATGAGTGTATTCAAGCGCTTCTCAGCCGACTTGACCGCGGGGTGCCCAATTATTATGGGCACCAGAGATTCGGAATCTACGGCGATGGTCCAGATTACAGCCTGAGCCAAATGCGTCGTCGTTCACGTCGAAAGACCCGTGATCTTCGTTTTTCTGCCAGCGTGGTCCAGGGCGCGCTGTTTAACATCTGGTTAGGTCGGCGAGTGAATGATGGACTCTTTCACACAGCATTGTCCGGTGATGTGTATAAAAAGGTTGAGACGGGGGGCCTGTTTTCGTCTGAAACGCCCCAAATCGAGCAGCTGCGGCTCGATAAACTGGACATTGATCCAACGGGTCCAATTTATGGACCCAAGATGAGGGCGGCACTGGCAGAGGCAGGCCAGCGCGAAATTGCAGTCCGAGACGAAATTGGTTTGACCGAAAAAGATTGGGCGACGTTGGGCCGCTTGGGTAAGGGCAGCAGGCGTTTGGCGCGTGTACGGCCTCAGAATTTAAAGGTCGAGGTCGATGGACGCGACTTATTTATTTCCTTCGAATTGCCCTCTGGTTCATATGCAACGGTCATACTTGCAGAGCTGACGCATACCGCCGACGACCTCAAAGCTAAGTAACATAGGCTGCCGCGAGGATCTGAACGTCCTCAGCACCAGAGCGCTTCAGCACGCGTGTCGCGCTTTTTACTGTCGCTCCTGTAGTGTACACGTCGTCAACCAACAAAACCCTCTTAGGTGATCTACCGGTTGCCTTAAATGCCCCTTTTAAATTTTGTGATCGCTCAATAGCCTTCATTCCGGCTTGGGGCTTGGTATGGGTCTTTCGACTCAAAAGGTGTTTGTTCAATGGCATATTCAACTCAAGGGACAGTTCATGGGCGATGACGAGCGTGGGCTCAAATCGCTGTCGAGCGGCGCGCCTCCAATGACTTGGTATGGGGACTATAGTCATCGATTTTGATACGTCGATTCGTTCCTGTATAGCCAATGCACAAAGCTTAGCAACCATTGAGATTGCCCTCGGACAGTCACCATATTTCCCCTTTCGAATGGCATCCCCCACAGGCCCAGCGTAGTCGAACAAACCATGAACTTGTTCGAAAGGAGGCGGTTTGTCCAAGCATTGTCCACACCGGCTATCGGTTACAGGCCCTGCAAATTGTGCATCGCAGACCCTACATCGGCTGCCTCTTCGAGGTTCCAAATTGCGCCAGCAAGGCGTACAAAACCCAAAATAACGGAGATTTTCATCGCAACTAAGGCATTTTGAAGAAAAAAAAGCAGAAAAAAAAAGACCAAAAAATGCGTCCATTTGCCCACCATTAATGCGTATTCATTCAACCATTCGGAAGAATTGTCTCGGTGTTGCGTATGATTTTCGGGCTATCTCTTTTTTAATAATATTTTCGATATCTTATAGCTTATGAATCTGGATTAACTTGGATTTTTGAGATTGAAAATTGATCTATCTGGATTAAAAAAAATGGCCGAAAATATGACGAATGAGCGCTAACCCCGATAAACACGGGATGATCCGCCAATGAAAAAACTGAAATTTCTTCATTGACACTCAAAAAAATACGTCGATATTCTCCACCCACCCAAAAAGACATTTGTCTACAACTCAATACAAAGTGGGAGAAGTAGGGTAATGAGTAAGAAGAAGATTATCGACGCGGTTGCGTTGAAGTATCCTAACCTGACAAAAGCACAGGTTTCTACAGTGATTGATGCGACGTTCAACACAATTAGCAACGAGTTGAACAATGCAGGCGACAAGTACACGCATCCAGCGTTCGGTACTTGGACAGTCAAGACTCGCGACGCGCGCATGGGTGTCAACCCAGCAAACCCGAGCGGTCCTAAGATCCAGATTGGTCCTTCAGCGTCTATTGGTTTCAAGCCATCGACGAACCTGAAGAGCACTTTCAACTAATCAACTGATTGAAGAGGAGATTATAAAATGAAGAAGCAAGACCTCATCAACACAGTTCATGAGAATGCTAACATTGAGCTCAGCCGTAAGATTACGGGCGAGATCATTGACACCACTTTCAACGAGATCACTGGTCTTTTGAAGGACGGTAAGTTCACATATCCTGGTTTTGGTACGTTTAACATCCGTGCTCGTGCAGAGCGCCAAGGTGTAAACCCCAGCACCAAGCAAAAGATCACGATTCCAGCAAGCAACACTGTTGGTTTCAAGGTCGCAACTGGTTGGAAGCGTACGCTTACAGAAAAACTGTAAGCACGCGCTCTGCTAGTTCATCTTCGGATGGAAAAAAGCCCGGACATTGCGTTCGGGCTTTTTTTATTTTAGGCGTTTTTTCCGCCGTATGATCTCCAGACCAATCTTGGCTTCTGGTTGATTCGAATTCAATTTAAGTGCGCGTTCGAAATGAACTTCGGCATTCATCAAATCACCTTGATTCGCGCGAATGACACCGAGAAGCCCATAATCGGTGGCTGTCGGGTTGTCGTCCACTAAGGGCACGACCAGTCGTTCCGCTTCATCCCATTTCTTGAGCCGACTCAGATACCGGACGAGGTTTCGGGTAGCCGTCTTGTCGCCACTGTTCATATCGAGGGCATGACGGGTGACATCGATGGCGCTTTGAATCTGACCCATGGCATTGAGAGCAACGCCGAGGTTCGTCCACCTGGAGGGTGCCATTGGCCCAAGTTCAGTTGCCCACCTCAGATAGTCGAGTGCAACATTGTAGTGATTTTTCGATAGGCTATAGGCGCCAAAATCTGTCGCAAGATGCGCAACGGCATCGATGGCTACCTGGCTGCCTTGAAGATGGGGTCTGGCCCATATTCTGAGCATGTTTCCAAAGCCTTCGTCATCGAGTCTTCGATTTTGGAAAACTGGAAAAGAGGGAAAAAGGTGGTCAGGTCTTGCATCGGAGTCCAATCCTGATGCCCACTCCCATAAAATCGGCCATCCATCGTTTAGGTGGTCTAGGTCCTTGAGTTGTGAGTTGGGCTTCCACCCTCGAAGGCTCTCCGGCAGTCGCGATTGAACGGGTCCAACTGACGATTCGTACCCAATATGTTGGCGCACGATGACGGCGAGATCGGGTCGAGCAGACTCAACCACTTGCTTATAGGCCCAACCAGACGCCATATGATCACTGGCGACGAACACAATTGCGCTGGGCGGCGCTTTATCGGCCGTCAATTCAAGCAGCTCATCCAAGCCGCGATCATTAGCCAGCGGGTAGCCTGGGAAAAAGAACAGTCCCGACACAATGATACCCGTAATTAGAGTGGGTCGGAGCAGTGGGTCGTGTCTTAATTTGAGGAGCATGGCATCAATAAAAATACCGGCGCTGATACCGAGGCAGGCCACGGTCAGAATTCCGTTTTGCTGATCTCGTACCCCCATGGGATTGATCAGGATTGAATAGAATAAGTCGATGACCAAGACGGAGATAATTAACCAGCCGTTCTTTTTTTTAGCAGTGACCAATAAACCGAGTAGCCCCAATCCAGACAAGAGTGGAGCGCTCAGGATCAATTGATCCAAAAACAGAGTCAGCGTGTCGAAATCTAGAGTCCCAATTTGCTCTCCGTACGCGACACGGATGCGGGAGCCCCAAAATAGATCCCAGAGTGTGCCGAGGCTAGATGGGTCACCCCAATTCCGCATCGGAGCTTGGATTGAACGTATCGGTAGATACAAGATCACCACTGACCCTGATAGAAGGGCCATACCCTTCAGCATCCAAAATCGCTTTGTTTTCACTCTTGTAAGCAAATAAGCGGTACTGGCTAATGCCATCAGCCTCAACTCGGCATGATGGCCCGCAACGGCAAGGCCCATGATCAGCCCGTGGACAAGCCAAACCCTACGATCGTTGTTTTCATGTCCGATTAAAATCAATTCCATAGCTGCAAGCGTGATCAGTAGAAGACCAGTGTAGACTTCAACTGCAGTTGCATGAATCAGGAACAGTGGTGAGAGAACTGCAAGAAAACAGCCAAGCCCTGCCGCGATTGCTCGAATGTTGTATCGCAATGCAAGACGAAAGATGAGGCAGATGGCGGTCGCACCGATAAGAGCTGATGCAAGATTGCCTCGAAATGCCAGGTCACCAAATGGAATCAGAGACACAAGCCCCTTATGTAGCATGGCAAAGAGCGGCATACCCGGGGGGTGAGCGATACCCAATTCGTTACTTGCAGCCGCTAACTCGCCTGCATCTAGCCAAGTGAGTCCTGGTGCAACGCCGATCATTATTATTCCGAAGCTAACCAGATACACGCTGACCATGAGGCCGACGTTTTTGGTGTCTTGAACTGGTTTCATAATCAATTACTTAGGATCGTTTATTCTGATTCATAGGGTCATTAGTCATCTCATGTTGAGTGGATTAACGCTAGAATACAGAATGCAGATAGTGATGAGCTAGCATTGACAGATTGAAACGCCCGTGGTAAATGGCCCTTCGTTTTCATTGACCGCTGCATACGGGCTTATTTTATAGCAATAATTCCGAATGTTTACGGTTATATAGGGGCGTGGTCTAGTGGTATGACTCCTGTTTTTGGTACAGGCTATCGTAGGTTCGAATCCTGCCGCCCCTGCACTTTTTTGGAGGCTCGACATGTCGGTCCGCGTATTTGCCGGAAATTCAAACCCTGAGTTAGCGCGCTCAATCTGCGACTACTTGGGTTTGCAACTAGGCAGCGCACGAGTCGGTCGATTCTCGGATGGTGAAATCCGAGTTGAGATCGATGAGTCTGTTAGAGGGGCTGACGTCTACCTCATTCAGAGCACGTGTGCACCGGTCAATGAAAACCTGATGGAGCTCCTGATCATGGTTGATGCTCTCAAGAGAGCATCGGCTGGTAGTGTGTCCGCGGTGATTCCATATTTTGGATATGCTCGTCAGGATCGGAAATCGGCACCGCGCGCGCCAATTTCTGCACGATTGGTTACAGACCTGCTGACAACAGCGGGTGTCAATCGACTGATCACGATGGAGCTTCACGCTGGACAGATTCAGGGTTTCTTTGATGGGCCGGTGGACCATTTGTACACCGCGCCTGTGATGATGAAGTATTTGAAGTCCTTAAATCTTGTTCGGCCGGTGATTGTCAGTCCCGATGCGGGCGGTGTTGAGCGAGCTCGAGCGTATGCTAAGAAGCTGAATGCATCGCTGGCGATCGTAGACAAGCGGAGAGCGGGTCCGAATGTAGCTGAGGTCATGAACCTTGTTGGTGACGTGGAAGACTGCGATGTCATCGTAGTCGACGATATGATCGACACAGGCGGAACTTTGGTTCAAGCGGCGGAAGCGCTTAAAAAATTTGGTGCGAGACGGGTGTTTAGCTGTGCGACACATCCGGTCCTCTCGGGACCCGCAATCGCGAGGATTTCAGAGAGTTGTTTAGAAGAAGTGATCGTTTCGGATACTGTCCCGCTCAGCAGTGCGGGTCGGGCGTGTCCGAAGATTCGTGTTTTATCGGTTGCCAATATTTTAGGCGAAGCGATTAGACGCATACATGATTTCGATTCGGTCAGCAGTCTATTCGACGAATAGACCTGTCGACCACCTATTGTAAGGACGCAAGGCATGGAAACCTTACCACTGACAGGGACCCTACGAACCACCTCCGGTAAAGGGTCTAATCGTAAATTAAGAGCAAGCGGGAAAATTCCAGCAACGCTCTATGGACACGGTGTTGGAGAGACAAAGTCAGTCACTCTTGACCCTCGTGAACTGGGCAAGTGCTTGGAAAACCCGAAGGGCGCCAACGCTCTTTTTTCATTTTCTATCGATGGCACTGAAAACCACACTGTTCTCGTTCGAGAAATTCAACGAGATTCAGTCAGTCGGCGCATACTGCATGTCGATCTTGTGGCACCCAATCCAGAGGCTAATTTGGTCGCGACAGTCGATGTAAACTTTTCGGGAAAATGTCCTGGCGTCAGCTTAGGTGGTCGGCTCCGAACACCTTATCGAGAAGTCAAGGTCAGCGCTAAGCCTCGGGCGATTCCCGCTGAGATTCCCGTTGACCTGGGGACTCTTGACATTGGCGATACCATCATGGCCAGTGAAATTGATCTCGGTGAAGACGCATTGATTCTGTTTGAACGCGATTTCGTCATTGCCAAGGTGTTAAAGCCTCGCGGTAAGCAGGATGGAGACGAAGAGGAAGCGACCGAGACGTCAGAAGAGTAGTCGGTCAAGTTTGGCAGCTGGCAGTAGATTTCTCGTCATGTTTAGACGTTCGAAAGCGAAGTTAGAATGTCACGGAGACTGATTGTCGGCCTGGGGAACCCCGGTGCCAAATATGTGGAGACCCGTCACAACATCGGTTTCATGTTGATTGACGCGTTAGCAAACCGTGCAGGGATTTCCGTTTCGCGCAACAAATTCAATGGTCTTTATGGAACAGGTTCCATAGCTGGCCAGTCGGTTGTCTTGGCAAAGCCTGAGACGTTCATGAATTTGAGTGGCCGATTTGTAACACCGATGAGTCGGTACTTCGATGTGTCCATCGAAGACATTTTAATCGTTCACGATGAACTCGACTTGGAGTTCGGGACGATTCGGCTCAAGATCAGTGGTGGACATGCGGGTCACAATGGGCTGCGATCAATCCACGGCGAACTGGGTTCAAATCAATACCATCGGCTTCGTATGGGCATTGGTCGACCCCACAAGGGGAGCGTTTCGAGTTATGTCTTGGCACCGTTTCAGTCTGAAGACGAGAGAGACTGGTTGGGTGACTTTGTCGCTCGAGGCTGTGACGCCATCGAGTCGGCGGTCTCAGACGGGACTCGGGCTGCGATGAATGGTGTCAATGGGACGTAATTTTCCCAGGACGAAATAAAAAATAAAGGTAACCGTGACCGGGTCACCGATACTAAAAAATGAAAATGGATGTTCATTGGTCGTGACATCAGAAGCAAAGATAACATTTCGGCCCAATTAGGCGGGCAGGAGATTTAAATGGAATATCTGATCTACGGCGCTCCAGCAGCTGGTGCGCTCGCGCTAATTTTTGCCTTTATGAAGGCATCGAGCGTCAGTAAAGAGGATGCCGGTAGCGACAATATGCAGCGTATTGCCGCCAGTATCCAAGACGGTGCGATGGCCTTTTTGAAGGCAGAGTACAAAGTCCTGACTATTTTCGTCATCATCGTCGCTGGACTGCTCGCTTGGGCCAACTCCGGAGGAGAAAACCAGAGCCCAATTATCGCACTCTCCTTCGTTATCGGTGCATTTGCCAGTGGCTTAGCCGGCTGGGTGGGTATGAACGTTGCGACCAAAGCAAACGTGCGGACTACTGCAGCGGCGGCCAAGAGCCTGCCTGCGGCCCTGAAGGTAGCTTTCAACGGCGGGACCGTCATGGGTATGTCTGTTGTTGGTCTCGCTCTCATCGGCTTGGGCGTTCTCTACTTAGTCTACACAGGGATGTTTGATGCCGTCAGTGGCACGGGTTTGGGGGCGACCGTTAAGGAAGCCGGCATGAAGACGACTCTTAATGTCCTCGCAGGTTTTTCCATGGGTGCATCTTCAATTGCGCTCTTCGCACGTGTGGGTGGTGGTATCTACACGAAAGCTGCAGATGTCGGTGCTGACTTAGTCGGTAAGGTTGAGCAGGGTCTTCCAGAAGACAGCCCCAATAACCCAGCGGTCATTGCTGACAATGTTGGTGACAACGTCGGTGATGTTGCCGGTATGGGTGCTGACCTGTTTGAATCCTATGTCGGTGCCATTATCGGTACGATGGTTCTCGCCCTCGGTTTTACGACAGTTGTTGCATCGGGTAAGGGCGAACTGAGCGTTGTGCCTGTTTTGATGCCATTGGTGATTGCTGCATGCGGTATCATATGTTCCATCGTCGGCACCTTCTTCGTTCGTGCAAGTGATGATGCCGATACAACAAAAATCCAGCATGCATTGGACTTCGGTGCCTTTGGCGCAGCGTTCGTAATGGCCGGTGCTACATTTGGCATTGCAAATGTCATGTGGCCAGCAGAGGGCTTGGTTGCAGCCGGAAAGACCATTGTCTGGTGGCAAATTGGTACCGCGACCGTCATCGGTCTCGCCATCGGCGTCCTTGTCGGCATGATCACATCTTACTATTGCTCCATGGGCAAAAAGCCTGTCAACAGCATAGCCGAGCAATCAAAAACCGGTGAGGCGACTAACATTATCGCTGGCCTTGCGGTTGGTATGGAGTCGACGGCGATTCCAATGCTTTTGATCGCAGCTGGTGTCATGTCGACGCACGCTGTCGCCGGTCTCTACGGTGTTGCCATCGCGGCACTGGGTATGCTGTCTACCACTGGTATTCAATTGGCAGTCGATGCGTACGGACCCATTGCGGACAACGCGGGTGGTATTGCGGAGATGTCACATCAGGAGCCCATCGTTCGTGAACGAACAGATAAGCTTGACGCCGTCGGTAATACAACGGCTGCAATCGGCAAGGGATTTGCTATTGCCAGTGCGGCTATGACTGCACTCGCCCTGTTTGCAGCATTCAAATTAACAGCCGGCATCGAGTCCATCGATTTGACAGAGCCTAAGGTCATGGCCGGTATTTTTGTTGGTGGTATGTTGCCCTTCTTGTTCTCATCTCTTGCGATGAAGGCTGTCGGTAAAGCTGCAATGGAGATGATTGAGGAAGTTCGGCGACAATTCCGAGAAATTCCAGGACTCAAAGAGGGCAAGGCTGATCCCGATTCGGCGACATGCGTTGCCATCTCAACCAACGCGGCCATTAAAGAAATGGTTTTGCCTGGTCTGATCGCTGTAATTGCACCGGTTGCCGTTGGTTTCGGTGTCGATAAGTACGCCTTGGGCGGTTTGCTCGCAGGCGTGACTGTCTGCGGTGTTCTGATGGCGATTTTCATGTCCAACGCGGGTGGCGCATGGGATAATGCCAAGAAGTCCTTCGAAGGCGGTGGTTTCAAGACGTCGACGGGTGAAATCCTAGAGAAGGGTACACCTCCACATGATGCGGCCGTTGTTGGCGACACTGTAGGGGACCCGTTCAAGGACACGGCTGGTCCATCCTTGAACATCCTAGTCAAGCTCATGAGCGTCATCGCATTGGTTATCGCACCACTGCTTTAATCTCATCAGATCGACGGGCCGGACAGATGTTTTTGGCTCGTGTTCACCCAAGACTTGATCATTTGGTGAACAATCATTAGTATCCGCATCCCCCCGGTTTCCGGGGGGACATTTTTTTGTTGGGTGAAAGCCCACTCCCTGCTCGTAACTTAGATTGCGGGCTACTCAAACACCCAGAGGGAGGTTTAATACCATGGCAAATGCAAAGCTTAGACGTTATGAGCTTGTGTTTTTGATTCAGCCAGAGGCTGAAGATGAAGCGCGTACACATTTGGTGAACCGCATGCTCGGAATTTTGAAGGACGGTGGAGCCCACCTCATTCAAAATGAAGAGTGGGGTAAGCGTAAGCTGGCCTACGAAATCGCAAAGTTTAACAAGGCGTACTATTACTACGCAGAATTTATCGCGACACCCGGTCTCACCCATGAGGTCGAACGAGTCTTTCGTCTGACAGATGATTGCTTGCGATACCAAACCATTCGTCTTGAAGATGAAATTGATCCTGATCACCTAGATCGATTTGCAATTTTGGGCGATGACGATACCGAGGACGCTGCAGCCGCAGAGGAGGTGGCCTCATGAGTGATCTACGATTCGACGGCCGCCGACGTGGCCGACGCAAAGTTGACCGTTTTCTCGCTGATAAGACTCTTGTCATCGATTACAAGGATCCATCGGTTCTTAAGTACTTCGTGACTGAGCGCGGCAAGATCGTGCCTCGCCGAGTATCGGGCCTTTGCGCGAAGAACCAGCGTAAGATCACACAAGCCATCAAGCGCGCGCGCATGTTGGCTCTGATGCCATTCACAACCATCAACCACCACTGAGGAGTATCATTATGCAAGTTATTCTTCGTGAAGATGTAAATCATCTCGGTGAGGTTGGAGACTTGGTCACAGTCAAGGCCGGCTATGCTCGCAACTTCTTGCTGCCCCGCGGTTTGGCTGTACAGGCAAACGACCGTCAAGTCCGTCGTGTCGAGCACGAAAAGCGGATCATTGAGGCGCGTGTCGCCAAAGCTCGTAGGGGGGCTGAGGACGAAGCCAGGAAGCTCAATGAGGTTGTTATCACCGTCGAGAAGTCGGCTGGTGAGAACGGCAAGCTGTTCGGCTCTGTCACGGCGATGGAAATTGAAGCTTTGCTTCGCGACAATGGTTTTAAGATTGACCGTCGTCGGATCCAGCTCGACGAAAATATCAAAAGCCTGGGTGAATACGACCTCGGAATTAAACTGCATCGAGATGTTGTCGCGACCATTAAAGTTTTGGTTGTCGCACGCAGCGAGAGCGAATAGTCTTACCTCCAGTGGCGGCCAACTTTGGTCGCCACAGTTCACGTCTTGTTTTTTATCGCAATGGATGCACATAGCCCGAGTTTGGGCTGGCGTCATACCTCTGCATTGCGTTCAGAGTGGGGAGGCCAGAGATGTCTATAGGTCGCCATCTAGAGGCCCGGGAAGCTGAGCAGGCTGTTTTGGGCGCTATTTTGCTCGATAACGGTGCACTTGACCGAGTGGCTGAATCCCTGGGTCATGCCGATTTTTATCTGCCCCAGAATAAGATCATTTTCGAGTCTATGATCGCGTTATCGGATGAGAGCAAACCCATCGATACAGTCACGCTCGCAACCAGGCTTGACCAACAGAGTCAGCTTGAAGATGTCGGTGGCATGGAGTATTTGCTCGCGTTAGATCAGACATCTGCGACCGCGATTAATGTCGGTCACCATGCAAAAATTGTCCATGACCTTGCCGAGCTTCGGCGACTTATCTCCGCATGTACAAGCGTCGTAGAGAAGGCTCAAGGCGGCGATTACGAAGACCAAACAGTCTTATTTGACGAAGCCCAACAGCTCATTTTCGAGATTGGAGCGAAGCAGAATCAGGGCAGTTTTGTGTCCATGAACGACGCTTTAAAAGATGTTCTTGATAATGTCCGAAATGCTTTTGAGAAGAAGATCGCTGTCACGGGAACGCCGACGGGCTTTACAGATCTTGACAGTTTGACCAGCGGGCTCAATGCGGGTGACTTGGTTGTTTTGGCAGGCCGACCCGGTATGGGTAAGACGGCCGTTGCACTTAATATGGCGAGCAACGCTGCACGGATGTCAGGGTGTACGGTCGCTGTCTTCAGTCTTGAGATGCCGACGGCTCAATTGGCCGCCCGAATGCTTGCGTGTGAGGCCGAGGTCAACTCACGGTCCATGAGAACGGGGCATTTGGTCAACCAGGATATCGAAAGACTTGTCGCTGCCGTGAGGCGGATGAATGATTGGTCTATCGAAATTGACGATACGGCTGGTTCTACAATTATGGAGGTCAGATCTAAGTGTCGGCGGCTAGCGAGCGACCGAAACTTACCCCCCCTGGGACTGGTCCTCATCGACTATCTTCAACTCATGCGGTCACCAACAGCCAAGAGTCGTGAGCAAGAGATCAGTGAGATCAGTCGGAATCTTAAAGGTCTGGCCAAGGAGCTGAGTATTCCGGTAGTGGCTTTATCCCAGCTCAATCGTGGTGTTGAAAGTCGACCCAATAAAAGGCCCATGATGTCGGACTTGAGAGAATCCGGTGCCATTGAGCAGGATGCCGATATCATTATGTTTGTGTATCGAGATGAATACTATAACGAGGATTCCGAGGACAAAGGACTCGCTGAACTCATCGTCGCAAAACAACGAAATGGACCCTTGGGTACTGTGAAACTCAAGTTCTTCATTGAGCACAGTCGTTTCGTGAATTTAAAGCGTGAATTCGAACAGTAAATCCGCCTGGTATTCTCGTTTCAATGGAACTGTTTGATTGAAATGTCGACCGACTACATGCTACCGAATCGCGCAGTTTGTTTATTTTAGAGTTTTGGATTAATCGATGGCTAATGCTGCGAAAATTTTGATTGTTGATGACGATAAAGACATCTGTGCATACATGCAGACTATGCTGGGTTCATCTGGTTATGATGTAACAACAATCTCGAACCCATCGCTGGTCTTGGATAGACTTCGAGAGCAAGAGTTTCATGTGCTTGTTATCGACCTCATGATGCCAGAGATCGACGGAATCGAGCTCATCCAGAGAATTCGCCGCATCGATACAGACATTGCCATCATTGTGTTCACTGGTTATCCGTCTGTAGAAACAGCGATTGATGCCCTCAAACTCGATGTCTCAGACTACGTGAAAAAGCCTTTCGATATCGATAGTTTTCGTAAGACAATTAGCGATGTTTTGAAGCGAAAAGGCATCGTTCTCGATATGGAAGAACGTTTGCATCAAACCATTGGGCAGATCGTTCGCAGACTCAGAAAAGAAAAGTCTCTGACACTCAAGCAGGTTGCGCGTCGGACTGGATTATCTCCGAGTTTATTGAGCCAGATTGAACGTGCTGAATCCAGCGCATCTGTCAGCTCTCTCTACAAGATAGCCCACGGTCTTGGCGTCAAGTTGACTGTCCTATTTGGTGATTTTTAGCCTCAGGAAGCTGCAGGAAAGCCCTGCTTATACGGTTTAAAGAGGTTGATTCCTAGACACCCATTGATTGTTTCCATCAGGCCATACTTCCCCGATTAAAGCGGGTTTGAAGTCAGTTCCATACAAAAAGTACTGGTAGCAAATTTGACTAATAGATTACTTTTCTGCACAATGTAGTCAAAGGTAGTAGGAATTGTAATGAAGTGTCCTCGATGCGACCGTCAGCTGTGTGAACACGACCGTTTCTGTGGTCGATGTGGGCTTGCACGCTCGACAGATGGAAAACCTATAGACCCGCTTATCGGACTGACGATCGGCAACCGGTATCGAATCGAAAAGCGCATTGGGGTCGGCGGTATGGGAACCGTCTATCTGGGTACGCATACCCGACTGGGTCAGAGCGTCGCGATCAAGGTACTCCATGAACGCTACGCGGGCGACGACAAGTTGATCCAAAGATTTGAGAAAGAGGCCCTAACATACGGCCAGGTTTGCCATCCTAATTTGGTTAGCCTCCATGATTTTGGACGGACTGAGACCGGTACATTCTACATGGTGCTGGAATACTGCCCCGGCGTTTCACTGGCCAAATTGGTTCGGGAACAAGGCCGAATCCAACCAAATCTCGCGTCGGATCTCATTCTTCAAATTGCACAGGGTCTTGGACAAGCCCATGATCAAGGCATTGTTCACCGGGATCTCAAGCCAGAAAATGTCATTTTGACTGAGATCAGACCCGGCCGGTATCACGTTCGATTGCTGGACTTTGGAATCGCTAAACACATCGATGACGACGGGCCACGTTTGACCCAGGCAGGAATGGTTTTTGGAACCCCTGAATATATGGCTCCTGAACAAGCCCGTGGGAAGACCGTTGATGCCCGGAGTGATATTTACGCCTTGGGTACCATGCTCTATGAATTGTTGGTGGGTGATCCTCCGTTCATAGGCTCCGATAAATTGCGAATTATGCATCAGCAGGCTCACGATGCGCCGCCAAAACTCAAAAATGCGATACCCGGGGTGTCGATCGACAAAGAGCTCGATGGAATCGTGATGAAGGCCTTAGAGAAGAAGCCGGACCGCCGCTTCAAAAGCACCAATGAGTTGGTCGAGGCCCTTGACTGCTATCTGCGGGGGGGGAAAGCGACAGCGCCAGCACCGACAGTCTCCGGGCATACGTCAGCTGACCACCGAGCGAATATTTCCAAACTTCATTCTATCGTCATGCGTGTTTCAGGACACGGGCCGAAACACGACCACACCATGACCACCATGAAGCTCAATTTAACAACGCTCAAGCGACCCTCTGTTCTTGCAGGCTTGGGCGTGGCCGCTCTGGGTCTTTTTGCTGTCTTGTCTTTTGCCCTTCAAGACTCCAGTGAGATCGTAGAAGAGACGCGCCCAGCTTCGGCTAAAAGACGCGCTCATAATCAAGATGTTCGCCCGGCTAATCCGTCGCCCGAAGGCTCTGCAAAGCGCAAAGCACTTGCGAAAAAACGGCATGAAACCACGCGTGACTCTCAGCACCTTCAGCCCAAGAAACGATCATCTAAGGCATCAGACTCTGTCGTCCACCAGCCCATAGGCAAGCCCGCTCAGGCGACTCAGTCCGAACCAGACGATTCGGAACGGTTGGCAGCCAAAGAACGCAAGGCCAGAGCAAAGCGAGAAAAAAGGGAACTTGAACTCGCAAAGAAAAGAGCCATAAAACGGTTAAATACCAGTTTAAACAAAGCCAAGGGCATGCTCAAAGATGGCCGATTTGAAGCCGCTGCTGTCATCGTAGAAAAGCTTCATAAGATCCATCGGGGGACCGAATCCGTCCAACGATTACGCAATCAAATCATTGGCATGCGTCGAGCATTACAGAAGGGTCAACTGGCCTACCGCTCCGGGCGATGTGCGCAAGCGGTCAAAAGTATGAAGCGTGTTCTAGCGGTGAGTCCAAAGCTCAATCAAGCCACTGATGTCATCCAAAATTGCCAGTATGCGAGCCCGCCTACGCAGCTTTAGTTATGGTTCATCCTCTGTATTGAGCGCATTTAAAAATGACTCAGTTGCAGCCTTCTTCCCGAGTTTCTGGGCCGTAAAGCCAAGTAGCACGTGAATTCTTGAATCGACGGACCCACGTGCCAGTCCGCTCAAGAGACCGTGTGCCTTTTGGTATTGCCTTGATCTAATGAGCGCGACCGCTTGGAGATAGCGGATCTGTGGGCGTCCTGCGGCAACAGATGCGATAATTTTAGCCGCTTTACCAGCTTCACCGTGGCTTAGGTGCGTCATGGCATCAAGGGTTAAAAAAGTCGTTTTCTCAACATCCGTGAGTGTATCTATATCCAGCAACTCCCAGGCACTTGTGAGTTCCACGAGAGTCTTCGGTCGAGCCTGGGTCGTCACCTGCCACCAATTGGTGGCTGCTCGCTCGGAATGAATCATGAGCTGTTTTCTAATTTGTCGCCGAGCATGGCCTATCTTGGGGCCGAAGTACTGGGTAGACATAATCTGTTCGAGAGCCCCTAGCGCACCATCTCGGCCAGTAAATCGACCCGACTTTGCTCGGACTTCAATAGCTTGGAACGCTTTCTTAATTTTTGAAGATGGCTCTCGTGATGGTGGTTTTCTGACACGCCTTAAAAGGAGCTCGATTTCGGCTTTTACTTTTTCTTGGTCGGACGCTTTGGGTGCAAGGTTTTGGTAATGCCAATATGCCACCAAAGCATCAGCGGGCTCGTTTGCCCAACTTAGAGCACGTGCCAGCCCTCGGTATACAGTCGGGTTTTCAGGATATAAGTGGGCCAGACCTCGGAACGCGCGGACAGCTTCGTTATATTTGCCGGCGTTATATGCGTTCTTAGCTTTTTTCGTGAGGGGATGTTTTGGATATTCAGCGGTCTCGCTTGTGTCTTTATTTGCCAGTCCCAAACCGGTCGTGCCGAGCATCAGAACAAGTCCGAAACAGATCGTTTTTAATCTCATCAAGCCCATCTAGAGGACTCCATTCAGATCGAAAGCATATTCGCCATTCATAGTCCACGTGATACTTGGTCTATCATCAGGCCAATAGTCCAAGATGATCGATGAGCCAGCGAACCAATTGTCTGAGAAACTATACCGAAGACCAAATTCACTGCCGACAAACAGCCGGGTTGTCGTTGCTCTAAAACTCCGATTAACAGCGCCCCCTTCGAAGGTCTCAAAAGCCAAACCCAGACCGGCCAATGTGTAGGCATCAATGCGCCAAATGGGATACCTCAAGCCAAACCAACCAATGCGCATCATGGTTCGGTCGAGCGTGTCTAATCGTCCTGGAGAGTCATCGTCCATGATGACCTTCGCTTCGTTCAATCCATTTTGGAAACTCAGACCCAAACCCAGTATGTCTAGATGTTTGCTACGCCAACCAACATTTACACCAAGGCCAAGCATCCCCACCGATTCCGCAAGGTCCTTCATTTCGAAGTTCTGAGTTGTCTTTAGGTTTATACCGCCACTTCTGGCTGAAACGGTATGCAGTTGCAGACCGACATACCAGGGGTTTGCATGCGTGTGTTTGTGGACCGTTTTCATGGCTGTCCGCCATATGGGTTCACTGGGTACGAGTTTGAGCTTCAGTGCATGTTCGACCCCTGCTCTAATCGTCACATTTTGACTGAAGGCTTCGTGGCCAGGTGCTTCCACACGAATAATATGCTGCCCGGGTTCGACGTCTTTGAGTTCAGTCGGATTTGTCCACTCAGTACCATCGATAAATACCGTCGTTTTTTCTGGTGTAGTCTTTAGGGACAGCCGACCGAATGCAGCTGCTAATTTAACAACAATTTTAAGAGTTTCTGAGGGTCTAATTTCAATGGGCTCTTCAGTTAATTGATGGTTTTCGGCTTCGATTGTAAGCGTATGTTTACCCGCAGGAATCAAGTATTTTCCGCTGCCTTGGCCATAGGGTTTTCCGTCTATTCGAAATGAGGCCGTTTTTGGGTTTACTTCGAGAAGCAGTGTTCCCTGTCCGATAAGGGCCGCGAATGCACCCGAGGATGCGTCTTCGATGGTACTGCCGCTTCCTTTGAAGATTTTTTTATCGACTCCATCGGCAAGCGTCATCTCAAGCGTCACTTCATATCCTTGATCTGTTCGCCTAGAGTCCGCATCGACTCGAGCGCCAAACCCAAGCAGCCTCAAGACACCCTGGGCTTCAGACTCACATACTTTCGAATCATCAAGGCAGTCGAAGCGTTCTGGGAGCGGTATGTCGCTTAGATAGGCATCTAATTCATCAGGTAGGATGAGATGATGTGCGTGTTCGTCTGTGCGTTCAACAGCCAATGCGGCCCGAATCTTGTCGCCATTTGGACCGGGATAATTCCAATAGACCGGTGCCTTTGGCGTCGAATGGGCTAAACTGACCATGACAAAAATTGGGAGTAAGTACTTCACAATCCGGACTGTATCTTGATTATCCGTTCACGCCAACCGATCCTTGAAAACCGTTCTTTGCTTGCGATTCGTCCAAAGGGTGCAATAAGGTCCGCCTGAACTGTCGCTTTAGTTAAGTCTCGTGCTCTGTCAGGACTCATTATGTTTCAGAAAATTACTTTACTCATACTCACTTTGGGCTTTTTAGGCGCATGTGGAGAGGATCCACAGCCACCCAACAAGCCGACGGTCACTCAGGCATCTGCTACATGTCGTCCTTTTGGAACGGACAATGTCGTCAAGCTGGCATCGATTACAGTGCGGGTCACCGATCTCGACGGGGTGGAAGACCTTGCTGATGTAAGGGCCGTTGTTGAGGCCACGAGTCTCGATATGGAGCCTGTCCCGTTAACTGATCAGGCCCCCTTACCGGACTGCGGGGGACCGGATGAGATTTGTGAAGTTGAATACCGTTGGCGTCGTGGTGCCAATACGCCACAGATCATTTGTGGTGAAACGGGAACGCGTCTTCAAGTTCAGTTTGAGGTCAGCGATGTTGCGGGCTTTACGGAGCGTGTATTAATTACCAGTTCATTGGGCGCCAACTGAATTTTAGAATGACTGAATTCGACGCGAGCTGACTCTTGTTTTAGACCCTTTAACGCAAGAAACATTGGCTGCGAACAGCTGTCTTATCTCGTTGAAAAACATCGTTTTCAGGGGTCATTAAGCCAACTAGGGATTTTGGATATGTCTAAACACGAGAGTGACTGGTCAGACGCAGACTTTCGCGCCATCGATGACATGGAGCGATTCAGGAATCAGCGCGGATTCACGATGCGTCATCCGATCATCTTGGTTGGCGTTTTTATAGGTGCACTCTTTTTGGCCTATCAGACCTGGCCGAAAGCCGCTTTTTTCTTCGCCGAGCCAACTGATTGTGGCGATTTAAGTCTCAGGCCGAGCCAAGAAGCGAAGGCCCCTGGGTCTGCTCCTCGATTGGACCACAATCTTTTTTGTAAATTGAAGGGGATAAATGGGCAGTTGAGCGCCTTGGCGACGGCTAAGAAAAATGGGGAACAACCTTTTCGAAATGGCCAATTCGAGACGAAAGAGTCTCTCGAAGGTGTTAAATATTATGTCAAGCTTGTCGGCGCCAATGTCATTGGCGTGATTCCAGCGGATCGAGATGATGTCATGCGTTTTCGTGAGCGTAAGGGCAGCATAACAGGATTTGAATTTGACGATGCGGGCCGACTTATCGATCCAAGTAAATTAGCCTATTTGAGGAAAACGGAATCCGCTTTGCGAATCCGATGGGCGATTCCTGATTCTGAGAGATTACTCATCTTTGACCTGACCCAAAAACCGGGTGATCGTTGGACGGATCTGACGGTCGTTCTGCTAATGATTTTTACGGCTTGCCTCGCTCTGTTTGGACTTGTGCGATCCATAAGACAACGGGCTTAATCATTTAGACTTTTACAGCTCTTGCCAACGATTCTTGCTTACAGCACACTGTCGGTTCTACGTCTGAATAGAGTCTTGAATGAACGTCATTGCCCAGATCGCTGAAGAGTTTCCAATCGGGCGACTCAAAGCGGTGACCGAGATTAAGAGTGGCTTGATGCACTCCACCTATCTCGTCGATTCAGATGAGGGTCAATTTACACTCCAGAGGCTTCATAAGAAATTAGCAACCCATGAAATTATTGGCGACTTTGAAGCTGTCACGGGATTTTTGTACGACCATAAATTAATTGCCCCACGTTTGATCAGAACGACTACAGACCAGCCCGTTTTTGTAGACAAAGACCTCCGCTGGTGGCGGATGGCAAGTTGGGTACCGGGTTATACGAAGACAAAAGTCCAGTCAGCCGTCGAGGCTGAGCAGGGTGCGAGGGCACTTGGCCGCTTTCACAAGGTTGTTGCTCATCTAGATCACCATTTTGCTTCGCAGCACCCCCTCCATGACACCCGAGCCCACCTAGCCGGTCTAAAGGATGCGATTCAAACAACAGGGTATGCCTCCGCACTCGAGCTTATCAAACCGGAGATAGACCAAATTCTCGACCAGTTGCCGAGCCTCATATTGCCGGATTCTCTTCCTCAGCGGGTTGTTCACGGTGACCCGAAAATCAGTAACATCTTGTTTGACGGCGATGTGGCTATTGGACTCATAGACCTCGATACCTGCAATCGCCACACCGTACTCGTGGACATAGGTGATGCGGTTCGATCGTGGTGTCGAGATGGTAGCGAAGATGAGCAACAGCATTTTCGGATCGATCGCTTTGAGTCCATTTTGGCTGGCTACGCGGCCGACGGCCTCGAACTCACGGAACATGAACTTGATTATCTGCCTCAAGCAGCCCGAACGATCACCATGGAACTCGCATGCCGGTTCGCCAGAGATGTCATGGTAGATGACTACTTTGCATTCGATACTCAGCGCTATCCGTCGCGACGAGCTCATAATATTGCCAGGACTCGGGCAATGCTATTCCTAGCGAATGACATGCGCCAGCAGGCCGAGCAGATAAACTCACTCATTAGCCACTATTTTCGATAGGATTTGTCGTGAATCAAAACATCAATCAGGTTGCTCAGGATTGGGTTGACCAAGATCCGGATATCGACTCAAAAACAGATGGTCAGGCACTCATCGATTTAAATGATGAGGCGATGCTCCTCAGTCATTTTGGAACCAGCCTATCTTTTGGGACAGCTGGCTTGAGAGGGGCCCTTGGTCCGGGACCAAATCGGATGAACTCTGCGACGGTAATCCGAGTAACATCAGCGCTCGCAGCCTACACAAAATCGACTGTACAAAGTGACACAGGTTATATTGCCATTATCGGGTTTGACGGTCGGTATGGTTCAAAAAAGTTTGCCGACTATGCAGCGCGCGTCCTACTGGCCGAAGGCTATAAGATTTACTTATTCGATGATGTTGTGCCGACGCCCCGCTTGGCTCACGCTCTTCTAGAGGTCAATGCATCCATTGGAATCATGGTCACGGCCAGCCACAACCCGCCCCAAGACAATGGCTACAAGGTATATTGGGGTGATGGTGCGCAAATTATACCGCCCCATGACACTGAAATTTCCAAGCGAGTCGATCTGATTTCCGATACCAGTCAGGTCCCTCTTAGTGACCTCAACACCGCTCGTACTCAAGGCCGTTTGGTCGATGTGTCTCAGGACATACAGACCCGATACTACGATGCAGTGAGCAAACTCAGAGTCTATGATGGACCTACGAACCTCAATCTCGTTTACTCTGCAATGCACGGTGTTGGACGTAAAAGCGTCGAGCGCGTGTTGCGCGAAAACGGGTATGAGAACATCAACATTGTGGAGGCTCAAGCCGATCCAGACCCCGATTTTCCAACCGTGGCTTTTCCGAATCCGGAGGAACCCGGCGCTATGGATTTATCATTGCAATTGGCCAACGAAGTCAACGCAGATGTGGTGTTCGCGAATGATCCCGATGCAGACCGGCTCTGTGTAGCCATTCCGGTCTTAGGTGGGTATCGATTGTTGACCGGTAACGAAATTGGTGTCTTGTTGGCTGATGAATTGTTGAGGTACGGGCAATACAGTGGTGAAACCCTTGTTGTGACAACCATTGTGTCGACATCTATGTTGCAAAAAGTGGCCGCCGAACATGGCGCTCGCTGTGTTGAAACACTGACGGGCTTTAAGTGGCTGGCTCATGAAGGGATGAAGCAGCAGAGTCGAGGAGGCGCATTTGTCGTCGGGTTTGAAGAGGCTATTGGCTATTCGGTCGGACCGATCGTGCGAGATAAAGATGGTGTATCAGCGGCGCTCATCTTTGCTGATTTAGCATCAAGGTCAATGTCACAGGGGCAATCACTAGAAAACCGATTAAATGACCTTTATCGGGCACATGGCCTATACGAGACGACGCAGAGGAGCTTTAAATTCCCAGGGCAATCTGGACAGGCGATTATGGCCCAAATGATGGACCAATTACGTTCGAATCCGCCAATGGAATTGGATGGGTGCGAGGTCAGAGAAATCAAGGATTACCTCATCTCTGAGACCGTATCGCTTGAGTCTGGCCAGCAGACGAACATCGACCTACCTAAGAGCAATGTATTAGGCTTTCATATGAGAAACGGTTCTAGATTAATGGTGCGTCCGTCTGGAACCGAACCGAAGATCAAATTCTATTTTGAAATTTGTGAGTCTGTTGCTGATGGTGAATCTATCGACGATGTCAGGCAACGCGCGATGGAGCACTTGGACAGATTTGTATCGACGACAATGGCAAAACTTCATTTGGACTGAATAAGGATTTAAAATGGTAGATTTTATTGCATTTAAGGCGTGGCGGCCCCGTACAGAATTAGCCCAAGAGGTTGCAGCTGTTCCTTATGACGTGGTCGACACAGATGAAGCGCGTGCATTGGTTAAAGATGCCCCCAACAGTCTTTTGAGGGTCACTCGACCGGATGTAGATTTACCGGATGGTGCGTCGCTCTACGGAGAATCGAGTTATCAGGGTGCATGTGCGGCATTCGAACGCTTAGTTTCTCAAGGTGTTCTGGTTGAAGATGAGCAGCCAAATTACTATGCCTATGCACAACACATGGGAGACCATGTTCAGACTGGGCTAGTGGGTTTGGTCACGGCCGATGACTATTGGGCCGACCGAATTAAAAAGCACGAGTTTACGAGGCCGACTAAGGAAGATGATCGGATGCGTCATATCGACGCGGTTCGGGCCCATTTAGGGCCAGTCTTTCTTGCCTACCGTGCGCAGGATGAAATCGATCAGGTCATCGCCCAAGTTACTCACACAGCGCCGGACGTAGATTTCGTAGCGGCCGATGGCATTAGACACCAAGTTTGGCCAATATCAGATCCGAAGAATGTGACCTTAATCGAGGGCAGCTTCGCAAAGCTCGACGCATTATATATTGCTGATGGTCATCATCGCGCCGCGGCTGCATCACGGATTGGTAAAGGTCTTGATAAAAGTCATGCCCAGGCTCGTTTTTTATCCGTGGCATTCCCAGATAGTGAGCTTAAAATTCTGCCTTATAACCGCGTCGTACTGCACAGGGGTGGTCATTCAGTCGATTCTTTATTAGCCAAGCTAGAGTGTCACTTTGAGATCTCGAAGCTAGAGCGTGCGGATGCGCCGTCGAGCCGTCAGCAGTTCAGTATGTTTCTGGCGGGTCAATGGTACCGACTCGATTTAAGAGATGAGTCTAAGCCTGACCCCACGGATCCTGTCGAAAGATTAGATGTCAGTGTTTTACAAAACCTGGTCTTGGACCCTTTGCTGGGGATTGAAGACCCAAGGACGGATAATGGTATTATTTTCGTCGGTGGCATACGGGGGTTGGACGAGTTGGAAAAGAAGGCGTCTTCAAATAATGGCGTTGCTTTTTCTTTGTTTCCGACAAGCTTAGCTGAACTGATGGACATCGCTGACGCAGGGCAGGTCATGCCGCCAAAATCCACCTGGTTTGAGCCTAAACTGAGGTCGGGTCTTATGATTAGCCGCTATTAATAGGCTCCATTAGCTCAAAAGATAACTCGCTCGAAAAAGCTGGCTCGGCTGTTTGAGTTGGTCCCGTACTTGAATGGTTTGCCGCTCTAATATTTGCTCACCCCGACCCATAGAGAATGGACCGATTGATGCGGGCTCAGACTCGACGATGTAGGTCTCAATCCCCATCGCTTCCGCCAGTAGAGCTTGCGATTGCCAAGCACTTTGACGGCAGTGGTCCAAAGACCAATTTAAAAACCGTCTCGGCGCAGACGGTGCTTTTTTGCCGATGGTTTTCGAATGGATGATGTGGACGACTAATGCATCCAGATCATGGTTTTTGATCAAGGCCTCGATAGGTGCTTTGTCTATGATGCCACCGTCGGAATATCGAACGCCATTTCTCAGCACCGGTTGAAAAAGAAAGGGCAGAGCGCAGCTGGATGTAATGGCGGGTGCCAATGGGCCATGGTCGTCGATTTGTCGGCGACCTGTCGCCAAATTCGTGCAGACGGTGACAAGTGGAGTCGTGCAGTCTTCAAATGTGTCTATGGGGAGATATTGCTCTATCAGGGCTTGGAGCTTTCGCCCTTTCAACAAGCCCCAGTGTCGGCCGACTTGAACAGATGGGTCCCAGAAATCTCGGCGCCGCAGATTAAGTAAACTCGGGGTGACCTTGTCTAACGTTTCGCACGCAGATAAGGCCGCGATGAGGGACCCTGAGGAACTCCCCGAGTATGCCCCGATTTTCAGCCCGGTTTCCTTCAGCGCTCTCATAAAGCCGGTGTGAGCATAGAAACCAAAATAGGCGCTTGAAAGAACGATCCCGAGTTTTTTTTGCTTTAGGCTATCAAGTAACGAGGTCGATTGGCTGGTCACGGTTGTTGAGATGGTATTTTTGCCGGCGCCGATTTTTCTTTATCGGACTGATTCTGCGCGGTCTCTCGTGCGGTTTGAACCATGCTCAAGATGACGTTTGGTGTGACGGGCCCGACCTGTCTAGACCCATTAATATACCAGGTTGGTGTACTTTCGATTTTGAGCTTCATGCCTTGTTCGACATCCGCTTTTAGGCGCTCATGTGCTTTGGGGTCCTTTAGACATGACCGAAATGTTTCCACATCAAGACCCAACATATTTGAATACTGATATAATTGATCATCTTCGAGCGCATGATTGTTGGTGAACAGCATGTCATGCATCTCCCATGCTTTGCCTTGATCTTTTGCACATTCAAATGCAATTGCTGCTGCACATGATCGGTGGACAGTCCCTTCGTTGCTGCTGCAATTTGTCAGCGGATAATTCTTAAAATGATATTTGAAGGCCGTTGGTACTTTAGATAGGGCGGCTTTTAGACTGAAGGCCATTTGCTGGCAGTAGCCGCATTGGAAATCGGCCCACTCGATGATCGTGACAGGCGCGTTTTCCTGCCCACGCATCGGACTCTTTCCAGGATCGACGTCAATGTTGTCGGCGGTATTTTTAATCTCGATGCGTTTCTTTTCAATTTGATCTTTTATAGCTGCATCAGCAGCTTGAGAATACCGGTACTGAGTCGATGGAGTGGCGATTGACAAGAGTAGAACGGTCGCCCAAAACCCCGGTAGCGTGACGACTTTGGCGACGCGCCCTAAAGCTGCGCGTCCTCCATCAGGATGGGATAACCATGCCGTGGCGAATAGGGCGATATTCACGCCATACAGGCCCATGCACCGTATGCAGAATTTGCCGACAACGACCTTGCTTCCAATCAATAAGAAGATTGAATAGAGCGTAATGATTAAACCACCGGCAAAGAAAACATCTGGTAGTCCTGGGAGTAGGTTTTCTTTAAACCGACGAAGGCATACGAGGAATGCGGTGACGGCATAGAATGCCAATCCATACACTGCGATGGGAATCCCAAATACGGACGCGAGGCTACTTTTGAGAACGTCTGCACACGAGAAGTTAGACCCTGCCGCACAGGTGGCGTCGTCGCCCCCACCCGCGTAATTTACACTGATATGCAGGTCGATGAGCACATCCGCCATATAGGCGCCCAGGGCTGCGAGAATCAGAAAAATGTAAAAACTCAGTTTCAAGATATGGTCTCCTCATTTGGAGCGACTTAAGATCCACCGTCACGTATGTAATGAAAGCGAACGCATCGTTCAAGGACCAAGACTAGATTAATCCACCTTTAATGCCGCGAACCTGGCCGATGGGCACAGAAAACGCAATGCCTTCGCTGGGATTTTCCATCTTGCCACAGATCTTTTCGACCAAGTCCAAGGCTGGTGCTAACTTCGATGCGTCCAGCACCGTTAGGACCAGGTAGGAATCAAGTCCTGACCCAGGGAATAGCCCTCGCAGGTCGGCCATGATTGGAACATCGCCCAGGAGCTGGCCCATCCCCTTTCCTTCAAGAATCGTCGAACCAGTGATCTCAATACCCACGAAAGCCAGTAGGAGGTCTTCGACTTTTTTATAGTCTTTGATGATGGTCACTAAGAGTTGCATGCCTAGAAAATCCAATGCTCCCCCCAGCTTGTCAATCAAACCGTTCGATATTGCTTAGAAATGTTTGAGATCTTGATGTCTAGATGGCTCTAATATCATCAAGTCTTGCGCGATCTAATGGTCGATGAGTATAACCGTTTGGGGGAGACTTTGTATTGCAGACGATGATCTTTCGTCGACTGGATAAAGGGAGAGACAGGCCGTGACTATCGAGCAGAAACCGGGTGCGAATCCTATAGAACTGGTCGGTGTAACACTCGAAGGTAAATATGAAATTCTCAGCGAGGTTGCCCGGGGGGGGATGGGAATTGTCTACCGGGGGATCGATCAATCTCTAGGTCGACCCGTCGCAATAAAGGTTCTGTTCAAACGGTATAATAGTGACAATGAGTCTGTTGAGCGATTTCGTCGAGAAGCGCGCGCAATGGCCACTCTAGACCACCCAAATATTGTTCCAGTTTATGCCATTGGGCACGAGTACGGGGTCCACTATTTTGTGATGAAATTTCTCACTGGATGGACGGTGTCGGAGAGACTCAAGAGGCATCGCCTTGGTTTGGCCGATCCATTTGGCATTGAAGAGGTTCGCGATGTTCTCATTCAGCTTTGTAGTGGATTAGATCATGCGCATCGACGGAGCTTGATTCATCGGGATATCAAGCCGGGTAACATCATGATCGCGCCCGATGGCCATACCAGTATTATGGATTTTGGCATTGTCAAAGAGAGCGACAACGATACGCTGACAAAGACAGGTATTGTGTTTGGTACGCCGGACTATATGGCACCAGAACATGCGCAAGGACAGCCGCCTAGCCCTGAGACCGACCTATACTCTCTTGGAATTGTTGCTTATGAAATGCTCACGGGAGAGCAGCCGTTTCGAGGTGGAACGCCCTTCTCGCTGGTTTTAAAGCATATTAAAGAGCCGCCACCGCCCTTGATTTCGCGCCGAAAAGATCTCCATCAAAACTTTCAGGATGTCATCTTCAAAGTCTTAGAGAAAAAACCGGAAGACCGCTATTCGAGCGCTCAACAGATGGCCGAAGCGCTTAGCGCTCTCTCGTTTACTGAGCAAGCGAACCACGCGCCTGATAAACGCCTTTCGGCCGAGACTGTCATGCCCCCGCCTCGACCTGTAAAAGTCGTTGCAGAAATGACCCACCCGGGTCCACCTCCAACACCAGGCCATTCATCATCTCTTGGCTCGGATTTATCTGATTATAGCAACCCGCTCGAGATGGATGAATCTGATTCGACTTTGATTGAAGTGCCGTCCGAACTTGGCGCATTGATTGAAGAAGAGGGCTTGCCGCCCAATCGACCAAACATTGTGTCTCGTTCAGAGCAAAATCGAACAAAAACTCTGGATGAAAGCGTGGATCTGTCCGAGCATCCTAGATTGAAGGCACCGGACGAGAATTTGGATGACACTTCCGATGAGAACGCCCACAGACACGGATATTATGATCGTGTGGTCACGTCTAAACCAGGGTCTAACCGGGGTCGGAATAAGGCCCTAACGTATTTTTTAGGGACCATCATTGTCGTTGGTCTTATCGGCAGTGTTCTGGTGATGTTCTTCAAGAGCGGTTGATATGCGAAGCCACAGTTCCGGTTGGTCACTAAAGCCTAAGCATCTCACCTGTTGAACGGTCTATCAGCGTAATTTGATGCTTTGCCCATTCCGTGACAGCGATATAGCGCCCATCATGGCTAAACGTAGCTGACCATGGATTGCTTCCGAGAGGCATTGGATACCGGTTTACTTCTTCTCCACTCATCAGGTCATACTGAACAAGGTTATTGTCTGCTGAATGAACAACGAAGAGTCCGTCTGACCTCACATGGAGGTCATTGGGTACTTGGCCCAAGGGCGCTACAATTGTACTGGCTACACCAGAGCAAGGCGCAGTCTCGCTTAAAGGGAGTCGTCTCAATGTTCCGGATAGCGCCAGGATATAATAGAGGCCGTCTTCGGCCACAACAGGTGTAGTCGCGCCTTCCATTTCATCAGGAAACTCGCCGAGCTCAAGTTCACAAAGCGCCCTGTTGTCAGAATCATAAACGTGGACTTTGTCGGAATTGAAATCGACGATAAAGGTCAACCCTTTCCAGCTCGCAAATCGTCCCAAGGCCGTCGTATTCGGGGACGCTATCGTCTGGATAGTCAGGGTTTCTTCCAAGATTCCGAATATGGGTTTGATCCCAGAAGTCACCCCCATTTGGGTCTCGTTGAGCCGGGTCAAATCAATGGGTGCGGGAAAATCATCCTTGTTAAACAAATAGATCTGTTCTGCTCGGTTTCTATCTGAGAGTCGCGACTTTTTTATCCGGTCTATGCTACCAGATGTCGCCGCCTTGGGGTCATCAAAATCGGAGAAGTCATAGGTACCGGTATTGACCACAAGAATGTCGTCACCGTCTTCGTACAAATGCTGGGGATTGTATTTCGATACAGCATGTTGGCCGATGTGTTCTAGAGATGGAACTCGATAGACATCAACCCGTCCCGACCGCCATTCCGTGGCATCATAGCCGGTACTGGCGACGACCAGAAGATCATCCACGAATAGAATATCCTGAGGAAAATCCAACCCGGAGTTGGGTAGTACACGCCCTTCTCTAGCCTGGAAATCACAGGCGAACAGACCAGCCAATGAAAAAGTTATGCAGGCAAAATACCGCCAGAAGAGATTCATAAATCAATGCCCAAGAATTGTGGACGACCTGAAGTCGGATGGGCCACATGGGCCAACGGAACCCCAAACGTTTGACTGAGTCTATCAGTCGTCATCATATCCGTGATTGTGCCGTCAGCTGAAATACGTCCATCACGCATCACGATCACCCGTTCGAAATAAGATGCAGCCAGATTTAAGTCATGTACAGCCGCTATGACCGTCAGACCTTCATCTCGATTTAATTGCCTAAGTAATTGGGCGACTTGGTGGCGATGAGCAATATCTAGATGAGCCATTGGTTCATCTAAAATAAGCAGTTGTGGCTCCTGAGCCAGCGCGCGTGCGATCCGAGCGCGTTGGTATTCTCCACCGCTCAGGGCTGTGATCAGCCTTTTTCTCAACGGCCACACATGGGCTCGCTTTAAGCTGAGTTCGACCACCTGCCGGTCTTTATCTGAAAGTGGACTCCAGGCTGAACGGTGTGAATATCGGCCCATTTCGACGAATTGTTTAAGAGTAAAGCCCTGGGGCTTGGACTCATATTGATTGACCAAAGCCAAAATCTGGCTGCGCTCGCGGGAGGACAAATCACTCAGACGTCGATTGGAGATGTGAACGTGTCCAGCTTCAAGATTAAGCTGGGCAGACATGGCCCTAATGAGCGTTGTTTTACCGGCACCATTGGGACCGATGACGGCGACCATTTCACCCTGAGTGACACGAAAACTTAACGGCTCGGTTAGACAATAGCGGGTTCTCAGCCCGTCAATGACCAACATGTTGACCGTCCTTTCTGAGTAGAAATAGAAAGAAGGGTCCTCCGATTAATGCGGTGATGACTCCGACTGGTAGCTCGCGTTCTGGGAGAATTATACGGGCGACCAGATCTGCTGCGACCAATAAGATCGCACCTCCGATAGCCGAGAGGCCAATCAGATATTTATGTGATGGGCCAGATAATAAGCGCATGGTGTGGGGGACCACTAACCCAACAAACCCAATGATGCCGCAATAGGCAACCGCGCTGGCGACCAGAATAAAAGTCGATAGTAAGACCATTTTTTTTAGGTTCGAAAATTGAACGCCGATCCCTTGCGCTGCATTTTCACCCAAGAGCGCGACATCTAGGGCACTCGCGTAGGATTGAATGGCAATGATGCCAACGAATGTCAGTGCAGCCATTACGGTGAGTTGTGACCAACTCGTGTGACCAACATGGCCGAGTAACCAGGACAACATATCTCCAGCCTGCCGCTCAGCGAAGAGTAAGACCAAGGACAGAAGAGCAGAGAAAATGAGACCTACAGCGACACCGGCAAGTAAGACAGAATTGAGCCTGTAAGAGGCGCCATCGTGTGCTAAGCCAAGCACCATTACACCCGCGAGACCGGCCCCGAGGAAAGCGCCAGTGGTTGCGCCGAATATCAGTTGAGTTGTCAGCAACATGGCCAAAGCAGCTCCAAAGGCACCTCCAGATGCGATGCCAAGCACATAGGGATCCGCTAGGGGATTACGGAAAAGACCCTGGAGTGCAGCCCCTGAGACAGCAAGACTGCTTCCAACAATGATCGCTGTCAGTAGGCGTGGGAGTCTAATGGACCATATGATCGTGTGCGTTGTTTTATCGCCCGTCCGATTGAAGTCACCGGTAAAACTAGACCACACATCATGAAGGCTGATGTTATGGGCTCCGTGGGCTAAATGGGTCAGAGCCAACACGATTAGAAGTACGGTCATCAAGCCTGCGATATAGATCGGTGAGCCGGCCTTCCGGATTCCAGAAGACTGACTCATGGGGTCATGGTCTTTTGGATTTGATTTGAGTTGATCTGACTGGATAGCCATTCGATAGCTGTATGGACTCTTGGTCCAGGTCTCGTGAAAATGTCCTCGTTAGGCAGGATTAAAACTTGGTTTTTCTTTACGGCGGATGTCTCTTTCCAAATCGGGCTCTTGAGGAAATAAGCTTTGCGGGTTGAGTCACGGACCAGAATAAAGTCTGGATTCTGGCCCATTGCCCACTCTAAATCCACTTGTGGCCAAGACCCCGTCAATTGGCCACCAATGGCTGTGCCCCCAGAGAGACGAATCAGATCTGCTAAGAAGGTCTGGGGTCCCGGAATGATGAGGGGTTTATTCCAGACCTCGTAGAGGATTTTCGGTGCGGCCTTGCCAGTCTGTCCATTAGGTTTGAGTGCTTTAAGAAATAGACGACTTCGTTCATCGGCTTGCTTCTTACGATTGATTACCTGGCCAAGCAAGCGCATCGAATCGGCAATATCTCGAACGGTTTTCGGGTGGATAACAACGATTTTCAAACCCAGGTTTTGCAGTCGTTGTTTTATTTTTAGATCCCCATCAATCATGAGAATGAGATCCGGTCTTAAGCCGATAATCTTTTCATAATTTGCAGGGAAAAGACTGCCTACGTTGGTTATGGACTCAGCTTGATTGGGATAATTGCATCGTGCGGTTCGACCAACCAAGAGGTCCTCGGCACCAATGGCGAACATGAGTTCCGTATTCGAGGGCGCCAACGAGACCACCCGTAGACCGTCCATGTTCAGTTGAGGGGGTGAACTCAAGATCGTGATCAAAATAAGTATGTGCGCAAGTACCATCTGACCTTAAGCTCGCTCACTGTCGTTTAGAATCGGATGTCTCATCGTATCGTCTGGATACCGATGTTCATTTGGCCCGGAGAATCTTGCCATAATCAACATCGTGTCAACAAGTCGAAGTCAGCTGCCGAGACGACGCTCGAGAGATTGGATGTCAGATCGGAGCTTGTCATTACTCACAATCGCATTCTCAACCTTCCGGCATGCAGCCAAGACCGTGCTGTGGTCTTTGCCACCAAACTCTCGACCAAGTTGAGGGAATGAGGCCTGCACATGTTTCCTACATAGATACATGGCTACACTGCGTGGGTGAGCAATGGCTCGAAAACGTCGTTTACCGACCAGATCGGTAACACTCACTTGAAAATGATCCGCGACCAGTTGGATCACCTGCTCGATGGACAGAACCTTCGTTTTCTTATCAAAAAGACCCTTTAAGACTTGCTTAGCGAAATCGACAGACAGTTTCGTTCGACGGAAGCTGGCAAACGCGGATAGGCGCGTCAGAGCACCTTCAAGTTCTCGGACATTGGCCTGAATAATGCGGGCTAAGTAAAGAGACACATCGGCAGGCAGTTCAATGCCATCTCGATTTGCTTTTTCCTGTAAAATCGCAACTCGCGTTTCAAATTGTGGGGGTTGAATATCTGTGATCAAACCCCATTGAAAGCGGGATCGAAGTCGCTTCTCGAGTCTTGAGATCTCTTGAGGCGGTTGGTCACTCGTGAGTATGATTTGCTTTTGTGCAGCGTGCAGAGCGTTGAAGGTATGAAAGAACTCTTCTTGGGTGGCCTCTTTCCCGGCCAACACGTGGATGTCGTCCATAAGCAGAACATCACAGGTTCGGCGGTATCGTTCACGCAAAGCGGCCATTGTGCGGCTCTTGATACTCTGTATCACCTGATTCATGAATTCTTCAGCACTGATGTAGAGTATGCGCGTGTCTCGGTTCGACTGTTTAATTCGATGAGCGACGGCATGGAGCAGATGTGTCTTCCCCAAACCTGTACCGCCGTAAATGAACAGCGGGTTAAATGCTTGGCTTGGACTCTCAGCAACCGAACGTGACGCGGCGTGAGCCATTTGATTTGCTGGTCCGATCACAAAGTTGTCGAATGTGTAGTGTGGATTGATGGGAAACTCATCCAGCGCTTCGGAATAGGCGTTGATCCGGACGATATCCGCCGTTGGTTTCGCGTCGTCGGTCGGCATGGGTGTCGTCTCAGCGACTGGGCTATCAGACACCTTGAGTTCGACTGTGAAGGATTGGCCAGATGCCTGGGTTAAAGCCCGGGTGAGTAGATCGTAGTAATGGTCTTTGATCCAATCTCTGAAAAAACCATCGTTGACCTCGAGGACGACATGGTTTTCTGACATTTCAGACAGCCTGAGCGGTCGAAAATATGTGTTGTAATTTTCCCGAGTCACCTGCGATCGAATCACCGCTAATGCCTCTGACCAAATTCCGCTCAACGTCTCTCTCCGACTCCCGTAAGTCGCACTTATCCCAAGGGTTATCCACAGTTCTGTGGATAACTTTGGACACGGCCATGATTTACAATGAGGGTCGCCGAACGGTGACTCACCGCCGCCGACATTCCGATCTAGTAACAGCCGATTCGCCGCGTCACAACCGCTTTTTGATCCTTTTTAAAAAACATAATGAAGTCGCGGGTTCAGAGCACCTGTCGAAAGTTGTCTTATGAGCGAAAAGGTCGATCAAGACGTGCATGAACCGCCCTCAGATAGGGATTGAGTCGCTGGTGGCTTTCTTTTTTTGCATGGGATCCTATGTCCCGACCGATGTGTCCAATGTCGGATTTCTTGGGCGATCTGTGAATAAGTCCTCTCATGGGCTTGGCTCTCTTTGCTATCGATGTCGTCCGTTAGCAGCAGGATCCTTTGGTCGCTTTTAGGCGATCTTCAAATATTGCTGATGTTTGTGCATACAGATGTTGACATTTTACACGTGATTGTGTTTGTATTTCGCGCTCTACGTCCCCTGTTGGCGTAAGCAGTTTTTCCAAGTAAGGAGCAGTTAGGATGTCGAAGCGAACATTCCAACCAAGTAATGTGTCTAGAAAACGTACCCATGGCTTTCGTGCGCGCATGCAGACGAAGGGTGGCCGTGCTGTGCTCAAGAGACGTCGCCAAAAAGGTCGTAAGCGACTGACCGTGTCAACGTACCGGAAGTGATTCAAACCGGCGAGCGGTTTCCTAAGTCGGCGCGTCTGCGAAAGAGGCGGCAGTTTCTATCGGTCCAGCGGAGCCGTTACCGCATCGTCACACAGCACTTTATAGTCTATGCTCGTCGAGCTAGGCCCAGCGCCCTTCAAATTGGTATTACGGTGAGTCGAAAAGTTGGCAAAGCACACGTACGCAACCGTGTTAAGAGGTTGGTACGGGAGTCTTTTCGTCGAAACCAAGACCGATTGCCTGCCGGCATGCAGGTGGTTTTTGTCGCTCGACATGGGCGCGGCGAGGCAACGCTCGAGCAAGTCACAGATCAACTCACGTCATCGATCATGAAACTTAGAAAAAGGCTCGAGCATCAGCCTCGTTCTGGGAGAGGAAAATCATGTTAAGTCGGTTCTGTACATGGCTGGTGCGCGGCTATCAGCGCTACATATCACCATTGACGCCACCGACATGTCGTTTCCAACCTACTTGCTCTCAGTACGCAATTACTGCATACAGACGCTTCGGATTTTTTCGGGGGAGCTTTCTGACGCTAAAGCGCGTTTGTAAGTGCCACCCATTACATTCCGGTGGATATGACCCTGTTGAGGCGAAGAATGAACGGTCCGGATAATAATTTAGATCAAAAAAATCTGGTCATGGCCATCGCATTGAGCGTTCTTGTGCTCATGGTCTGGCAGTCGATGATGCCTCCGCCAGTAAAGACGATGCCGAACCAGCCGGTCGCTGAGGAGAAAAAAACTCAACCTACGGCTCCGGCAACGAAACCACAGTCAACGGCGCCAGCATCGCCGAGCGATGCGCCAGCGGCACAAATCGAACAAGCACTCATCGAACACAAAGCCATCGCTCAACTCAGCGCAGGCGCTATACAGCAGATTGAGTTATCCAACTTAGATGGCCAGATCAGTCGTTGGACACTCTTGGAAGAGCAATACGGCGTTCGCAGCGCCGACCCAGAGCAAAAGCCCTCTCCATTTGCCTTCGCGCGACGCCGAGGCGCAGACGATGAACTGACAAGCCACTTTCTACCACCGACGATGTCCCTCAAATTTGATGGTCGCGACATCGTTGGGGATTTCAAAGTTGTGAAAACTGAGGGTGATGGGATCGCGGCTCTCGAATGGACGGATACTCAGCGCCAGCTCAAGGTCATCAAGCGTTATACCCTCGACCAGAGTTCATATACCGTTCAAGTTGAGGTCGAGTTGATCAACTTGGCCAACCGTGAACGTACATACGAAATGAACGCATCCTTTGGGGCCCTTCAAAATAACAAAGAGGCCGAGCCAAGCATGTTTATGCCACCGCTGAACTTGTTCAATTCATTGTGCATGCGTAATGAAGATTTTGAGCGCCTGCCTGTGTCTGACATAGCAGAGCACATCAACGATGGTGAACCTCAGTTGAATCGGTTTGGCGATGGCGTTCGTTGGGCCGGCATGGACAATCGATACTTCATGACCGCGCTGCTTATCGAAAATGCTGAGATCAAGTCGTGTGCTGCATCCTTAGGCGAGAAAGGCGTATCGACGCCGCCGGGATTCTCAAGGTTATTTACGCGTATTGAGCTTCAACCCGGTGCGCTAGCTGCCGCTGGCCAAGCTGGCTCATCCGTTGTTCGAAAATTTAAATTTTACGGGGGACCAAAGACGCTATCTGAATTAAATGTTCAAGATCCGCCACTTGGAGAAGCCATTGATTTTGGCTTCTTCTCAGTGATTTGCGTACCCATGCTATGGCTAATGAGATTGTCATTCGAATATATCCCCAACTGGGGTATCGCCATTATCATCCTTACGATTTTCGTCAAGCTCCTCACGTTGCCACTCACCATCAAGCAGTACAAATCCATGGCTGCGATGAAGAAGATTCAACCGTTGATGAAAGCGCTGCAGGCTAAATATTCGGAAGATAAAGTCCGCATGCAGCAAGAGATGATGAAGCTCTATAAAGAGCATCAAGTCAATCCGCTGGCCGGGTGTTTACCCATGGTGATGATGATGCCGATCTATTTCGCTCTCTACAGAACGATTTACTCGGCCGTCGAGCTCTATCAGGCTAATTTTGGAGGCTGGTTGACCGATTTATCCCAGCAAGATCCGTATTATATCACGCCGGTCCTCTTGGGCCTCTTGATGATCATTCAGTTTCGACTCAACCCATCTGCTGGTGACCAGACGCAAACCAAAATATTAATGTGGGTCATGCCCATTATGTTTACAGCGATGATGCTGTTTTTGCCCAGTGGTTTGGTCTTATATATTCTGGTCAATACTGTTCTCGGTATCGCGCAGCAATGGTATTCGTACAGAAAACAGGATGCAATCGTGCCCCAAAAGGCACGTGCTAAACGCTGAAAGGGTATATCCATGGGTGAGCAAGTAGATCCATCGAATGCAGGTCAGGCCTTTTTGAACTCTGTCCTCGAACACCTTAATGTCGACGTTGAGATTACAATTAAGAGCAATGATGATCGAATCATCTATGAACTCTCAGGTGATACGGACGTTTTCAATACGCGCCCAGCTTTGGTATCCGCCTTGACAGTACTCGCGTCTCAGGCAGTCAGCCGAGTCGGTCAAGAACGACTCAATTGCGTGATCGATGTCGATGGACAACTAGAGGCGAGACGCGAATTATTGGAAGTCGCGGCAGATGACGTTGCTCGAGCGGTTGTCCGCAACGGCCGCCGGGCTGTTTTCGAAGGTCTCAATTCGACCGAACGACGCATCATCCACACGAAGCTAAAAGAGGATGACACCGTCGAGACATTTAGTGAAGGCGATGAGCGCGTTCGACGCTTGATCGTAGCCTCTGTTTAAATCGCGTTTCATCGGTGTCTTCCCCGTGATTATCCAGCCTTAATTCCAGCTTAATTATGGGCTGACTTTTGGAACGCCGAGATCGTCTCCAACCCCCTTGGTTTAACACCCCTAAAGCCTTGTTGAGTACACGCGCGCATGATATGGTTCGGACCCATGTTCCGAATCCCTAAAATTCACAGTCGGAGAAAGTTATGAGTGACGTGAATCCAGGTGCAGTCGCCGGTGCAGGCGATGGCTATAGTGCCGACAGTATTAAGGTCCTAAAAGGACTGGAAGCGGTCCGTAAGCGACCCGGTATGTACATCGGTGATCCAAACGATGGAACGGGGTTGCACCAACTGGTTTACGAAGCGGTTGATAATGCCATAGATGAAGCATTGGCCGGCCATTGCGATACGGTCACCGTTCGTTTGCATATCGATGGCGGGTGTACTGTAGAAGACAACGGTCGCGGTATTCCTGTTGGCATGCATGCTGAAGAAGGGCGAAGTGCTGCAGAAGTCATTATGACTGTTCTCCACGCGGGTGGTAAGTTTGATGACAACTCCTACAAGGTTTCAGGCGGACTGCATGGCGTGGGTATTTCCTGCGTTAACGCCCTATCAGACACCTTGCTCCTTGAGATTTACCGGGATGGTAAAATCCATCGTCAGACCTATCAACTCGGCGAGCCTGATTCACCGTTGGCGGCTGGAGAAGCGACCAGCGAGACGGGTACAAAGATTCGATTTCTCCCGGACCGAGGCATCTTTACTGAAAATAATGAGTTCAGTTTCGACATTCTGTCTCAGCGTTTGCGAGAGCTTTCGTTTCTAAATAAAGGTGTTGCGATTACCATTGTTGACGAGCGCGGTGATGGAAAGCGTAATGATTTCAAATATGAAGGCGGTATTGCCTCATTCGTTGAGCACCTCAATAGAAACAAGACGATTCTGCATCAGATGCCCGTTTATTTCACTGAAGTTCGAGATGATATTGAAGTCGAAATTGCCATGCAGTGGAACGATTCGTATCAAGAAAATATTTCCGCTTTTACCAATAATATTCGCAACAGAGATGGCGGGACGCATTTGGCCGGATTCAGAGATGCGCTGACCAGAACGGTCAATGCGTATGCCCAGAAAGAAGGGCTAACGAAAGGGCTGAAAAACAGTTTGTCGGGTGATGATATCCGCGAAGGTTTGGTGGCCGTCGTTTCATGTAAAGTGCCGGATCCGAAATTCAGCAGTCAAACAAAGGATAAACTGGTCTCCTCCGAGGTTAAACACGCCGTTCAGTCGACGGTCGCTCTCAAGCTCAATGACTGGTTACTCGAACACCCCAATGAATCAAAATCTATGGTCAATAAAGCCATCGGCGCGTCCCGAGCGCGTGATGCGGCTCGACGGGCTCGCGAACTCGTTCGCCGTAAAGGAGCTTTAGACTCCGCAGCACTCCCGGGTAAACTTGCTGACTGCCAGGAAAAAGACCCAGCCAATTCTGAAATCTACCTGGTGGAGGGTGATTCTGCGGGTGGCTCGGCGAAACAGGGACGCGATCGTGCGACTCAAGCGATCTTGCCGCTGCGAGGTAAGATCCTGAATGTTGAGAAAGCCAGACTCGATAAAATGTTATCGAGTCAGGAAATCATCACGCTTATCACCGCACTTGGAACGGGTATAGGGGCTGATAGCTTCGATATCGCGAAGCTTCGATATCACAAAGTCATCATAATGACCGATGCTGATGTTGATGGGTCGCATATCCGAACGCTATTACTGACGTTCTTCTATCGACAAATGCCGAGTATCATCGAGCGGGGTTATCTCTACATTGCACAGCCTCCCCTTTTTAGAGCTAAAAAGGGCAAGCAAATTAGATACTTAAAGAACGAGGCTGCGATGCAGCAGTTCCTCATCGAAGGCGCGGCTAAATCGGCTGCTATCATCGATGGGAACGGCACAGTGATCGAAGGCGATCACCTCCGCAATTTCATTTCAAAGCTCGGTCAGTTGTACGGTGATTTAGAACAGATTCAGCGACGTGGAGATTGGCGAATTTTCGAAGGGCTCCTTTTGGGGGACATGTTTACCCCTGATGATTTTCTAGATAGAGACAAAGTCGAGAGTTACGCTGACCGATTGAAGTCTTACATGGACGAGGTCTACCCAGACGAAATACCAACTCGTTTTTCAGTTGAGCGATTTGAGCCAATCAGGCCCTTATTTGAAGAGCCAGTAGACGAGTCGGTTGGTGGTGAAGCCATCGACGAGACTGCTGAGCTGGTCGATGCTGAACTCACTGAGTCAACCGAGGTGGAACAGGTCGTCGTGGAGCCCGAGATCGAAGAAGATCACGGATGGAGTTTGGTGGTTCGTTCGAGAGCTGCAGGTGGCGAGCGTCGTACGGTAATCAATCGGACAACGCTCCTTAATCGGCAATCTGAACGAGTGTTGCAAGTCTTCGAACAGCTTGGAGATAGTTTCACGAGCCGCTTCACAATTCGAATCGGCGAGACCGATCGGGAAATCCAAGGTCCCAATGCACTCTTGGAATCAATTCTGCAATTGGGCCGAAAAGGCATGGACTTCCAGCGTTACAAAGGTCTTGGCGAGATGAATCCTGAACAGCTTTGGGAAACCACAATGGACCCAGAGAACCGCACACTTTTGCAAGTTCGTATCGACGATACGGTTGAAGCTGATGGCATGTTTACGGTCTTAATGGGCGACAGCGTAGAGCCGAGACGTGCTTTTATCGAGCGCAATGCACTCACCGTTAAGAATCTAGACGTGTAGGACAGTGGATCGGGACTATCTCGAGGCGATTACGACCGCGTTTATCCGCGCGACTGGGCGCGGGTTGATGTTGTCTCCCAAAGATCAAGGTCTGGTTGCCCGCTGGTATCGTGCCCAAATTCCTAAGGATATTGTTGTTCAGGGGATCGAAAGCGCCTTTGATACGCCGCCGAGTCGACGCGTGACCAGTTTGTCTTTCGTATCGAAGTCCGTGGACAGAGCGGCGAAACTTTATCGCGATCGTCGTGTGGGCTCAGGTATGATGGCGGAGATTGATAATGAGTCGGAATTTGCTGAAGTGAATGGGTTTCTTGCTCAAATCGATAATTTGGTTTCGGCAGCCGATCTAAGTGCTTATCGACCCGTATTTGAAAAGCTGCGTGTTCATTTAATCGATCTTCAGCAGACTCATAATAAGGACGCGGACAGTGATTTGGGTGCCAGTCTTGAAGAGCTTGAAAATCAAACCCTTGAGGCTTGTTTGAATTGCATGAGTGATGAGCAAAAAAACGAGATTGAAAGAGATGTAAGGCTTGCGCTCAGTCAAATGCCTCGGCTCGATCCTGTGACACAAACTGAGACAGAGCGAGCTTTTGTTAGACGCTCCGTTCGAAAGTTGGTGAGATTACCCGCGCTGGAAATCAGAATGGGAGGTGGCTGGTAAATGGCCGAATGTCCGAAATGTAATGGAATTGGTGTTTATGTCCACCAAGCCAATCATCTTGCGGTCTCTCGTGTCTGCGAGTGTATGCATCCGTGTCCGACATGTGATGGCTCAGGCTATATTTATGACACGGACGAATTTGGTTATAGAAATGCCATTGAATGTAGTTGCTTGCGTTATGGCCAACGCTCCAAATTATATAATGAAGCGTCGATTCCAGGCCGCTATCACGATGCGGAATTCACGAAGATAAAGACAGAGTCGGGATCTGTAGATATGGCAAATGCTCGCCGCATGGCTTGGCGGTTTGTCAGAGAATACCAGCCAGGCGCGCCCGGTATTTTATTGTATGGCACCGTGGGTACAGGCAAGACCTACTTATCCTGTGCGATTCTGAGGTATCTTATTTTAAGTCGCGGTATTCGAGCGCGCTTTATCGAATTCATGCATTTATTATCGGATCTGCGTGCAACCTTTGGAGATCGTGGCCATGCTGATGCAGTGATGCAGCCCTTGGTTGACGTCCCCTTGCTTGTCATAGACGAACTTGGCAAAGGTCGGGGTTCAGACTGGGAACTCAGCGTTTTAGATGAGCTGATTACAAAGCGCTATAATTCGAGTAAAACCACAGTATTTACAACTAATTACGGAATTGAGGCGTTGCCGAAATCCGAGGGCAATGAATCGGAGAACCTCGTCGATCGAGTCGGGGTCAGGATTCATTCGCGTCTGATGGAAATGTGCGAGCCAATCCGACTCTTAGGCAAAGACTTGCGGCGCGATCTACGCGGTTAACGGTCAATCGATTCGCGCCATCTCACCAAGTCCAGACGTTGATCAAATTTAATCAAATAGAGCGTTGACCTGAGGTTTCAGGATATCGAGTGAAGGCCTCGACAGAATCATGACTTGGTTTGGTTTTGATTGGGTTTTCACACGCTGTCCTGCACCATATTTTTGTCCGATATAAACCCGTTCTGTCTCTCCATTATGCAGCCGAATGGAAACGGTATTTTCACCCTTTAGAAAAGGCTGTTCCGGTCGAATCGATTCAACCTTTAAAGCCCGTAGATTGGCAAAGTTTTCCCGGAATGAATCAGCTGATGCGCGATCGAGGTTTTTTCGTTTCTCATTCCAGGCAACCACCCATGTGTCATTGGCCTTGGTGAGCTGAAAGTTTGTATCTCCTGTCCATGTAACGCGCTCGATATCTTGGACTTTAAATCCGAAGACTTTCTTGTTTTTTAGATCTTCAAGCGTGGGGTTTAAAAAGATCGCTTGGTGTTTGGGCAGCATGGCAACCCATGGGCTTGTCTGGCCCTTGCCATTTAGGTACGTGATTCGGCGAACGGGTAATTGACCTGTCGCGTCTGGCTTTCCTATTGAAAGTGCGTAAGCCTGACCCGATGTTGTTGTGATTTTAAGTGTTCGTTCTTCCATGAAACCTATCGAAGAGTCGACAAAGGCGGCCGCCTGAGCCTGTACCATGGTATTCACAACCGCAGCCATCTCGTCTTGCCCTGCATCTAGATCAATTGGGTTTGTGAACGCCCACCGCGACTCTGAACTTGTTCGCGCCGCTGACCAAGTTGGCTTCGGGCGGACCCTCGATTCGATCCGAAGGATAGACCCGTAGTCAAGGTCGAATAATTGTCGGTCCCTCCAATCAATTTGGGCCCGATCGAAGACGCGTCTGAGGTCACCCCTCGCTCTGTAGACATGCTTAGATTTTTCATCATAAATGAAGGTGAATCGGTCGTTTACAACTTTCCCAACACGAATGATAAAGGTCCTCTCCCCGGTGAATTTGAGTCTCAGTGAATGGGTGCCCAGACCGTATTTATTCAGTGTTTGAATGGGGCCTAAATCCATGTCCATGGTCACATTTGAATTCATCAGCTCTGCGAGCAAATGTTCGGCTTGTCGGGCCATTTGAGCGTGTCCTGGATTGAGTGTCCAAGTTCCTTTTTGCTTTATTAAATCGACAATAGCTCGTCCGGTTTGACTGATCTGAATGGCATTTAACTCGCTCAACTTTGGCAAACTGAAGTCAATAGGCGCGGATTGCGAAACAGTGTTGCCGTGCAATGCGATGGTCAACATGAGAGCGAGTGCTACACCGACGAGGATGTGGACTCGGCTGTTCATGACACCACCTTACGCCGGGTAAATATCCAGCCAAACAAGAACAGGATGAGTATGGGCCCAGCCATTGATACGATTCGAATCGCCATTCGGTCCCAGGCCGTTGTTTTGACAAGACTGGCGGGCAGGCGATCTCGGGCTCGAATCCCGACTAAGTTAGAATCGATTGACGCCCACGCAACAGCGTTCTTAAAAAATCTCAATCCATTTTGGCCGGCAGCAAGCAGTCTGGTTCCGCTGGACGCCACCAAGATTCGTGAATCGCCAATGCTGGACGATAGGAATGGGCTGGACACTGGGCTGGCTGAACCCGGAAGAGCATGTTTCGTAATTGGTTGGTCATCACGTGTGTGAGCTGATTTTAGGATGCCGTTGACGGTCATTGCCGCTACCATCTTGGCACCCGAGACATCGGTTTTTGATGGCGCCATATTTTTTTCTGGTTCGAATCGATCAACTTTGTTTGCCAATAGTGAGTGTTCGGTTCCTTCAAAAATTGCGTCGATTTGGAGGCTCTGGTCTGGGACTGCGGTCCGCGTCATGGGACTGGCCATCGGCATGACTAGGGTCTCCATATTGGCGACAGCTGGATGCTCCGGCGACGGAGATCTCATCCGCGGATAGAGTGGATGACTGGAATAGATGATCTGTCCGTTTTGGTCGCGCTTGATCGGCGCCGGCGACGGATTGATCCGGTCGATGAAGGTTTGATTCGTCTCGATACGAATCCCGTAGCTCTCGAAGAGGCTTTCCAGTCCAGTCAGGCTATTGATGAGAATGTTGGGGTAGACAGTGCTCTGCTGACGATAGTCGAGGAGGGCGACCAGACTTTTCCCTCGCATAAGAAATTGATCGATCGCGAATTGCTCGGATTTGTTAAATGAGCGTTTGGGACCCAGAATCACCAGGACATCGACGTCCCTCGGAATTGGGGTCCCATCGATTTTGAGAGACTCGATCACGCCGAGAGATGCAAATTCTGCTTTGAGGGGACTTTCGACGACATTTGGTTCACCGTGGCCTTGGCTGAAGACAATTTTAGGCGTCTCGAAGTCACGATTAAGAACACTCTGAAGCGTTCTTGCGAAAGCATACTCGAATTGAGACGCCCGTTGAATCAACGGTACGATCGCTTGCCTGGATTCATAGATGATTACCAGTCCAAAATGGACAGAGAGGCCTACCCGCTGATCTGCGCGAATGAGCTGGAGATCAGCCTTCTTTAGACCGTAAGCCTCAGCATTCGTGTCCAAATCCGCCTTTTCACTGTCCGTCAGTGCAGGGTCCATTGGGTCGTAAATATCGACGATGAAGGGTACGGGCGATTCAGCACGAAAGGTCATCAATCCCGTTCGAATGGCTCTGACCACATCACTGTATGGAGGCGGAAGGGCACTTGGTAAAAATACCTTCACGGAAATTTGTGAACGGGCAGAGCCCAGCATGTCCAGACTTTCTGAGCTAATGGTGTGGCGTTGATTTGATGTAAAATCCCATCGAACCCGGGTCTCTTTGACGGCCACGTTTGCAAGCAGGGCGTTCAAAAGCCACAGGGGTACGGCGACCAGGGTGAAGCGGCGCAACTTTTTTCGAGATGGATTCATCGCCACCGCCTCAGATGAAGTCGCTCCGTTGATAGCCCCAAAGAGACCCCGACAATGGTCATAAAAAATACGAGATCCCGAGTGTCCAGCACACCTCTTGAGATGGCAGAGAGACGTTTTTCAAAACTTAAAAACTCTGCAACGAATCGAAGGTCACCTTCCAAAAAAACAGCGCTGCGGCCAACGATGAAAAAAGCGAAGCAAAGACTAAACCCAAGGGTAAAAGCAATGATTTGGTTTGACGTCCAAGCACTGGCAAAGAGACCGAGGGCCGTGTAGGCAGCGCCGAGCAAAAATAAACCAATATAGCCGCCGATGATCGCCCCCCAATCAATGGCGCCGAATGGCGCGATACACATTGGAAAAATAAATGTCAGTACGATTGCGAAGGAGACCAAGAAATAGGCACCTAGGAACTTGCCGAGTACCCAACTCATGTCGCTTATCGGCCAAGTCTGCAAGATCTCTATCATGCCACTTGATCGTTCCTCGGCAATGGACTTCATCGTGATGGCAGGAATAAACAAGGTAAATAGAAACGGAGTGAATTCGAAAAAGGAGACGAGACTCGCTTTCCCGACCACAAAAAACGGCGTCAAGACGAAGGTGTATAGACCCGTCATCACAAGGAAAGCCGATATCACCATGTACGCAATTGGCCGCCTGAAATAGGAACCCAGTTCTCGACTTGCAATCCAAAATACAGTCACTTGGGACCCCCAGTGAGCGAGCGAAAGACTGTCTCTAGGTCTGCTTTCTCTCGGCTGAGTTCTTGTAAATCCCAATTTTGATCGATCACGGACCTCGTTAGCGTTGCCGCGATGGACGTATCCTGTAGGCTGAGCAGAACACGGACGTCATTTGGTCCAGTTTTTATGGATTGGCAATGGCGTACGCCGTTTTGCTGACAAACCCAGTTCAAAAATACGTCCGGTGATACGCCGGTGACAGAGAGTATATAGCGGCTATGACCGAACTGAGCCGTCAGTGCATGGGGTGCATCATCAGCGACAATTCGCCCTTGATCGATGACCAAGATTCGAGTTGCGACGGCGTCCACCTCCGCTAAGATATGACTGCTGAAAAGGACGGTGTTTTTTTGCCCATATTGCCTAACTAAATGGCGAATATCTTCGACTTGGTTTGGGTCCAATCCACTGGTTGGTTCATCGAGTATCAATACACTTGGTTCATGTATGATGGCTTGGGCCAGACCAACGCGCTGACGATATCCTTTCGAGAGTGCACCGATGGATTTGTTGAGAACGTCATTTAAGCCACATCGTTCAGATGCCCGCTCGAGAGCACTCTTCCGAGCCGTGCTTGCAATCTGCCTGATTCGGCAAACAAAGAGCAGAAACTCATAGACAGACATTTCCGGATATAGGGGGGCCGTCTCAGGCAAATAGCCGATGTGCCTGCGAAACGACTCGCTGGGATCGTCGACGGGTTGGTTTGCGATCCAGGCTTGACCAGCGGTCGGTGCGATGAAACCTGTTAAGATTTTCATCGTCGTCGATTTGCCCGCACCGTTGGGTCCGAGAAAGCCAACAATCTCACTCGGACCGATCTCGAACGACGCCTGGTGGAGTGCGGTAACAGGTCCATACGATTTACTTAAGTTACGTGCCTTGATCATGGTGATTGGACAAATTTATTTAGAAAATTGAATCAAAAGATACGAGTCTAACTTTAACACTGTGTCACAAAAATCCATATTTTTCAGATATATAAGCGGAATAGATTACGAACAGTTGAGGCCGATCGACTAAGAGTTGTTAAAGGCGATTGACCTAGACAATCGCCTTTGTTAGGTTCCGGCGACTTCGGAGCTAAGGAGCCCACCGGCGCCATGGATTCCATGCAGAATACAATACACTATATGGGCGGGGTTAATTTAGACCTCGACCTTACTTTTGCCATTCAACTTGCGTTCGTCTTGACGTTGATGGTGGTCCTCAACAAATTTGTTTTTGGACCGTACCTGAAAGCCGTTGACGAGCGAGGCCGTCGCACGGCGACGACAAAAGATGAAGCGGCTAAGTTAAGAGCTGAAGCGGACGCATTAGCGGGTCGGTACGAGAGTTCTCTAGCCGACGCCAGACGCGCAGCGCTTGAGGCTAAACTCGCCTTGAGAACCGAGGGTATAGACCAAAAGGACTCGCTGATTCAGTCAGCGCGTTCAGATGCGAATACAACCATCGATAAGGCGCAGAAAGAAATTGATGATCAGCTGACGGCAGAGCGCCCCAATGTGGACACCCAAGTGGCAGAATTGTCGACATTGGTTGTACAAAAAGTCATTGGCCGGGCTGTCTAAGGGGTATTGACGTGAATCGCTTAACTCTATGCCTCGTCATCCTGCTCTCTGGAACAGCGCTCGCTGCCGGTGGTGGCGAAGTGAAAACCGGTTGGGACGCTTGGTCAACAAACGTCTACCATCTGATTAATCTGGTCATTCTGCTTGGACTGCTCGTTAAGTTTGCAGGTCCAAATATTAAGAGTGGGCTCAAGAGCAGGGCAGAGCGCGTCGGCCGAGAAATCGATGAAGCAGCAGCCCTTCACGCCGAAGCCAAGCAAATCTTAGCCGAATACAACGCGAAACTTGCAGGTTTCGAAGCGCAGCGGATTGAATTACTGGACGAATTCAAGGCGATGGGCGCTGCGGAGCGTGATCGGATTATCGAAGCGGCAAAAGTCGATGCAGAGCGCATCCGCAATGAAGCGAAGCGAGTTGCTGAAAATGAGGCTTCCAGAGCCAAGGCTAAGTTAGAATCGGAAATTGTAGATCGGGCTGTCGCTCAGGCAGAGTCCGCCATACGCGAACACCTTAACGAAGATGATCATCGACGATTGGTGGCCGATTACTTCGGTCAGTTGGAGTCGAGCATCCGGAATGCGCAGTAAGGGGAATTAATCGTGCGATCTTCAACGCTAGGTGAACGATACGCGAAAGCCCTTCTTGGGATCGGGATCGATAGCGGTAACCATGAGCAGTTGGGCCGGGAATTAGGGCGTGTCGTCGAGCTGTTTTCGGTCGACGAGGTCAGGGTCTTGTTCCAAAGTCCGAAGTTTGGGCTCGAGGTCCGAAAAGCGGTTTTGGCTGACCTGTTAAACGTGGTGACTGTCAGTCCAACCTGTCGAAAGTTTTTATTTCTACTCGTTGATCGGAATCGAATCGGCCGTATTGGTGAAATCGTTGCCGCCTATAATGAATTGTCCGATGCGCAATCTGGACGACTCAGAGCCCGGGTTCGCGTAGCGACACAACTCACCGAGGGTGATGTTGAGAGACTCCGATCTGTTTTACAGAAGGCAACCGGTAAGAAGGTGGTCGTCGAACAAGAAGAAGATAAGTCAATCGTAGCCGGCATAGTCACTCACATAGGGGGCCGGGTCTACGATGGTAGTGTCAGTAATCAATTGAATACGCTCAGAGCGCGCTTAAAACAGGGCGGGGTCTGAACCTAAACGGTTAGAATGGAGACCGACCGATGGACATCAGGGTCGAAGAAATCAGCCGAATTATTCGGAAGCAAATCGAAGATTATGACAAGCAGGTCGAGGTCAGCGAGACGGGTACCGTCCTCTCCGCGGGCGACGGGATTGCACGTGTCTACGGTCTAGAACAGGCAATGGCCGGTGAGCTCGTAGAGTTTCCGAACAATGTCCAAGGCATGGTCTTGAACTTAGAGGAAGACAACGTCGGTGTCGCCCTTCTCGGTGCAGCCAACAAGATTCGTGAAGGTGATGAAGTTCGCCGAACGGGTCGGATTGTGGACGTTCCTGTAGGCGAGGCGCTTCTTGGTCGCGTTGTAAACGCGTTGGGTGAGCCAATCGACGGTTTGGGTGAAATTGAATCTCCACACCGGCGTCAGGTTGAGATCAAGGCACCCGGTATCATGCCGAGACAATCCGTTTGTGAACCCCTTCAAACAGGCCTGAAGGCCATCGATTCCATGGTTCCAATCGGACGAGGTCAACGAGAGTTGATCATCGGTGACCGGCAAACGGGTAAGACGGCTGTTGCTATCGACACGATTATCAACCAGAAAAATACCGACGTTTTCTGTATCTATGTTGCTATCGGTCAGAAGCAGTCGACGGTTGCTCAGGTTGTCGACAAGCTAAAGAAGCATGGCGCTATGGAGTACACAACCGTCGTTGCTGCAGCAGCAGCCGAGTTGGCTCCACTTCAATTTTTAGCACCGTACACCGGTTGCACAATGGGCGAGTTTTTCCGTGATAACGGTAAGCATGCCCTTATCATTTATGATGATTTGAGTAAGCAAGCAGTCGCTTATCGACAAATGTCACTGCTACTGCGCCGTCCTCCAGGACGCGAGGCCTATCCTGGTGATGTTTTCTATCTCCATAGCCGATTGCTCGAACGCGCGGCCAAGATGAACGATGATAACGGTGGCGGTAGTCTGACGGCACTGCCCATCATCGAGACTCAAGCCGGCGATGTATCAGCCTATATTCCGACCAATGTGATCTCGATTACTGATGGTCAAATCTTTTTGGAGAGTGATCTCTTCAACTCGGGTGTCCGGCCAGCGATTAACGTTGGTATCTCAGTCTCACGAGTGGGCGGGGCTGCCCAGACTAAAGCGATGAAGAAAATCGCAGGTACCCTGCGGCTCGACCTGGCCCAATACCGAGAAATGCAAGCCTTTGCTCAGTTCGCATCTGACCTCGACAAGGCCACTCAAATGCAGCTTGCTCGTGGTGAAAGGCTGACCATTCTATTGAAGCAGGGTCAGTATCAGCCAATGCCCGTCGAGAACCAAATATTGGTCATCTATGCCGGCGTCAAAGGTTTTGTTGACAATGTTGCAGTCGGTGCTCTCGCCAAATACGAGAGTGAGCTCATTGAGTTCTTTAGGAACAAGCATGAGACTGTTTTGAAGTCTATCCGGGAGACAGGAAAGTTGACTGACGATTTGGTCGGCACCCTGGAAGCCGGTTTGAACAAATTTAACGAGGGCTTTAACGCCTAGTCGCGGAGGGAGTGAGGCATGCCAAGCCTCAAGGATATTCGCAAGCGGGTTACGTCTGTTAAGAACACCCAGAAGATAACACGGGCGATGAAGCTCGTGGCTGCGGCGAAGTTGCGTCGTGCGCAGGGTGCAATGATGGAACTGCGACCATACGCTGAAAAGTATCGCGAAATGCTATCATCGTTGGTCGATGCCAGTGGTGGAGCGGGTGATGCTGCGCATCCCCTACTTGAGACGCGCGAAGGACACGCTCATGTGGCGATTCTTGCGATATCGAGTGACCGCGGTATGTGTGGTGGTTTCAACAGCAACATTCAAAAGACAGTTGTTCATTATGCGAAGACGGTCGCGGAAGAGGGGCGGGAGGCGATTGTTTTCCCCCTCGGTCGTCGAATGACTCAGTTCGTTAATAAGAGCGACATGAATGTGGGGCGTGAACTCGGTGAGGTCATTGCTGGTGCCAGCACGGACAGTATAAAGTCGATTACGTCTGTCCTTGTTGATGGTTTCCTCAAGGGCGAGTTCGACGATGTTGTCATCATATCGAATCGTTTTGACAGCATCATTAGTCAGAACCCGAGAGTAACTGATTTACTTCCGGTTGCGGCGGTGACTGAAGATCTTGAGCACGCTGAATCGGTTCGGGGCGACTATCTGTACGAGCCTGACCAGGAGACATTGCTGAATCACGTTGTGCCCGCATTTGTCGAGGTGCAGATTAGAGAGGCAATTTTGGAATCAATCGCGGGTGAACATGCTGCACGTATGAACGCGATGAACAGTGCGACCGATAATGCGACGGAAATGATTTCTGCGCTTACTTTGCAGCTGAACAGAGCTAGACAGGCCGCTATCACCACGGAATTAATGGAAATTATCGGCGGCGCCGAGGCACTTAAATAATTTTTAGAATGCACCCTTTTTGTACGGTGCGACGATGATGGAGTCATCATGAGCGAGAACTTAGGACGAATCACCCAGGTAACTGGTCCAGTTGTTGACGTTCACTTTGAGAGTGGAGAGCTGCCGGAGATATTTACGGCACTTAAAATAACCAACAGCAGTCTAGATGACCGTGAATGGAATCTGGTCGTGGAGGTTGCAACTCACCTCGGGCAGAGCACTGTTCGTACAATTGCTATGGATTCGACGGACGGTTTGGTTCGTGGCGCGTCTGTATTGAACACGGGAACGCCCATTGCGATGCCTGTTGGACGGGGGACTCTTGGTCGTATCCTGAATGTTGTGGGCGAGCCTGTCGATGAGTTGGGCCCCGTTGACCGCAGTATCACGTCCGGAATTCATCGAGCGCCACCCACTTTGGAAGACCAGAGTGCGACTGTAGAGACATTCGAGACTGGCATCAAGGTCGTCGATCTATTAGCGCCCTATGCTCGAGGCGGCAAGATTGGTCTTTTCGGTGGTGCGGGAGTTGGCAAAACCGTATTGATCATGGAATTGATTAATAATGTTGCTAAGGGCAGTGGCGGTTTGTCCGTGTTTGCTGGTGTAGGCGAGCGAACCCGAGAAGGTAATGATCTCTACTGGGAAATGGTCGAGTCGAAGGTCATCGACGAGGACGATCGGCAAAAGTCCAAGGTGACTTTGGTTTACGGTCAGATGAATGAGCCTCCTGGAGCGAGAGCCCGCGTGGCACTGTCAGCGCTGACTGTCGCAGAGCACTTTCGTGATGAAGAAGGTTTAGACGTTCTGATGTTCGTCGATAATATTTTTCGATTCACTCAGGCGGGCTCAGAAGTATCGGCACTCTTAGGTCGTATCCCAAGCGCGGTCGGCTATCAGCCAACCCTGGCGACTGAGATGGGTGCCTTGCAGGAACGGATTACATCGACCCGTAAGGGCTCCATCACGTCAGTTCAGGCGATTTATGTGCCTGCGGATGACCTGACGGACCCAGCACCCGCGACGGCCTTTGCTCACTTGGATGCGACGACAGTACTCAATCGAAAAATCTCCGAAAAGGGAATTTACCCAGCGGTAGATCCCCTCGACTCCAGTAGCCGTTTGCTTGACCCGCTCGTAGTTGGTGAAGAGCATTACAATGTGGCTCGACAGGTCCAAGAAATTTTGCAGCGCTACAAGGACCTTCAGGATATCATTGCTATTCTGGGTATGGACGAGCTGTCTGATGAAGATAAGGCGGTTGTAAATCGGGCGCGTCGAATAGAACGTTTCTTGTCTCAACCCTTCCATGTTGCTGAAATCTTTACAGGAACGCCTGGTAAGTACGTCAAACTCGAGGACACTGTTGCCGCCTTTAAGCGGATTGCTGAAGGTGAATTTGATGACCTCCCAGAGCAGGCCTTTTACATGGTCGGTGGCATTGAAGAGGTCATCGAGAAAGCGAAGACTCTCGAGGCTTAAGGTCACAGGTAAGGAGTAGCCAACATGGCTAAGATGAATCTATCAATCGTGACGCCGACAGGCTCTGTCGTCGATGCCGATGTCGTCGAGGTCACAGTGCCTGGCGCGGCCGGTGTTTTTACCGTTTATGCGGAGCATCAGCCCGCTTTGATCATGCTTGGTGGTGGTTTGCTCAGTTACCAGAGCTTGGATGGAAATGGCGAGATCTTCATCCGTGGTGGTGTTGTTGAGATTTCTGGTGAGAGCATGTTGGTGATGACCGATTATGCCCTGACGAGAGACGACTTGGACCGCGATCAAGCGACGCGCGTCTTGGAGAGTGCCAACACGCGTCTTGAGGAATCCGAATATCTTGATGATGAGCAACTTCTGCGTATCAATATTGACCAGAGTTATGCTGAGAGCGTGTTAGATCAGACCGCGCATTAGTTCGGGCCTAAAAAGTCTTAAAACGCCGCGGGACAGTTGTCCTAGCGGCGTTTTTTGTTTGAATCGCGGTTTATCTCTGCGGCCTCGCCGTGATTTACTGGCCCTCTAAAGAGGCCATGAGGTCGAGGAGGCGCTCCAGCTCATCCATACTGTGAAAACGAATTTCGATCCGACCCACTCCCTTTTTGTTTACGAGTTTAATCGGGGCGCCGAGCGCGGCTCGTAGCTGGTCCTCAACGGCGCGGTGGGCTGGACTTGCGGTCACTGGCTTCAGAGAATCGGATGTCAGTAGCGCCTTAAGGGCCTTCGCTTCTTTTTCGGTGCGACGAACACTCCAGCCTCCTTTTATTGTCTGCTCCGCTAACTGAGAGCGTCCAGTCGAGGGCGCCATTAAGATTGCCCGCCCATGGCCCGCACTGAGTTGCGCAGTTGCGACCATATGACGGATGCCCTCCGGCAATTTGAGTAGCCGAAGTGCATTCGTTATGGTCACTCGGTCGCGGCCCATTCGAGCGGCGATCTCCTCGTGGCTGAGTTGACGTTCTTTTGCGAGGTAGGAAAAAGCGTCCGCTTCTTCTATAGGATTAAGGTCCTCGCGTTGCACGTTTTCTATGAGTGCCAGTTCAAAGGCCTCGGATTCGGTCACATCGCGTATGACTACGGGTATGCTTTCCAGTCCCGCCAATTTAGACGCTCGATAGCGGCGCTCCCCGGCGATGATGGAGTAGGTGCTTTGACCGACGCGGCGTACGACGACGGGTTGAAGTAAGCCATCCGACTTTATTGATGCTGAAAGCGCAATGAGGCGCGCTTGGTCAAATTCGAGTCTGGGTTGATGGTCTGCAGCTTGAATTTGATCCAGGCGAAGCTGTGTAATGCCCTGAACACTGTTTTCGACGGGGTCGTTTGCCTCTGGGATGAGTGCGGACAGGCCTCGTCCGAGCACGTTTCGACGTGATTGTGTCATATGTTTTGATTTCCTTCCCTCACTGGGCTCAGGCCATGGCGGTCGACTATAAGCTGGGCCAGTTTACTATACGCCTTAGCGCCCCTCGATGCTTGATCGTAATGGTATATAGGCTTTCCAAACGACGGGCTTTCCGACAGACGAACATTTCTCGGTATGACGACATCGAAGACATCATCCCTGAAATGACTACGGACCTCGTTGGCAACCTGGTGTGACAAATTGTTTCTCGTATCGAACATGGTCAGCAAAATCCCCTCCAGGCGCAATTGTGGGTTAAGCCTCCGCTTGATAAGCTGAACAGTTTGAGTCAATTGCGATAGTCCTTCAAGCGCATAATATTCTGTTTGAAGTGGAATGAGCGCCGATTGGGCAGCTGTCAATGCATTGATGGTCAATAGACCTAAGGACGGCGGACAGTCAATAATGACGTACTTTGGCGGATGCTGCATCCGACTCAAAGCCTCTTTTAACCGGTATTCCCGTGAAATTGCATCCACAAGTTCGACTTCCGCACCGAAGAGTGCTCGATTGGCCGGAAGTATTCTTAAGTGACGGATATCTTTGGAAAGTATGGCCGTCGAATCGATTTCTGACATTCCGATCAGCGTGTGGTAAACCCCTCGCTTGATGGTATTTGTATCGACACCAAGGCCACTGCTGGCATTGCCCTGTGGGTCTAGATCGACGAGAAGGGTGTCCTGGCCCTCGAGGGCAAGACCGGCTGCTAAGTTAACGGCGGTGGTTGTTTTACCAACACCGCCCTTCTGATTGGTAATGCAAATGGTATAGGTAGGCATGGGCGGGTGTCTACCACATGCCAGCAAATGCCGCTAGAGTCATGTTTCACATGAAACATATCGCAATTCCGATAGCGGATAACGACCCGTTATGAGATAGTCCCCCTTGTGAATTGAAAGTGAGTGGTTCAAAATGTTCGGACGACGCGATAATAAAGACGGAATTAATCTAACCAGTACAGAAGTCGGCGTTGTTGAGGCCGATACATCAGAGGAGAGAGTCGTGGAGAATGCACAAATGGATGACACGGGAGTCGCGCTACTGAGACGCGAAGATATGCAGCGTTCGACGGCAGCGAACTCAAGCCGCGGCGGGGCTTTGCTCGGTAAGGGCTGTCGATTTGAAGGCAAGTTGACCTTTGAGGGTACCGTTCAGATCGATGGTGAATTCTTCGGGGACATCGACTCCCCAGGTCATTTGGTGGTGAGCGCAGGTGCCCGCATAGATGGCACAGTCAACGTGGCTTCGGCCGATATCAGTGGTGAGGTAAATGGGAAAGTCACAACCAGTGGTGCTCTCGAATTGCGTCAGACCGCTCGCGTAGTCGGTGAATTGTCCGTCCAAGCCCTGGTTATCGAACGCGGCGCCCATTTCGAGGGCCAAGTTCAAATGACAGGCAACCAATAAAAAGCGTCATAGGCCGGCTGTAAACTGCCAGCACTCTACCCGCCTCAAGCCGTCGGCTGGCACGCCATAATCCAGCGCCCGAATCAGTGTCCAGTCCTCAAGAGTCATGGCCGGTCTATTCGCGGCAAGCATTCGATAGAGGCGCGTAACCAGTACAGTCGATTGGACGGCCAACGTCGGCCAAAGCTCCGGGTCGACCACAGCGCGACTGACTATCTGGATCTCCTTCACAGGCAACGGGCATGGCCACCGGCTTCGTATGACCTTGACGTTCGATAGACCTAATTCATGGCTCACGTGTCGAAGAAACGCCGTCCGCTTTGCGATGGGCTCCACTAAGATAACCGGCAAGTCTGGACGCAAGCACGCGACAAGAAGACCGGGGGTGCCGCTGCCTGTACCCACATCAACCAGTGGTTGGTCGGCCGATAAGCAGTGAGTTAAGGCTACCGCATCAACTAAATCCACCTCGTAGGGCGCCATCAGGGCTTTGGGCCCGGCGACATTATGGGTGCGGCTCCACCTGTCACGCGCCCTAAAATATCGATCAACCAAGCTCATTGCTTTCGCGTCAAAGCCCATGGGCAGACCCACTCTCTCCAACAGTCTTCCCTGGTCATCCATCGACATCAGTTGCTCCAGACCTTTGTCCCATGCCCATCCACGTCTTTACGCCACAAGGCCCATGTAAAACGTGAAACATCTGAGCGCCCATCAATGGTGTGAGCCAGCTTGAACGTGGGTCAAGAGCTCAGGATGAATCAGACCATTCGTTGCCACACATCGTCCGTCAGACACGTTGATGGCTTGACCATGAAAATCCGATACACGTCCTCCGGCCGCGCTCACCAAGGCGACACCCGCCGCGACGTCCCATGGATGCAATTTATCCTCCCAATAGCCGTCGAGCCAGCCTGCTGAAACATAAGCGAGATCAAGAGCAGCAGCTCCCGCTCGTCTCAAACCCTGACAGTGTCTGATGATGTGTCCTGCGCGATCCATGTTATTGTCGGGGTTAGTACGCCGGTCATACGGAAACCCTGTTGCTATCAAACTCCGGTCAAGCGTCTCCGTCTTGGATACATGGAGTGGTCTCCCATTTAGGCTGGCCCCATAGTCTATGTCACCGACGAATAGAAAGTCCCTAGTTGGTTCATAAACCACGCCTAAACTGGCTTCTCCTGCGATCACTAAACCAATCGATACGCAAAAATGAGGCACTCCATGGGCGAAGTTTGTGGTGCCATCAAGAGGATCGACAAACCAGATGCGGCTGGATTCATTTACAATTTCACCACCCTCCTCGCCTATGATGCAGTCGTCGGGAAAACTGGCGCGTAAGTGTCCAAGAATGAGCTCCTCTGCGCCCCGATCAACATGGCTGACAAGATCCACTTCACCCTTATATTCGATCTCGATCTCCCGGTTCCAGTATTCCATAATAAAATGGCCCGCTGCACGCGCTGCCGCAACGGCGACCTCCATTTCTGCTTGCCTCACCATACCCATATTAAGCCCTATTCGGTTTGTAGCATTTGGACCGCTAAGTCATGTATTGCTGGTCGGAAATCTTTGATGAGTTGGTTCTCACGAGTCGGGCAAACCCGGTTCGTGAGAAGGACAGCAACAATCTCCTGTGTCGGATCAATCCAAATACTTGTCCCCGTAAATCCCAGGTGCCCAAAACTTGTCGTGCTGAAGTACCGACCCGAGGTACTTCGGCCCGCCGTTCGACGGTCCCATCCGAAGATACGACTGGTCTCTCGAACATAAGCTGACGGTCCGAATGCGAGTCCAGCAAGTTCGGGATCTATTCCCAGTTCGTGTGAGCCATTGGTCGCCAATCGAAGCCATTGACGCGCGGCCATGTGTACTGCATCTAATGTGCCGAAGAGGCCGGCATGACCACATACACCCCCCATAATCCAAGAATTGTCATCGTGGACTTCTCCTTGGATAAGCTGCTTACGCCACGGGCACCGTTCGGTGGCGACATATTGATCGGCTTTTGACGGCTGAGGCCAGGGACGAAAATGAAGCCCTCGGGGTCCATGGCTCGGTAGATCAGGCCAGGCCTGACACAGCGAAACCCCAGATGCTGCTTCGCAAATCCATTCGAGTATCATAAACCCTAAATCAGTATACATTTCGAATAGTTGGGGCATAAATATGGCGTGTTCAGCCGCCAGTTTTTGGCGCACTGTCGTCTTCACTGAAGCACGGTCTAGGAGTCGGCGATCACTGGCTGTAAAGCCCTGATAATATTGACGATGTGCGCAAATCGCCCCCTGGTGGATCAGCAGTCGCCAGAGAGGCGTGCTTCGTAATTGTTGATTCTTTAACGGCAGATAAGACCCCAGTGTATCTTCAAGTTGTAATTGGCCTTCGTTGACCAATCTCAGGCACCAGAGCGTTGTCGTCAGGGGCTTAGTCAGTGAGGCCAGGTCAAAGATAGATTGCGAACTGGTGTTCATGGAGTTTGGTTCCTCGGCATGGCGGCCGCAGAACCACTCTGAATGCGGCTCGTCACCTCGGGAAATAGAGAATGCAATGGACGGTGCAACCCCTGCAGCACACGCCTCTTTTATGGCGGCATCGATGGTCGATTTGGTTGTCATTGGGTGACCCAGGGATGTTGGTTTGTCAAACGACCCCCCTGAATGTCTACAGTCGCGCCCAGGGGCAATGCACGCAAGCTGGCTCGGTGGCCTGCCGGAGCGTTGAGCAGGACTGGACAGGGGGCATCAGACCGAAGCTGTTCATACATCTGGATTTCAGTATTGCGATCGCTCAAACCCAAATCCCCAAGCCAAATCGCCGACGCGTTTTCGAAAAGCCCCGCTCGTTTGAGTTGATTAAAGGCCCGATCGAGGCGATAGGCAGGCTCCCCAACATCTTCTAATAGCCAGATTGATTTATGCTCTGCTCGCGGTGCCGTAGGCGTACCAAGCATGCTGGCGAGGACTGTTAAGTTTCCGCCCAATAGTCGTCCGCTGACCTTGGGTTCATCAAACGGTTCTGGCAGGATCAATTCAGTTTGTTGTCCACGAAAAACTCTTAGGATTTCTGAGATGTCCGTCTCAATATAATCCGTGGCTAAACTCGTAATGACGGGACCATGAAAGGTGATCCAACCTAATTGTTGACTGAGTGGATTTAGAATCGCGGTGATATCTGAAAAGCCAATAAGACATTTTGGGGTCGGTAGAGTCTTTGCGAATTTCAGGATGTCATCGGCAATTCGGTTACATCCACTGCCCCCGCGACCACACCAGACAACGTCTACATCAGGTTCGACCAGAGCGGCCTTAAATTCCGTGAGTCTGGTCGCATCTGTTCCGCCTAAATAACCCCGCCAATGCTCCTCCGCTCTCTTAGGATCCCAACGGATTTCAAAACCGTATTTCTCAAGCTCGCAGAGGCCAGCAGTAAAATTGGCTTCATGTCCGATCAATGGGCCCGCGGGCAACACAACACGTACAACGGGTTTCTCACCGACGACGGTCGGCAATCTCGTCCGAGCCATTGCTATCCTCGTCGCTCTTTGAGCAGGCGCCGTCGCTGCAAACGAAATGTTCGTCTGGTCTCAGCATCTCGATACCGCCTTTTCTCTTCGTCAGTTTCGGGCCGTACTGGTGGGATATCCATTGGCCGCCCCTCGTCATCGATAGCGACAAAGGTGAGGTAGGCGGTCGCCGCATGCTCGCGGCTATCACAGGTGGGAGGTTCTCGTTCTATTCTTACACCCACTTCCATCGACGTTCGATGGGTGTAGTTCACCGAGGCTCTTATGACGACAGTATCACCTAAGCCAATTGGGATGAGAAAATGCATATCATCGATGCTCGCCGTGACAACTTTACTTTTGCTGTGTCGTCTGGCGGATATGGCACCGGCGATGTCGATCCATTGAAGCACACGGCCACCGAACACAGTGCCGTGATGATTGGTATCGGGGGGCAGCACCATCTCAGTCATGATCACATGGGATTCTGTACACGGCCGTCCCTTAATCACTGTCTTATCCTCCGCTTCCTTTTAAGACCGCCACCGCGATGGCGGCGATCACGAGGACCGCGCCAATGATAAGGCCAATCGGCTTACGCTCCGTGTCCGATACGGTCGGTAATTCCTCGAAACGTCGACGATCAACTTCAGCTGCAGCTCTCAAAGGCACATGTGCTGGCCGATTAGCCTTCGGATCTGTCTGATCGTCTCCATCCGTCTGAAAATTATCGACCACATCAATGGGGGCCGTTTTGGGGGCACCGTCTTCGGAGGCCGGTTGCCTAGCACTTGGCTTTAGCCACCAGCGCTGACCGAATGCCGCCTCACCAGAATCCACAAACTGGAGTGGTGAGACTGCGCTCGATGCCGGTGGTGGTGGTAGCGACGACAGCGGGTTGTCGTTTCGCTCCTTATCATCAGCTGACTGGTCTTCCCCAATTTCTATACCCGTTTCGGACTCGGCTCTCGCATCATGAACGTCACCGCTCACTCCGAGATTCTCCCGTTCATTCGCCATCCCATCCGACTCGTCGACTGATTCATTATCGACCAGGCCGCGGGGGGCGTCCACGTTGGGAGTGGCCGCTTGGGCTTTTGCTTCAGCTTCCTCGGTTTTAGGAGCAACGTTTTTTTGGGCTGCAACCGATGAGACACGTGAGCCAAGTTCCGAATTTAGGGCAGCCGCGTTGTCTGACAGCGGGGCCCCTTCAGCCCCACCTACAATCGCCTCCGCTTCGTCCACCTTTTGGGCAACCTCTTCCTTATTGCCATCGTCGTCACCACAGGGAAGCTCAGCTATCGCATTGGGTTCGGCCACGACTTCGTGAGCTTCATTGGCATCTGGTTCCATCGACCGTAGGGCGGCTGCATCCTGTGCTACCGCCGCCTCCGTCGTTCCGCTCATTGTGGCCGTATATTGTTCAGATGCGTTGGCCGATTCGACGTCCGGACCCGCAGCTATCTCTCCGACGGCTTCGTCATCACTCCCATTTATGAGTTCATCACCGCTGTTACCTGGGTCGTCATTACGACCAGCCTGAAGGGCCTCGCCTTCTGGGTCGTCATTACGACCAGCCTGAAGGGCCTCGCCTTCTGGGTCGTCCGTTGCGGCCGTCACTGGGAGATCGGACTGATTATTTTCCTCATGCGCCTCTTCAGTCTGCTCGGGCTCAATCGGATTTGGAGTCGACGTGAAATCGTGTCCGCACTGAATACAGAAAGCTGTGCCTTCTTCATTTATAAACGCGCATGTAGGACACGGAATCATAGAATCGACTACTCCGAAATGAGGTTTGCTCTAGCACAGTCCTCAAAGTTTCACACGGAGGCGTTCTTCGGTCAATGGCTCCAAATCTCTCGCCAAGCTTTCAACTGTTGAATATCCCGATTATGATTGGCTATCTACTGGTCTGTGTTTAGTATATCGGCCTTGAGTTAGACAATTAGTATGCCTGTTTGCGGAGAATGGTTATGGCAGTCACAATCTATGACACCTTGAGTGGCTCGAAGCGGGAATTTGTCCCCATTGAAGAAAACACGGTCAAAATCTACGTCTGCGGCATTACGCCATATGCACTCTCACATCTTGGTCATGCGCGCTGTTACGTCGCATGGGATATTGTCTATCGATATTTTCAATACAGCGGCTTTGACGTGACCTACGTCCGAAATTTCACCGATGTGGACGACAAGATAATTAATCAAGCAGCTAAGCAGTCTGTCGATCCTTTGGAACTGGCAGAAGAGAACATTCAGGCTTTCTACCACGATATGGATTCTCTTGGTATTGCCCGTCCAGACCATGAACCCCGAGTCAGTACCTCCATCGATTCAATCATCGATTTGGTTCAGACCCTGGAAAATAAAGGTTTGGCTTATAACGTCGATGGAGATGTTTTTTTTGAGGTGTCGAAATTTGAAAACTATGGCTGTTTAAGTAAACGACCTTTGGATGACATGCTGGCCGGTGCGCGGGTTGACGTCGATACTCGAAAGCGAAACCCAATGGACTTCGCTCTCTGGAAGTCGGCTAAGGATGGCGAAATTAATTGGCCCAGTCCCTGGGGGCCGGGGCGGCCTGGCTGGCACATCGAATGCTCCGCTATGAGTATGTCCAAACTTGGCCCAACCTTTGACATTCATTGTGGGGGACGTGACCTTATTTTTCCTCATCATGAAAATGAGATCGCTCAGTCAGAAGCGGCCTCGGGTTGTCGGTATGTCAACTATTGGATGCATAATGGATTCATAAATATTGATCAGCAGAAGATGTCTAAATCTCTGGGCAACGTCTTCAACGTCAGAGATATTCTTCAGCGTTATGAGCCCCTTGTGCTTCGATATTTCCTCATGTGTGCCACTCATTATCGTAACCCGATGAACTTCTGCGACACCATCCTAGATGAAGCATCGGCGCGAATGGCTTACTTCTATGAATCTCTTCGCAAAGCCAATGATTTTGTCGAGGAGAATGTGGACTTAGGTGGTGGGCCGATAAAAGACCGACAGTTTATAGATGGGATCGCTGGCCGGTTTCGTGACGCGATGGACGACGATTTCAGCGTTGTGAAGGCAATGGAGTTAATATCTGAAGTGTTTAAGTACTTGAACGATTACGTGTCGGTTCGAAAACAAGCGGCTTTACCGGCGGCTCTTGCATCGGCCCAACGTCTCTTAGACGAACTGCGTAGCATGGACAGCGTTTTGAACTTATTTGGCGAAGAGCCAAGAACCTACCTTTCGCGTCATCGAACAAAAGCGGCAATGCGCCTGGGTCTGACCATAGACTCCATTGAGAAACAGATCTCAAAACGCATTGCGGCACGTACCGCAAGAGATTGGGCAATGGCAGACCAGATTCGTGGTGAACTGGAGGGAATAGGGGTGATCCTGATGGATCATCCTGGTGGAACAGACTGGTCTATCGATGAGTCCACTGATGCCGAGACCATCGAGGCTGAATGAAACCATTCGAGATCGTGTCCGCCCATTCGCCGAGTGGAGATCAGCCGCAGGCCATTTCGCAGCTTGTGTCAGGACTAAATCGAGGGACTCGTTCTCAAGTTTTGCTAGGTGTTACCGGGTCTGGAAAGACCTTTACTATGGCCAACGTGATTGCAGAGACTCAACGACCCAGCCTTGTACTCGCTCATAATAAGACCTTGGCTGCGCAGCTCTATGGCGAACTACGCCATTTGTTTCCTACAAACTCAGTTCAATACTTTGTCAGCTATTACGACTATTACCAGCCCGAAGCCTATGTACCGACCACCGATACGTTTATCGAGAAGGACGCAAAGATAAATGATGAAATTGACCGATTACGCCATGCGGCGACGCGGGCTCTGCTCGAACGGCGAGACGTTATTATCGTGGCGAGCGTCAGTTGCATTTATGGGCTTGGGAGCGCGGAAGCTTACTATGACCAATTACTTGTTCTAGAACATGGTCAACAGGTCGACCGTGACGATGTCCTGGCAAAATTAGTCGAAATTCAATACGCCAGAAATGATTACGATTTTCATCGCGGTGTTTTCCGAGTTCGCGGGGATGTTCTAGAAGTTTTTCCGGTACATGAAGACACCGAAGCGATTCGGATTGAGTTTTTCGGCGATGAAGTCGATGGCATTTACACAATCGACCCGCTCCGGGGTCGCATAATTGACCAACTTGATAAGGTCGCCGTGTATCCTGGAAGCCACTATGTGGTCGGCCAGAATAGGCTTGCTGAAGCGACCCATTTAATCAGAGATGAACTGAGAGTTCGGCTCCAGGAATTAAAGGCGGATGAACGTCTGCTGGAAGCCCAGCGCCTAGAGCAAAGAACCCTTTTCGATCTTGAGCAAATCGAACAGATCGGACATTGCTCTGGTATTGAGAACTATTCTAGATATCTAACCGGTCGGTCGGAGGGAGAACCTCCACCCTGTCTATTGGATTATTTTCCGTCCGATTGGCTCTTGTTCGTAGATGAAAGTCACGTTTCAATTCCCCAGGTCGGTGGCATGTATCGTGGTGACAGATCTAGGAAGAGCAATTTGGTTGAACACGGTTTTAGATTACCGTCAGCCCTTGATAATCGGCCATTAAAATTCGAGGAGTTTGTCGAAACTCAGAACCAGGTTATTTTTGTTTCTGCGACACCTGCGCGATACGAACTCGAACAAAGTCAAGGTGTCGTCGTGGAACAGCTCATAAGACCCACAGGACTCATCGATCCAAAGGTTGATGTGCGTCCGGCCTCGGATCAGGTCGATGATTTGCTTGGCGAAATTAGGGATGCGGTGGCTGGTTCCTTCCGAGTGTTGGTCACAACTTTAACCAAGAGAATGGCCGAGGATCTGACCGATTACTATCAAGGGTTGGGTCTCGCCGTTCGTTACTTACACTCGGATATAGATACCCTTGAGCGCAGTGCAATCTTACGTGATCTTCGACTTGGTAAGTTTGACATCCTCGTGGGCATTAACTTGTTGAGAGAGGGGCTCGATTTACCGGAGGTTGGCCTCGTCGCCATCCTCGATGCTGACAAAGAAGGATTTTTAAGGAACCGAACATCTCTCATCCAAACCATTGGACGCGCCGCTCGGAATGCCGAGGGCAGGGTCATTCTCTACGCGGATCGGATGACCGATTCAATGAAAGCGGCTCTCCAGGAGACAGAGCGGCGGCGTGCGATTCAATTGGCGCATAATGAAGAGCATGGAATCATTCCACGCACGGTTCGGAAGCAAATTGACGATATCGAAGACGTTGTACGTGGCATGATGCCAGAGTCGTCTCAATCGGGAGAATCAACGCACTTGCAAATGGATGGTCTCGACGAACCGGCTGAAGTACAGCGCCTGATTGATGAAACCAAGTCGAAGATGTTAGCACATGCAGACGCACATGAGTTCGAACAGGCGGCGCGATTGCGTGATGAAATGAAAGCGCTTCAGAAATTACTCCTGGTCGTCGGCTAAATATGGTCTTTGATCGAACTAACCTGGACCGTTTTCCTAGGGACCCTGGCGTCTACATAATGAAGGACCAGGCTGGGGAGGTCATTTACGTCGGCAAAGCAAATAACCTCCGAAACCGTGTCAAACAGTACTTTGGTCAAACCAGCGACACGCGATTTTTTGTCAGTCTGTTGGACGACTATTTAAACGACATAGATCTGATTATTACTGCCAATGCGAAAGAAGCGTTAATCTTAGAAAATGAACTCATTAAAAGGCACCAGCCTAGATTTAATGTCAATCTGAAGGACGACAAAAACTTTCTGCATCTACGGATAGATTCGTCTTCAAAATGGCCAAAGATAGATGTGGTTCGCAGCCCAAGGAGAGATGGGGCTCTTTATTTTGGTCCGTATCATTCAGCGAGTAAAATCCGACAGACATTAAAATTAATCGAACAATATTTTGGGCTCCGTAATTGTGACGACTTGACCTTTAGAAACAGAGCCCGACCATGCCTGCAGTATCAGATTAAACGATGCCCAGGGCCCTGTGTGCTTCCGGTCGACCATCGGACTTACGACAATCATGTACAGGATGTGATTCGATTTCTTCAGGGGCGTGAAGACGAATTGGTTCGCAGTTTGAAAGGGAAAATGGAACACGCATCTCAGGCGTTGGATTATGAGAATGCGGCCCGTTACCGAGACCAACTCCGGGCGATCCTGGGTAGCCTAGAAGATCAAAATATGGTTCAGATCCGGCAATTGGATCAGGACGTTTTTGGTCTCTACAGGGAGGGGGCTTCACTCCAAGTGTCCATTCTTTTTGTTCGCCGCGGGAAAATGGTCGGCTCGCGGACCTTTGATTTTATGGAACATGGTATCCCCGACTCCGAATTGCTGAGTACCTTTGTCAATCTCTACTATAACAGTGGTGCAGCCATGCCAGATGAAATCCTAATCCCTGTAACCGTCTCCAATTTTGAGGTGGTGGAGGCGTATGTTTCCGAACTAAAGGGCAGGCGCGTACGTCTCAAAGTTCCCCAACGCGGCGCCAATAAAAGACTCTTGGAGACAGCAAATAAAAATGCTGAACATGCGTATTTCCAAGCTCGGCGTGATCTATCGGCGCGTGATGGTGGTTTGGTTAGGCTTAAAGAAAAACTACATCTAAAAAATGTGCCGCACCATATTGAATGCTTTGATATTTCCCTTTTCCAGGGAACGGAACCCGTTGCTTCATGCGTTGCTTTCGAGGGCGGATCACCAAAGCGAAGTCGCTACCGGCATTATAAAATTAAAACCGTTGAAGGGACTGATGATTACGGCATGATGCGCGAGGTTTTGACTCGTCGACTCAAAAGCGGGTTGATTAAGGCGGATTTACCTCAATTGATCGTTGTTGATGGTGGTAAAGGCCAACTCAATGTCGCCAGAGCCGTACTCCAGGACCTGAAAATTGATGGCCTCGATGTTGTTTCACTCGCTAAAGCTCGGATCATAGACGGTATCAATGATGCTGACGGAGGTGTTCTGAAAACGTCAGAACGTGTGTTCATACCAGGCGTACGGGAACCCATTAGCCTTCGTTCAAACACACACGAGTATTTTCTGATGACTCAAATCCGCGATGAAGCCCACCGATTTGCTATCAATTTTCATCGAAAGCGTCGTATTGACCGTAACTTTAGAAGTGTACTGGATGATATTCCTGGCATAGGCCCAGGTCGTCGTAAAACATTGCTGAGACATTTCGGGAGCCTAAAAGCCATCAAGTCGGCTTCCTCGGACAGCATTTCCGAGCTCAAAGGGTTTAGTTCAACGTTGGCCCAAACCATTGTCCATCACCTAAAGACACAGGACGGCCAATAGACGCAGACTGTTAATTTCTTTCGATTATCTTTCGAACATGAGTAGTATTGAGAACGCTGAATATGGGCAAAATATATGGTCAAAGACAGACATACTCATGCATCTAAACCGCCACAGAATTCACGTGTCTCTGAACACCTCAGTGTCGATACCCGCTTAGCCGCTCGTGCGATCCTAGACGACGAACGAATCGGCCAGGTCTCTAGTGTACCTACAACAGACCAGGCGGCACGTTCACAATTTCTAGATTGGCTTGAGCGCACGAAAATTAAGCTCACGGTTGGTATTGTTTTAGTGACGTTCTGTGTGGCTGTCGCACCAATTTGGTTCGAAGTGACACACCGGAATCGAGCCGTTGGCTTGAAGGAGGTGGTGAAAGCTCAGGCAAAGACCTTTGTCTCTCAAATCGGTGATGAAAAAATGACGCGCTGGTTTAACAATGGAAATGTGGATGCATTTAGACGGGAGTTCAAAGAGTTTAGACCCGGCTTGCTCGAGGCGATTACAGCGAAGGGGCTTATAGTTAATCTCGATGATCTCGGCATTAGGCTGGACTACGATCAAAAGACCATTTTACTGGGCGTCAAACTGAAATCAGATGATGGCGCTTCGATGACTTGGGCAAGTCCTGGTGGAGATGATCCTGTAAGGCCGTTGCCCAGCCCGTCTGTGGGTGCCGTCTTCAATGAGCACCAAGATATGTTAATGCTCGTCGGTTCGGTTATCGTTCTCTGCCTTGCTTTTATCTGGTTCGCGCCCATGCTCTACCGCCGTCGTCTCGACGAAAGCTGAGTCCGAGTTAACTTGCGGAGCAGATTTAGACAGCGGCCGACTCGCCTTCCATCTCTGGGCTTGCCATCGAGTCATTTTTTCAACCAAGAACAAGACTCGCTGATTGCTGCATGCACTCAGAACTGTATGCGCGACCCGTCGATTTAGTTTTCTGAGGAAGAATGGCATAGCCTAGGGTCCACCATCTTTGAACAGCTTGCCTTCAGATGTGAGCGTCTGAAAGCGTGTTTTTGGTACATGGCAATTGTCGCAGAAAACCTTCTTTTTATGGACTAATTGCCACATCTTTTTGCTGATCTGACCCATTTTTGTGAAGCCGTCCTTTCCAGCGTGGCAGTCCTTACATTCGACGCCGTGCTCGACGGTCAATGCCATCATTTGCTGAGAAATCAGTAATCGGTCAGTGTACCCCTTAAAGTCGGTCGTGTGGCAGAAACGGCATGGCTTCCTGAGAGCGCGTGTAAATTGTCTCATGGCTTTACGCCGTTCTTTTTTGTCAGTTGATGTGAACCATTTTTCGGCTCGCCCGTGCCAATCGGCGTCCACTGGGGCGGCTTTTGATGCGCCAGTTGCATGACCGTATGGTTGTGGGGATGCCGACTGCGGGGCCGATTGTTTGGCTGCATCGGTGGCTTGCTTTGGTTCTGAATCGGACTTAATGGTTTGATCGCGTTTTTTTGTGGATTCTTTGTGGGATGCACTTTTTTGGACTGGTTGTGCATATGTTCCAGCGCAAAACAGTGCACCCCAAAGGAATAACAATCCGATCTGAAGTGACTTCATAGTAAATTTACCCTGCATCAGAAATTTATTTATCACAATCCATGACAATACGACGATAATAACCTGGGCATTCAACGGAGACGGTAGAAACTGTGCGTATTCTCATTGTTATGGATCCTATAGACGGCGCTGACCTGGCGAAAGACACAACGGTCGGGTTTATTCTTGCTGCTCAATCACGTGATCATTCTGTCTACTACTGTGATCAATCTCAACTCTATGTACATAACGGACAGGGCGCAGCCGTTTATGCCCAAATTCGTATAGACCCAGCTTCGTCTATACCCCTTGAAATAGGCCCCTTAGAACAGTCTCATCTGTCATCGTTTGATACTGTTTGGATGCGTAAAGATCCACCGGTTGACCGTGCATATCTTCATGCCACACACATTCTAGACTTGGTTGATGACGCCACGCTTGTTGTCAATTCACCCGATGGAGTTCGATTCGCAAACGAGAAGCTCTACGCCCAACTCTTCCCCGAGCTTTGCCCGGAGACCTATGTCAGTCGAGATAGCAAAGAGCTTTTACACCAAATTCGAAAACGATCAGGAGACACGGTTTTAAAGCCCATTGATGGTCATGGTGGAGCAGGTATATTTGTCGTTTCATCGGATGATCGAAATGCAGCGAGTGTCGTTGAGACCCTGACCGAGAATGGCCGTCGGTGGATCATCGCTCAGGAATATATCCCTGCTGCTCGAACAGGGGACAAGCGGATTATTCTCTTGGATGGCGAAATCCGTGGCGCAATCATTCGGGTGCCGCAAGACGATGAGAATCGGGGCAATATTCATGTTGGCGGTCAAGTGGAGCACATCGAATTATCCAAACGAGACCGCGCCATCTGTGATGCGGTCGGCCCGCGCTTGAAAAAAGATGGCCTCTGGTTTGTTGGACTCGACATCATTGGCGATTATTTGACCGAAATCAACGTAACAAGCCCAACGGGAATCCGAGAAATAAGTGAATTGACAGGCGTTGATATTGGCCTGGAATATGTGGACTGGGTGCAACAGCGACTTCGGTCATGATCGGTTTATTTACCCTTTAGATAGCGTTTAACAGCCCCCCTGTGTTCTTTGTATGTTTCACTAAAATAGTGCCGTTTTGAGCCGTCTTGGCGTGCCACGAAAAAGAGTATTTTCGCCGCACTTTCTCCGCCGAACGGATCCAGGGAGGCTTTCAGTGCCGAGGCACCGGGATTCCCAATGGGTGTCGGTGGTAAGCCCTTTATGACGTATGTGCTGTATGGATTTGTCTTGTCTTTGCATGTACGAGGACTTGGCTTCGATTTGTATAGAGTGGCGTGGTAGACGCATGTGGGGTCGCTCTGGAGTTTCATGCCCCGCTCCAGTCGATTTAAGAAAACCCGAACAATTTTCTGCTGCTCATCTAAATGGCCCGATTCTTTCTGAGCCATGGACGCAATGTTGATAAGGTCCTCATCGGATAATTTTGACGTTTTCCGAAGGCGACTGCCTTTAAGTTGACTCCAAACGACTTTGTGTCTGTTTAAGAGACGGTCAATAACATCATCTGTGTCGAGCTTTGCGATGAAGCTGTATGTGTCCGGAAACAGCCGGCCTTCGAGCCGTTCCATTTCAACACGTTTCAAAAACCGATCTCGATCAACTAATTTCACTTTGGCGAGCCGGTCGGCCATTTGCCAACGGTTCCAGCCTTCAGGAAGTGTAACCCGAATACTCTTTTCGGGTTGCCCTTGGGTTAATTCATGTAGAAGCTGTCTCGGGGTACTGCGGCCATCAATCAAGTATTGACCCGCCTTTATGTTCCGATCTTGGCCCGAAAATCGGGCGTAAAGTTCGAAGACAAGTACATCAGACAAAACGGTTCGCTGAGCCAATTTTGCGACCAGCTGTTTGAAGGTCATACCTTGAGCAACGCTAATGCGAATCGATGCCTTCCTTTGTGCGATGGGTTCATCGAGAGTCCCAATGCGTTGGTAGATATAAAGACTGGTCCCAAGGGTGACGATAATGAGTGCCCCAAGAACAGTCTTAATGGACATTAATCTTGGTGCTTTTTCTTGTTCTTCTGAGCGTCCAACCATCCTTGGAGGATAATTGCTGCGGCGACTTTATCAACGAGACTTTTACGCGCTAGTCGCCGAGTCCCCCCTGCAATGAGCGACCGTTCAGCGGCAACGGAGCTCATGCGCTCGTCCCATTTTACAATCGGTACAGTGGTCTTTACTCTCAGCTCATCGATCAGATGCTGAACTTTTTTTGCCAGCCGCCCCTCGCGTCCACTCGTTTCCAATGGCCAGCCGACGACAATTTGTGACACTTTTTCCTGCTTGATCCAGTTCATGAGTGTTTCCATATCCTGGTCAGGCGTTGTTCGATGTAGTGTCTCGAATGGCGTCGCGATGGTGTGAGTTGGATCACTGACTGCAAGTCCAATCCGTTTGGTCCCGACATCGATGCCAAGAATTCGTTGAATCATCAACGCTGCTCCGCAGTCTTGGCTTTTGAACGTCGGGTCGGTCTTGGTTGCGCTTCCATCGCCTCCGGTTCACCGGCCGTTTCCCTGGCAGTCTGAGCCGCTTTTTCATTTTCTTCGATCAAAGCTCGCAGTTTTTCCAGACGCAATTCGGTTTCTTTAATCCATTGATTTTCTGCACCAAGTCTCAAGCCCATGGCGATATTCCGCTCATAAATCTTAACGGAATGCGTCAACACAGGCTGCAGTTTGTCTTTGAGTTCAAGTAGGTAATACTTGCGCATGGTCTCATCAAAGTCTTTCGGCACGTCTGCTTTGACAACGTCGTTATAAAAACTTTCGTAGAGTTCGCCAAGCTTCAGTCCTGCGGCGGTCGCCCAGTAGGAACTTCTTACGTTGAGGGTATCGATATAAGAACTCTGGGACTGGCGAAAGAATCGGATCTTCGATTGTAAGTCACCCTCCATCGATTTGAGTGGAAGTTTAAGCCGTACTTTCGAACTTAACTCGCCATAGATTTCTCCTTTTCGATAATGACATTCGGCCGCTAAGTCGTTTCCGACAATCTGCTCACCAGTCTCTTTCTTTATCCATTTGAGGGCTGCACGAATATCGCCTTCACCGCGGGCAAACTGATGCATTTTTGCGAGCGAGATCCCGCGTCTTAAATGTGCCTCAGCCCGGTCAAAATGACCAATATTCACCCGCGTGAGTAGTTCATCATATAGTTTGACAGCGATTGGATAATTACCTGATTCGACAAGGTTAAACCCCCAGCGATATTGTCCATCAAGCCTGTCAGACGGTTTTTTTGCTCGTTCAATGTAAAGCCGAAAATCGTTTGCGGCTGCATTGTGTCGGAGGGCTTCTTCTAGACACAAACCGCGATTAAAGAGTGCGACCAATGCAAATCGTGATTTAGGGAAGCGGTCTAAGAGTTGGGTATAATCATCAATACATTTCTCAAATTGATTCTGTTCATAGAATTCTTTTGCACTCTCGAACAGTGAGAAGGCATCGAATGTCTCAATGACATTTTTACCGTCTTTCTTCGTCACCTCGACGACAACAGGTTCCATTTCCAGCACGGTTTTCTCAGACTGAATTTGGCGTGAACCGCAGCCGACGATCAGTAGGCCAAAAGCAACGCAGTGCATAAACGAACTGAGCGATGATGTGTACTTCATGGTCGATTTTGACAGCACTCTCATGGAGATGTTCCTGATACGTATAGCTGAATTTCATTGGCCAGCTCTAAAAGGTCAGCCTGAGAGGTCAATCCCGAGTTCAGCCTTGGTGCGATAAATTGTGGCTGTTGTATTCTTAGCGCGAGCGTCTCACAGATGTGCGCTTCCTGCTGAGCGCGCTGATTATGTTCTGATAGGGTCAAGGTCAAACGTGTTAAAAGCTGATGATAATCTGACTCTCTTTTTGGTTTTAACGCCGCGCCCTCCCATGCTGAAGCCAACAGATCTCCATTGATCGCATTGTTTGTATCGAACAGAATCTCTTGGTGGACACGATTGACAATCACGCCACCCACCGGCAGTTGACGGCGCTCCAACTCGCCAAAAAATGCGATGGCATCTTCGATTCTAGGTGCCGATGGTGCTGTGACAAGAAAGAAACTTGTTCCATCTGCTCGCAGTAAAGCTCGGACCTGTTCCCCAGCATCTTGGAGGGCACCGAGAATACTTCGAAACTGGCCAAGAAATTCGGCTAAATCATCAAGGAACGGGCCGCCCGTCAGTCGATTGAGTCCACGCAGGACGATCTGTCGACCTTGACTCGCCAATCGACTCGAGATGCTTTTCTTATTGGTCCCGTCAATTGCGTTTAGCGGGATCTTCATAAGACCATCGACCAGCCTATCGGGTGCGTCAAAAAAGTCTAATGCATGGGCGGCAGGAGGTGTATCGAGGACGACGAGATCAAAGTCGTGTTCATCCATTAAGACACGGACTTGCTCGACAGCCATGTATTCCAAAGTACCAGCCAGTGACGTACTGAAATACCCATAGTATCTATTTTTCAATATGCCTCGTGCGACCTTTCGATCTTGGGCAAATCTAAGGACCATATTATCGCCGGCAGCTTTTGTATCAAGCATCATGGCCCAGAGTTCACCGGAGGCCTTCTCATCCGTTGGAACGCGCTTGAGTTCATGGTTCAGTTCCGTGAGTCCCAGCGCTTGAGCGAGTCGTTTTGCCGGGTCGATGGTGAGGACAGCGACTCGTCTGCCAAGACCTGCTGCTCGAAGTGCAAGCGCCGCAGCCACCGTCGTTTTGCCAACACCACCGCAGCCAGCGGTCACAATTAGGCTGGCCGATTCAAGCTGCTTTATAAGTGGATCAATCACGGGTCGTTATTGCCTCGTCGATGGTCTGAGCCAATGCGTCTATTTCACGCCGACCAAAATCAATGCCATACTGCATTGGTAGACAAATTACCGGACAGTCTAGGCGCTCTAATTTCTTCAAAAACCGGTTCGAATCGTTGACGTGTTGCTGGCGTAATTTGCCGGCGTCCCACAAGGGTTTGATGACCTCGTCAGACGGCGCATCAACCCACTGGTCAAAGTCATCGCTCAGGTGTCGAGGGATAGCGGGTGCTGGGACTTGATTCAAGAACACCGTGGATACTGGGAGTTGGATGTCTTCAGTTAAAGCTGAGAATAACTCCATGGTTTCTTGAATCGGCAATTCTTCCGGCAATGAAACAAGGTGAATCCCGCACCGAGCAGGATCTGCCAATAGACTCCACATATCATGACTCTCACGATGCATGTTTCCGCTCGGGACCGCATTCATGATCACTTTGGGCAATGTAAAGAAGGTCAAACTGTGTCCTGTGGCGGGTGCATCGATAATGATTCGATCCCAGACAGGTTGACCATTTTGATCGACTTCACGTTCATGATTGAAGGCTTTGCCGAGCATGAGTAGATCATTGATTCCTGGAATGAATCGGACCAGAGCGCCAACCAAAGGATTTTCAAAAACAAGACGATAGAACGCTCTAAACTTCAGTTTCATTAATCCATATTCCTGCATCGCTTCAGACGGATTAATGTTCACGCTCCACAGGTTGTCTTCGAGTTTTTTAATGGATGAACCAGCCGGCTCATGACCCAGTAACCTAGAGACCCGTTCATGGGTATTGAGTTCACAAACGAGAGTTTTGTGACCCCGCTTTGCAGATACAAGCGCCAGTACAGCGGCCAGAGTACTTTTACCCACCCCCCCCTTGCCTGTAATCAGGGTAAATCTCTTGAGAATTTCTGTACTTCGAAGGGCCTGATTCATATGTCTATGTATTCTCAGCGCACGCCTTATGAATAATCGTAGAAGCCGCGACCAACCTTGCGACCGAGTTTGCCCGCTCGCACCATTTTTCTGAGTATACGCGGTGGTCTAAATGTATCGCTACCTATCTCTCGATAAAGATGTTCGCTGATCGCAAGCCTTACGTCCAGACCCACTAGGTCTGTGAGTGCAAGTGGCCCGATTGGATGGCGGTAGCCCAAGGCCATGGCTTTGTCGATGTCAGCAGCACTGGCCACCCCCTCTTCGAACATTCGCATGGCTTCATTGCCCAGTGCGATACCCAATCGACTGGTCGCAAAGCCGGGCGAATCGTTGACTTCGATACACTCTTTTTTCATCTGCTCTGCAACGGAGCGTGTCGCCTTCAGCGTTTTATCACTCGTATATTCTCCTCGCACCAGCTCAACTAGAGGCATGATCGCTACCGGATTAAAAAAGTGCATGCCAACGACAGCCTCAGGTCGGCTGACAGCTGATGCGATCTCCGTTATCGACAGACTGCTCGTATTTGACGCCATGATTAAATGGGGCCCACCGTATTTTTCAAAGGTAGCGAAGAGTTCGGTTTTGAGGCCCATGTTCTCTGGGACGGCTTCGATGACTAGGTCGGCCGTTTTAAGGGCATCTTCGAGACAACTTTTAATCATGAGCCGACCCTTAGCTGCCTCTACAGCACTGGCCTCTACTTTACCCTTAGACACCCCTTTCTTGTAGGTTTTGTCGATGAGTTCCAGAGCTGCTTTTAATTTCTCTTCGCTAATATCATATAAGTTGACCTTATATCCCGAGAGTGCAGCCTGACCGGCGATGCCATTTCCCATGGTGCCGGTACCGACAACTGTGATTGTTTCTATGCTCATAATTGAGAGACCTCCTGTGACAAAGCGACAGCGGATGATATGAATCGTCTGTCAGTACATCAAGGAGGTAAGAAATGAACCAGATAATTCGTGCGGATCGTTTTGGTGATGATGGAATTATTCGAGTCAGTTATGAAAAACGCGGGCGCGTTGCTCTTTTCACGCTCAAAGATGAAAATCTGAATGGTTACACTTATAAAATGTTCCGTGACCTCGATGATTGCATACTCAGAGCGCGTTTCGACCCCGATGTAGAGGCTATTATAATCACGGGTAATGGTGAGCATTTTTGTGCGGGAGCCAACATCAATATGCTCGAAGCAGCAGACGCGACCAGCAAGTATTATTTTTGTTTGCACGCCAATGAAACGGTCTCCCGATTAGAGCAAACACCTAAATTGGTCATCGCCGCAATTAATGGCCATTGTGTCGGCGGCGGTTTTGAAATCGCTCTTGGTTGCGACCTGCGGATTGCGAGAAATGGAGGGGGACGAGTTGGCTTACCAGAGGTCTCATTGGGTGTTTTACCTGGAACTGGAGGTACTCAGCGCCTCACTCGACTGATCGGCGCCTCCAAAGCCATGGAAATGATGTTGAGTGGCCAAACCTATCCCGTCTCCAAAGGGGCCGATTTAGGGCTTGTGCATCGGGTCATTGGTGAGACCGAGACCAAAGAGATTAAAGGTAAGCAAAGAACAGTCGCAGCCATGTCTCGCGATGAGTTTATCGATGAGGTGGTGTCTATTGCCAATGGTTATTGTTCACCCGACCGAGCGGGGCTTGCTGTTGGACATATTAAGCGAGCCGTCCAGAGTGGTGGGGAGTTGCCCCTGGAGTCTGGATTGGCTCTTGAGCGTGAACTTCAAGCCAAGCTATTCTCAAGTGATGATGCACGGGAAGGTTTGGCGGCCTTTGTGGAAAAGAGAAAAGCGAGTTTTACAGGACAATGAAAACCTATTTGGATTTACTCAATAGAGTTCTCGAAGAGGGCACTCTTAAAGAGGATAGGACAGGTACTGGGACCCTCAGTCTTTTTGGCGCCCAGATGCGATACGACCTAGATGCAGGTTTCCCCGCAGTGACGACCAAGAAACTTCAGTGGAAAAGCATGGTTCATGAACTCCTTTGGTTTCTGCGCGGTGAGACTAATATTGCCTATTTAAAGGCCAATAACGTAGGAATTTGGGATGCTTGGGCTGACCAGAATGGAGACTTGGGTCCCGTCTACGGCGCTCAATGGCGTTCTTGGGGAACGGCACGAGGGGAGACGATTGATCAGATTACTAACGTGGTCGAACAGATTGGCAGTAATCCAAATTCGCGTCGTCTCATTGTCAGTGCTTGGAACGTTGGTGAAATCGATAAGATGAAACTGCCTCCCTGCCACCTGCTTTTTCAGTTTTATGTCGCCAATAATCAGCTGTCATGCCAACTGTACCAGCGGAGCGCAGATTTATTTCTCGGAGTTCCGTTTAATATCGCGTCGTATGCCCTGTTGACTCACATGATTGCTCAAGTAACTGGCTTGGGGGTCGGTGATTTTGTCCATACAATAGGGGATGCTCACATTTACACAAACCATATTGAGCAGGTGAAAACTCAATTAGCACGGTCACCGAAGCCATTGCCCCGCCTGGCCTTAGATTCATCTGTTAAGACACTCAATGATTTTCGCTACGAACATATTCGGTTAGATGGATATCAGTATGAACCGGCAATTCGCGCGCCGGTCGCTGTCTAGTTGATGATGTCATTAAACTCGGAATCAATAGGTCGTCTGACCTTGATTGCAGGCATAGGAACTAATTGGGTGATTGGAAACCAGGGTCAATTACCTTGGCACATGCCTGCAGACCTCAAGTATTTTAAGCGACAGACGAGTGGTAAATGCATCCTTATGGGTAGACGCACCCACGAGTCGATCGGCAGACCGCTCCCGAATCGTCGGAACATTGTTTTGTCCCGACGCCAAGGCTACAGCCCTGACGGTGTCGACGTGATTTCTGAACTCGGTCAACTGCCCGACCTTCTGGATGGCGATCCAGATATTATGGTCATTGGCGGAGAGCAAATCTATCGACTCTGCCTTCCTATTGCCCAGCGCATTTTACTGACGATCATCGAGGCGGCGCCAAAAGGTGACGCATGCTTCCCTCGGCTTGAGAGAAATCAATGGTTCATGAAGAATACTGAGACGCATTCTGCCGATGACAAGAATCCTCACGATTATCATTTTATTGAACTGGTTCGTTCCGCCGAGTATCCAAGCTTGCCTAAGCAGTTCCCGCGCGCCCTTTAACTCGTAATCTGTAGAGCAGCCAAGCCTCTGATCCTAGCATGGCGAAAAGGAGGAGCAACGCGTAGTGCCAAAGTTCGCGCGTCGAACTTAGGGATGCCGGCGTAGGCCCCGAATCATTGCCTTCACCGACCATACTGTTTTGCCCGTTCAGTTTTGCGTAGAGTGTATCCAAATGGACCGAAAATGCCGGAGCAACCTTGTTAGCTTTGTCCATCGGGTCCAATGAATAATGTCCAACCTGCTGGGTATCCGAAAACCGAATATCGACGTCTTCTTGGCTGGGACGCAAGTCGACACGTTCTCCATTCGGTAGTTTTATTCGTCCAGATCCTGTGACCATTGCCGGTACGGTTGCAAGTTGCCCAACTTTGTACGGCTTCGACTGAGTCGTCCTGGTCTTGGCGAGGTAGCGCAATGTGTGTACGAGAAGTGGTAGAAAATGAGGACGGATGACGAGGTCATTCCAGTCCCGATCGATGGTCGTCGTCATCAAAACCACTCGGCCCTTGTCAATGGACCGCCCAATAAGAAACGGGGCGCCATTATCGAGACTCATGATGACATCTCCTCCCGCGTTGGGAGACGGGTCTAAGAGCATGAACGTCTCAATTTTTGCTAGGGCGAGAGACGTTGTTTCGGGAGAAGTGAAGTTGTCAATAATTGGGTGTTTTCGGTTGAATAGCTTCAGGTGTGCGACTCGCCGGTCCCGACCTTCGCGACTTGAAGCTGCATCGCCAGCGACTTTTTTGCTTCGAATTGTTCTGGGTAACAACGGGCCAAGATTTTGGTTAATCTCGGTCGTATTAATGCGTTCACCGCAGCTGATGAACAGACCGCCGCCTTGCTTTACATGAACGGCCAACTTGCGCCCGAAACTGGCCGTCACTTTCTCGACATTGGCCAACAGCACCACATCATAAAGAGCCAGGTCAATCTTCTCTAGTCTGTCCAGCCCGAGACTTTTCATTGAGATTCTGGCCCCTGCTGCCAGCGCAGGCTCTATCGCTTTTTGTACATAGTACAGCTCATCCTTGTACGGATTTGCATTGGGCCCACCGTTGACTGCAAGAACACGTATTGGCTCCGCTGGAACCATCCAAAAAGGGTAGCGGTTATCAATATTGAGAGCATCATCACCAATTCGGATTTCAGCCTGACCTGTCTGTTGTTGATCCAGCGCTACATAGAAGATCTTTCTCGCCTCTCCATTGGCTGGAATATCCACCAATCCGTTGACGACATTTCGGCCGTCAATTTCTAACCAAATCGGCAGCTTCTTGGTTGCTTCTTCTGAATGATTGACAATCCTGGTCGCCAGCTCCCAATGGCCAGCTCCCATCTCAGGTGCTGCGCGCATTGATACGTCTAAAACCGCACGATTCGGAAGCTCCCTACCCTCGGAGACATCGATTGGAACAAGTTTGATTTGAGCATTGACTGCTGGCGGGCGAGCTAAGTCTCGGAGTCCAGCGGGGGTCGATAGAACAACGACCGAATTCTGCTGCTCCTGACTACTTTCTGCTGCCATGGAGTATGCTAGTGAGAGCGCAGCCGATAAATTTCGGCCATGCAAGCCAGCTTTAATCTCATCGATTGAATCACGAAGTTTTCCGGCATCCGCGCTCAATTTTGAGAGGGCCAGTTTGGGTTTGGGTTCAGCGATGATGAGACCATACTGTGTATTGGCTCTGCCGACGAGGTTGCTGGCCATCATCTTTGCTCGCATCAACAGTGAGTCATCGTCGAGGCGATATTGCATAGGATAGCTCGTGTCCAGAACGATGAAAACGGTTCCACCATCAACTGCATCAACACCTGATTGATCTTCAGAGACCATAAGCGGCCTTGCTATGGCGAACGCGAGTAAGCCCAGAAGTAGACAACGAGTTAACATGAGTAATATTTGTCTAAGTCTGAAGCGTCTTGAGGTTTTTTTATGCGACGTAAGGATGAAGTGTAGAGTCGGGAAAATAACCCGTTTTGGCTTTCTCCTCAGCAGTAGATGGATGATGGGTGGGATGAGAACTCCAACCAGTCCAGCTAAGAGCCATGGTGATAGAAAAGTCATTTTCGGCGACCTCGTGCCCAGGTCATGACGGACTTTTCGATGGCCGTATCAGTCGTCGATAGTTTGTAATTCACCTGTCCATCTGCCAGGCCTTTCTCAAGGCCCTCGACCCAACGGGAAATGGCCAATCGATATTCCTCGGCCATTGCTCGGGGATCGACTTGTTGCTCAGAGCTGTCTTCAGCATCCTCAAAAATCGTCAGGTCGGAAAATGGGAACTGAATTTCACTTGGATCCAAGATGTGGAGCACTGAAACGTAATGTTTTCTGCGCAGCTGTTTTAATAGCCCAATGAAGTTTTCACTAAACTCGAGACAGTCTGAGAGTAAGACGATATTGCTTCGCTTCAGTGGTAGGTTTGCGACATGGGTCAGTGCCGCTGCAAGGTTTGTTTCGCCCTGGCACTGTGCCGATTCCAGATTCCGAACAAATCTCCAGAAATGTTCTGGGCGATTTCTTGGAGGAAGATAAGTACCAATCTCGGCTCCATGAGTCAGCAAACCGATTGCATCACCTTGTTGAATCAGCGTCCATGCCAGTGCAGCAGCAAGTTGACCTGCATATGTTATCTTCTCCGGGCAATCACCCATTTTGAAGGCCATTGAGTTCGAGGTGTCGACGACGAAAAGGGTTCTCAGGTCGGTTTCATCTTCAAACTGCTTTACATAAAAGCGATCATTTCGAGCATACGACTTCCAATCTATATGCTTGATCTCATCGCCCGGTGCATATTCTCGATATTGAGCAAATTCAACGCTCGAGCCCCTGGCACGACTTCGATGGGACCCCGCCACAGCTCCTTCCACATGGCCGTCAAAGCGGATGGATACACCTGATAAACGACCGAATAGCTCTGGGTCTACGAGTGGCGATTGATGCATGATTAATCAGTGGGGTTGTCGTCTAGGATTCGATTTATGAGCGCATCACTCTGAATCCGCTCGGCATCAGCATTAAAGTTGGTGACAACGCGGTGCCGCAGAATCGGGATAGCCAAATCTCGTATGTCTTCGCGCGCCACTGTCAGCCGCCCATCCAGCAACGCTCGAGCCTTACCAGCCAGTATCATAAATTGGCTGGCCCTCGGCCCGGCACCCCAGCCCACGTACTTTTTTATGTAATCCGCCGCGCTGTCTGATGTAGGTCGAGTCGCTCGCGCCAGCTTGACCGCATACTGAATGACGTGCTCTGACACGGGGATATTCTTGACTAGATCTTGGAGCTTCAGAATATCATTAACACTGAGTACAGGCTCAATTTCAGGAGGCGCTCCAACTGTTGTGCGTTTGACAATCTCAACTTCCTCATCCTCCGAGGGATAGTCGACATTTATCATCATCATGAACCGATCTAGTTGAGCTTCTGGTAGGGGGTATGTTCCCTCTTGTTCAATTGGGTTTTGAGTTGCAAACACCATAAAAGGCGCGGTCATTTTATAGGTTTGACCGGCGGCTGTAACGACCCTTTCTTGCATCGCTTGAAGAAGTGCCGCCTGAGTTTTCGGCGGTGTTCGATTAATTTCATCAGCCAACAAGAGATTGGTGAATATGGGGCCTTTTACAAATTTGAAATGTCGTTTCCCTGTTTCGGAATCGGCTTCCAGGATTTCAGTTCCCGTAATGTCACTTGGCATGAGGTCAGGGGTAAATTGAATCCGATTAAAGTCCAGCGATAAGGCTCGTGCTGTGCTGTTCACAAGCAAGGTCTTTGCTAGCCCAGGGACGCCTACAAAAAGGCAATGACCACGGGCGAGCAGCGACGTGAGCATCAGTTGTATGACAGCCTCTTGGCCGACGATTTGCTTCGATACCTGACCGAGCAGAGCGCGTTTCGCCGATGCTGCAAGCTCTAAACCTTCGTGATTAGATTCGTGGCCACTCATTTTAATAACTCCAGGCTTTCGCGGGCTCGTTTTGCCAATTTTGGTTTACCTTTTTGTATATACAATTTTTCCAAAGCGATGTGAGGCCCTGGATGAAATGGATTAATAGCCATCGCAGATTCGAACTCAATGATCGCGTCATCAGCTTGTTTTAGGTTGAGAAAGGCTGTTGCCAGGTTCAGGCGAGTCCTCAAGTACCTTGGATAATAAAATCTGACTTGCTCAAGCACCTTGGGTACGTCTTTATATCTGTCGAGAGCCAACAAGGATTCTGCTGTCCCATTTTGCACCGTCGGATTGCCATCTCCCGCGATGGCTTCTGCTTTGAGATATTCCTTCAATGCAGCCTTAAATCTCTTTCTGGCGCGCAAGAGTTCGCCTAAATGTGTGTAGTCTCTGACCTGTTTTTTCTTGATTGAGCCGTAGCTGATTTCCAGAGCGTCATCTTCGGTTGTCTCCCCCGGTCTTTTGAATTCCAATGACATCTGAACCAGACCCGGATATTCGCGCAACTCGCGGGTTTTTAGGTCACGGTGCCAAGCTGTCCAAAGACCCGACAAATTAAAGCCATAAACCAGCCTCAGAGCGGCACTCATCTCAAGCCCCACAGACAGTTTCTTGATGAGCTCTCTCAGGCCTTCGTATCCTTTTTTACGGTACAGGAAGTCGATGACGGTATGCACCTCTGCGAAGGCCAACCCTGCAGCCTCTTGGCTTGGCAACTTCGCCATAGACGGATGCATTTGATCAAAGGTTATCAGCTTGTTGGACTCAAGACTGCGGGCCAGTAAGTCTTCTTCCGGCGGGTCAAGCTTATGTCCGGGCGACTCACGCCAGCGTGTTTCTTGATACTTTGCGATCCCTTCGTGAAGCCATATGGGAATCGTATTCTTACTCATTTTAGTGAGGTAGTAGTGTACAAATTCGTGGGACACGGTGTCTTGCCAGCCATACCCTCTCACGAGTGCCCTGGGCGAGGTAAACATCAGCCTGTTATACTTGCACAGAGCGATTGTTCCACTGGTTTCGATATCACTTTCTGTCAACGGGCTTACACGAGCCAAGTATGAAATTTCAGGATAGATTTCGACGACCACTTGCCCCTTGGGCGTATAACCAAAATCGGCGGACAGTGTTTTATCGGCGGTCTCCAATACCGGTATCAAATACGGCAGCAAAAGTTTATCACGCCCCTTATACCGAATGAGAAAACGACCGTTGGAGGTGATGTGTTCGTTAAATGTCTTTAGGGCGTCATGCGTCTCTTGAACTCTCGATCTGAATGCTCCAATGCTCGATGGCATTGAGTTCCCCACCGTCTTATTTAGTGCGTCCAAAACACGAAGTGATTCGTCGTAGTTTCCCTCAAAAAACAGAAGCCGACTTTGAGCGAAATGAAGGTTGATATCGTCCGGATTGGCTAAAAGCGCCTCTCGCAGTGCGCTTCGTGCGTCCGCAGTCTGCCATTGGCCAATCATTTGGTGTATTGCGTCGGCCGTTGGTGTCTGTGCCCTGAGGCTCGTCCAGTTCATCAAAAAGACGAGTGCAAGTATAAGCCGCATGCCTGTTTCCTTCATTTCACAAGTGACTCGTAGTAGCGCTTGACAGATTCTTTGAAGTCATTCGGTGCCTTGTCTTTCATTGCATCCATAAGCTCCTGACGGAATTCCGCGGGCGCATCATGCTCATCGGCACCGGGGATACGGACTTTGTCTCGCTTTGTGTCTCGACCACCGTCTCGTTGGCCTTTTTGTCCGTCCTTACCGCCTTGCTGGGGTTTACTGGCCTGCTTTAGACCGTTCATCAGCTTTTTGAGCTGAGACACCGCTTCTGATTGGCTTGGCACAGCGTGTCCAGGTTGTCCTTTTTGGAGAGACTGACTGGCTCTTTGCATGCTTTTCTGCGCTGAATCCATACTCTGCATGGGTTCGCCTTTGAGCCCCGTGATTTGTCCTTGTTGGGACTCCATTTTCTGCTGAAGCTGACGAGCGGCTTGGCGTAGCTGGTCTTGTTTTTCACGTGTGCTGGAGGTCTGGGACTGCTGCTTCGCTGCTTGCATCTGTTTTTGAGCCTGCTTCATCAGCGTATCAAGTTGGTCAATGATATCTTGGTCTTGCTCTATGGCCTGGTTTGCCGAGTTAGAAACATCTTTGGACGACGGATTTCGAAATCGAGCATATCGCTTGACCGTGTAGAGTGGTGAGAGGGCGTCACGCGCCGAACGAAGTGCAGCTTCTAGACGCTTGTTTTTCAGAGCCTGTATCAGTTCATCCACCCGTTCGTTGACGTCGGCTGCGCTCTCTTCTGCAAAAGTTGGTAGTGGCCCAGACTGCAGCTTTTCGGCATTTTTTTTCAGATTGGCCGCTTTCCTTAGTAGCTCATCGATCTGCTCATTAAGTAGTTTGTTGAAAATGTCTGCTTGCTGCTCTTGTTCCCGTCTCGACTGAGCCTCCGTCTCCTCATTTAGCTCCTCTTGCTGCTTCATTAAGTCACGGGTTTGATCCATCAATTCGCTTAAGGCTTTTTGGAGAGCTGGGTTTGTCTGCTCGTGTAGCTCTTGCAGATCCTGGTCTAGAGCCGACGAGAGCTGATCGAGGGTTTCGCTCATTTCGTCTAAGGCCTTCAATGCATCATCAAGTCGGTTTTCGGCCATCATTTTTTCTAGGTTATCGAGTTGTTTTCTCGTATCGGATAGCCCTTGACTCACTTCGCCTGACTTCATCCCGTCGATATTAAGAAACTCGTCTGGAAGTTTCTTTCTCAGGCTGGCCATTCGTTTTTGAAGAGCTCTCATTCTGTCCTTGAGGCGTCGAATGTTTCTCATGATTCGTGCCTTTAATGCATCGGAGGGCTTTTTCTTATAGGCCGTCATCAGATCTTTAAGTCGGACCTTTGCGGCTTTGATTTCCTCCGTCATGGCAGCGATGTCGGCCAGACCCTGCTGCGCCACCACTGATTCCACGTAAATAATCAATTGTTCCAATGGCGATACGACACCCTCGTTGAGGGCCTTGAAGACACCAACATCGCCAATGGTTCCTGTTTGTGTCCGTGCCTTCTCTTTGGACAATTCGCTCGACTCAGCTAACTGGGCTTGACTTGCGACCTGGTGTCTCGACTTGAGCCCAGCGATGGCTTGTTCGGCGCTCATAGGATCTTTTTCCATACGATCGATGATGGACGCTAAGCGCTCCAGAACACGACTTGTCTGGTTCGACAGGACGTCGATCTTTCCTGCCAGACGGCTCCCGTCAACGGCGTCGTAGTCCATCTCCAGCCGGGACGCCAATGCATCTAATAGTTGTTCCAGCAGTGCGTTTAGAGCCTCGGTAATCTTGTAATGTTCGAACTCGGGTGATCGAACCGTAATGTAACGGGTCTCGGAAACGCTGAGCTGCGGCCCATCAATGGTTCTGTTGTCATAGACTTCGACAGAGAGAGCGATCCGGTCTCCCGGTTGAGCATCCATAATATTTAAATCAATTTCATCGGCCCCTTTGGCTATTTTGCCAGAATGTCCATCTTGCTCAACACGAGTGATGTTGTCTTCGTCATTTGCAAGTGCCAGCCGAACAGCAATTCGACTAATGCCAAAGTCGTCTCGTGCAGAAAACTCAATGGGAACGGCGCTGATCTTTTCTAACTCAAGATCGGTGCGTGGCGTGATCAACTCAATATGAGGTGGCTTGTCAGGTTTGATAGTGAGCCTGCGAACCTGGGTTTCAATTCTGCGTTCACCCGATTCGGTTTGTAATCCAAAGCGCCAATCCATTGAGTCCATGGCGACAATGGAGAGTTCGGCCTTGTTATCTTGGAAGGACGTCGCGTCGAACCGCTCATCACCCACAAAGACGAAGACTTGGTCCGCCTTGGTGAGCGGTGTGGCATGAATGGTTATTTTACTGCCCCTATATACGCTTACATTTCCCGTCGAGTTGGGGATGATGCGGCGCTGAACTCCAGTATATTCGGGCGAGTCCACCGTTAATGTAATGTCGGCGACCAAGGGGCCCGATTCCATCTTAAGGCCATCGTTTGTTCTCGTAAGCTCCGCCAGGGCTGTTTCGAATTTGTCTGGATATATCCAGACCAGCCCGATGGTCAAACATAGAGATCCAACCAAGGCTGAAAAAGGCCGATAAAGCTCATTGATGGGCGCAATGATTGACGGCTTGATACCATCAGTTTTGTTGACAACCCAATGCGCCAACGAATGTGCAGTATCGGTGTCTCCATCTAATGAATCTGTCCGGATTGCTGCATCGAAATAAACGCTCGCGATGAGCCCATCTTTTAGATCTGTTTGGTGCCGTTCCCAGCGTTGAGCAGTTTGTTCGAGAGACGCTGTTTCCGAAAAGAGTCTAATGGTTTGAATGATTAGATTGAAGCAGCAGAATGCCAGCAGGCTGCCCAAGAGCCCATATTGTGCATTGAGAGAGGGAGGGTAGGCCGCGAATAGAAGGAGACATGACGCCGTTGCTAGCGCCCCTGAACCCACTGTCCAGAACAGAATTTTGCTGACACCCAGAACTCGAGTTCTCTGCCTCAATAACCCCAGACGTCGGTTGAGTATTTGAAAAGGATTCAAGTCTGCCATGGCGTGACGGGTAACACACGTTGGAGAAAATTTAGTTCCATAAAATAAAAATCGAAGCCTTTTTGCTAACTCTAATCATGAAGATGAGCATCTTTTTAGCTGTTGGGTAACAATAAATTCACGATTGGTTCTGTACGACCGAAGTTTTTTTTGCATAAGATGCGATCACCGTTGAATTAATCGCCTTGGGTTCCGTCGATGGCCGCAGATTCGAGCGAGATGTCTGAAGTAGAGATCATCACGCGTTGTAAACGTGGGGACCGGAGTGCGTTTCATATGCTAGTCGAAAAATATCAACGACGCGCCTACGGCATTGCATACGGCATGCTGAGGAATCGCGAAGATGCGTTGGACGCAGCACAAGATGCGTTCGTCAAAGTCTTTCGAAATATTGAGTCCTTTAAAGGCGACAGTTCTTTCTACACCTGGTTTTATCGAATTGTGGTGAACGTGTGCATCGACAAATGTCGAAAGCAAAAACGGGCACGGTCAGTCGAATATGATGACAGTTTCAAGCGCCGAGATGAGTCTGCCGGTGTCGCCCCTTTGGTCGGGAATACCCGCCCAATGCATCCAGGAGCGGCCTTTGAATCAGAGGAATTAGGCAAAGTTCTCAACGATGCCTTAGCCAAGCTGTCAGAGAACCATAGGCAGATCTTAATCCTTCGAGAAGTCGAGGGCATGAGCTACGAAGATATTGCTGAGTCTGTGGGGTGTCATCTTGGTACCGTCATGAGTCGATTGCATCACGCAAGGAAGAATCTACAAAAGACACTCAAACCGTATTTAGAGGCGTCGGGTAGCACATTGTCCTCGCGGGCAGGCGCGGGTGTCAGGAAGGGCAAATCATGACCGATCGTGAACACGAATTGCTCAACCGGTTTTTAGATGGCGAGCTGACTGATGATGAAGCGAGTGAGTTTGAAGAGGCTCTCGTCAAGAACCCCGACCTGATCAATATGCGTGATGATTTCACTGCCATCGGCAGTCTCTTGCGTGAACATGTCGACCTAGAGTCGACAGAGGTCGATTTTAGCAACTTTGCATCGATTATAGATGAACGAATCGATTCCATGGAAGCTGCACCAACAGCGGCCATAAGCTCAAACAGACTAGAGCAAGTGCCCATTGGGACCCATTCAAAGAGCAATCTCTTTGACGGGGTGGCGAGTTGGTTTCGACGAAATTGGACCCCTGTACTGTTGGGCGCAGCCGCGGCAGCAGCGGTGGCATTTTTTACGCTGGGACAGACGTCTGATCAGGACGTAAACGCGGGTATAAGTTCGACCATTGCTCAGGGGACGACAGATGAGCGGAATGTCGTGGTTGATTCGGTTTCGAATGAGGGACAGAAAGCCGTCCTGGTTAGCATGCCTGCCGAGGATGAAGAGTCGACGGTAATTTGGCTGTTGGACGATGAAAAGACCGAGGAGCCTTTAGATGGGGAGGATCCAATTTAATGTGTAAACCGATACCAAAACTTTTCAACCTATTGGTTTTTTTGGGACTTTTTGGGTTCGCAAGCCAGGCGTATGCAGCTGTAGAACTTAAAGTGGCCGTCGTGCATGCGACCAAGGCCAAAAGTCCCACGGATTCCAAAATCAGCAAGGTTATGGCCAAATCATTGACAACGGTTTTTGGTCAGTACGGATCGTTTAAGCTTCTATCAAAGACTGCTTACCAGCTCGTTCCTAAGAAAACCGCTGAGATCGATTTACCGACCGGCTACAAAGCGCTGGTGAAGTACGTGGGAAGTTTGCCAAAAGCAGGAAAGAATAAAGTCCATAAGCTCTCACTTGAGATTCCCAAACATAAAGTGAAAGTGAAACTCCGGGCGATCCCGAAAAAGCTCTTCTATCAGGCGGGAATAAAGCACAACAATGGCATACTCATCCTGGCCTTCTACTTGAAGGAATAACCCGGCAGGTTCCTCCATAGCCTAAGCAATGCAATCATGTTAATTGAACGACATGGTTATCCAATCCACATCGACATCAAGCCCACTGTCGGTCTCCGAACTTACGGCCAAGATTAAGACAAGCCTAGAAGAGGCTTTCGACTATGTGGTGGTCGAAGGTGAATTGAGTGGACTTAATGCTCATAGAAGCGGCCATGTCTACCTCACTATTAAAGACGAAAACGCTCGCATCGACGGCATCGTATGGCGAAGTACAGTTCAGCGTTTGCGTTATAAACCCCAGTCAGGTGAGCACATACTCGTCAAAGGTCGTTTGAATGTGTATGCGCCTCAGGGCAGTTACAAACTGATTATTGATTCAATTGAACCCGTTGGACTTGGCCGTCTACAAGCCCAATTCGAAGCGCTTAAAGCAAAATTAGACTCTGAAGGCCTTTTCGACACGATGCGCAAACGGCCTATTCCTCTCTTGCCTCGTGCAGTTGGTCTGGTCACGAGCGCGACTGGAGCTGCTCGTCGTGATGTCGAATCGGTCATTCAGCGTCGGTCGCCTCAGATCCCAATTGTGATTTGTCCTGCATCTGTTCAGGGCGATCGTGCTGTCGATGAAATTGTTCGAGCAATTCGAACACTCAATGGACACGCCGCTGTCGATGTAATTATCGTTGGTCGGGGGGGCGGAAGTTTAGAAGATCTTTGGGCCTTTAATGACGAAAAGGTTGCTCGAGCGATCGCCACATCGAGCCGTCCTGTAATTAGTGCTGTCGGCCATGAAACAGACACCACGATCGCTGATTTCGTGTCCGATTGCCGAGCACCCACTCCATCTGCCGCAGCCGAGCTGGCCGTCCCGGTGCGAGATGACCTCTTGTATTCATTAGACGTCCTTATGGAATCTATCCATCGACTTTTGACTCATCAAGTTAAGACGAATCGTAGCGGTCTGATTGCTCTTTCATATAGATTACGATCCAGTGTTCATCCACAGCGGCTCAGACTGCCTATTCAGCGGCAAACGCAGCGTTTAAACCAAGCCTGTAGCAGACGTCTTTCTCAAAGCAAGCGCCGCATTCGAGACCTTGAGAACCGGTTAATTCGACTTGAACCAAGAGTCCGGTTATCCCAATCGAGAAACCGATTGAATACCGTGTTGAATCGCTTAGATCGAGTGATTGATTCGATTATCAAAACGGCCAATCAACAGCTCAACAATTCCGCTGTAAAACTCAGCGCACTGTCGCCCTTAGCCAATCTGAACAGAGGCTTCAGCATCACACGTAAAGACGATCAGTTGATCAATAATGCGAGTCAGCTGAAGGTCAGCGATACAATTCGTATTTTGTTCGCAAACGGCATGATAGATGCGCATGTGACTGAAATACACTCTGATAATAAAAGTACCCTCACAGAATTCAAGGAATCTAAATGAGTAGCGAGCAAAGCGAAAACTTCGAAGACGTCTTACAAAAGCTAGAATCTCTCGTTCAGAGGTTGGAAGCAGGAGGTCTCCCTTTGGATGAAGCCTTAAAGCTCTACGAAGATGGTGTCAGACTCGCTCGTGCTGGAAACACCTTATTGGAGGGGGCAGAAAATCGTGTCGAGGAGCTTCAGGCGACCCTCATTCGAGGGGACGAAGAGCAGACATGACGAACTTGAGTCACACACTCGATAAGTATCGCATTGAATTTGAGTCTCGACTCCAAGCTGAGTTCGATAGTTGGGACCATTGGCCCGAGACCCTTCGAAAAGCATCTGCTCACAGTCTCTTTGGGGGTGGAAAGCGAGTACGGCCAATTCTTGCTTTTCTTATTGCCGCCTCGAGGGGGGCGAGTGTTGACGCTGTGTTTCCATGGGCGCTCGCCGTCGAGTTAATTCACACCTACAGCTTAATCCATGACGATTTACCAGCGATGGATGACGATGAGATGCGTCGAGGTCGACCGACCTGCCATAAGGTTTTTGGTGAGGCCAATGCAATTTTGGCCGGAGATGCGCTTCTCACCCAAGCTTTCTTGATTGTTGCAGGTCAAGTCCATGAGTCTCGGACGTCTCAATCCTTAGTCAAACTGTTGTCGGAGTCTGCTGGTGGAGCGGGCATGGTCGGCGGACAAATTTATGACATGAGCGGTCGATTGGAGGACCTTGACCAGATTCGCTCCATGCAGTCTTTGAAGACAGGGGCTTTGATTAGAGCCGCCATTGAAGGTACGGCAATCCTTCTTGACGTAGACTACGAAGACCAGCTCGTATATCGAAGCCTTGGTGACCAGATTGGTTCACTCTTCCAGATTACAGACGATCTTCTCGACCTAGACGAAGATGGCAATGATGATGGTAAAAACCTCATCAATCACCTTTCCATTGCAGAAATCGAGCGTTTGAGAGACCAGACAGCTGAATCAGCTCGGGCTAAACTCGAACGGCTGAGTGGCCAACATGATGACTTATTGGCTTTCATCGAGTTCATCCGAATCAGGACCATATAGTGGCCAAAATAAGGTTGGATGAGCTTCTCCTGAAAAGAGAATTGGTTGAGACCATCCAAGAAGCCAGGGCAAGAATCATGGCCGGTGAAATCATCGTTGGTGAAGGTCGTTTGGACAAGGCTGGTCTGCTCGTTGATGACGGTTCATCTGTTCGTGTCAGGAGTCGTAGACCGCAGAAATATGTGAGTCGAGGCGGGCTTAAGCTTGAAGGCGCCCTAAAGTCATTTGAACTAGACGTCAATGATCTAGTCTGCCTCGACTTGGGCGCATCCACCGGTGGTTTCACTGATTGCTTGGTTCGTTCTGGTGCTCGGACTGTCTATGCTGTCGATGTTGGTTATGGTTTGTTGGATTGGTCTCTAAGGGGCAACCACAAAGTTGTTTGCCTAGAACGAACCCACGTAGCCGAATTGACGAAAGATCACATAAAAGAGTCCATTGACCTCGTTGTCGCCGACTTGTCTTTTAACTCCCTCATTCGCCTCATTCCTCCAGTCTTACCACTGCTTAAAGCCCAGGCCTTTGCAGTGCTTCTCATCAAGCCACAATTCGAAGCTCGAAAAGATGAGGTTGGTGAAAGAGGCATCGTGACCGACCCTGTGGTTCATAAGCGAGTTTGCGACGAAATTGTGCGTTCGATGGAAGGTCTGGGGGCTCGGGTGATTGGCTTGATTGAAAGCCCTATTTTTGGGACCGGTGGAAATCGAGAATTTTTAATCGCACTTGATTTGGACTCGATTCGTTCGAATCTGCTTAAGGACGCCTAGACTCAACAGAATCCATACGGGTCCGTATTCTATGAACTTGGCCCATGGTTTTTCGATCCAGATGCCTGTTGCGAGGTATTGCGGTCTTGGCAGGTATGCGAGCCAACATAATAGACCCCAGACGATAAAAGCGTGTGCGAAGTGCTTGGTTTTTGTGCCAGCTGCCAGGCAGCAAATTGGAAGGACCCAGACTAAGTACCACGGGTGAACCATAGGTGATACCAAGAGTAAGACGCCCATGAAAATCCACCAAGCCTCGAGTATTGAGTCGCATTTTCGAAATGCCCAAAGGGTGGCTATGCCAAGGATGACTAGAACGCAGACTTTACTCATTGCAAAGGCTAACTGCGAGTTTGTCAGGGGAGTGACTGTATCTCCACCAACGAGTGTATATACGATGTTGGTCGCCCATGATGAATTACGAATGACCTCTGAACTGATCGGCATACTCATTTCAGAGATGTAATAAATAATGGCAAAGAGGCCATCATTGCCCCGCCATTTGTGAGCAAATGCAACAAGGCCTTTGGGATACGTTGCATATTGAAACGCAGACCAAACACAAAAGATAATGCCCACTGAGAGCACAGACCAAAAGAGTCGCTTATTCTGTCGAAAGATAAAGAGCAGTAGAATCACGGGTGCCAGTTTAATTCCGGCTGCCAACGTCAGCGAGACAGCTCCCAGCCAAAACCATTTCTTCTCTGAAAAATAAACGCCCGAGAGGAGAAGGGCGACCCCCACCGAGTCAATATGCCCTCCAACACTCGATTCCAGGCAAACCAAAGGCATAAATGCATATAAAGCTGAATAACCCGGATGTAATTGACGAGTTTCAGCAAGTTTCCAGATCATGAATATGCAGATGAGGTCGCCCAATATCATCATCGACCTCATGAGCAATTGGGACGGACCCAAGGTGGTTGCGAGGCAAAAAATAAGTTGGGCACCCGGTGGATAAATCGTCGGGATTTCCCTATGGCCGATTCGCTCTCGAATCATTGCAAGGTCGCTTGTCGAATTTAAGACATCGAGTCTTGAGTCATTCGGTGCATACGTATAAGGATTGATTTGATTCCAGCTTAAAGAACCATCCCATATATATCTCCATAGATCTTCCGACAGCAGGGGGGGGATCCCGAGGCCTGAAAAACGCACAAACGCAGCAAAAGCCAAAATGACCAACAACGTGATGTTTTTTCGTGGGAGCGTTTCTATTTTTACCCACATTACGCAGAAGGGGATGGCCGCAAGCCCGTATCCGTAAATGAGTGCGTACTGAGTATTTAGCCCACTTGAGTTGGCCGAAAAGACCATCAACGATGGTACGAGGCCCGCTAAAACCCCGAATAAAATCGGAAGATAATCACGATATCGGTGATCTATCATATGGATTGTTGGGTTCGGATCGTCCGTCTTGCTTGTGCCCGGTTTTTAAACGATTGCTGGATGCTCTTCCACGCTGTGTATAGAAAGCCAAAGGCAAAAAGGCCCATGAAAGGCAAGGCTGGCCAGACCTGCTGTTTGAGGCAAAAGACAAATGTTTGCAGATAGATAAGCCCCAGCCCAATTTCGATTATACTGCCTAAGTCAAATTGGCTATTATAGCTTTGGTTGGCATTTGGACGGCTGCCTATCACATCGTCTTCTAAAGCTAACTTAGGGGTTCGAGCAAATGGACTTTGGTGTCCTACACACGCCTCTAATACAGCTCGGGTATTATTGACAGCAAGGCCAATTCCGATGGCCATTGCCATAGGGATCTCAAGACATTTACGAATCAAACCAGTCTGGGTTTGCGCCTGACTGATAAAATAAAACACGAATATAGAGAGCGTTGCTCCAACGAAAACGGGTAGATCAAGATACAAGACTTCATGCCAGCCATGCTGGATACGAATGCGTATGGCCAAAGGCATTAATAGAGACATCACGGCCAAAAGCACGTAGGCGAAGTTATTTGTGAGATGGAGAATGGCCTCGATTTTGACTCGCCATGTTTGTTCGCTCTTAATGACCGCTTTCAACTGTTTTCTTGCGACTTGAATCGAGCCTTTTGCCCAGCGATGTTGCTGAGTCTTAAATGCGTTCATTTCCCCAGGTAGCTCCGCTGGCACGCTGAGGTCGCGCAGATAGATAAATTTCCAACCTTTAATTTGGGCTCTATAGGATAGGTCTAAGTCCTCTGTGATGGTGTCGTATTGCCACCCACCCGCATCCAAAATACATGTCTTACGCCAAATACCAGCAGTGCCATTAAAGTTAAAAAATAGCCCCGAGCGATTGCGCGCAAAATGTTCGATTTGAAAATGACCATCTAACAGGATGGCTTGAGCTCGAGTCAGGAGCGATTGGGAGCGATTGATGTGTTCCCAACGGGCCTGAACCATGCCGACCTCGGTCGCGTCAAAGTGGCCCATGATCCCCTTCAGGAAAGTGGTTTCTGGAATGAAATCAGCATCGAAGATGGCAATAAACTCACCCCGAGCGAGTTTCATACCGTAATCGAGGGCTCCGGCCTTAAATCCTTTTCGTTGGTCTCTTTGTATGTGGACAATATCAATGCCGCGGCGCTGCCATTCGGCAACCGCAGTCTGAATCAGACTTGAGGTATCATCATCTGAATCGTCCAGTACCTGTATTTCCATGCGACCAGACGGGTAGTCTAGGCGACAAACATGGTCGATTAATCGTCGAACAACATACCGTTCGTTGTAGATGGGCAATTGAACGGTTACCGTCGGATATTCCTCTAACGGAGAACCAATAGGATCAGAGGTGTGTCGATGCTTCAGTGTAAGCCTAAGTAAATGATATCTATGCAGTCCGAAAATGATGAGCATACCTAAAACGAAGAAGTGAATTACAAGTATTGTCACGTCGATTAAGTTCATTGGATGTGCTCAATGGGGGTTACAGATCCGAGAAGCTCGGTAATATAAGGGGGTACCTGGTTCGTGTCAACGAGGCCCTACTGAGTGCAGTTTATCCTCAAGTCGATCCGCGTCTCGGGTGGTGATAAATCTTCATCAATTTCTAGCACGGTTGTACCGTAGACTTGGTCCTGACCACCGAGATCACAATCATCGAAGATCCCATTGGAATTGGCATCTTCGAAAACCGTCATTCGATAGTCTCCCGGTGGATAGCTCCCGATGCTAAAAGGGACATCTAAATTTTGCTCTCGAATCGAGATTGTTTCGGTCCATCCACCCGTCTCCGAAACCAAAAGAGACAGATCTTGCATCACTTGGCTCATTGAATCCGAATCGTCTACAACAAGAAGGACCTCTTGTTCTGCTTCATGACATTCGGCCGCAGGTGTCAGGACGAATGAGCCTAGGTTCGTAATGGCGTTTTCTGCGATATCAAAGGCAATGTCCTGGCTCACATAGCGGTCACCATATGTATCGGGTGTACAAGAGTTGAGGAGTGCATCACGTGTTGTATCGACAAAAAAGCGTCCGTTGTATTGGCCTGGACTAAGTTGTTTTAAAAATTGGCTTGTTGCACCGATATGGTCGTTATGATTATCGAAAATCGTAATGGTTTGCGAATCCCCAGATTGGTCTAATTTACTCACGTGCAAATTGACTCGTCTTCCGCTGCCGATCGGTCCACTTTCGCCCACAATTGTCAGTTCGCCGCGTACGGCACTTAGGCTCGCATTTTCGCACTCAATGACGTCGAGGAGGATCTCTCCGGCTCGACTAATTTCATCTGTTTGAATCCGTACAGAGTCGAGAGCACCTGAAATTGCATCTAGGCCTCCGCCGACAGTATTACACGGACTGAAGAATCGATCTTCGTCTCGGTCGATATAGGCCGTAATTCTCCACAGACCAGTTGGCACGCCGGTGACGGTGTAATTTAACGGTATATTCCGAGAGAAGATGTTTGTTGAGATTGGGACGTCGATGGACTCAAAATTATCATCCAAAGAATATAAGTTAATCCACAGTGTCCCTTCCACAAGTTCGGTCACTGCTGATTGATTTGACTGATTTATTGGGATGTTCGAACCAAGTCCAATCGTACCGGAAACGCCGGTTAGTCGAGTCGGACATGTTGATGTCACAAACTCAAAAGGTGTTTCGATTTCATTGGTAAAACCATCGACAAGGGTGACGGACACCGTGGGTGCAACATGTCTATCGGCTCCCCCAAAGAGCGCATCACAGGGTGTCGGATTAAAATCATTATCCTCGTCTGTGAACAAGTTTAGCTCATAGCTCCCAGGGAGAAACTCAGGGATTTGAAATCGAACAGAGTTGGTTTCAAAATCGTCGTATGGAATCACTTGAACTCTCAATACTGAATCGTCTTGGCGATTTATGGCCGTCATTCTCAGCGGTGAGTCCGTCGGTATGGTCAGTCCTTCGATTGTCCCAATCATTTTAGTTTTCATCGCGCCGGGCCCGCATATACGGCGTTCAAAAGTCAATTCAATCGGGCTGGCGACAGGAAAAGTCACGGTTTTGACCCCTTGAACATTGTCAAAACTGTCTGCGGATTCCGTGGTCTTTATGTTCGATGGGAAAGGACAATCATCGAATTCTCCATCAGCGCGTCTGTCTAGAAAAGCGACGAGCCTATGAGAGCCTCTCAGTTTTTGTTCTGAGACGATTGTATGTGGCCATTCGTCGATAAACGGCACGTCGATTTTCATGACCATCTGGTCGGTCTCACTCTCAAAGAACAGGATCGTATAGGGCCCTGTGGCTGGACTATTAGAGAATGGAACATTGAGATCGATCACCAGACTCCACTCCTCTGGAGTGGATATCCCTCCGTCGCCCTTCACAACTATCGGAGGAGGCCTCAGGGAATTGTCAGGTCGATTGCATCCGGACGAACTCAAAAAAACGACTATCCAGAGTAAAGACGCGCTCATCTTTACAGTATAGAGTTGTGGCTGGGCCTGGCTAATCATGATCCTGAACTCAAGTATTCTAAGTCGACTGAGTACAGGATACCCTGAAGCCTTGCAATTGAGCGAGTAGTTATGGGACTCACCTTTAACGGTGACAGTTGATCGGGCAAAATTATGACAGTTTCTGGTGCCATTCTGGCCGCAGGTTTAGGAACAAGACTGAGACCCCTGACACACAGTCGCCCAAAGCCTTTAGTTCCCATAGCCGGCCGTCCACTCATCGATTATTGCATTGGTCATCTTACACGACTCGGTATTGAGACAATCGGAGTGAATTCCTACCATCTTGCTGATCAGCTTTCCGATTATACATCAGAATTGAGACAGGACATTTACGTCGTTGAAGAAGGCACACTACAGGGGACTGGAGGTGGAATTAGGGAGATTGCGAGCCATCGACCTTATTCCACCTTAGTCGTCATTAATGGCGATGCTTTGTTTGACTTCGACATCGCACCGGCTCTTGAAAAACACTATTCCAATGGCGCGATGGGAACACTTTTACTGCGGTATGTCGAACCCAGTGCCCCCTTCGGCCGAGTTGGAATCGATGGAAATGGTCGACTACACAGAATCGCTGAAATGGATGCTCCAGGTGCCGATTCATTGACCTTATTCTATGGAGCGTTTACAGGGGTTCAGATTATAGAACCGAGCTTAATAGACATGATTCCAAACGGCCCGTGCGACGTTCTACGGACCGCATATAAGACGGTCTTAGGCGATAAAGGGCCAATTTTTGGCCAATTTATGCGGCCAGATAGTCAGTGGATTGATGTGGGCAATGTCGATCGGTATCTCGATGCTCATCGCCAAATTCTTGATGGATATTTTGCTGTGTCGCACTTGCCATGTGCTGATTCACAAGGTCGCAGGATCTCCGAGAAAGCTCGGGTTGCAAGCAGTGCTAAAATTATAGGTCCATGTGTGATCATGCCCGAAGCACAGATTGGAGACGGTGCTGTTGTGGGTCCCTATACCTTTGTTGACCGTGGGGCTGAGGTTTTGCCAAATATCGAGTTGAACAACACGGTTATCTGGCCCGGTGTGCGTGTGACTGATTCGATTTCAAACACGGTTTTATACGGTTAAATTCGCGGCTCTAAGCTATTCAAGCAAGGCACTTGATCAGAATGACAGTGATGTTGTCTGTACCCCCATTGTCATTGGCAGCGTCAATCAGACGTTCGCATGACAGGTCTAGGTCATCACCTTGCTTTAATATGTGTTCCATATTTTTGTCGGTGACCATGCCTGACAAGCCGTCAGAGCAGAGGAGATAAACATCACCCGATTGAGGCGCTTCCGTTAAAACATCAACCTGAACAGTCTCTTTCATGCCCAGTGCTCGAACGATCACGTTTTTATGGGGAAACGCTTCGATTTCCTCGGGCGTAAGCTGTCTCATTTTGATGTAATCGTTGAGGAGCGAGTGGTCTTCCGTTAGTTGCATGAGCTTGCCGCTGCGGAATCGATACACGCGGCTGTCACCCACGTGTCCTATGTAGCATTCCTTCTCGTTAAAGAATGTAGCTACGATCGTGGTACCCATGCCCTTGAGTCGTGAATCGCGGCTTGCAGATTCGAAGATTCGGCGATTGCTCAGCTTGATTCCAGTCATGATCCGACCTTCATCGTAGCGACGGTCCTTCTCCATTTTGTAGGGCCAGGTAATCTCGTCGTCGTCGGCGGTTGCCCGAAAAAACTCAGCCAAGGTTTCGACGGACATTTGGCTAGCCACTTCGCCAGACGCATGGCCTCCCATACCGTCGGCAACAATGAATAAGCCCTCTTCACGGCAAAGCCTGAGGGAGTCCTCATTATGAGCGCGCTTCATACCAACATGAGTTCGCCCTGCAGCAGCCAGCTTCATTCGTCCTCCGCGCCTTTCTCTTATCTTCACAAATAGACCCAGAAGGCATCGTTTTGAGTGTTAAGTCATCGTGACGCCGTCGTTACCACTGTCTTAATACACTGTTGCTCTATGAAAAATCTAGGACACACTTCAGAGAGATTGATATCCTTCCATTGTTGTCGGCTCCGGTCTGCCAAAAGTAGGTGCGAAAATCGAACAGTCTGCCCAGTACAAATGATGAGACATTTCAAAATCGGTTGGGGGCGGCATCCTCGTTCGATTCGATTACCAGAATCGACCCGTATTCTTAGGAAGGCAAAGCCTGCACGGGTTGATGTTTCCGGCTTTGATTTGAACTCCGCATTGAGGCGTCCTGTTGGATGCTCACCTCTACTGGACCTTGTTAGTCAGGCCTCGTCAATTGTCATCCTGATCCCTGACGAAACACGTTTTGATGTTGCGTCGCTTGTTTTGCCAACGTTAATTCCCATGCTTGACGGTAAATCCGTATCCATAGGCATTGCTGCTGGGAAACATCCGTTCCAATCATCAGAACTGAGCGATTGGTGTCATAATGCCAGCGCCACCGACTTAGTTTTTCTAGGCAAGACAAAAAGGCAGACTCCGGTCGCCTATCCCGAGGTGGTACTAAAAGCCGATTTAAGGATTCTCCTAGGTGAGATAAAACCTCATTATTTCGCTGGTTTTTCCGGTGGAGCGAAGACCTTGTTTCCGGGGGTTGCCGGTGCAGAGGGAATTTGGAAAAATCACCGTTTGAAAGCAGAGCCTGATTCACAACTCGGTCAGGTAAGCGCCAACCCGTGTCGATTGGACATGGAAGAGGCGGCCGAAATGGCAGGTCCATCGTACATAATCAACCTCGTTCGAGACATTGAAGGCGATTCGATTTATTATATTTCAGGCCATACTGTGGCTGCCCATCGGGTGGGCGTAGACTTGGCTCGTTCAATCTACGAGACCGAGGTGACGACCAAGGCCGATACGGTGATCGTATCGGATAGAACCCCGATGACGATGAATCTCTATCAAGCGTGTAAGCTAATCCCTCCGGCAGCCCGTGTCCTTAAGCCCGGCGGAACCATCATTCTATGCGCTGAATGTCCCGATGGCTTAGGCCCGACGACCGTCATCAACGAGAGTATTTATCGCCTGGGCCTTCGACCCATTCTTCCCGACTCCCATAAGGTCATACTTGTCAGTGATCAACCCGAAGAGCTTGTTCGCGAAACATTCGCCGAATATGCTGGGTCTATTGATGATGCTTTGAGCAAGGTAGAAACAAATAATATTCTTCTGCTGCCTTACGCGGGTGATATGATTCCAGTCCCACAAACGTGAAAGTCTAACGCTAACGATATGGTCCACGCTTGTCGCACTCATTACAGACGTTTAATTCTGTCTGTCCTGTTTCTCGGATGTGGTGGTCAACACCTCCGGACACAGGCTTATAATTCTGTTAGCGCAAAACAAGCTTACGAAAGCGGGGACTTCTCCCAAGCGGCTAAGATTTATGAAAAGTTAGCGATGCGAGAGGCGTCTGCCGATTACTGGATTTGGGCTGCCCGATCATGGATCGCAGGTGAACGTTCGAAACGTGCAGAAGCGGCTCTTGTGAAAACCGCCCAGATCGATAAGAGCCATCGCGATTTAAAACCTTTAGTCGAGTTGCTCATGGGGCCGTCGACGAGCTCGCAGTTGTCAGACGAGAGCGGCCTGCCCGACTACTGGTCTAAACGGGGTCAAAACCGATTTAAACGAGAGCTGTTTGAAGGGGCCGCTTCTGACTTTCGGGTTGCGACAGAGCTGGACGATAACCGTATATCCGACTGGGTTATGCTCGGCCATTCCTATCGGCGTAGTAAACGGTTAAAAGCCGCAGCTGCATCACATTACCGTGCATTTCGCCTTCTCAAAGGGATGACTGAGTCAAAAACTGAAACCAATCAGGTTTTGGAGAGAAAAATGTTCGGGTCGGTTCTGACCCTCACCAGTCTGACCAAAGATTATGAGCTGGCCGCCCGCGTGCTGTTTGATTCATTAAAGGATTGGCCGATTCGGGTGATGGATCGATTTTTAAAATCGATGGTCGCGCGGAGTCTAGCGCCAGCTATCCCCTTATTTTACAAAAAACTGCTGGTTCATCGGCCTGAATTAATCTCGGTCCGAAAGCGTCTTCTGTTATCTGCATTTGCGAGTGGTCAATGGGCTAAAGCCACCGGACTGGCACAGCCAATTATTCCAAATCCCTATGCTCCAGCTAAGCTTATCGAAGTTGCAGTGGAGGCAGCCTTTCGTGCTGATGCGCCTCGCCAAGCCGTCTCAATACTTGGTCAGAGACGCGCATTGTTCCCCAGGAATCGCGGTGTTTTTGTCGACTTAATCAGAGGTCTCATGCGCGCTGAAATGTATGTGAGAGCACGGTCTGAACTGTCCATCGAAATCAAGTCGTACACCAGTGACGCGGAGATACGATTCTCCTATGCCGTCGCTTTACATCAGACAGGGCATCTCGCTGGTTTTAACTCCGAGCTTAAGGCTGTTCTTGAGCTAGATCCAAATCATGCGCCAGCACTCAATTACATGGGCTATGAATGGGCTCAGCAGGGCAAGAACCTTGATCGAGCAGAGGTTTTTTTGAATCGAGCTTTGAAGGAAAGACCTGATCACCCGGCCTATCTGGACTCTCTCGGCTGGATTCTCTATCGACGAGGGCGATTTGAACAAGCACAGGGTCTGTTGCGTCGCTCTCTTCAGAAGCTACCCAATGAACCGGAAATTTTACTCCATATGGCGTGCACTTTGCGCCAATTGAAACAACACAAGGCTGCTTTGAGTTTTTACGAGAAGGCCATGCGCTTGGAGCAAAACTTAGATCGCAAAAAAGAGCACGAGCGAGAATGGAAACGAATTCAAAACTGACTGTATTTTTGACCGTCTTGGTCATTGGCTGTGGTGGCTTACCTAAACCGCGCAATGCACCGAATGAGCCGGGACCGTTGTTAGAATCCATCGACCGACGAGATGCGGCTTTAAAGAGTCTCACAGCAGACCTAAATGTGGAGATTTGGCAAAGAAACGAGCGGGTTAAGCTACGTCAATACTTAGCTGCCGATGACCAAGGCCGCTTGCGAATAGAGGTTGTCTCACCATTCGGAACCCCTCTGATGACACTTGCCAGCGACGGATCTCGGCTGATGATTTTTGATTCTAAGAAAGGCCGCTTCTTCCTCGGTCCAGTGACGCAAGACGCATTATCTCGATTACTCCCCGTACCGATGACTCCTCCCGAATTGGCCTCACTTTTACGTGGAGCAGTGCCGCGAATCCAACCGATAAAAACACGTCTCGATTGGGACTCGAAAATGGGACGTCTTCGAGTTCAGCTGACATCCGATCGGCGGTCGCAACTGATTTTTTTTGAGCCAGAGCATTATCGAGTGACGCGGTTGGAGACTCGCTTGAATGGTCGAATACTCTACACCGTTATGATGGGAGACTATTCGGGTACTGGCGACGAAGTGATTCCCAGGCGCGTGCGTTTCGAAGTACCAAAAGACGGCTTGCGTATCGATATGAAGATTAAAGATGCGTCGCTGAATCCTCAGTTGGCATCAGAAGTCTTTACCTTAAGTCCGCCTCGGGGCATTGTTGTGGAACCAATCCCATAGGTTGATGTCATGTCAAACGAGTTTAAGGGAATTGCTCAATGATGGCCTTAAGTGCCTTTCTACATAATTCGCAGATGGTCAACTCACAGGCAATTGTCGCGGCCGAAGAGCATGCAAAAGCATTTAATCGCCCGTTAATCGAGAGCTTTGTTGGCGCAGAACTCGTTGAGGAAGAGCCTTTGGTTCGCGGATTGGCAAAACATCTGCGATTGGCCCGAGTCTCACTCGATGACTGCGTTGCAGAGCCAAGCGCACTCCAAAAACTATCATCGGAAGATTGTCGGCGTAATTTGGTTTTTCCAATTGAGATCATCTACTTGGATGGGTTTCAGTTTCTCTTGTTGGCTATGGCAAATCCATTGGATGTCCACACGATTCGCCATGTGTACAAGAAAACGGGTTTGAGAATTCGTCCCCTCATCACGACGCCGTCAGACATCTGTTCAGCGATTGTAAGCGCGTATCAATGCGCCTTCGAACCCCTCATGGGAATTGACCCTGAAGATATTAATGAAAGCGAAGACGCTGAAAAAGTAGAAGCGGAGCCGACTCCCTACTTTGATGCTTTGGAAAATATGCTTGGTCCGTATGTCGCGGGACAAGAAATAGTAGACCTTAATCCACATAAAGGTCGACAGGCAATTCGCGCCTGTCTCGACCAGACCGATTCTGTCCGGGACATTCTCTTGATTCGGCTCATGGATCGCCTGATCGAACAAGGCCACCTAGACGTAGTCGAACTATTGAAGCCTGATCCCAACGGACGTCAGTCGTAACACGAGGAATAATCCAGAAAAAATGAAGTTCGGTAGACCCATATCGACGTCTCGCACGTATAGATTGGTGACAGTCAAATGCTGAGCTTTATTCTAATGGTCATAGGACATTCATTTGACAACGTGTCAGACGAGACTCTGATCGAGCAATATCGAGATGGAGATGTGGATGCACTTGAAACACTACTAAAGCGATACGAGAGAAAGCTTTTCAACTACATTCTTCGTTACGTAGGTCAGAGGGAAAGAGCCAATGACCTGCTACAAGATACCTTTCTAAGGGTCGTAAAACATGCCGAGAGATATGATAGAAGAGCCAAGTTCAAGACCTGGCTTTATACGATCGCGCGGAACATCTGTATCGATGAGTTGCGGAAAGACCGAGTGCGATCGGGTGGTGTCAGCTTCGAACAGAGCAACAGCCGCGGGGGAGATGGACTTGCGGCAAAAGATAGAATCGCAGGCAGTCATGACGATGGGTACAAGGCGGCCAGCGCATCAGAGTTACAAGAGCGACTCATCTCTGCTTTGGAGCGTCTAAATGACAAACAGCGTGAGGTATTTGTTCTAAGACACATCGATCAGATGCGGTTTCGGGAAATTGCAGACTTGCTCGGGACATCTGAGAACACGATTAAGAGTCGAATGCGTTATGCATTTGAGAACTTGAGAGACTTATTGGCGGATTATGCTTCGGAACAATAAATATGGAAGACCGGTCGAGGCGGGAACACATGTCTGATAGCAAAAAAGATATGGAATACCGTCTGCTCGATCTTCTTTACCGCGAACTCGATGAGGATGAGGCCGAGGTTGTACGCCGAGAACTTGACGTCGATGCTGAACTCAAAGCGACCTTCGAAGCGTGGCGCCAAGTTCAAGATGTCATGGATGAATTGCCCTTAGAAGATCCTGACCCAGCCGTTCATTATAAGATTCTTCGCGTTGCTCGGCAGCAGGCATCGTCAGCCCAGCAACCTGGTTTTTTCGAGCGTTTTTTCGTACTGCTTCAAAATCCTGCATTTGCTGCTTTCGGTCTGTTCATTATTGGTGGGGCCGTCTTTTCAGTTTTTAAAGACAACCTTCAGGAAGGGGATGGGGCAGCCATAGTCGGGCAGATTCAGCCGGCAGCCAAACCCGCAGCCAAACCCGCGTCAAAACTCCGTCTTGAAGACGGAAAAAAGGCACAAGCGGTGGGGGCTCTTAAGCGCTCTGAAGAGAGGCTTCCGCCACAGATTCGTTTAGACCCAGCCCCTATCGCAGAACTGGATTCACCGGCTGCTGCACTGGCTGCTAAAGCTGAAGCCTCCCTTGAATTAGATCCACCTAATGCGACACCAGAACCACTTAAACAGCGATCGTATAAGCCGAGTTCAAAAGCGCGCCCTCGTTCGAAAAAACGAGTGCGGAGGTCAAAGCAAGCAGCCGCGCGACGTGTGCCTCAGGCCGCATCAAAATCTGACCCATTTAATGGGTCATCGAAAGGGGGCCTCGCATTAGATAAGGTCTTTGATAAGAAGACAGGCAGGCGCAACTCGGGTCGACCAAAATTCGCACCGCCGCCCGCTCCATCAGCCGCCACAGCACAGCGAGCGGGCTCAAATAGAGCTCAGGTCGACCCAAGATCCGCCAACTCAGACCGTCTGGATTCAGTAGGTGGAGCTGAGGCCGTTGGGTCTCTAGACGTCAAGGCTCCGTCGACTCGGGGTTCAGGCAACGGCCTTGAACAGGCCGATGCAGAAAGTGCGACTCTTGGTCGTTCAGATTCAGGGACATCTTTGTCGGCGCTCGCGGCGTCGGGTACCCAAGCTGTGGCCGCCGGTCAATTTCGGAAAGCCATTAAAATTTGGACACAATATCTTAACGACGGAGGAAAAAGCCTGTCGGGCGCACAGATTCAATACGCGTATTTTCAGCTTGCTACCTGTCACCAATCACTTGGGCAACTGTCGGCGGCACGGCGCTACCTGAACCGGCTTTCGGGTCAGAATTCACCATACGCACAGCAGGTGCAGGGCATGCTTGAGACGATTAACGCGAAGAGACGAGCGAGTCGAAAATCAAAACCTACGCGGACGAAACGGTCGAAGAAGGCATCCAAAGCCTACGACTCCAAACGATAAGCGACAGCGCGTTGTCATCGGTTATCTTAACCCGCCATTAGACGATTCGGTCTCTGAGTCGGATGAAGTTGCACGGGCGAGTACGCGCATCGAGCTGTTCCACCAAAATCTTATCAAATGCGAGCTTAACGGCGCCGGTCGAGCCAGGAAGGGCGAAGACAATGACGGTGTCGCACAACCAAGCATCGGCTCTTGATTGTACGGTAGAACTGCCGATGTCCGAGTAGCTCAGCATACGAAAAAGCTCCCCAAACCCGGGTATGTGTTTGGTTGCCAATGACCGGACAGCATCCGGTGTCACATCGCGCCGGGTAATGCCTGTGCCGCCCGTTAGGATCACGATGAAAATGTCATTGTTTTGCTGGCAGAACTCGATTTCAGATTGGATGGCGGCCACGTCATCTTCGATGATACGCCTATGGAGGACGCGGTGGCCCATGTTTTCTAATGTGGCTTGCGCATAATTTCCCGATGAATCTGTCTCCCTAGATCGGGTGTCCGAAACAGTAATCACCGCTGTTCCGACGGATATAAACTGATCATTCACAAGTGGACGCCCCTATCGTAAATCGTGTCGGTCGCAGTATAAGCATTTCATGACGTCAACTCACACATTCTCTTCTGGTTGTCTTTTGATTAACCCCAAGTTGCGCTGGTGGGCACGCGCATTTGCCGTTGGCAGTTTGATTCATGTTTGCCTACCGGACTTTCAACAACCGGGTTGGACAGCCCCTCAAATCGTGGAAACGGTGGGGGCCTTACTGCTCTTATGGAGACCAACGGCTTGGGGCTTTCTCCTGTGTACAGTGGGTACTCTTTATCCACTTGTCTTCTTGAGAGACGTGCTGACGCAATCCATGTATTTGACATGGGTTGGTTTTTTTTCATGTTTGGCTGCTGTTGTGCACCGAATCGACCTTCTGGCCATTGTCCGCTGGTTGACCGCTGGTACCTATTGGCTCGCCGCCCTACACAAGATTAACAGTGATTTCTTAAACCCCGAAATCAGTTGCGCTCATCATGCACTCCGACAACTCGATGAACATTGGCAATGGGCCTCTTTACCGACAGATTTGGGTGTCGAATTATCAATAATGGTCATTGTAATCGAATGCATTATTGGCCTTTTCATCGTCCGCAGAAGCCTCTTAGTCTGGCCGGTCGGCTGTCTTTTTCACTGGGGGCTAACAGTGACCCTTGCGCCCGCCTTCGGCTTGGTCATGCTTGCCGGATATTGTAGTACTTTGTCGGCGCGTCAGATGGTTTTAATACGTCACTTCATCCGCAAGAGACTGGGCCTGACATTCATTGTAATCGTCTTATTAATTGGGCTTGAAAGTCTACTTAGTGGCCAGGTTCCAAGTGTGATGACTGTGATCAAGGGGACTTTGTTTTTTGGTTCCGTTGTCTTGTCTATTGGCCTTCTTGGGACGATGAATTTTAAAGGTTTAATTGAACTCAGGCCCACGTCACTTCATGTAAAAATCATCTTTATTACTTGGATTGGACACGGTTTAACGCCCTATTTTGGTTTGCAATACCAACATGCCGCAGCCATGCTCAGCAATCTCCGCATAGATCAAGACTGTTTCAATTCACTCGTCCTCCCACCGTTTTATGGTCGTCATGATCCCTACATCAGACTGGATATCGCGTCTATCGGACACGGGCAGCGGCCAAAGCGTGAACAGATCTTGAAGGACGGGCTCTGGAACTTGGCTGCTCTATCAACAATGAGACGTAATTGGTGCATACCGGAATTGCGGCCCATTAGGTTGGGGGGTCATTGGGTTGGTCGGCCATTTAGAGTCGACGACTTATGTTCAGATGACTGGTACACCAATTTGGGTCTTTCAACTCCACCTTGGCCAGGTTTTCAACTGTATCAAAAGAATTTAAAGCGTGAATGTTTGACGCCCTGTATCCACTGAATCGACGTATCTTCAGATCGCCTGAACCTTGCTTTATTGTTCAAATTATGAATACTCGCACAGCTCACCTACCGCGATAAGACTGGGTAGAAATGAAGAATAAATCCGAAGATATTGAGACCTTACGTCGGAAACTTACTCGACGCATGATGAGAACGATAAAGGGTTTTAAACTCATAGAACCAGGTGACAAAATTATGGTTGGCGTGTCTGGCGGTAAGGACAGTTACACCATGCTTGACCTCCTGTGCTCAGTCCAGAAACGGTCGCCATTTAAGTTTGAATTGGTTGCTGTTCATCTCGACCAAAACCAGCCCGGATACGACGGTCGACCCCTCGAGAGCTGGCTCGAAGACTTCAATTGCCCATATGAAATCGTTCGGAAGGACACCTATTCAGTCGTCCTTGAGTTGACTAAGCCGGGCGGTACCTTTTGCGCCCCATGCTCTCGCTTACGTCGTGGCATCTTATATACGACCGCAGAGCGGCTCGGATGTAACAAAATAGCCCTTGGGCATCATAGAGATGACACCCTAGAGACCGTGATGATGAACATGTTTTTCTCTGGTAAACTACAGGCAATGCCGCCCGTTTATACAACGGATGATGGTCGATTCAAGGTCATCAGACCCCTCATTGAATGCGCAGAAGCAGATATACAAGATTATGCGCAAGAAAGAGCTTTTCCGATTTTACCCTGTAATCTGTGTGGGTCCCAAGCGGGTTTGCAGCGAGTGAAAATGGGTCATCTCTTGGACCAACTTGAAGAGCAAATACCCAATGTTCGCGATGTGATGTTGGCCTCATTAAAGAACGTACGCCCGACCCATTTACTTGATCCCACACTCAGTTCCAGTCGGGAAAAGACGAATGATCTCGACGTTCAAGCCTGCACGAGTGAAACAGAGACCGTACCCCTTTTGAGCATTGAAGGTTAAAGCTACCCAGGAGGCCAGCTCAGAGTTCGACCAGCGACAACGTGTAAATGTAGATGAAACACCGTTTGGCCAGCGCCTGCACCGTTATTTATGATGACTCGAAAGTCCTCGTAGCCTTCTTGCCGTGCCACGATGCCTGCAACACGCATCAAATGCCCAACTAGGCCCTCGTGATCTTCAGTCATGTGGCCTAACTGGGCAATCTCTTGCCTCGGAATCACCAAAATATGGACTGGGGCGGTTGGATTAATATCTCTAAAAGCGATGCATCGATCATCGGAGTAGACCTGATCGGACGGTATTTCACCCGCTATAATTTTACTGAAAATGGTGCTCATGCCGAATGCTCCGAAGGAGATCGATTTGGGTCCTACTCTTTGGCCATAATCCGTTTGATGCCGCCATTAAGGAGATTGAGGAACTTGTTTCTGGCCAAATCAGCCGTTGCCTTGACCTCTGAGTGATCAAGCAAATCATCTGACAGGCCGGCTGCATAATTGGTGATACAGGAAATCCCAGCCACGGTCATGCCCATGTGTCTCGCGGCGATGACTTCACAAACAGTCGACATTCCAACAGCATCGGCCCCCATCGCCCTGAGCATTCTTATTTCGGCGGGCGTCTCATATGATGGGCCCCTCAAACCAGCATAAACGCCGACTCCGATATGGATATTCTGCTCTTTTGCGATGGCCTTGAAACAGGCGGTTACATCTCGATCGTATGCGTAACTCATATCCGGGAATCGTGTTCCAAGTCGCTCATCGTTGTGACCCGTTAACGGATTTAATCCAGTCAAATTGATGTGATCACTGATCAGCATCAGGTCACCCGGTTTCAGCTGGTCTTGAATTGCGCCTGCCGCATTGGTGAACACGATTGTGCCGACACCCCAAAGCGCCAAGGTACGGACGGGATGGACAACCATGTTGGGATCGTGTCCCTCATAGAGATGGACTCGCCCGGATAGAGCTGCGACTCTCGGACCATCAGGGCCCACTCGACCGACCACCAACTGGCCCGCGTGACCCGCCACGCCCACATTGGGAAAGCCAGGTATATCTGCGTAAGAGATGACATTGGGTTCGCTGAGCTGTTTTGCAAATGCACCCAGCCCGCTTCCGAGTACAACAGCGAAATCGGGTGCCGCATCTCGACCATTCAGAAACGACGCGGCGTTTAGGGCAAAATCATAGGGTTTGGTATCCACACCTACACCTTAACGGCTATTGAAAAACTGTCCAGCTTTTGAAAAAGAAAGGAAACGGGAACATACTCTATTGGCTGTACACGGTCTAAAAACTTCGCTATTCGAGACTTCTCAGTTTGATTCTATTCAAAAAACAAGTGCCGAAATGAGGCGGAATCTTGAGGCTTGCTGCATCGTTAATCGTCTTAAAAGACCGACATAACCCCATGGTTTATTGGGCTAGACGGGGGGGCACTGCGCCGTTTTTGGCCGGCTTTAATGTCTTCCCTGGTGGACTCGTCGACCCGTTTGAAACAGCGAAGTTTAATGACAGAGATCAGCGGCTAAGGGCGTGTTTGATCCGTGAGGTCGGAGAAGAGACGGGCGCCGATATTTCCTCCTATAAGGACACGCTAGATTATTTGGGTCGCTGGATTACCCCACCCTATTTGGTGTACCCACTCGAGACTCACTTCTATGCTCTCTGGGTCGATACAGATATTTTCCAGGACTCTGTCATAGGTGACGAGCTGGTTGATGGATGCTGGGTGACACCGGAGCACGCCATGGGTCTTTGGCGTTCCGGTGATGTTCGGCTCGTTCCTCCGACTCAAGCGATACTTAATGGCTTGTTGAAATCCGGCCAGGCCGGCGTCAGATTGGCTTTGCAACAGGATGAAGCGAGTGGACAGGAGCCCACATTATCGCCCATTCAACCCGGTATGATGATGATTCCGCTGAGGACGCCCACCTTGCCGCCGGCAACGCACACCAACTGTTATGTTTTAGGAGAACAAGACCTTTTAGTTGTCGAACCTGCGGCCTACGATGATGATGTCCGTGACCACCTCTACCAGTACTTAGATGAGAAGATTCAGTCAGGGTGTGAAATAAAGGCGTTTGTGACAACCCACCATCATCGAGACCATATTGGCGGTCTGGTGCAATGTCATGAACGCTATGGTGCGCCCATCTGGACCCATCGTGAAACTGCGAATCGAGTCGATTTCAACGTTCATGACTTTCTCAATGATGGTGATGTGATTCATCTAAGCAATGGTCAGGCTTGGGAAGTCTTATTCACACCAGGACATGCACCTGGCCATATTTGTCTCTACGAACAGCAGTCTGGCGTGATGATCGTTGGTGATATGGTTGCAGGCATGGGCTCAATCTTGATCGAGCCAACCGAGGGCTGCATGTTTTCATATCTTGAAAGCTTGCGGTGCATGAGAGATCATGCTCCCACCTGTCTGCTACCCAGCCATGGGCCCTATATCGCTAACCCGATGGAAAAATTAGACCAATACATTACCCACAGATTGGCTCGCGAAGACGCGCTTTTGGCAGCTTTACAGCAGAGCAGCGATTTCTTAAAGCTGGTTGAGCTTGTTTACCAAGACACTCCGGTCGCACTTCGCTCGGGTCCAGCGGGCGGCTTAGCTGGCTTATCCTTGCTTGCGCATTTGAAAAAGCTTGTCAGGGATGGCCGGGTCTTATCAGGGGCCCATCAAACCTGGAGCCTCGTCGATAGAGTGGACTAGTTTGCCTCCCGTTACAGGAAGCAAATTAGTCCGTCACTGGTTTTAGACCGACTATTTTCCCAGCGTCGCCATAACGGATGCGGCTTTTTCGCGCGCCAGGTCATCACCGGAAGGAACATCCTTAGCCACGGCTTTTTTTGTCGTTGCCGTCTTCTTAGCTGTTGCCCTGGTCGTTTTCGTAGCTGTTGCTTTAGTCGCCTTAGTTGTCTTTGTAGCCGCCGACCCGGTGGTTTTCTTGGTCGCAGCCGTTTTCTTGGTTGTAGACGCCGTTTTCGTTGCGGCCGCTTTTTTAGGTGCAGCCTTCCGAGTGCGACGGGCCGCAGTCGGCTTAGGCTCGTCGGCCGTCACTGTCCCTGCGGTCGTTGTTTTAGCGGGGCTTTTACTGGCCGCTGATGTTTTTGCGGTTGCGGACTTTGTCGACGCTGAAGCAGCTTTAGCTGTACTCGTCTTTGCGCGCGATGTTCGTTTGGCCTTCGGAGCGCTTGATTCAGCCGCCGTGGTTTCCACATCGTCCGCCTTCTTGGCTCTGCTGCGCGTTTTTCGAGCGGGCTCTGCCGTCGCCGGATCCGCTTTCTTTGCAGCTGAACGGGTCCGCTTTGGCTTCGTCGTGACCGCCTCGTCCTTAACGTCGTCCGATTGGGATGTGGAGGCGGCTTTCGTTGCTGGCGCAGTCGCAGTCGCAGTCGCAGTTGCTTTTGTTCGACGTGTACGTGTCCGCCTTGGTTTTGCAGCGTCGTCTGCTGCTGTTGCCCCCTGTGTGTCAGCCTTTTCAGCTGTCTTCACAGTCTCTTTTTTCGTAGTGGACGTACGCCGTGTTCGCTTTGGCTTCTCAGCCGTGGTCGCTTCTGAAGCGCTTGCAGGAGTGTCAGCAGCTTTTTTCGTCGTCGTTTTAGATGGTCGTCTCGTTCGACTTGGTTTGGCTGCCTTGGACTCAGCTTTCGGCTGCGTTTGACTACTCTTACTGGCCTTCTTAGGTGTTGACGTTTGCGACTCATCACTGTCGTTTGTTCGAGCCGTGACACGAATTTTACCAGCGATTTTAGCCTTGAGGACTTCAGCTGCTCTGTCCGAAGCGGCTGCACCACTGGTCGAGGCGACGCCGTCGTTCTCATTAGCCTTCTTGTTTACCTCTCGAGTCTTAGCTCGAGTCGATTTCACAGGACCAGACTTCACAGAACCCGATGCCGTTTTTGTGCGACCCTTTAATTTGGCCTTAACGAGGTCAGCCGCAGTTTGGCTTTGTGCTGAATCGGACTTCTCCGAGACGCGCTCTCCAGTTTGGGCTTGTTTCGCTTTTGGATTATTTTGAGTCTCAGGCTTGGATTTCGTCTCGGGTTCGGTTGTTGTTTGGGTTTTGCCCGATCGAGCTTTTGCTTTTGCTTGTAATCTTGCTTTTGCGGTTTCCTTCGCTTTTGCAGCACTCTTTGGATTCGAGCGTTTCTCAGACTGCACGTCCTTTTGGGGCAAATCTGTTGGCTCGGCTGTTTCTGAAGAACCAGCTCTCGGTCCGTCTTGGTCGTTTGTCTTTAGCTTTTGGACAAGTCGATTTCTAATTCGATTTGCGGCTCGTCGGTTAGTCTGACCGGCTTTTTGATCGCGGGTTTCTTGAGATTTCGATGGGGCTTGCTCTAGAGCGACCACGGGCGGCTTTTCTAAGTCTCTCGCTGCTGAAGTTGACCTGACAGATGCCTGCTGCTTGGGTTCAGCCGTTCTTGGTTTCCGGGCATCGCGTCTAGCTTTGTTTCGCTCCCGTGCGGCAATTCGCTTTTGTTCTGCATCATCTGCATCGCCGGCTGCGTGATTTCTATTGCTCGGTGTTCGCTGATTTTGATCGGACTCACCGCGGCGACCGCGTCCTCGGCGCCGCCTTCGCTCCCGTGGCTTTTCGGTCTCGACAGTCTCCGCAGCATCATCACTGGCTGCCTGTTTTGCCTGTTTTGAATCCTGAAGTATCTCGTCCGTGCCTTCATTGAATTGATCAGGCTCTAAGAAACCCACCACCTTTGGGGGCTCATAAGGCTGTTCAGCCTCAGATTCCGAACGATTATTTGACCTCGATCTACTCGACCGCTCACTGTCATTTCTTTGGTTATCGCTGCGACTCGTCCGCTTACGCCCACGTCCTCGATCTCTGCGTTCTCGGCGGTCATTCCGCTGGTCATCACCTTGTTTCTCGGTCATTGAGCGCGTGATGATCTCAAATGCATCTCGCGTCGATACAGCACCAATTTCCGGTATAATTTCGATGGTTACATTGAAATTAGATTCCATTTCCGAAATCGATGCTCGATGTATGTTTAATAGGTTGAGTGCAACGGGGACCGGCAAACGACCTCGAATGCTTGCTGCTTTGGGCGCGCTGACAGCGAGTTCCTGCAAGCGTCTGAGCATGGTGATTGCACTGACTTCTGTCGACATCACATATCCGGAACCCTCGCACATTGGGCATACGGTATGGGTACTGGAAAGCAGCCTTGCTTTGACTCTCTGCCTCGATAGTTCGAGAAGCCCAAATCGAGAAATGCGACCCACCTCGACCCGTGCTTTATCCCGCTTCATCGCTTCTTTAAGCTTCTTTTCCACTTGTCGACGGTGCTTGTTCTCGTACATGTCGATAAAGTCGATTACGACGAGGCCTCCGAAATCCCTTAAACGGAGTTGACGTGCGGCCTCATCAGCCGCCTCCAGATTAGTCTGGACCGCCATTTCTTCCTGGTTAGATTGTCCTCGGCTCTTGCCTGAATTAACGTCTATGGCGATGAGCGCTTCCGTTGGATTAATGACAATGCTGCCCCCACTGGGAAGACCAACCTTACTGCTGCTGATGTTTTCGAGCTGTTTTTCCAGCCCGTAGTTGCTAAAGAGCGGCATCTTGCCCTTGTAGCGCTTTACACGCTCAACGACGTCAGGGGCATGGCGGTCAAAGTAGTCCGTGAGACGGTCCATTACCGAGTCATTGTCTACGACGATCTCAGCGACATCATCGGTGAAATAGTCACGAATAGAGCGGATGACGACATCGGGCTCTCTGTAAACCAAACCCGGTTTTTTGAGTTGCTCGTATCGTGCTTGGCTATGTCCCCAGCTTCTCACGAGAGCCTGGTAGTCTTTGATTAGTTCCGCCTTAGTTCTATCTTGGCCCGCTGTTCTGACGATGACACCCATGGGTTCAGGCACGTTGAGATTACTGACGATCTCTTTGAGTTTCTTACGTGCGCTTTCACTTTCAATCTTTCGGCTCACGCCGGCCCCGTCGGAGAAGGGCATCAAAACAAGATAGCGTCCAGGCTGGGTGATGTCTGTTGTGAGAGCCGCGCCTTTATTGCCGACTTCCTCTTTGTGGACCTGTACCAACAACTCCGCTCCAGGCGCGATTGCGTCCTGAATCCTGAGTCGCTTGCCGTCATTCTTAGTTTTCTTGTTGTAGTACTGACGATGAATGTCATTGAACGTAATGAAACCATTTCGATCAGCGCCATAGTCAACAAAGGCTGCTTGAAGACCAGACTCGACGCTGACTACCACGCCCTTGTACAGGTTTCCCTTGAGGAGTTCGTTGCCTTCAGTGGCAACATTCAGGTCTTCAAGTACACTATTTTCTATCGTCGCAACTCGGACTTCGCCCTCTTGAGCTGCATTGACGAGCATTCGCTTGCTCATGTTAAACCTTTCTCGGCGGCCAACGTCCCACTTGCCTCTCGGACAGTCCAACACTCAGTGAACCCGGGGCGAAAGTCAGCGCGCATGTACTGGTCGTCATTTTAGACCAGGTTAGGCGTGGGCCTATATCGGCCAACGCGTGGATACAAAATAAACTACGTCGTGAGAGTTAAAGCATAACGCCCGATGTAACCCTGAACAGGCTCGGTGGGTCACCGAGCGCCAGCGTTTGTCGAAGGTCTGTACTATCCGCACATCTTCAACTCGTCGGGGCTTGTCTACCACAGTGTGGTGCTTTTGGCCAAGTTCATCTCAACTATCTTCTTCAGACCAGGTGAATTCCAGTCGGATTGCCCATCGTGGAGGGGATTATTCCGAATCTGGACTCTTTTTCTTCAAGTTGAGGTTCAGCTTCTTCATCCCGCTCGATGTTGCTGTTGTTCGTTTAAGATTGAGCTTGAGTTTTGGCTTCGACTGACCCTCGTCTTTTGGCTGCACATTTGATTGGGTGCTGATTTTGTCTAAACCACTCGGGGTTTCAGCGTTTGGTGCTTCGTCGTCATTCTCGTTCTTCGCGGTGTCTAATGACTTCGATTCAGCCGCATTGAGAACCTCGTCTGGCACATGGGCATTCTGGGCTTGGTCTGAGTGAGACGCGACGTCAGCTGGATCTTGCACCGCAGTATCTGCATCGCTCATCCCGTCAACCGCGTCTGATGTGTCCTCGGTCTCGTTGTCTTTACCACTGTCTTCATCGGCTGAATCTTGATGGTCATCACTGAGAACAGCTGGTGGAATAGCCGGTGGTGTCGTGTACTGCTGGACACGTTCGCCGGCTGTGTCATCTAGCTCTATAATTTCATCGATTTCAACGATCTCAGCGTCGTCATCATCGAACAGGGCATCGATTTGATCGGCACCCATGAGGTCTGCTGCATCCAGCGTAATTGTCCGGTCGTCATCATCAGATGGTTCTGTTTCGTTCAACGCAGGAGCGATTGTATCGTCTTGAGGGATCGCGTCAGCTGGGACTGAGATGTCTTCGCTGACGTCATCTTGAGGCGCAGCGTCTGTGGCGTCTTGCGTCTCGTCGCGTTTGTCCGCGTCATCTTCGTCTGCGTCATTTTGAGAGACCTCGTCAGCTAGGACAGATGTGTCATCGCTGACATCATCTTGAGGCGCAGCGTCTGTGGCGTCTTGCGTCTCGTCGCGTTTGCCCGCGTCATCTTCGTCCACGTCATTTTGAGAGACCTCGTCAGCTAGGACAGATGTGTCATCGCTGACATCATCGTGAGGCGCAGCGTCTGTGGCGTCTT
>PCCS01000007.1 GCA_002731825.1 Myxococcales bacterium
GACGTAAAGGAACATCCTTCCGTTATTGCAGTCTTCCCTATCGGTGCAACAAGTGGGGAAGTCCCCAGTGCCGTCGCAGTAAGCAGGATCGGAAGGGTCAAGATCGCAGCAACTGTCTCTTTGCTGGTCTACGTTGTAGTCGATTATGAAAATGCTTTGGTATTGAGGAAACTGACCATCCCAAAACGATCCAAAACCCGACTCCCAGTGACATCCTCGAAAATCAAACTGATGGACAGACGTCACATTCAGGGTAGTTCGAGGGTACCGAGTGCAAGTTGATGCTATTGAGACATCCGTAAACTCAAAGTCAAGGCAACGGGTTACGTCGGGGGGATTCATCGGGTCAGTAGGAGTAACCCCCCCATTAAAATGGGAAGACGGGAAATGAGTCCCATAGCAATCACCGTAAGATTCAGCACAAGTCTTCAGGGCATTGACATCAGGGAAGCCTTCTGATGCACAGTCGCCGCAAGACAAACCGCACTTCTGAAAGTCCGAAGCACTTCTGGTCGTACCTTGCGGCTCGTTGTCAGGCAAGTTGCTTGGATTGATACAGGCATCTTGTGTACCAGAACCTACACATTCGGCTGGGGGATTGTTGCTGCACTCAAGAAGGTAAACATCCTTTCTGCCAGAAGAAGGAGGATTAGATTCTCGAATGTGATCCCCCTTAGTCATGCCGTTAGCGGTGGCATCTGCGATTGCCATCTTCTGGCAAGAACCGGGATCACTACCGCATACCGGATACATGACGTAGTAAGTCTGATCGCAAGCAAAGTTGCAGCAGCATGATCCCTGAGTACTCATCAGGTGCAAGTCGCGTTGAAGACTCCAACGCCACCCCTAATAAAACACTCTGTTGCACCACCGCCGTACCACTGAGATCCGGGAGTAGCCCTCTGGGCCGTGATAACAGTTCCTACCTTGAGCAATTGTTCGGTCAGGGTAGAAGGAACATTGGCGTTATTTGTGGGCTGATTAGGTTCTTCCTTCGTGAAGTCCCAAAGGAACGTACTTGTCCCCGTGCGATAAACCCTCGTCCCGTCTTCAACGTCAGGGGTAATTTCGGTAACAGTGTATTGACGAACGGAAAGAGGTTCGTCTGTGCCAGAGTCTTCTGAATGCCTCGTGATATCGCTAGCACCGTCCGCAGCCACGACACTTGTAATGCGAACTAGAGCAGCGCCTGCACTGGCTGAGATCGTGGCGGTGACATCAGTGGAGTCGGTGGAGCATTCCGTGGTGATCCCCGCTCCGCCCAAGATCTTGAGTTTTGCAGCCTTGCTTGGAGCCTCTTTGGTACCCCCAGTATCGCCTTCAAACTTCTCGCAGAGGAACCTCTCGAAAGACAGGGTGATGACATCACTAGAGTCATTGCCAGTTGCCTTGAGGTAATTAGTCCCATTACTAACGGCATTCGTATCGTCGCCAAGAATACTGATATCGGAGTTGGCTGCCGCAACGCCCACTCCCCCCACATTGCAACTTATGGTGTCGATCGACTTGAAGGCACCCGTTTGCACCACGCCGTTCACTGCCGCACCCCAAGGGTCAGAGGCGGTAGTCAGGTCTCCAACCAATGAAATCGTGTCAGTGCTGCCCGCATTGCTGACATTCAAGAAGGGGATGGTGTTGTCATCTACGGTATTATTGCCGCTTCCGCCACCACCAGTACCCGTCTCGATGTTGAGGTTGTAGGTGCTATCTGCAATGCCCGAGAAAGGATTCGTGCCAAGAGAGATGAACGGCACACCGTTCCCATACATGGAAGCAAGACTGCTCCCATTCCCGTACATCCCATAAGGAGGGAGACGGAGATTGCCGGGAGCAATCATCTCTTGCCCAAGACCCAGACGAACGTACTCGGGAGGGATCTTGGCGTTGATCAGGGGGCCTTCTCCGGGAAGATCCCCATAGATGCTATTGGGATTGATGTCGCTTAGATATCCCATTCGTTAACCCGGATCACTCAGAGGTAGTCGGATCGTAAGCAATCGACTTCAGGGCAGTCGCATCAGACAGCATGGAAGTACCAGTAGCCACGAGCGCATCGATCAGTTGCTTGTCGAGATCGGTGATTGCCGCCGTCTCCTTGAAGTCGTGCTGAAGACCAGCGAGGCGAGACTTCATCTGGTTGATGGAAGCGAGCAGGGAAGCGTAGTGAGGGAGCGTGTTCATGGTGTCCTCTAGGGAGTAAAGAGTTCGATGGTTACGCCCATGTTCGCGTCCCATCCGAGATTGTGGCCGAAGCCGTTCGTGTTGTCTTGGGTAGGAGTCCCACCTGAGAAAGCACTCTGAAGGAACGACATCGAGAGATTTCGGAGGTTGCTGGAACTATTGTCCTTCGTAGGATCAACGCCTGTATTTGAACCACCGAAAGAACTTTCAAGAGTCGCCAGAGTGTCCGACGTCGCGACATACGTCGATCCATTGTTCTGAACCGTCATCCGCAACTTGATCCCGGTCCCGATCTCGCTGATCAGGTTATCTCGATCGGTATCATTCGAGAACCGGATGTCGATGAAGCAGTGATCTTGGCCGCCGATAGTGCCGGGACGGATCCTCGGGTAGTTCAGGCTCGACGCCTGCGGAGCGTAGGTGACCGACTCGGTCAGAGAGTACGACGAGTTCGCTCGCCACCATGACTGGCTCACATGCTTAAGCAACGCAGTCCCCGAGTCCTCAGCCCTCGTAAAAGTCAGGTGCGTGGTAGACGAAGACTGCGTAGGGAAAAACAGCCAGTTGGGGCTCACGCCGTGTACTCCACAGAGAAGATCACATCAAGGGCAGAGGAGTTTGAGGACACCACAAGGGTGATTACAGCATCAACGGACACCGACGTATTAGCGAGAGATGACTGGTCACCACTGCTACTGCTAACACTAGCCGCCTTGACTACATTGCTTCCAACCTTCAGGGTAGCAGTACAAGTTCCGGACGCTGACTTGATATGGAAGCCAGTGATGGTCCGGGCGGAAACTGCACCGGGATCGATAGTGTAGGTCTTATCCGCTGCGGTCTCGATCTGCCCGGTGTAGGCATCAGCGTGAGTATGGGCGGCAGCCGCCGCTCCGATGTCACTGAGAAGTTCAGAAGCACTTCGACCCTCTACAGAGGTTCCATCGATGCGAAGGAAGTCATTATCAGAGACGTTTGTCGTGAACTTGGGAATGTTGTTTTCAGCAATACCGAGAGTTGCGGTAGAGGCGGAAGTAGACAGGGAGGTTATAACTCCCGTAGTGGAGTTGTAACTGAGCCCGATACCTCCCGTAATAGAGATAGCACCTCTAGCCGCAGCAATAGCCTTCTCATCGGTGTAGTGGCTGGTCGTACTGGAAACAGTGACCGTCTGAGTAGGGGCACTTTGGATAGTTGTCGTAGTGCCGCCTGCTGGAGTAACCGTGATTGTTTGGGTAGTAGGAGTAACAGTGATGCTGTCTGCCATCAGGTAGTTACCTCCGGAGTCACAATCAGGCTGCCTTCCAGAATGCGGGTCACGATGGGAGGGGTACTACCATCAAAGTTTTCGATGTCGTAGACATACTTCCCAGCAGCAATGGCCGCAGTATCCGTCGAGGACAGGACGACCTTTACGGTGGCATTGTCCTCGTCCGAAGAGTTGCTGCCGGTATTGTCGTGGGGGGAAGTGAAAACAGATGATCCGCTTACATTCAAGACAGTGGTGCCGCCATACTTATCCTTGGCCTGCATACGAAAGTTTGCAACGTAAGCAGTAGTACCGTCAAAAGCACCGGAAGCATTTGCCCTCTTCACGAGCAACTCAGAAGTCTCGCCTTGGTTGATTGTCCAGTCGTATCGAGCAGTCACGGCGTATAACTCCCATGGAAGAAGAGATCGTTGTATGCAGGGTTATCTACCGTCTTCTTCTGGAACGACTTGCCAGTCCTCATCTGCATGTTGGCAAGATTATCCGTGGCAGTCTTGACGGCAGATCTGTACTGCTGAAGAATCATCTGGTAATGATTCCCAGTGATCTTTCGGTAAGAACCCAACTTCATTGCTGAACCAGAAGCAATAGCCTCGTACAGAGATTGCAGGCCGATGGGAGCAATCTCGTAACGAACACTAGTGCTAAGTGGAGTATTGAAAGGGATTCGAGTGACGATCTCATTCAGATCCACATCATGACTTGTGATCACTCTTTCTTCTACCATCCCGCTTGAAGGGATCACCCGAAGAATTTGACCGCAATAAGCATTCTCTCTTCGGTCTACAGCCCCTAGATCCGGGGTGCTATCGAGGATGAAGGTCTTACGGTCACCCTTCATCTCCCCCCCACTAGCCGAGTAGTGGGGCATCACATCGCCGCTGGGGATGTAGTAGATCGTCCAGTCACTTGTCTCGTTGCCGTACTTCGGATTGAAGCGAACGGTGTTACCCTCCAAAGCCCACCCAGAACCGGCAGGATGGAACTCGTTCCGAGGGACAACCTCCTCCTCGATAGCCCCGTCAGTGCCCCTCCGACAAATACGGAGGATCTCGCCAACTGCATTGGGGAGTTGGTAATACTCGTCAGTGGCGTTGGGCCGGAAGTCCAGCCGCATCACCACGGGATTATCCGCATTCATGTTGATGCGGGACAGCACATCCACCATCGTGGGGCTGATGATGTGACGGACGAGGAAATCGTTGTCGTACTTGGCGTCAAAGTCGGGATCGTCGAGGTAGCCCCGGATCCTCTCAATGACGGTGTACAGGAATGAGCCGGTACTGTGCATTAGCGGCCTCCACCACGCTTGTACATATTTGTGATCTCATCAAGGAGTTCATCAATGAACGGGTTCTCGTAACGAGAAGTGTTCATGAGTTCAAGAATCTTGTCAAGTTCATCCTCCGCCAACTGAGACATGCCAAGGTTGCCCTTTGCGTATCCCTTACCTGCTCCCCGGAGATCTTTAAAAGCCCTGTTTCGAAGGGGTCGAGTGAAGCCCGTACCACGGGCAGCCTGAAGCATTTTGATAAGAGGGTTCACTGCCATTAGGTGCCGCCTGTGACTGTTCGGCCCTTAGCCGAGTTCATGAGATCTTGCTTGAATTGTACCGCTTCTGCGGTTTGATTGTTAGACCATTTCTTCTGACGGAAGGAAGTGGCAGCGTTCGCATCTCCCGTGCTTCTCTCCATCCAGTCAGCGATACGGTGCTTCTCCTCGATGTTGTCTCTCTCCATTTTCTGCTTCGCTTTAACTCGGTCTCGTATCCCGTTTCTCATTCGTTCGGCCATGAAGTCGGCGGGCTGAAGCCGATCACGAAGCCACTGCTGAGTGGGGGGATGCCAGTTGGGGGGCGTCGGAAACGCTTCCAACTCCATGAGGATGCCGACGCCATCTCTTTCAGGGTGATAGAGCCACTTGGCAAGGACAAAGGTGCCGGCAACCTTGTGGTGGTAGACAAACAGATCCTCAATCCCGCTAAAGCGTCTAGCCCACAGGATCCACTCCGAGTCCGGCAGGATCTCATGGTCTTCACCAAGAGTCAGACCCATGCCAGCGGCATGAGCCCGAGGGTCGAACATGATCTCAATCTCAGTCATGGTTAGCGTCCTCTCGTAAGGAGTCTTAGGAATGTACGGGCGACCTTCTGCCCCCCACTACCTCCCGGGGTTGAGGCGGGGACAAGACTCGAAGGCTTGACCGCGCCCGTAGCCAACTTCCGATTCATATCACGACGGGTAACATTTCTGTTGTAGGCGTCCGCAAGACGCATCCTCTTCTCGTCAAGAAGAAGGGCAGTTATACGGGGATTACTAAAGCCAGCAGAAAGCAACCTGTCAAGGTCTGCGTCAGTCATACGACGAAGACGGTAAGGAGTGATTTGGCTCTTCTGTTTAAGAGCCACTCCCTCAAGATCGCTTCTTCTTTGCTCTACATCTCTTTTGGCAAGACGAGACGCTTCTTCCGCCATTTCCTTTTGGCTTGGGGGATTGTAGCGTTCTTTGCTAGATTTCCCTGTTTCAAGGTCCTCAAACGCGTAGTCGTAGGCATCCGGGATCCGGTCCATCATGTGTTCGTCAAAGTAATCGTCAAATTTAACCCCCTTCAACTGATCAGCAATAGCCAAAAGAGGATTATTGGTGTGCTTTGGACGCTCCGAAAGTAAACGGAGAATCTCAAACTTAGCGGCCTGACGACCAGCCCCCGGCCTTCCTTCGGGCGAACCTCTCAATTGCTGTAGTTGCTGGGCTACAAGACGACGCCGTCCCCTTTCAAACGGGTTAGCGGCACCCTTACGAGTTCTTTCTCTTCGTTCAGGTGCCGCAACAAGTTTTGCCTTCTTCCGGTTTGCCTTCTCCTCTATTGCAATAAGACGATCTCTTTCTTTCTTAAACTCAGGGTAAGCCTTCTCAAGATCCGCAACAGAACCGTGCCCCAAAATTCCCCGAGCCTCATCTCTTTTTGGCTTTGGGAACTTCCCAGACTTCATGCCGACCTTGTACTCGTAATCCCGAAGGGCTTTGTGACCAAAGCCGCCCTTAGCAGCATCACCAGTAAGAGGCAAAATCAGAGATAGCAAATCTGATTCCGCTGCCCTAGATGCCGAAAGCAGTAACTTGAGTTCTTCGAGTGTGCGTCGTTCAGACATGGCTACTTCTTACGCTTGGTCTTCCAAGAAACACGAGCAGGTCCCGTCTTACGCTTAGCCGGGCCTTTCTTGCATTGTGCTTTGGTGGGACGGCAAGCGGGGTAAGGTCGCTTGCTCCCACCTTTGGCCGACTTTCGACCGCAAGGCTTACCAGTCTTGCAGTCAATCCAGCCCTTGCCCTTGTTCTGAGAGAACCACTTCTTAAGGCCATTACTTGTTTTCTTCTTAGCCATCAGCAGCGACACTCCGTCCATTTCTTACCACAACGAGGACAAGTCATCTCGGAAGAAGGGGTCACTTCTTCTTCTTGATCTTCTTCAGGAACGCAGGAACCTTCTTTGCGGTCTTCTTCTTCTTGCCCATAACCTTTTTCTTGCCCATTCCGTTTCGCATACCAGCCATTGTTGTCACCTCGTTCGACGGTCTTTGACATACTCCAAGAACTCCGTCGTACAGTTCTTGTAGTAACCTTGACGCTCTAGTTTATCACTAGCCGCGTTCACGGTAGAGAGCCTTTGGATAAATACCATGGCGTAGGGCTCCTCAAGAAGAGGCTCCCAATCTTCGAGTTCCTCTACCGGCTGGCCGGGAGGAACCGCTTCTGAATCAGGGACGAATGCCATGAGGGCAAGATCGTCTTCTGCGAGTTGCTCGTTCTCTTCCTCGCACCAGTCGTCGATCTCCCCCCACTCCCAGTCTTCGGTGACGATGATGAGTAGGTCGATGCTGTCGTCCCAGTTCAAGCAACTCTTCAGGACCTCTTTCTTGCCCCCGAAGTCCACCTTCACCTTGTTGTCTGCCCACGCCTTGCGGGCAAATGGACAAGGAGGCAAGCCATCGAAGTGATCCGAGGGTCGCTCCAGTACCTGCCTACTCCATCGCTGTATCTCAGCAACAACCTTGAGACGCCAATGAGCGGAACCTACTTCTTCTTCTTGCCGCCGGTTCCCCAATTCTTGGCTCCCTTCTTTCGGCACTTGACGAGGGCACCGCTGGCGTAGGCAGATGGCCACTTCTTATAGCGGCTCTTCACCTTGTGGTAACAAGCATCTTTCTTACCACCTGACTTCTTCTTAGCCATTACTTCTTGCCCTTCTTCTTGGGAGACTTCTTACGGGGCTTGGACTTCATCTTGTGAGGGCAGCCGCAGCCGCCTTTCTTGTGGGCCATGTCAGCACTTCCATCTACGGCGGGCTTGACGAAGACGGCTATTTGGGTTCTTGGCCGCCTTAGGGAACTTCTTCATCTGGCCTGCACTGCGGGCACAGAAAGACTTTCGTCTCTTTGCCGCAGCACTCCCCTTCTTGACCTTTCCAGTCACAGCAGTCTTCAGTTTGCTGCCGGGGTTCTGGCGACGATACTTCGCGACACCCTTGGCGGTCATGCCTGCACCAGACTTCGTGGGACGCTTGTCCCCTGATCTGATGCTCATGCCCTTCATGCCTTTGCCGGTTCGCTTCTTGGCCATGTTCAACCCTTCGGAAAGTCTCGTGCAATCGACATCATACGATTGGTCGTCCAGTCTCGGTTCTTATCGACATTAGAACAGATCATGTCAATGTCCTTCCGGACTTCATTGATGTCCCTGTCGTGTATGCCCTTAAAAGCCTCAATCGTCTTTTCAAGACTTGAGACTCGATGACTAATCTTCCAAACAAAACCAATCAAGGCAAGAATAGTGGTGCTTGCCAACGTCATCAGAATATCAATGACGTACGAACCTATTACTTCCATAGCCCCCCCCGAAGTCAAAGAAGTCCGGGGTGGGGGCGTGAACCCCCACCCCATTCATCAATCAAACATCAGTCGCCGTACTCGGTGTCCGTGGTGACACCAGTCAACTTCATTCCTGCGGGCTGATCAGGGATCAACTGCATTCGAAGCATACCGGGCATCTGGACCACTTCCGTAAGAGCCCCACCAGCACCGCCAGTGAGATACGGGAACTTGGCACTGGTTCCGCCCGTGAGCGCGGGAGCCACGAACCGGAACGGAACGTGAGCAGGAGCCTCGCCCATGGCCTGAAGACCAGCGTAGTCAGGCGGGGAGTACCGCTTCCAGTTCTGACCCGAAGTCTTGATGCCGTAGACCGAACCATCTTCGACGTACTGCGAAGTGTTGCCCTTGTAGGTACGACCCTCAAACGTGAACGCAAAGCCTTCCTCGGAACCCTGAGAGTTCATGTTGGAAAGGTTTCCGGAACGTTCGATCTGGTACTGACCGATCTTCTGGGCTTCGTAGGAGAGCCACACACCGTCCGACGCCACAAGGCTGTCAATGGTCTGGCCCAACTTGGCCTTGGCCGCGTGGAAGCGACGGAGGTACTGACGGAGTTTATGCTCAGTCAGGACACCAACGCTGCCCTTGAAGAACGACTTGAACTCGGGGTGATCAGCAACGCTGATCTTGCCTTCGTTAGCCGTACCGACCGCTTCAGAGCCCAGCAGATCGCCGGTGTTCTTCAGCCAAGAGTTGATACCGGCAATGCCGGTGAACGAAGCCGAAGTATTCGTTGGTCCGTTTCCAGCCTCATCTTCACCACTGTTGGCGTACATCAGAGCATCGCCATCAGCAATAGCAACGGAGCCAGTCACACCACCAGCAAAGACATTGACGGCAGAAACAAGAGTAAGTTCACCCTTGAGGTCGTCAACGCTATCAACAAACACAGCGTAGCGAGCGCCGCCGGAGATCGAGTTACTTCGAAGTCCGTTGCCGCTGTCTTCACTTTCGTCGTAGATGTCGATCCGCTGACCGGCGAAGAACCGATCATAAGTGTTTTCAAGGATCGAGACCTTCGAGTAGTAAGGACCACTACCGCTGTTGGTGGGGGTACCGCTGATGGTTCCCAACTTGTACTTGTCAGCCTGACTGACGTACCAGTAGTTGCAGAGGGTGTGGGACAGGTTCTGGGCAAAGCCCTGAAGAACCGGAGCGATCACATCGCCGACCACTGCGGGGGTTGCATCCATCTGCATCTCACCAAGGGTGAGAGCAAGGTTGGTGTACATCGCACGCATGGGGACGGTCAGGCGAAGAGCCTTCGGCTTTGCACCCTCAAGTGCATCGGGGAAGGTCTTGGCTGCGGTGTTCTGGAGAAGACGGGCACCAATGGTGGTGCCAACCTGATCACCGAAGAGGGGGAAGTCCCCGACAGGAGCAGCCTGATCAATAACACCAGTCATACCAGTGCGGTACAACTTGTTGACCTGAAAGTCCTTGGAGAATTCACTGGCGTTTCCCACGCCCTGAGAGGTGACAACAGTGTCACGCCAAATCGGATCCATCGTCGGAAGAATCGTGTCGATCTGCTTCGACAGAATTTCTTCAATACGAGTGGAATCCTTATCAAAAAGAGTTCCAGTTGAAGCCATTTGAGATTACCTCACGCTTTGGAGTCGCCACCGGGATCGGAAAGCGACCGGAGCAGTTGATCGGAGGTCCAGTCACGCAACTGGCCCTCCACGTCACCGAAGGACTTGCCCGTCGTATCGGGCAGTTTCACAGGGTCCTTGCGGTAAAGATTGTCAGTTTGCCCCGCCGTTTCCGGAACTCTTCCGATCTTGGAAGTATCTCCGATTACCGTGAGCATGTCCTTAGCAACCTTGTTGGCTGCCTTCGTTACTTCCTCAGTCACCCAAGAGTCATCGAATGAACCCGCGTGGTTTCGACGTTGCCGGAGGTTTTCCAAGGCCTGAGCCCGGACGCGCTCCGTTACGTTTTCACGAGCCTGCGATGCCTCCTCGGGAGACCTGTTGGCGTTAAGCCAGTCAATAAGCATCTTACTGTCACTATCTGAATCAATAGCACCAGAAAGAGAATTTTCGAGATTTTGCTGGAGCATCTGCGCCCGCATCTTCATCATCTGATCATTCAGTTGATCCGTTCGAGGATCCGTCTGGGGAGCAGCGACTTGGGGGGTAGGTGCTTCTTCGGTCATTTCTGGGCTTTCATCATAGACCTTGACCCACTCGTCCACTTGCTCGGGCGTGTAGTTCATGTCAAGGAGGATTTGTCGGGCGTCTCGCTTCTTAACGGAAGCATCAGTTTCGGGGTTCATGAGTCGGGAAGTCGCTTCCCTAAAACCTTCAAGACCCCTCGCATACTCTTCGAGTTGCTGGTAGTTCTTATGCGTTTCCGCCAACTCCTGAACGGAGTATTCTTCTCCCCCCACTTGGATCTTCTGATCCGCATTGATGGGTTCGGGGGTTTCGACAGGAGCAGTTTCGACCGGAGCGGAATCTGCGGGGATCTCTGTCACATTCTTAATCTCTTCAGCCAAGGTTGGCTCCTTGAGTCATGCCGGGACCGGGTTGAGGCCCAGCGTTTCGTGAAGCCTGCTCTGCAAACAGAGCAGCAGAATCAGGGTTCGGCACCATTGCCGGTAGAGAAGCACCCATGAATTGAATCATGGCTTCTCTGTACTTCTTGAACTCATCAATAACGGTCGGGTCAGCCCTTGAGATCAAAGGACCTGACATAAACGCTGACAACACTCGCAACTGCAACTCAGGGCGAGAGGTGTGGGGGGTCAGAATGATCTGGCCTGCATCAGCACCGTTACCAAACAACGTAAGGATGTTTTGTACGACCTGTTCGTATGCGGCTTGATCTTCGTCGAGCCACATCGCAAAGTCCAAACCTTCCTTTAGAGCAAACAATTTAAGACCGTCAGGATCAGTAAGGCCTGCCTGCAACATCTGCATGGCTTCCTGCTTACGAACAACTTCGGATCGGGGGTTGACCTGTCTCACCGAGAAGGTGAGATGGGCAACATTTGGAATCGGGTTGTTCTGAAAGGAGACTTCGCTGCGGTCAAAGTCGATGATCGCTCCTGCAAGGTTCAGATCGAGAGACTTGACCGGGAGGGGGCGAGGCCGAAGCAGGAGTTCCCGACTTGCATTCGAGACCATGCTTCGATACATCTTGCCGAATGCCTGAACCACACCCATGGTTGGATTGGTCATCGCACGGTTGATTTGCTCATCAAGGAACTGAAGGCCGGTAGCGGAGTCAACACGGCCCTTCTCAGCAATAAGATCCTGCACAGGATTGATGCCCTGCATCAACTGCTTGGCAAAGGCAGCAGTCTTGCCGGGGATATCGCCTGCATTGTGGGGGGAGATCATGAAGGGACTGAACTTCTCGTTCAACGGATCAGGTGCATACGAGATCATGCGAAGGCCATTGCCGACTTCTCGCAGTACAGATCGTTCGTTGAAGGATCCCTGAGGCATCACAACTACGCCGTAACGGTCCAGTTCCTTGATGTTATTGAAGAGGGCCTTCAACATCTTCTCCATCTCTCGGTTGATCGAGAAGAGAAGATCAAAGAGGCCAGCACCGTGGAACGTGCCGGTTTCCATAAACCGTGCAAACCCAATTGGGCAGTACGTCTGAGTGTTCTCAAGGTCTTGATCATCAATGAGATAATCACCTGAGCAGATGACGTATCGGGCACAGGTGCCCCGAGGGCCATCAATCCAAAGTTCCCTGACCCGAACTACGGTCATGGCATCAGCGGCATTTTCTGTGTAGCCCTTTCCGTTGAAAGGATTGACGCTATACCCAGCGTCATAACTCTCGTCGGGGTCTTCNATGGGATCGCCNACCTCNATCTCGTAGTACTCCATGTCTTCCAGATTGGACTTGATACGAGGCCCAAACTTCTCAACAAGAGTTTCGAGAGGAACGATCCTTTGCCGGATCATCCCGCATTCCTTGGTGTAGTCCTGACCAAGAGAGGGGAATGGGAGTATCTCCTTGGGGTGAATGACTTCAAGATCACCAGTCAGCCCAATGGTGGGATGGTCGGTAATGTGACCTTGGATACCGCAAGAACCAAGAGATGTGAAGATATGAGCAAACTTCGTGGAGACTTCTGCGATCTGGTCGTCAGAGACCAGAGCATCTGCCAGCATCTGGGCGGTTGCCCTCTGGCGGATCATCGGTAGGCTGGTGCCTGTCCTTAGAACCTTGGGACGAAGATCCATGGCCGAGAGCCGGGCTGCCGCACGATCAATTGCAGAGAGCATCTCCTGACTCTGAAACTCCATGTTCCCCTCTTCATCAAGATAGTGGGGGGACAGATGGCCGGTCGAAGGATCAAAGACATCGAATCGACGCATACCATTCAGGTAGTAATACGTCAGAAGCCAAGTGATTCTGCGATACGAGAGACGAGAGATTTCCTTCTCTGCGTGATCCCGAATCACATGGCAGATGTCAATCTTCTTCTTCGGTAGTTCGAATCGGTTCTGAGACATGTCCAAGGCCCTTTGCGGCTACGCCCCCCGGCTTCCAATGGGCAGGAACGTCCATAGGATTGAAGTGGACATTATTGAGATTAAGCGACTTCTCCGCCATAACCGGAGGAGCCTCTACGGGAACATCTGAGTTTCTTGCCTGCCCATAATACGCTCTTGCCATGGCTTCGTACAAGAAATAAGGAATTGTGACAGATTGCATTGCAGGGTCAGATCCTGCTTCCGCCACTTGAGGAATCATCTGCGGCTCTTTCGAGGAGTTCATTTACAAGATCCGGTGATAGGTTAGTCAATTTGTAGGCGAGAGGCATACCGGCATCGTCGGTCAACTCCCCATCCAACAGTCTCTCTTCGGTGGTTCTGGTGTCCTCCATATCTTCAGGGGCTCTTTGCAGACGACCCTTGAGGATATTTCCAGACATCGAGACCGTATCAATGTGGTCATCCTTCGCCAAGCCACCGTCAGGAACCTCGGGATTGAACTGCTCGATCTGGTCAAAGAGGTTCGTCCAGTGGCGGTCCATCCTTCGCTCTAGCGGGAACTTGATGAGGCCGTTCTCAAACCGGAACTGGAGAGCCCCAATCCGAGCAGACTTCGACATCATCCCTACCTTGAGAGGCACGATCTTGGGGAGGTGAGCCACCCCAAACATCTCCGTAGCCCTCTGTTTCACGAGAGTATCGAGGGTTTGATAGAGGGCGATGCTCTGACGGACGACCTCGGGATGGATCGAGGGAACCCTCCACTTGTCAGCAATCTCGAATACATGCCTGATAAGGGTGTTTTCATCACACTGACCCCCCCAAATGTCCAAGACAAACAACTCATTCTCAGGGGTTGCCGCCATGACGGTTGCAACCTTGAAGTCTGAGTCGCCCTTGGAGGTCCAAGAGGTGTCAATCGTCATGAAGAGCCACGACTCCTTCAGGAAGTCGCAGATCGGCATTTTCTTCGTATTGCCGCTTTGGTCCTTCCAGTTCAATAGTGTCGTGGATTCTCTTGGGTTGATGCCGTAATCAGCATCAATACTCGTGAGCCACCATCGGTGGCTTTCGCCAAGTTCGGGGAAGAAAGCGTCATCGCTGGCACCCGGATCTGCCATGTACTCCGATGCAAAGTTAGCCGATCCAATCTGTTCCTTGATCTCTTCAAGGCTGATTCGCTCCTTGAGGCGGGGATCCTCTTCTTTCTGCTTGCGGTCTACCGGCCACATCTCAGGCCAACACGACACCAGCCGATCACTTGCATCGTTGTAGGCGGCCTTGATGATCATGCGGGACCAGTGGTCGAACCGGGGGTCCTTGGCCTTAAGTCCTTTTTCCGACTCCTGCGTCTCCATGGCGTACCACGCATAGTGGCGACGACTGACGAAGGTAGCCAGCCAGCGAAGGCTGGTGTCGGGGCGGGTGATCATCGGCATGACCACCTTGAAGAGGAGGGTATCCATGTACGAGCGGAGAACAGACATGGAGGTAGAGGCACGCGGATCGTATTCGGGGTCATCAAGGACATAGCAACGCGGGCGGCCACCACGCTGACGAGATTCCGACGAGATGGCTCGGAACCATGAGCCGTTCTTCAAGTACATCAACTCGATGCCGAACGATGATTCCCCCCTACGGGGGACGATGCGTTCATCAGGGAACTCAGGCTTCCAGTCGTCGTGGATCCTTGCGTTCTCTTGGAACTGGGTCTTGATGATCTGGCCGGTCTGCTTCGCGTTGTCGTTGGTCGAGGTCGCGTAGATGAAGGAGTAGCCCGGTCTAGTCAGCATCTGGAGGAGGATTGACTTCCGGATGCAGTTGGACTTGGCGAAACCTCGTGGTGCAATGGCAATCGAAGCCCTGTTCGTTGCCCACTCCTTGTAGATGCCAAGGTGTCCGTCCGGAAGAGGGACGGGGTCCTCGTCATAGAACATGGGGTTGAAGTCGTCTGCTTCGTCAGGGCACAAGTACCAATGGTCAAAGAACAACATCGAACCGATAAAACGATCAGACTTGTCCTGCGGAGAAACCACAGGAACAAGCCACTGACGACAAGCATTGATGCGGGCTTCTCTTTGACCCTCTTCCGTCAACTCCATGTAATCAGGAGGCAACGGGAACAGTTCATTACCCTCAGCCCTTGTCGCTATCCTCTTGACTCGCATTCAGAGTTCCATTGGCAAGGAGTTCAATCGCTGCAACCCTCGCCATGACGGCGGCAAAAGAAACATCCGCATCCCTCACAAGACTGTGGGAGTAGAGGTTGTTCCACACCCGAAAGAAGTGAGGAGTGGGTTCGTCTTTCTCGATGTATCGGTTGTAGAGAAGGGCGCCAAATCTCTCTCTAGATCCGATGAACCCATCAATGTCATGAATCGCCAAGTCGAATAGTGCTTGACCCGCCGATCTCGCCAGACCCATTGGCCCCAGACCCTTCAGAGTCTTCAGAGTCCCTGTTTGCTGGGGGGAGATACTGGGCTGCAAAGGTGGGATTGTCTGGGAGGTTTGAACGGTGCGTCGTGGCTTTGAGGTTGGAGAGGAGTTTTTGGTTGCGTGTGATCCGGACACTCTTATTCCCTTCGGCATTCGTCGCTGTGTACTCTTGCGTGGTGATGAGTCCATTTGCTTTGGCTACCTCTCCAAGAACACGGCGAAATTGGTTGTGGGCTCTCAACGCGATCTTAGCGTCTGGATCCCTCATGTGTTGTACGAGCGTGGCAATCTCTTCCTCAATTGAGAAAGAGTTCATGTCAAGGGCTTTTGATGCGGCATCGGCATCAAAGAAGGACAGGACTTTCCCAGCACTGCCTTGATGTTCCCAATCAGGCTCCTTCACTTTCTCCCCCCAACATTGATGCACCACCAATAAGACTTGCAAGCAAGAGCAGAGGTGCAATGCGTCCTGATTTCTTGAGGGCAGCAATCTTTGTTGCTTCCGCTTTCTTTCCTAACTCCATGGCCTTCTCGGAAAGAGGGCCAAAGCGAGAAGCAGCCTTTCTTGTCTGTCCCCCCACCCTTCGGTTCAAGGCTCCCTCTGATCCCTCAATGCTCACATCCCTGAAGGCATCAAGGAACTTCTTGTTCTTCAGCAAAGGCCCCATCTCGGGATTTGCTTTGAAGGCATCAAAGAGACTCTCTTGGCTTATGGCATTAGTGAGGGTCGCCATTTGCTTGCCTCGGCCACCCGTAAAACGAGATCCCGCAGCAGCAACCTTGTTGAAGCGTTCAAGTGGTTGACCTGTCACGTTTGCAAGATCAACAATGTTTGACTTCAGGAACGCAGACTTCCGGCCCTTGAACCTTCGGGTGATGTCGAAGTTGCCTTCCTTGTTCGGCGAAAAGATGTACTCATTGTCCCCGCTTTTTACCGAGAAGGACCCAGCCTTCTTGGCTTCAACGGCCATACCCATGAGACGTGATGACCTTCGATTCTTTACCTCTCGTGTCCCCGCAAGGCTTGATGCGAAATCATCCTTAGCACCGGGAGAGTCTTCTTTCCGGAAAACCTTTGTGCTTCTTTCTTGTTCTCTAAGAAACTTTCCTTTTGACCTCAGGGGTTTTCCTTTTAAATCGTACTCTCGACTTGAAACTTGGCCCCCTTCCTTAGGGTCCAATGCAGTAGGAACAAGTAGGTCCTTTGTATCACTTGGTCTTCTTGTTCGCAGATCTTCTTCAAAAGATTTTCTAGCAGTTTCCGCACTTGCACGGGCAGCCTCGGGGCTCAAGCCCTGCTTCACATAGGCATCAATCAGTTCTTGTTCAAAGGCTTCTATGTCTATGTCTTTGAAGAACCGTTGGGCAGCAATCCTGTCGTAAGGGTTTAGTTCTGATCCTTCAAGACGAGCCCCCTTCATTTCACTTGCAATCATTCTCCTGACTCTTCTTTGATTTTCAGCATCTTCTCTTTGAGGGATGAGAACCTCAGACTCAAGAGGGCCTCGGATGTTTTCAGGGAGTTCCTCAAGCAACCTTGCTTCGAGTTCTCCTGAAACATTCTGACCCCTCGATAGGCGTTCTCCGAGTTCTTCGATTGCAGTTAGATCCGGCTTACCAACGCCTCTTACCTGACGGCTACGCTGCTTGCGTATCTTCCGTCCTTTCTTCTGGCTCTTGAATGATTTCTGTTCTCGTGAGAGAGGCTTGCCAATGACATCTTGTGGGATGGCATCGGTACCCATGACGCCGCCTCTGCCAAGTTGGATATTGACAAAGTCACCAATGATCTCCTTGCCTCTTTCCACGCTGATGTCGCCCCTATCTACAGCCGCTCTTACTTTCGCAGCGACAGTCTCTAGGCGAAACTGATCGTCTGGGTTAAACCGGCCTAGATTTCGTTTCTTTGCCATCAGAAGGGGAACATGTATTGAGCGTGAGGAGCCATTGGAGGTGTCACGGGAGGTGCAGGGAGATAGCCGATTGGACCGGGTTGAGTAATTACAACCGGAGGCTGCATTGCTCTCTGGGGAGGAATCGACATAGGTCTCTGCGGAGGAACTGAAGAAGGCCTTTGGGGAACAACTCTGGCTGGCCTAACCCCGCTGATTGCTCTTGCTGTTCGAGCAACCCCGCCTCCGGGACCGGGGAAGAACAGTCGTTCCCCTAGATCCTGCAACATTGGATTGAGAGTATCGGTTCTTGCTTGCAATCTTTCTCTTTCAAGAGAATTACGGCTGTATCCCTGAGGGGCTGTCCCAAGAGCCGACATAGTGGTAGGGTCATACAGGGGATTGGACCTTGCTGCTGCGGCTCCTGCTTCTCTCATTGCGATGGCGTCACGGTCCTGAGACAAGCCGCCTCTGGCTTCTGCTTCTTCTCTTTCCAGTTTTCGAATCGCTCTCCTGAGATCCATTGCCTCGAAGTCGTAGTCTTCCGGCATTTCGGCCATCGCTGTTGCTTGAGCGATATCAGCATCGGCAGCGGGAATTACATTCCCGTCGGCATCTTGGAAGTATTGATCTTGTAGTGCTGCTCGTCGCCTGATCTCGTCTTCTGCTGCGGTTTGCTCTGCGAGCCGTTGGTCAGATCTCTCTTGTGCGGCTTGCTCTTGGAATGCCATGCTTTCCGCAATGTTCTGGTCATGGATTGCCTGAGCCCTATCCATGTCCGAAGGCACATCACCGCTTGCAATGATGTTGTCAACGTAAGCGTCTAGTTCCGCTCGCTCTGCGGCCTTAGCATCAGCCTTTGCCTTGTTTCTTGCTCGAACCTTGTTTCGGAAATCTTCGCTTCGTCTCTTGCTTCCTTCTGTTCTTCCTCTCTGAGACACCACATTCATTTCACGACGACGGTCGTCAATGGCTTTCGTTCTTACCGGGTCTCTCTGGAGGTTGAGTCTCTGGTTGGCACGGTTGGTTGCTTCAATGACAGCGTTGCTACTTCTCGCCGCTCTTTCTTGGATTCCTCTAAGGATGGCGTCCACAGTCGAAAGAGGGTTGGTATCATTGACCCTTGACGTTGCAGCGGGCTGCTGTGGAGCATTCTTAGCCCCGGCAGCCAATCCAGCATTGTAAGCCTGCGTGTAAGCGTCCATTTGGGGAGCCATTACGCCCGCAACCGTATTTGTTGGAATCATCGTTTAACCGTCCTTTGGAGGACCATCATGTCAAATCGGACGCAGTCACCTACCTTGGCGTCCCAAGAACCCATGCAGGTTGCAAGATACCTGCTTACCTCTCATTTCTCTACCCCTAATAATAGAAACGGCCTTTGGTTCTGGCGAGGAAACTTCTATGAATGGTACGGAGAGAAGTGGCAGAAGCGTGACCGGGAATGGGTAGAGAGTGCCATCTGGGTGGCGTTGGAGAACACCACCTTCAATCAGCAGACGCAGAACGGGGCACGACAGACCCGCTATGCCCCCAACATCCCAAAGGTCCAAGGCGTAATGCGTGCGTTGCAGGCGATTCAGACGCTTCCGCACGACAAGTCGCCCGTGTGGTTGACTGCACCTCAAACCAAAAGCACCCGATCCTTGGTTTCGTTTATGGACACGGTCTTGGATGCGAAGACCGGCAACAAGTACAAGAGGGATGAAACCTTCTTTGACCCGCATGTCATGCCCTGCAACTTCGAGCCGGGGGCGAAATGTCCTACATGGCACAAGTGCTTGAGGGAATGGAGCGGTGGGGATGCGGAATGGAGCAACCTGCTCCAGAGAATGTTTGGGTATTGCCTGCTGCCCCACAGGGATTACGCAAAGTGGTTCCTTATGTATGGCAAGATCCGAGGGGGCAAGGGTACGATCATGACGATCCTCAAAGCCCTGCTTGGCGAGGGCTATATGGGCACCTGCCTTGAGGATATCGCTGGTCAGTTCGGGCTTTGGGGCATCGAACAAGCACGGGTGATGGCAATCAATGAAGTATCCGAGATATCGAATCGTGAAGGCGAAGCCGCATGCCGGGTCCTCAAGTCGATCGTGGGCAAAGACCCCATCTCCATCAACCGTAAATTCGAGCAACCACTCCGGAACGTGGTCGTGGATGCCGTCCCGATCATGCAATCCAATGAAATCCCCCGTCTTCCAAACAAGGGGCTCGGGTTGTCTGGGAAGATGGTTCTACTTCCCTTCACCGTAAGTTTCGCTGGGAGAGAGAATTACCGCTTGTCGGAGCAACTGCTTGAGGAGTTGCCGGGTATTGCATACTGGGCATGGCAGGGGGCTCGGGCAGTCGAGGAAGAAGAGGACCCCAAGAAGAAGTTCCCCATGCCAGATCGGTCCTTGGCGTTAATTGACGACTACCACGCCGTCAACAACCCTGTGGATGAGTTCTTGGAAACCAAGTTCAAGCCCATGACTGGTGGGTTTGTAACGTCAGAAGTCCTTTATTCCCAATGGATTGAGTGGAGCCGCCACCTCAAGGTCCCCCCACTGAGCCAGCGAGAGTTTGTGCATAGGCTCGTGGAGTCATCGACGTGGGATCTGCGGAGAGCCCGTATTGGCGGTGGCGGTAAGCGTGGTCTGCGTGGGCTTGCTTTTAAAGAGTAGTGGTTGTACCACGGGCGTACCACATCTGTAGGTGGGTGTGGTACGCCCTAGCCCCACTTCCTGATGCCGTTAGGGCTGATTGTGCCACTTGTACCATATGTACCACTTCTGGGTATATATGTATGGTAGGTATGTATATATAAGTACCGCCAGCAAGTGGCACATGTGGCGTATGCGGCACAAACCGCGATACGAGTGCAATATGGGGGGTAGGTTGTACCAGATGTACCACAAGACAGAATTTTGATACGGCAGGGGCCTTTCTACCTGACTGTCGTCAGCCGTCGAGGGGCCACGGGGGGGTACCCACAGGTAGCACTGCGTCGTCAGACACAACGCTTTGTTTGCCTCGCAAACTTACCCCCATCCCTAACACATTCATGGTGACCGTTGCCCGGGCGTCGCCCGGTAGGCAACGTTGTCTACCACATCTTCCTCGTCATTTGGAGATAAATGACATGCGTATCGTGAACGCCCACATCCGTAACTGCTCCTCGATCGACATCGTGTCCCTCGTGTCGCAGAAGGGTAAGCCGTACACCAAGGCGGACCTGCCCAGCACTCTCGAAATCATCATCGAGGACGAGGACGGGACCCGTGCGATGATCCGCGTCAGTCCGAACGCGTGGATCGACAACAGCGGTGGAACCCCCGAGGCTCGTTGTAACTTCAACGGCTGGGTGAGTGAGGCTCCCAGCACCGTGTCTCTCGCGGAGCGTCTGGAGCAGATCGAGAGTCGGCCGAAGAACCCGACCTCGAAGAGCGTCGGGGACGACGTCGCCAAGGCGTTGGAGACCCCGGCCTGATCGGGGATCGGTCCAGGAGCAGGGTGGTCACTTCGGTGGCTGCCCTGCTTTTTTTGTGGCGAAGTCCAGGGGTCCAAGCCGACTCATGACACTGTAAAGACCGCCGCTGGCTGGGCTGCCGCCCGGACGCCAGCGTTGCGTGTCCCTATCTGAAACTCTTTGGAGAACTAACTATGAATAGTGGTAGTCAAACCATCTCAATCAGGCTCAAGTCCGAGGAAGTAGAGGCACTGGTCAAGTTCAGTCGCGATGACTTCCGGAAGCCTGCATCAGCAATTCGCATGTTCGTTATCAAGGCTCTTCAGGAGAAGGGCTATCTCAAGGAGGTCACAAATGGCAACGCTGACTGAACAAGAGAAGATGGAAATGATCAAGTACGAAGGGCTCAAGGCGGTGTGCAAGAAGTACATCGAAGTCCTTGAGGCACAGAATCCGGACGCAGAATGGCACGGCCATCTCGACTGGAGGCTGGAGTACGAGGACATGGAGTTGTCCGAGACGCTCATCGGTGCGAGCGTGGGCATCTGGCTGGGAGCCTATGGAGACCAGAGATGGTCCAGTTTCGAGTGGTTCTCACTGACCGAGGGCAGTCAGTGGGAAGCAGGACGATAAACGAGGCCTGCGGTCCGCTCCCCCCGCAACGCGGGGAGCGGATCCTCGCCTTCTTTCTTTTCATTGGAGAGATCAATGCACAAAGCACAGAACAACGGAACCACAACAAAGCCTCAGGACAAGAGGCGAGAAACGATCGACACGAAACTGTTGATCAACGACTATGTCTTTCTTCAGCCAATTCACAAAATTAGGGAGAGACCACACTCTGAGATTCAAGGGTTCATGGCAGAGTGGGAGAGTTGGGCATTCAAACTCTCCGCTGGTTTCAACCTCAAAGTTGTACCGCCTTGGACATGGCATGTCACCCTCATGAACACCAAGGAGTGGGATGAGATCAGGAAGAGCGAGAAAGAGTTGGCATTCCCAGACTTCAAGTTGGGAGTGGAAATGGACAGGAAGACTTTGGGTCAGGGTGACAACATGTTTCAGCGATGTAACTACTGGAATCTCGGCAACTGGAATCTGGTGACCGACCTCAAAGGTCGAATGTCATTGCAGATTGAGGTGACTGTCGAGGGGGCACACGCATGGCGTGGCAACCTCGGACTGGATTGGGAAGACTGGCAGTTCCACATGACTGTGGCAAACAGGACCGGAAACCCCAAGCACAACGTGGGCAGGTGGGATACCAGCATACCTCTCGATCAAGAAGTTAACGCAAAACTCGATTGGCACAAGTTCATCGGTGAATTGAGACACTGCCCTTCATGGTGGGGGAACCGGGACACCAAGGCAATGTGGCGGAGGAACAGCCGATGAACAACATCATCGCTAGAAGCCTCAGCATCAAAGGCACGAAGGAGTGGGAATGCCCCTTCGATGATCACATTGAACGTGACATCATTACCTGCGTTGATTGGGCAGGGATGCACTACGTCGTGGGATCCATAGCAGCAGGAGATCGGTACACGGAAACCACTCTTCACCGATGTGATCCCGACACATGGGAGCCTCAGGGACAGACACTCTGGTCCACCCCCCAGTTCATCTGCGGGGATGAAGCCGTTCTCGAATTCATGGAAAAGTACATCACTGCCGACGAAAGGTACTTCAGCAAATGAACACCAACGATGTATTGCTTGAGATGTGCAACATCAAGGACGCCCGAATCAAGGAGTTGGAGAAGGAACTCTCGGAGGCTCACGAAGAGCAAAACTTGCTAATGAAGCAGGTCCATGCCTTGGGTGGATTCGCTTACAAACTGGATGAGATCAGAGAGGACATGATGGAGATTGAGTGCGGCAATTTTAGCAGCGTGGAAGAAAGTAAATGATTATCTCCTCGCACCCCCTGCGGGCCGTCTGCGACGGCGGCCCCGCAGGAGGGTCGCGATTTTCTTTGGTTGCATCATTCAGAAAGGAATGCAACATGTCTCACCCCACTTGGATGGATGACTGCTCTGTCAGTCTCCTCGTTCCCAACATCACCGAGGTTGTTCTCTCGGCGGTGATCCCCAGTCCCAACAACCCCAACACCACGATCTTCCTCTTCAAGCATCCCGAGGATGTTTCGAGTGGGCAGGAAACGTACGAGCAGGTTGGCTTTGTGTACACCAGT
>PCCS01000008.1 GCA_002731825.1 Myxococcales bacterium
GCACCCGAACCGATGAACCCGGGGAACAACAACAACAACAACAACAACAACAACAACAACAACAACAACAACAACAACAACAACAATAATAACCAAAACCCTCAGCAGCAGCAGCCAAGCAATAATCGAGTCGATAGAGTCACCCGAGCGAGCCCGCCTGCAGCGGAGCAAGGGAGCCAAGTAAACTTATGGATCGTCGGTCGAGGGTTTGCGCCCGGTGCCCAGGTCTCTTTTAGTCTTCCAGGAATTGGTCCAGTACTCCGCAATGAGCAGCCGATCCCAACCAAAGTTTTTCCAAACGCGGAAAGCGAAGGCGGTATGTCCGACGGTTTGCAGTACTTTGTGACGGTTGGCGTTCCACCCGAGACGCCAGTCGGGCTTGTGGATATCACCGTGACCAATCCCAATGGCTCATCGGCTACAGGCCGTCAACTACTTGAAATTGTTGCACCAGGTTCTCAGCCCAGACCGCGACCCGGTCAAGGCAATTTGGATGCGATCACAGGCGCTTCACCGCGAGCTGCATTTGTTGGTCGACCGGTTGCTATGTGGATTTGGGGCCAGGGGATCGCAGAGGGTGCGCAGATTAGTTTTGATAATCCAGGCGTTCGGACATTTCGCCCGTCTGAGGTGGTCGAGAACAGTCAGAGCCATCCAGGTTACTCTGGGATTCGAAACTTTTTGGAAATCGATCCGTCAGCTCAGCCGGGACCCGTCACAGTCACAATTACGAACCCGAACGGGACTCGACAGATTGCGCCGGGCCTTTTTCAGCTTCTGGCCAATGATGGAGCGCCCCCGCCACAAGAAGAATACCAGGGGGAATGCCCAGACCTGGTCACGAGCATTGCAGGCATTGTCGATGTCAATCCGAAACGCTGGTTTCGGGATTCAAGCATTCGGCTCACCGTCTCGGGGCAAGCCTTTGCGTGTGGTGCGCAAATCGTCATTCCTGGTGGTGGTTTACGGGCAACCTCAAGGCCGCGATTTTATCGGAATCCGACCAACCCTTTTGAAACCAGCTTAGAATGGGACATTGAAATCGGACCAAATGCGCGTATGGGAGCCCGGGACATCACAGTAATAAACCCGAACAACACCTCGAAAACTGCGACGAGCGCTGTAGAAATTGAAGAGAATCCCAACAGCGATGCCATTCACTGCCAGTCGGTTAATTCCCGGTATCCCGGACCTATATCCCTATCTCTTTTTCTACTTTTGCTGGGTGCGTTGCGCCATCGGCGTTTGCGCTCCAGTCGCTGAATGACACTTAAGCGACAGTGCCACTCAAGCATCCGAACGACGGGATATGAAAAATATGGGCCTACGTCTTGACGTAGCGATGGAGACCGAACGGGCATGAGGAGACCCTAAACACGATGACAATGAGTAAGAATAGAGGACCGCAAGTGAGCGAGCGATACCGTTTGCTTCATCTGATTGGTGAAGGTGGGGTTGGTCAAGTTTGGTCTAGCGAGCAATCAGCGACCGCTCGCCGGGTTGGTATTAAAATCTATTCAGGCCTGGAGCGTTTATCGAGCCCCGAAACACGTGAGGCATCAATGGCAGCACTCGAGAGTGGCCTTCGCCGTCAAGCGACGCTTCAGAGTCCATTTGTACTCAATGTCTTGGATATGGCTCTCAATGCCTCACCACCCTATGCTATTTTTGATCTAGCCCAGGGAGGCAACTTACGTCAGTGTCTCACGTCAGGTCCCCTCGAACCCAAGTTTGCCCTGAACGTTTTCAGCCAAGTCCTACACGGGCTTCAATCGGCACATGATATCGGTCTGGTACACGAAGACCTGAAGCCTGAGAATATTTTGTTTGATGAGTCTGCAAATGTTCGCATTAGTGACTTCGGCTTGGCCTCGGTCATCGAGCTGGGCGAGCCTTTGCAATTCGGGCGGTATGTTGGTTTTGGTTCCCTCGGCTATATGGCACCGGAATTGATGTTACGCAACGCGGTGCATACGCCCGCAAGTGATGTCTATGCACTTGGCATCCTTCTTTATGAAATGCTGGTGGGTCAAATACCGGGTCGTCGTGCCCCTTTACCCAGCGACGTGATTGAAAGTCTGCCGAGCGTTCTAGATGAGCTCTATATGTCTATGACCCACGATGATTTAGATCAGCGACTTGTCGACCTAGAGTCAGTGATACAACGGCTGAGTGAGGCCGAAGGGTTACCTATTCCTGTGAATCAAGCATCAGCCCAAGTCTTTACGCAGCCACCGATAGCCTTACCCGGTCTTCATTCGCTGCCATCCGCCGATACGCCGGTCTCTGTGGAGTCCACATCTGCTGTATCCGTGAGCGTTCACAGCCCTCAACACTCTGCTCCTGTCGCCTTAAGCGCCTCCCAGCCTAAAAGTTCAACCGCCGAAGAATCGAAACATCAACAACCTGTTCGGCACGACTCAGCGTCGGCGGAGTCAACAAGGTTGCTGGATAGACCGAACATTGTCGAACCAAAGGGACAGTCATTACTTCGGGTTCCGGAAGATGTCCCGACCGCTGTCCCCATCAAGGTGACGCAGCGACCCCGGTCTGCATCCGCACCAGCGCGCTACGCAGAGACTCATGCCGACCCAAGTCAGCTAAGTCATCAACAAAATGCAAGTCTACTCGGCAGGACAACAGACGCTAGAGCGGCGGATTTTGACGACATGGATGAGCATGACATTGGGTCAACACATGGCCTGAGGGAGTCGGACGAGGTAACCAGGCCAAAGGGACGGGCAAAAGCTGCACCTGTGAGTGCTGATGAGTCGAATCAGGGCCTTGGTGGGAGACGAGAGTCCATCAATACAGTTGTGACTAAAATCGACATGAAGCCCTAGGCCTGAATTGCACGGCGAAGGGCCTTAGAGGGATTGCTTTATCGTCTTTGCAAGGTTTGAGAGCTCGGCATCTTTCTCCTTAGCCATATAGGTGTCGAGGAAAGTTTTGGCTTCTTTTTTACCGAGTTTCCCAATGGCCTTCAGAGCCGCTTTCCTGATGACTTTGTCTTCATCTTCTAGTTGTCCGACAATGGGGGTGATGGCCGAGGTATGACCCGTGTCAGCCATCGCATCTAGGGTTGCGATACGGACCGGAATCAATGGGTCTTGTAAGAGCGCACCCAGCGCTGTCACCGTTCGGGCATCCTTGACTAACCGCAATCCCCTTACGGCCGCCAAACGGACTTGTCCATCGCTGTCGAAAAGACGATTACCAAAAAGTGACAGAAGGGGTTTACGTTCCTTCAGTGTGCCCCCGATCATGACCAGGGCTTGGGTCGCCGCACGTCTAACAACAACAGATTTATGATTCATCTGTACGCTAATCGGCGTTGTCGCCTCACGGATCTTTAGTCGCCCAAGAGACTCCGCCGCGTTCGCAATCACCTTGGGGTCTTCAGCACCGATATGCTTTAGTAACAAGGATGTGGTCTTGGGTCCTGGGAATGCCCCGAGTGCTGCGGCAACGGCTCGTGTGACTTCGATAGATGAGTCGGTTGCCAGATTCATAATGTCGTTTCGTATGTCATCACCACCCATAATACCCAGGCTTCGGACCGCGGCGGCGCGAATATTGGAATCGGAACTTTTTGCGAGGCCCCGCAGAGACGCGAGAATTTTCTTCCTGGAGCGTTTGCCTTTTCCAGACTTAACAAAGTCACCCAAGGTTGACACGGCGAGTCGTTGCAGAATGCCCTTATTGGTCTTGGTTGCTTTCATGACATAGTCGAGACTTTGCTTGGCAAAGATCTTACGGATTGCCTCCCGAATGGTCTCGCCAGATTCTGGATCGCTGACATCACCTTTTGCCAAATGTTCAAGCCCGCTCACTTTGCCAAGCTTAGCCAGCGAACTGGCTGCAGCCTTGCGGACCGCCACATCTTTATGCCGCAATGCGGCCCCAAGGGTCTTGTATGACTTAGGCTTATCAAAGCCGCCAAGCTTTCGAGTGGCGGTCAGCGAATCCTCATCTTTGCCATGCGCCGCGACGAAACAAATAGCCTCAAAGACACTGCCCTTATCGGTGCCATTGGTGAGGGCTTGTGCAATCTCTAGCCGGACCTCTTTGTTTGTGCGAGTGCCATTCAATTCGTTGACCAGAGCCGTGTAGTCACCGCGTTCAGCGAGACTTTTTAAGACGGTTGCTCTGACCCTGTGGTCTTCATGTGTGATCATCCCCAGAAGCTGCTTACTGGCTTCACTCAATTTCGATGAACCGAGCGCTTTGGCTGCGGCCATGACCACCTCTGGGTCCTTGCTTTTCAAGGCATGGTATTGGGCTGCAGCCGCAAATTCCGGATCCGAAGAACTGGATAGAATTCCGGCGGCGAGGTCTTTCAGAGCCGGATCTGGATCATCGTCAACCACACCCCTTAATGCCTTGTTTACCTTAGGCATGTCCACGCCCTTCAGCCCCTCGATAGCCATTTTACGTAGAGCCGCATTTGCGCTTTGCAGCAAGGGAATGAGTTTGTCGTCCAGGCCGTCAAGTTTGAGGAAAATTGCGGCCTTTGTCGCCGCGATGGCTGACGCATCACCCTGTTTTAGATAGCTCCACAATGCATCGACTAAGGTTTTGTCTCCTTTGCGTAATCCGTCGATAGCGCGATTACTCGCCATGGATTGGCCATTGGGCAGCTTGACCGTTGCGGCACTGAATTGAGCAGGGGGCAGTGCTTGCCAGAGTGGAACCGTCAGAATATAGGCCGAAAACGGCACATCCGTCCGGACCATACCGGCCGGTTTAACCTCAGGAAAAATGACTTTCTTGGCTCCATTTTCAGTAAACGTGTAGACCGTTTCGGCCATCACAATTGGGTAGTAGCTCGCTTTTGACTTATCGAGCCATACATAGACGACAGGGTTGGTCTTATAATCTTTTTGGAATGCGAGCCGAGCATTGCCATATGTGCCTTGTTTAGCGCTGACCAGCAAGCGCATCAGCTTTCGTGTTTTTTCGGCAAAATCGGACTTCTTTAGTCGAGTCGGTGTTGGCACGAGGACGTAGCGGGCCGGTTCTACACGGGACCACTTTTGGTAGCTGTATCTCACGGTTTGCATCATTGTTTCGGCTTCTGCCGTCTGGATGTCAGCCATCCCGACGACGCTGATCAAACTAAAAAATATACAAATGACTCCGATGCGACTCATTTATCGGTCTCCAAATCGGTTGTTTTAAGGCACCCGCTCGATCTAACCCAAGATCGAAGCATACGAGAGACGTACAGGGTAACAGCAGCTGCCTCGTGGACAAAATTGGTCGTCAATCTATTAGAAAAATGCTGACCATGTGAAGTGCAACCGGTTTCACCCTAATGACCATTCCCGAGCATCGAGCATTGGCAAAGTAGAGGTTTACAGACCACAGGTTGCCAAGTGCGCTTTTGCTGATTACTCTTGTGCAAGAGTCGGGGGGAAGTCATTCGAGTGACGTGGCATGTGGCGGATAAGAATAATCCAACGTGATCTCGTTTCTGCGTGGATCGGCCTGTTAGGTCTGGGTCATCGGACGACGTCGACGCATAGCGAATGCCACATACGATTTGTAAGTGGCGTATCTCTATATTTAGAGCCTGCAGAGTCCCTGAGTGTCGGGCAGTCCACTGGAGTACCAGAACCTTGAGTAGTAATTATCGACTTTCGGGTTATCAAAGACGCATCGCGCGGACGGTTGTTGATGCAATGGTGCCAAGATGGAGAGACTTTGAGCGCGAACTCACGCCCGATGTACTGGACGGTGTTGAGAACATGATACGGAATTATCCACCGTTCGTGCGTTTCGGAATTAAACTGATGCTGTTTTTCGTTGAGTTCGGCGGTCCGCTCACTCTCACGGGTGTCATCCCCCTGTCCTTCTTAAATCGCCGTAAAGTCACGCTCAGACTGGAACGATTGTCCAACCATCGCTTTGCTACCGTTCGTAATATCCCAAAGTTTCTTAAGATTTTGGTCTGTTTCAATGCCTATAGCCGTCAAGATGTCGAAATCTATCTAGGTGCTGACCGGCGGGTTTGGAGAAAACAACGGGTCGATTTCCGTAATCAACTCGTACAGTTGGATGGTATTCATGAGACACCGTCGACACCCCATCCCTTGGGGGCCTATGGGACGGTGTCAAAAGACCAATATCTCGACCCCGATTGGCGGCTATCCGATAGCCAAACCGGACGAGGTGTTGACTCGTGATTATTCAACCTCATAACACACAGGGAGACCTCACCTTGGCCGCAGATGTGGTTGTCGTCGGCAGCGGCGCGGGCGGATCCACCGTCGCAGCCACTCTCGCCGAGGCCGGCTTAGACGTCCTCGTGTTGGAAGAGGGGGGCTATTTTAAGACTCAAGATTATGGGGCTGACATTCCTGCGATGATGGGTCGCATCATGCGCGGTGGCGGGTCCACAGTCTTGATGGGGCGCAGCCCCGTTCCGTATTTAGAGGGTAAATGCGTTGGGGGCTCCACTGTCATCAATGGTGGTATGTGTTGGCGAACGCCCGATAAAATTTTACACGAGTGGGAGAGTGAGCGCGGCTTGACTGAGTTGTCCTCTAGGCGGTTGGAGCCATACTTTGATTCTGTAGAAGAGACCATAAATGCCCGTCATCAGGACCCCGGCAGTGAGGGCCGATGTAACGATGTCTTCAAATCCGGTGCGGATAAATTGGGCTGGAGGTTGTCTCTCAACAAGCGGAATCAAATTCATTGCGTTGGATCTAACGACTGTGTGACTGGATGTCCAAGCGGGGCGAAGCAGAGTACGCTTTATTCTTGGCTACCTAAGTTTTTTAAGGCGGGTGGTCGTCTGTACACCCGCATGAAGGTCAAAACGATACAAACCAAAAATGGACGTGCTGTTGGCGTCTCAGGAAAACTTGATGACCCCTATGAGCCCCGACGATTTACCGTGTCGGCACGAGCAGTGGTTTTATCCTGCGGGGCGGTCCAGACCCCTCTTCTGCTACAGAGAAATAAACTGTGTAAGCCATGCGGTCATGTTGGCAAGCATTTCACGATACATCCCAATGTGAAAATGGCCGCTCTTTTTGATGATCCAATTGAGAGCATGCGTGGCACGCATCAAGCCTGGCAATGCACGGAGTTCGTCGATGAAGGTATTCTGTTGGCCCCAGGTGCAATCCCAACTGCATTCATGAGTGCCATCTTTCCAACGTTTGGGCAAACCCTCGCGGACCAGATGGTCAATGCTAAACACATTGCCACAGGTGGCGTCTTAGTTGACGATCATGCCGAAGGACAAATCAAAACATTACCCTTTGGCTTGCCTTATGTTCGGTACGATGTCACCGATGTTGATCAAGAAAAATTCATCAAAGCTGCGAGCTTGTTGGCCACGCTTTATTTCGAAGCAGGCGCACGTGAAGTCTATACAGCATTTCACCACTGGCCCGTCTTGAAGACGCCAGATGACATTAAAAAAATGCAGGCGGCCGCCCCGACAGTAGAAAGCACAGAATATTTCACTGCACATATTATGGGCACATGCCGGATGAGTGCGAGAGCAACCGATGGGGTCATTGACACCAACGGTGAAAGCTGGGACGTGCCTGGCTTATATATTGCTGATGCGAGCGTCCTGCCAGGCACCGTTGGTGTCAACCCTCAGGTGACTATCATGGCGCTCTCTTTATTGATTGCCCACCGTCTCTCCAATGCGTTGCTTAAAGGCTAATCGGGACAGCGTCAAAGCAAATGCGCTTCGCCGTCATAACCCTGACGCTTCGGCGTCTCTAATAGGCTCCTTTACCAAGAATATAAGTTGGCACGACATGTGCAAAACCTGATTACGGACGCTTCTAAGTAGAGCCAAGGTCGGCGCTGCCATGACGCGATTGACGTAAGCCGCTAATGCGGTGACGGGAGTTAGACATGTCGAGCGGAATTTATGTGGCGATGAGTGGTGCGAGGAATCAATCGCAACGCTTAGACACGCTCTCGAATGATCTCGCAAATGCAAATACGCCTGGGTTTAAATCCCAGGAGACGATTTATCGTCAGATCCACAATGATGCAACCGCTTTGGGAAACCCCAATCAAGCCATGGGTTTAAACCACCCCGTCCGGTTCTTGCCGGAAGATAGGCTGCCCAGCGTCATGGATGCCCGCTATACAAAGTTTAAGCAAGGCCCCGTCAAGCCGACGGGAAATCAACTCGACCTGGCCATGGCCAATGATGGCTTCTTTAAAATCCAGGGCACTAACGAAACTCTATTCACCCGCAATGGCACGTTTACTCTCGATAAAACAGGAACGGTTGTCGACCAATTAGGCCGCCCTGTTCTCGACGATGCTGACAAGCCGATCCAGCTTCCCAATGCGGCGGGCAAGGTGGAAATTGGTCGTGATGGAACCGTAGGCGTAGATGGCGAGAGAATCGCGATGCTCGGTCTGTCAAAATTTAAAGTCGATGACCTCCAGAAACTGGAGAGAGCAGGCAATAGCGCTTATCGAATCCCTGATGGACAGTTTCAACCTGAAGCCGTTGAAAACGCGGATATAAAGCAGGGCTTCCTCGAGATGGCCAACGTCAACCCCGTCCATACGATGGCGATGTTAATCAAGACAAACCGAATGTTTGAATTCAATACGCGCGCACTGCAGGCCTACAAAGCCATGGACGAACAATGTGCCCGCGAAGTTGGCCGTATTTAGGCAAGGAGGCTTTCAATGATTCGCTCATTACATTCAGCAGCAACTGGCATGACGGCCCAGCAGAATTACATCGACGTTACGTCGAATAACCTGGCGAACGTCAACACCGCTGGATACAAGAAATCCCGGATAAATTTCCAGGACCTTATTTACCAGACGGACGTGGCGCCAGGGTCTGCGACTACCCAACAAACAGAAGCCCCATCTGGTATCCAGGTTGGTATCGGTGTTCGGACCGCCAGTACTCAGAAAGAGTTTGCGCTCGGTTCCTTGAAAGCGACCAGTAATCTGACTGATGTCGCCATTAATGGCGATGGTTTTTTCCAAATCCAGCTACCTAACGGAACCATAGGCTACACCCGTGACGGCGCATTTCACGTCGATAAAAATGGTAATCTCGTGACGCCGGAAGGCTATCGCCTTGAGCCAAATATCGTCGTGCCCAATGAAGCAATCGCGATTCATATTGGTGGCGACGGTTCCGTGACTGCTACGCTTTCTGCCCAATCCGATGGCGTTCAACTCGGTCAGGTACAAACGGCAAGTTTCGTAAACCCGGCTGGCCTATTAAGCATTGGCGGTAACTTGTCACAAGAGACAAACGCCAGTGGACCTGCCGTTATCGGCACGCCTGGCGAAAACGGTTTCGGGCAGTTGCAGGCAGGCTTTCTCGAGCTGTCCAATGTAACGGTCGTTGAGGAAATGATTAATCTCATCAGTGCTCAACGTGCATTTGAATTCAACAGTAAAGCTGTCCAAGCATCTGACCAGATGCTGCGTGAACTCGGACAGTTGAGGTAATCATGCGTCACCTAACCATGTTTCTAATCTTGACTGGGTTTTCATCTGCATTTGCGGGTGGTCGAGTTCAATTAAACGAACAAACGACTGTTGAATCATCGAGGATTATTCTCGGTGATATCGCATCCATCAGCGGACTCGATAAAAAACGGCGAGCTCGCTTAAGCCGTATGTACATCGGCAAGGCCCCCGAAATTGGTCAAGCCAAATACATGCCGCTGAGTTTCATCGAGCGACGTATCGTGGAGCACATTGGAAGTGGTTTAAAAATAGACGGACCATCTCGAGTTGAAATTCGAAGAAAAGGAACAACGCTGCGCGGTACGTGGCTTGCCCAGAGACTTCGGGCGGCAATCGAAAAGCGGCTGCCTTATTCGAGTGAAAAGGTGGCAGAGATCGCCATACCTAGAATTCCAGACTGTCGTGTCCCGGAAGGGTCTCAAGTCAAGGTTACGTTCCAGCCCAATGAGACCTTCGAAGGCCATGCAGTCGTTGGCTTGGCTGTATACGATGATGGCAAGAAAGTCGTCAGCCGTCGGATCAATGTCAAGATAGACTTGTTCACCAGCGTGGTCGGTGTTTCCACCAATTTAAGACGCGGTCAAACATTGTCCAGCAACAGTCTGGTCAGTTTAAGAAAACCTGCAAGCCAAGTACCCAGTGATGCGGTCACGAGGCCTGAGCTGGTTGTTGGAGCTGCCGTTCGCAGACGGATTCAGACAGGCGATGTGTTGAGGCACAGTTGGATTAAAATCCCACCAGTTATCTCTCGCGGTGACCGTGTTCGAGTCATTGCCAAGCGAGGAAAGATTCAATTAAGCACCTTCGGCAAAGCGCTGAATGATGCCACTCAATCCGCTTTTGTTCGCGTCAAGAATCTCGAGAGCAAAAAGATCATTACCGGACGAGCCGAACGGCCCGGTGTTGTGGTGATGGAGTTCTAATATGAAGGGTTTATTCGCACCATTAGTACTCGTTGTTTCTGCCTTGGTTCTGAGTGGTTGTGTCACTCACATCCAGCCCTATAAGCCAAAAAGACGAGCGTATAATCTTCCGGTACCTCATGCTGCTTACGATGGTGCCAAAGCGACGGGGTCTCTCTTCGACCCAAGCGGTCCAGGTGTGAGGTTGACAACCGACGCTCGTGCTCAGGCTGTCAACGACCTCGTTGTCGTCGTTATAGATGAAAATGCGACCGCTCAGCGAGATATGAATTCTGAGAGCAGCAAGCAGAGCGAATCCATTGCTAATCTTGAGCGTTTCCTCGGCCTGATTTCCAAATTACAGCGGGAATATAAAGATTTCGACGGCGCGAATGCTTTACAGCTGACCAACACAAGTTCTTTTAAAGGACAGGGACGGACCAGTCGCAGTGACCGCTTACAGGCGACCGTACCGGCGATGGTTCGTCAGCTATTACCCAACGGTAATCTCTTTGTTGAGGGTCACCGTGTGGTCTTAGTCAATCGTGAGGAACACCACTTCTACATAAGCGGAGTTATTCGGCCGGAAGACATTGATGGTAACGGGCAGGTCCGTTCGAGTCGCATGGCTGATGCTCAGATCGAATTCACCGGTCGAGGCGACATGACGGCGGGTTCAACCAAGGGCTGGTTCTCACGCATGCTCGATTACATCTGGCCATTCTAAGGAGCTGAGACATGAAGTGCTTTAAACAAATCTGCATCAGCTTTTTGGCGATACTCTGCTGCCTACCGAGCGGCCATGCAGAACGAATCAAAGACCTGGCTAGCGTTCGTGGCGTTCGCTCCAATCAATTGATTGGATATGGTATCGTGATCGGCCTGAACGGGACCGGTGATACAGACAAGACAACCTTCACCACTCAATCAGTGGTTGCAATGTTGGCGCGTAACAATGTCCGAGTGGATATTGCAGGACTTAAATTACGCAACGTCGCGGCTGTCATGGTGACGTCGAAATTACCCCCCTTTTCACGGATCGGTAATACCCTAGATGTCACCGTGTCCAGTCTAGGTGATGCCCAGTCCTTAAGCGGAGGTACACTGGTTGTCGCCCCATTAAGAGGTCACGATGGCAAGATTTATGCAATGGCGCAAGGGCCGCTTTCCGTTGGAGGTTACAGTACAGGCGATGGAGCCAATGGTGAGGTCAAAAACCACCCGACAGTCGCCCGTATTTCGAACGGTGCAATCGTTGAACGTGAGATTGCCGTTGAACTCAATCGGAAACAATTGGTCACGCTTCAGTTACGCCAGGCAGACTTTACGACCGCAGCCCGACTGGCGAAAGTCGTGGATAACAACCTAGGTGGTCAGTTCGCGATGGCACGTGACAGCGGGACCATCGAAATTCAGGTCCCTAAACACTATCGAGAAAAGCTTGTGGAATTCATGGCATTACTCGAGCGATTAGAAGTGACCCCTGATTCTCAAGCACGCGTAGTTGTCAATGAGCGAACAGGAACTATCATTATGGGTCAGGACGTACGCATCGCCCCGGTTGCTGTCGCTCATGGCAATATCACTGTCAGTATTCAAACAACTAACGAAGCCGTCCCCGCCGCTCCATTGACACCAGGCGAGGGCCAGAATCAGCAAAATCAACAAGTGTCTGTGGCCGAGGAGAAAAGAAGCCTGGTCCAAGTCAAAGGTGCGAATTTGTCCGATGTCGTTGAAGGACTAAACCGTCTAGGGACGACGCCAAGGGATCTGATTACCATCTTGCAGGCCATCAAAAAAGCGGGTGCTTTGCGTGCCGATGTTGAGGTGATGTGATGTCGGGCAAGATGGGACACGTGTCGCCTATGCTTCAGCGACCGCAAGGCATGATGACGAACGCCGATTTAAATAAGCTTAAATCGAGTGATGATGGGAGCTCCGAAGCGATCTTCGAAGCGGCCAAACAATTTGAGTCGATTTTTCTTCATCAAGTCTTCAAATCTATGAGGGCGACGCTGCCGAAAGAGGGACTGATGAATGGCGGTTTTGGTGAAGAGGTCTTCACGGACATGCTGGATCAACAGTACGCAGACATGGCCGCTGGGAGCAGCTCCTTGGGATTGGCTGAGAATATCGCACGCCAGCTGGGTGCAGGTGAGAGAACAGATTCATTTAAGCTCAATCAAAGCCAAGGAATAAGACGTTTAGGGGCTCAAAAAGCCTATCAAAATCAGTCGGCCGTAAATCCATGGGCGAAACCGGTTGACGGTGAAATGTCTAGCGATTTCGGTCCCGTGCGCAACCTGCGTGGAACGGGTCAGGATTTTCGTAGAGGAGTCACTTTTAAGGTCGAAGATGGCCAGTCAATTCGTGCGGCGAACAGCGGAAGAGTTAAGTTTGCTGGGCCGATGAATACTCTCGGGAATGCTGTTGTGATTGAACACAGCAATGGTGCCGAGAGCGTCTATGGACATATGAATCAACTGAAAGTTGCAGTTGGCGACACAGTGAACAAAGGGACCGAGATTGGTGCTGCTGAGCACAACGAAAGTCAGCCATCGCCCGGACTCTATTTTGAAGTTAGGCAGAATGGTCGGGCGATCGATCCCGGCACTTTATTTAGAGAGAAGTTGTAATCCACAATAGTGGATTTTTATCCGCCGTATAAAAAGATGCGGCTTAACCAAAAACCTGCGAGACTACCGATGATATGGGGACATAACGAAAATCGAAAAAATAGTACTTTTTCGGTTCAAGTTTTGTTTAAAACGTCCGATGTAATAGATGCATCCCCCGTTTTTTTGGGTAGGGGGTAAGCGAGGACAATCATGGGTGTACGAATAAATCGTCCTGTCTTGCAGGGAAATGTCGGTCGGTCGGCTAATCGTCCGGCGGTGAAGAAAAAGGACAGTGCTGAAGCGAAAGCGGGTGGTTCTGATAGCGTTGATTTAAGCGCTAAAGACAGTGCCATCTCGGTCGCTCGCAGCGCAAGTCGATCTGTCAGTGAGGTCGACGAAGCAAAGGTTGCTGAGATTAAGGCAAAGCTGGAAAGTGGTGAATATCAGGCGGACTTAAAAGTCGTTGCTGAAAAAATCATCACAGAAGCTGTCGCCTTCTCGGGTAAGAAGTAAACCTCCTTTTTTTCTCCGTCAGTGAAAAGCCAACGTCCGCCAAGCCGCGCCGCTGAGTCTCTCCAAAAGAGTCGGTGGCGCCCCTGGAGACGGACACGTGAAGATATTTCACGACGAAAACTTCAAGGCTCTGCACAGTCATTTGGACAGAGAGATCGACTGCTTATCGCAGCTGTTTGACCTGTTGGGCGATGAGGCGGCAACGCTTCGATCCCTCGACTTGACTGAATTGGGCCGTATTTCGCCGGCGAAAGAAAAACTCGTCGCTCAGCACCAGCAGTTGGCCCGTCAACGCATTGAGATGCTGACCACTATGTCTGTCGACGGCCACGTCCCCACCTTCTCTCAATTGTTAGCCACTCACGATCTCGATCTCGAGCATCCCTTAGTCGAGCAGATCTTTCGGGTACGAAAGCTCGCAGAAGATGTCATGCTCGCAAATCAGCGCAACTTCACCTTTGCTCAAAGTGGCAATGGTTTGGTGGGTAATCTCATCAAAATAATCACCAGCATTCGAAGCCCCCAAGCAAAGACATATGGGCGCAACGGACATATACGTGCCAACCTACTCGACTCGATCCCTCGTGGAGGTCAACCATGCTCGGTCTGAAAAATACACTCCGTAACGCCGCGTCTGGCATGAATACCAGCCAGGCTGGTTTAGCCACAGTTGGTCATAATTTGGCCAATGCGGATACAGATGGATACAGCCGTCAGCAAGTCCACATCGGTAATCGTGGTCCATTGAGAATCATCTCTGGATCCCAACAGATAAGCCAGGCAGGACAAGGTGCGACGGTTCAGAACATTCAACGCGCCCACAGTACATTTCTGGAGCGACAACTTCTAAGAGACCGTATGGAGCGTGGATTCTTTCAAGAGCAAAGCCAGGGGCTTAAGTTATTTGAGCGGTTATTCGATGATCAAGCATCTAATACCATTGGGCCCGCCGTCGATGAGTTTTTCAATGCTGCCCGAGATTTAAGCCAAGAGCCCCATCGTTTTGGCAATCGGCAGATGTTCATGCTCTCCGCCGATAATATTGCTCGTTCCTTCAACGAATTTGCACAGCAGGCTCACTCGGTCCGGGAGGATGCCGACCGAACGGTTCAGGCAAATGTCGAGCGCATCAATGAACTGGCTGAAATCATCACCGCGACTAATGCCCGAATCGGCACGATTGAAGCGGTCGGTATAACGGCAAACGATTTTCGTGACCAGCGGGACATCGCCATCAAAGAAATTGCCGAACTGGCTGATGTGCGCGTTCTGATTCATAGAGATGGCGGCGCTCAGATCGACTTAGCCAATGGGTTCAGCCTGGTTCAAGGCAGTAACCGAGCAGTCCTCAGTACGATACCCGACCCGGCAAACGCTGGCCTACTGGCCATCGAGCATACATCGTTGAGCGGAGTTACGACTGAAATCACCAATTCCATTCAGACTGGTGAGATCGGCGGTCTACTTAACTTGCGCGATACAGTGATCCCAACGCACATGGGCGAGATGGATCAGCTGGCCTTTACCTTTGTAGCCGAAGTGAATGCAATTCATCAGGCGGGTGTCGGACTCGATGGTCTTGGTGGTCGAGACCTATTTGATCCCATCGGGGCGGTGGCTGGAGCGAGCTTATCCATCAGTGTTAATCAAGCCATCGAAGCTGACCCAGGACTGATTGCTGCGGCGATTGATCCGGCAGCACTCCCAGGTGATAATCGAAATTTACTTGCACTCGCAGATCTTCAGACTGCGCCCCATGCAGTGCTCACCAATGTGACCTTTAATCATTTCTACAGTGAAATTATTAGGTCTGTGGGTGCTGGCGTAAATCGAAGCGAGCAGCTCTCTGAGTTCCACCAAACTCGATTTGAACAATCTGACTCCCTGAGAGAGTCGATTGAGGGTGTCAGTATTGACGATGAAATGGTCGATTTGAGTCGATTTCAAAAACACTTTGAGGCCAGTGCACGGGTGATGGACACCGTCAATCGACTGATGGATGAACTCATGCAATTGGTACGTTAGTGGAGGCACCAAGATGAGAGTGACTGAAAAACAAAGATTCGTGCTGTCTCAGCTCCGTATTGGAAAACAGCGTGTTCGCCAAATCAAGCTGACGGAGCAGTTGTCGAGTGGGATTCGTGTCAACCGTCCGTCGGACGACTCGATCGCAGCAAAAAAAGTGTCTGTCCTTCAAACCGAGTACAGTCGAATAGAGCAATATCAGAAAAATGTTGAGGCGGCTCACCGTTTGTTGACTGTTGCCGACCATACAGTTGGTGAGTCATCAAATACTCTTTTTCGACTCAAAGAAATCGCCATTCGTGGTTTAAATTCGTCGATGACACCCAGCGATCGCAACAACCTGGCCGAAGAAATAGCAACGCTTAGGGATCATATGATGACCCTCGCAAACACCAGAACCGAAAATCGATATATATTCGGTGGGTATGCTATGTCGACTCCCCCGTATGATAATGCGTTTAACTTTGTCGGTGATACCAATACAACCAGCATTGCAGTCGGAGATTCATCCTTAGTGAAGGCCACGATTCCCGGTGGCAGTGCATTTGGTGATGGAACTGCTGCTACGGTTGATGTCTTCGACAACATTAATCAGCTTGAAACGGCCGTTCGATTGGGAATCGAAGTCGACATGCAAAATGAATTGGAGCGCCTCGAGGAATCCATTGAGCAGGGCATAGAAGCCCGTCGGTTCATTGGTCTACAATTGTCCCGTGTTGAGGCATCAAAAACCATTCTTGCTTACAAGGACACTGAATTGAGAGCTGGTATGGCTCAGCTCAAAGATGTCGACTTTACATCGGCGGTCAGTCAACTGAAAGTTGTGGAAAACGCATTACAAGCTACAATCGCAACCAGTAGTCGCTTGATGAAGGGAACATCCCTGCTAGACTATCTCTAGAAATTTAATCGCGCTTTCTGAGACGCCTGATTTTCACGGCGCTTAGAGATGACGCCAGGAGGCGGGCAGTCGGTGTTTTTTACTGACGTTGATTGCTCAGAAGACCAGGAGGTTTAAGTGCTTACGCTCACCAGAAAAGTCGGTGAATCTGTTTGTATCGGCGATGACATCAAAGTTGTTGTCAAAGAAGTGAAAGGAAAGCAGGTTCGACTCGGAATTATTGCGCCACGAGAGGTGTATGTATGCCGGGAGGAACTCTATGAGAGGATCCATCGTGCCAACGTCGGTGCGGCCGATACCAACGTCAATATTCTCGACTCCATCAGCGGGCTGTTTTCTAACACAAAGGCGCCGAAGGGAGGTGAGTCTGATGAAGATTGAGACCTCAAGATTCGGCACCATAGAGGTGTCACCCGACCAAGTATTCACTTTTCCTATGGGATTACTGGGATTTGCTAAGTATAAGGAATTCGTCGTTATAGACCATACTGAAGATAGCCCATTTAAGTGGCTTCAAAGTGTTGAAGAGGGCTCTCTCGCATTTATCATCACGGATCCCCTATTTTTCTGCCCGAATTACCAAATCAAGGTGAGGCGGAGCGAACTGTCGATGCTCAAGACCATCGGGGAAGATGATTTGGTGGTATCAGTGATCATGACGATTCCTGAAAACCCCCAAGACATGACAGCAAATCTGCTTGCTCCGTTAATCTTTAACATGGGAAATCGAACCGGTATGCAGCATGTGCTTACCAACTCGAGTTACTCTGTAAAGTTCTCCGTGCTCAAAGAAAAACCGGCAAACCCGCTTCCTGTTCTTGCAGATGGAAAGAGGCCTAAGGCCATTTCCCTGAGTTGATTATGGACTCATCGGAGACAAATTCTCGGACTCCGCGTGCGAGTGGTGTCCTGCCGGGGACGGAGCAGCTCATCGACGGATGGCCCGCGGCGGAGCCATTTTTTCGTGGAATTGACCGTGCGGTCGATGCGCTGTCAGAAAATCAAACCCGCGGGATCGCACAACTGGGGCGACGAATTGGCCGATTTATTCGGTTCAATAGAACTCGTCTTGCCCGTTTGTTTGAGTCTTTGGACGATCGAGCGCGCACAGCTTTTGCGCTGGTTCCATACCTCCTGCATGTCAATGAAGCTGATCTTCCAGGCTATGTCCCATCGGGTCGACTCACATCACATGGGGTGAGTCAATTTGAGTTTAATGAAACAATTCAAGGCGCTTTGATGGCCGTCACCCGGCGAAATGCGGTTCGCTCTCCAGCAACCGAGTTTCGCCCGATCATCCGAAGCATATTTGCCGTAACCGACATTGGCACGCTCGCGCAGAGGCCGGGTGATCCTGTGACCCTCTTTCTGGTCGCGGATCTGAGAGCTATGGGCGAACCGCTGAGGCGGCAGTTGACCCGGAAATTGGAGGAAATTATAGCGTGGAGTACGCAGCAAGGTCTCAATTTAGGTTTTGAACTGATCGATCCCGCGTGGTCGAAAGAAGGAGACTTCGGGAACCTACGTGGGGAAAGAGCCATCGGCATGCTCTTGCTCGAACGATTTTATCGGAATGCCATATACTTGGCGGGCGAAATCCCGGTTTTCTGGTGTACCACGCCCGGAAGCGATGCCGAGAAACATGAGAAAACAGCGCGCCTGGCCGCACGGATGGACTTCGATGAGGCGATTTCATTCGTCGATCTTGGGTTCGTTGAGCTGCCTAAAGTCCGAGTTCGTCGTAGAGCGATGCTTGGTGTCCTAAATCATCATCCTGTCTCACCACTTTGCACCATTCTAGAACTCGTTCTATTGCTTAACGGCGCCAATGCCTCCTCGCTGCTTTGTGACCATATGAAGAGTCGGATCTTTAAGGGGTCGGAGGCGGTTTATTTCATCGACCCTTATATTCTTTTATTCGATGCGGCCTCCGTTGCATTGGGCCATCATGGGGGATGGCCGAGACTGGATTTGTTGAGACGACTTTTCATACTTAAGTCCGCTCTTGTTAGCCAACGTTCGACCCGCGGCCGCAGAGCCTTCATCAAGAAACTTCGTGAGATGTCCGGCTACATCGTCAGATGGGGCTGGCAGCGAGATGTCCTGCAGGATGCTGAACGTTTCCAACGAAACAACCGTTCGGATTCAGACGTCCTCGATAAGTTGTTCCGAGAGCAAATTCTCGGCATGTATCGAGAATTGGCAGAGCTTGCCGGTAGTACTCCGGGCCGCTTTGACGACGAAGAGGTCGCACTTCTCGGCCGTCGGCTTGTTGCTTGTTTTGGACGTAAGGGCGGACAGGTTCCGCCTCGATACACCTACCTTTTACACGAAAACCCAATGGTCGAGACGTTTTTTGTCTTTGATGACACAAATCCGGAAGCGAAACGTCGATGGGCTGTCCACAAAGAATTAGCGGGTCGAAGACCGGTCGAGGGCGCAGAGCCAATCTTTGCGGCGGATTCCTTGTCAGCCGTTTTGACTTGGGCCGCCGTGAATATTGTTACGCGAAGTCGAACCGAAATAAAGATGGTGAGCTCAGACTCATTGGTTGGCACAGCCCTTCTAAAAGACGCTTTAAAGGAAGTTGAGACAGCGATCAAAGTTGTTGACCCACTCACCCTGCCGTCGATGCGTTTTTCTAAGCCTCGCCGAATAGAACGAGCAATCTTACTGGCAAACTTTGAGCAGAAACGAACCGATGAGCAACAGATGGAGAGAGACCGCCGCCAATATCTGCCAAGCAATTGGGATATACTCAACTATGGTCGAGACCGAAATAGTCGGGTGCGCGACGTGTCTGTCATTACCCGCGATAGCTGGGATCAAGTGCAATGTCGTAGATCAAGGGGCAGGGATGCAGTACGTCTTGCCATGACGTATGTTTTTCATGATCGAACACCTGAGTCCCTCCAAGATGCGCCCCTGACAGTTTTGGTCCCTGATGGCCGGACTCAGCGTGCTGTTCACGACAGGCTTCAGCAACTCATTAACTCTGTTGAGGACGTCGCATCCACACCCATGAAAGCCAGTAGTTTTCGTGCATTTGCGTACGAAGTGGGTGGACGCTTTCAAGTCGTTCGGCGAGACAGTGAACGCATTCGCCTTTTTAACACCCGTTCTTTGGATGGAGTCGTGCGACTCTTGAGTCCATCGGGCCTGGGTAATGCGGGGGTCATCTATGATGGCTTGTCGCCAGCTCTATCGGATCTACGTGCGATTACCAAGCGTATGGAAACAGATTCATCCCTTCAGTTTGCGCTGGGTTGGCGGACATCACAGGGCGTCGCGGAGCTTACTTTACTCGATCAAACAGGCCGAATTTATCGTCGAAAAGTAAAGACTAAGCAGCTTGATGAGGCTCTCGTTAGGATCGCGCGCCGTATCATTCATAGTGTCAGACATCGCGTTCGAGACATGCGGACGCTTAGGCGTGTTGTTCGGGTATTTGAGCTGCGAGATGGTGAGACCCAGGGAGGTCAATCTCACCTCTACGAAGATACCGTTCGCATTCTGCGCTTGCTTGGAGAGCCCAGACCGTCTCATCCTGAAATATTTTTGCGAGGTGATTTTGTTGATGGACGTGACGGGATCTTTTTCGAATATGACGAGCAGACTTTTGATCCCCGCGAGCAGGGGCGACTCTTTGTCGTGAATTTGGTGAAGCAATTGTTGGCTGATAAAGCAAAGTACAGCCAGGTGAATTTATTTATCGAGGCGTCAACGGTATCCTTTCCCGACAGCGATAACTCGCGTCACATAACCAGTGTCGTGCGTCAGCTCAGACTTATCGATCTATACGAACGCCTTTTGGCACGCGCTCTTTTATCACTCAGAGGTCGACCCAGTACGCCATTGAGTAGCGGTGCAAGTTACAGGAATTCAGAATGAAGATGGTCGCCTTTTTTCTGCTTTTGGCCTCCACTTTGAGCGTTGCGGCAGCCTCCGCAAAGACGGAGCTTGACCCGTTGATGGTTGTGGGCGTTTATCGACCTCTTGAATTGGATGGGCGGCGTGTCCACACCCCGCGAATCATTTATCTGAAGGGGGTCGAAGGTAGAGAACCACCTTCGGTTGGGGATGTTTTAGGGATTTTCAGGATGAGTGGTCAGCAAGCTCAATTTGGTTCGTTATATTTCCAGGAGCCGACTTTTAATCCCTTTGCCGACCTGAACTCTGAACGTCCTTTGATGACTCAGCGGCCAGCTCCGATCTCACGAAGTCAAATTAGGCGCGGCGCACGTTTCAGACTTAAACCGGCAGCCCGATTGCACGACACGGACCTTGGGCGGCCAGCGGCTTTTTCATCCACTCGAGCAGCATCACCGACCCGTCGGCTTAATGAGGCGCCACAGATGTCGCAAACGGGGCTATTCTCGGGCGTAGACAGCTCTATGGTTAGAGTCGGGGCTGTTCGCGTGACCAACATCCGAGGTGAAACCATTATAGGTGAGATCGTAGAAGACGGGCTGTCTAAGAGCGAGACAGATGAAAACCGCGAAGAGTTGAGAACGCTCGCCATCATGGTCGGAGATGTCGCAAAGATTGAGACAGGTCAGGTTGCATCCAAGTCGGTGGTCAAGATTCTAAAGCCGATTAATCGCAAGCAGCTCAACCGTGAGAGGGACCGACTGGCGCGCGATTTAAAACGCAAATCTCGGAAGCCAAAGCCCTACAGGCGCGCGGTCATGAAATGGGACCTTTAGGGAAAAGAAATGGACAAAAAACGGTCGCCTAAGTAAGACGAACACGAGGGTCGATCAGTCGCCTGATAATGGCGCTGGATCATGATTCCGGTTTTTTCGTTATTTTTGATTAAAGTTCTCCTAGAAGAGGACGATGAATTTATAGGGGATGGGCGTAACGCCTGACGTCTGTTTGGTTTATTCCACTAGACATCCTGCTTTATTTGGTTTCGAGGGAGAGCAAATGTACGCGAAAAACGGCTATGGACAGAGCAGCTTTCAGCGCTATCGGGCTGTCAAGATACAGACGGCATCGCCCGCTCAAATCATGCTTATGCTCTATGATGGCGCAATTCGTTTTGCTCTTATCGCCAAGAAAAAAATTGATGAAAAAGACTATGCCGGGAAGGGGACTTACATCGGAAAAGTGCAGGCTATTGTCAGCGAGCTGATGAGCAGTCTAGACTTCTCAATGGCCCCCGAATTGTGTGAACGACTCGAGCAGCTCTATCTCTATATGCTCGAGCGTCTCACGGAAGCAAACCTGGAGCTGAAGACCGAACCACTTGACGAAGTGGTCAAATTATTGAAAACCTTGCGTGAGGGCTGGAATGAAGCTTTGACAAGTCTGCCGAGCGACCCGACTAAGAATCGTGCTCCGACAGGCGGTTCTCGTGCAAGTATTCAACGGCCGCCCTCTGGAGGGTCAGGCAAGAGTTGAGCAACGCTCAGATACAAAAGCTACATATGCTCGGCGACGAATGTCGACGCCTATTGAAAGAAGTCCGCTCGGGAACACCGGCGGACTTTTTGCGTTTCAGTGATGAATTCGACGAGATCCTTGCCAGCTTACCTGAGCCGAAAGATCTAGAGAGTCTACCGCCTGGCGAGCAGCAAGATATCAGGCGTGTATTGAAGGATGTTGAACGGGTACGGAAGCAGCTGACCCTTGAGTTGACAAATATACGGTCAGATTTGGTAAGCAAACTCACTGAGATGAGTAAAGGGCAACAAGGTTTAGACGCCTACAGAAAAACACTCGGAATTGGCAAAGGTGGTACTCGAAGAGGCTCGGTCTGACGACGGCCTTAAAACCACCTCTCAGCCCTATTTTTTCCTCGTACTCGAACTAATCGCTTCCATTTGTTGGGTAATATAACTACCTAACGCATCTAATTTACCCATTGTGACTTCCATATTGGTGAATTGTCTTCGCAATCTCGATTCCTGCATCGACATCCGCCGCTGCTGCTTTACGATCTCGCTCTCAAGACTTTCGATACGGGTTGTAACACCATCTGATCGGCTTTTAAGAACGCCTCGGAAACCGATCAAACCATTAATAATTCCCGGGAACTTTTCAGCCAAACCATCGACGATTCGCACTTTGCCCATTTGACCAGACGTATCGTCTGGAATTGTCACTTCAACACCATCGACACTAAATCCAGCCCCACCTTTGAGGCGGTTGCCATCGACGACAGTTGCTGGAACACCGCCCAATAGGCCCTCGAGATCAGTGCCAAGTCCTTCGATCTCAGCATCTCCGAGTCGACTGGTGCCGGCGCCAGCAGCCACATTAGACTGTGCTGTGATCTTGTAGTCGTCCCCGTACTCGGTACTCCGAAAAGTTATAGCCCCCGCCGCATCTAAAAATGCTGTCATATCCAGAGAGCTTTCTTCGAACCGAGTATTGAACTTGGTGATCTGCTGTTCTGGTGTATCTCCCATGAGCAGCGCTACGTTAAACTCGAAGGGATTCCCATCGGTTTGAGCGCGGCGATTAAAGGTCATAGAAATCTCTTCGTCCGCACCAAGAACTTCTGCGGGCGCTGCGGCGGTCAACTCCGCTCGTGTACGTGCTTGAGTCACTTTGACGTCATACACACCTGGCTTCGTTACAGAGGTTCGTTTGGTAAATTTGAAATCCCCTGTCATGCGCTCACCGAAGCGGGTCAAAACCCGTTCGACGGCCGTCGGATCGTCTCGCATCAGGTTGCTCAGCTTCATTGGGTTGAAGCTAGCAATACCGGTTTTCTCATTCGAATCGATGCCCAGTTCCGATAATGTACTGACCTCCGAACTCCCAAGACCATCCATTCGGGTCGATATAATGCGCTTAATATCGCGGTCAACTTGTCTTGCAGCTGAGTCACCATTGAGAGGTGGTGCTAAGCCGCCCTTACCCGGGTCAAAGGCAAATTGAGACCTCAGAAAGCCAACGACGCCATTGTAGGCGCCGATGAAAGCCGTGAGTGTTTCTTCAACGCTACCGGAATCTTTTTCTACGGTAATATTAACGGTCTCATTTGGTGATGCCGAAGCCAGATCAAAGGTCAAACCTTCAAATACATCATTAATTACGTTTGAGTTCTTCCGAACTGTAATTCCATTCACTTCGATGATGGCATCTTGCGGCGTTCTCAGCTCGGGACTGAACACGTCGATGTTAAACGTATCACCTTCCCTCAAGATCCCGTTGTCTTCAAAGTTTATCGTGACGCCATCGGCCAATGCGATTGGACCGCCACTGGTCACGTCAAAGCCGACGCCATCATTGTCATCAAATGTCAATCCGCCGTCGGTTGATAACCGATATTTGGCGGTTCCATCCGCGAGTCCCTCTGTAACCACCTCCACGATGAAACTGGTATTTGCCGTCCCTGTGTATGTGCCAGCGGAGGTCACTGACCCTTCATAATCAGCTGAATTGTCATTATCTGCGACAGCTGCCTCGATCTGTTTATTACCGAAATCGAGGCTCGTATCATTTTGGGTGATGATGATCGTGCCCGCATGACCCTCTTTCGTCGCTGTCAAAACGAGTCGTTGAGAGTTGGTACTCGTCCCATCATCTACAATGGTTGCTGTGACACCTTTCTTCGCTTCGTTTATAGAATTCGCAAAGCCTTGAAGTGATGTCGATGGTCCAACATCAAGTTCTACTTCACTCCCAGTCGTACCCAATTTGAATGCAAAAGTTCCATCTTCAGCAGCAACGCCTGTCCCCGTTTTATCTACGAAGCCCTGAGCTGCAATACGGTGTGAGGTTGCGACTTGCTTTACTTTGACAGCATAGCTTCCGGGCTCAGCCTCGCCGGACCGGCTTCGCGCGTCCAGTACAGAGGTGTTGCTTGAGTTTATTTGAAGCTCACCGAAGATATTATCATCGCTAAATTTAGAGGCTGCTCGCTTGAGACCATCAAGGCGGCCGGTGAGATCATCATAGGCCGCTTTTTTCTGCTCTTCTAAAGCGATGCGTCTTTGAATCTGGAATATGCGCTGTTCTTCCAGCGCCATGAGCTGTGCGATAATGCTATCGGAATCAATTCCACTGGCGAGGCCGCCAACTGCAATTCCCATGTGTCATTCCTCCTACGTTATCAATGACCAGACCACCCTTAGGTAGATTAGGCCATTCTTACCAGTTTATACATGCACACACTGTGCCATTTCTCGCATAAAAAGGTGGCGGAACGGGGAGACCCCGTTCCGCCAATTGCGATAACTGATTTGCCAAGTCTACGCACCCCCCGCTCGGGCGTCACGTAGTCGTTTTATTTGGACCGCTCCTTAGTCCATAATATTCGCATAGTGCTCGAATACGACCACTACTTTTCAGCCAGGGCGGAGGGCCACCAATAAGTGACTCTCACGGACCCACCGTCAGTCATAGCGCCACACTAGACTGACATAGCCGCGCGGAGCGACGTCTCGACTGAAGGGAACGCTGGGCCTGGATGGCGTATGCACCCCGGCCTGGTTTCCTCCTGATAATGAAGCATAAGGAGGGTACGCTTCATTATTCATTCGCCAAGCAAGCCAGCGACGTCTCCTGAAGAGTTTCGCTGCGCGCGGCTGCAGGGTAGAACCCATGCTGCTGCTCCGCAGTTGTGCCCTGTAAAAGAGTCACCGACTGATCGAGTTTTAACAGGCCAGTCAAAACCCGCGTCTTGAACTGGCAAACCAATCATCACGATGGGTTCCTATGGAGGATGGAGCCCTCTATAGGAACCCACTATGCTGCTAGCCTAACAAGGACAATGCGATGTTTGGCTGCTGGTTCGCCTGTGCCAAGACACTGACACCAGCCTGCTGCACAATCTTGTTCTTCGAGAACGTCGCCGTCTCAGAAGCAAAATCCGCATCTTGAATTCGACTTCGAGATGCACTCAAATTCTCCGAACTCACTTCTAAGTTCCGGACGGTCGATCCGAGTCGGTTTTGGACCGCACCCAGCTCACCTCTAAATGAAGAGACCTGACTGATTGCGATATCTAGTGTTGCAATCGCATCATTAGCACCTTCTCGCGACGTTACATCGAGATTACTCACCGAGAATTCGTCATTGACACCGAACAAGGAGGCACCTGCGCCACCCACATCGCCGAGCTTACTGATCGCAGCTCCAGTGAGGTCGAATTGGCCTTCCGATTGCAATGTCAAGCGTCCACCAGTCACAGTCGTTCCAGCAGCGCCAAGCCCCACTCGCGAACCGTTACCGGAGACTGTCAGTTCGATGTTTCGTCCATCGTCTGCGGTCAACACCATTCTGTTGTCAACGTCGAGACTTGCAACAACACCGGTCTCGTCACTGACAGCATTGATTTGATTGACCAATGTATCGTCAGCGTCGTTATCCTGAACAGCAAAACCTGTCAGAACAGTCCCGTTAATGGAGATGTTGTTCGTCGAATCCATAGTCACAGCAGTGATGTCTGATTCAGCGATAATCTCTGTCTTTTCCACGATGGCTGTTACGCCAGTGAATTCAGACGAATCATTGATGGCAGCCGCTTTCGAAATTGCGGATGCGGCATTGAGTGTCGTCGACAAAGAATCGTCAGCCGCTACAGTCGAACGGACTGTGACACCTCTGATGACCACATCTCCGTCTGACAATGCATCCCCAGCTCCACCAACGGTGATGTCTGTTGAACTCTCGTATTTGGCCTGTCGACCAAGGGAACTCGAGCGTGCATCCTTGACAGAAATTGACAAGTTCTCTCGAAAATTCGCACCGATGTGAAATTTCGCACCGGTGAAGCTTCCGTCGAGTAGTGTCTGATTATTGAATGTTGTCTTTGTTGCGATTCGGTCGATTTCATCAACCAGCGCCGTTACTTCTTCCTGAATCGATGCTCGATCGGCGTCGGTATTGGTATCATTCGCGGATTGAACGGACAGCTCGCGCATTCTTTGTAAGATCGAGCCAGTCTCTTGAAGACCACCTTCAGCAGTTTGTGCAAGGGACACACCGTCGTTAGTATTGCGAATTGCTTGATTTAGACCGCGGATTTGCGTGCTGAAGCGCTCCGAAATTGCAAGCCCAGCAGCATCATCTTTCGCGCTGTTGATCCGAAGACCCGATGACAACCTCTCAAAGGACTTTCCTAGAGAGCGCGTAGTTTCATTCATATTACGCTGCGCATTAATGGACGCAGTGTTTGTATTGACGTAAAGACCCATCTTTATTCACTCCATGAATCGTCAGCTAGGCAGCTATCCTTAGCCACCCACGAACTCAGCTATATCTAACTGAGTTGGAACTTGTGCGCAGACCCATCTTTGCGCTTCGTCAAGTTGCTGGATTGGTCGATTGGGGCACCGTTATGGTTGACCCTTAATCATTAAATTTTTTAGCCGACTACCCATCGGCCACAACAATTGTTTCGTTTTTCATCTCGTCGCATACACAACCTACCCCTAGGCTATATGTCGCGGGATGAGTCACCTCCTTTCCAATATCCGCCCGGTGAAGAACGGTCTCTGAAGTCCGCTGCGAAACTGCGGACGGTTCTCCTACGACATCGGACGGAAAACTTCAGACTTGAGGGAAAAATGAACGAATAGTGTATTCCTATGTGTAGTAATACGGTTTTTTTAGACTTTTACTGTCTTTTTTTTGCGTGTTTTATTGAATAAATACAGCACCTTAGTTTCCTCGGTTCTGTTTTCGCTGTTTTTTTTCATAAACAGTAAAAAAAAGGGGAGGATCTCAGTCACAGTGGCCAGACGTCTTAACTAAGTCGTCACCCCACTGGCCGGTGCATAGATCTTATTCTTTTGATCAGACCAAACATATCGAGCGGTCTATGGGGATTTGAGAATAATCCTCCGCTATCCGGTTGGACAGCGGAGGATTAAGGACTTAACCGTCCAAGTTCAGTAGGGCGCCTTTGGGCAATTCTTGACCCTCGCCATAGCCCTTCAAGCGGTCGACCATTTGGAGGAATTCCATGGGAGGTATTTGACGGGTCACCTCTTCTCCATTTCGTTCCTCGGTAATGGTCATGGTCACGCGTCCAGACCCTGTATCGAATCCAAAGTGAACGGATCGATTCTTGGCTCTGAGCAGCGATTCCGTAATGGCATTTGCTTGCTCCACCTGTCTCGTAACGAGAGCTGGATCAACAGATGCCATTGCAACCGCCTCAAGTCCACTCTCTGGACCTGGGGTTCCAAGGGTTTGAGCAACTTGCTCTGCCTTAGGTGCTTCTACTTCACTCACGGCAGCGGTCGTTTCTTGCGATTGACCGCGGCGTCCGGGTGATTCTCCGACCGATGACGGACGGATCGACTGACCCGCATACGCCTGATACACATTTATGGCCATATTATCACCTCTCTCGATCGACGGACTCCATCACCAAAGTGGTTTAACGGATTCCGCGACCGACTTTCTAAGCAAGCAACGCCAGAGCGATCTGAGGTTGCTGATTAGCCTGTGCTAACACCGAAATACCCGCCTGTTGAATGATCTGATTTCGTGAGAAATCTGCCGTCTCAACAGCAAAGTCAGCGTCTCGAATTCGACTTCGAGCAGCTGTTACGTTTTCGGCCGCTACAGAGAGGTTATTGACCGTAGACTCAAGACGATTCTGAGTCGCACCAAGCTCCGCGCGAATACCCGATACTTGCTTAATCGCAACATCAGAAATATCGATGGCTCGGTTTGCCCCTTCTCGTGTTGTCACGTCTATCGTGCCAACCGCATTGTTGGCATTCACCCCGAAAAGTTGCTGGGCCGCAGCAAAACCAAGTTTTGTTGCTCCCCCAACGTTACCCGTCAGACTGAATTGCTCCTCCGATTGGAGAGTGAGACGACCACCGGTAACAAACGTACCGGCACCACCGCCTAGACCACCGATTGCAGCCCCCGCCATGGTGACTTCGATGTTTCGACCATCTTCAGCGGTTAGTTCTAGCCGGTTGTCTTGGTTCAGGCTTGCGACAACACCGGTGTCATCCGTCGCTGCGTTTATCGCGTTGACGAGTGTATCCGTTGCATCGTTTGCCTCGACCCTGAAACCGGTGATCATCGCACCGTTGATAGTGAGGTTGGTGGTTGAATCCAAAGTGACGGCACCAATATCAGCAGTACCCACAACGATTGTGTCATCGACGATCGCACGTACGCCCGTGAATTCCGTCGCATCGTTGATCGCTGCCGCTTTTGCAATTGCAGATGCAGCATTGAGTGTTGTCGACAAACTATCGTCAGCCGCATTGGTTGCTCTGATTGTGACGCCATTAAAAACGATGTCATTTGCTTGTAGAGCATCCGCTGCCGCAGCAACCGTAATGTCAGTCGTGCTCGANTCGCGAACTTGNCGTCCGAGGCTCGANGCACGTGCATCTTTNATCGAGACNGTGATGGTATCATCCGCATTGGCACCAATGTGAAATTTGGCACCGATGAATGAGCCGTCTAGAACCGTCTGATTGTTGAANGTTGTCTTTTCAGCAATTCGGTCGAGTTCAGTCACTAGAGCATCAACTTCTTGCTGTAGCGAGCTTCGATCTGTATCGGTATTTGTATCATTTGCTGACTGAACAGACAGCTCACGAATACGCTGCAGAAGAGACGTACTCTCAGCCAGACCACCTTCAGCGGTTTGTGCCAACGAGATACCGTCATTTGTATTACGGATAGCTTGATTGATGCCTCTGACCTGAGCGGTCATCCGGTCCGAAATACCCAGACCAGCAGCATCATCTTTTGCAGAATTGATCCGAAGACCAGAAGAAAGACGTTGAAATGAACGTCCGAGTGAACGATTTGCACCATTCACATTTCGCTGCGCGTTAAGCGACGCGATATTTGAATTAACGTATAGACCCATTTTGTTCGCTCCTTGAAACAAATGCGGAACGGCATTCCTTAGCCATTCCAGAAAACACCACCCATGGTGTTTTCAACCCCCAATGGCAGACCCTCTGCCAGCTCGGGGAGCGTTGATAACGATTCCTTACCCCTAAGGACTCGCTTGGGTGCCGACAGCTGTCGGCCTATGTAGTTTTCTGACGTGCTGTTGTTTAAAAACTGGCTGCCGACACTACCCCAGCGTCCGTCCAGCTAAACAACCTTGCCTCCAATCAAGCCCTCTCCGGGCCCATGGTCTTCAGTATGTACGGAAACACTTAGATGCTTCCATCCACGACATCGGACATCCCAGACAAAACTTGAAAAAAAAATGACTTTTTTTACGGTTTTTTTTAATTATTCAATAATTTCAGAGTTTTATGTTTTTTTTGGTTAGGTTTAAGGGGGGGGCAGTCAGCCAGGCCAGACAGAGGAAATGAAAAAGTGGCCTGTGGAATAGCGGTTTGCAGCTGAAAATGAGGATGGAGAAAGAGGTCGAGGGGTCCGAGATAATATGCGCAATTATCTCAGACCCCCCTGGTTTTATGTAGCCAGTTTTACGCCCTTAGGGTTGTAATGGTGGCTACTTTAAGTGAGACGTCACTCGATTCATTGACCCGCCGCGAGCCGGATCGTTTTGAAAGAGAGACGTCTGATTTATTAGCCGAGCAACTGAAGAACGTTGTTCGGTGCTTGGTTTGCCTGGGCAAGAATTGAGATCCCTGCATTTTGCAAGATCTGATTTCGAGCCATTGCAGCTGTTTCTGTTGCGAAGTCCGCATCTTGAATACGAGAGCGAGCCGCAGAAACATTTTCCTGAGTTGTGCTCAGATTATTGACCGTCGACTGAAGACGATTCTGAACGGCACCGAGGTCGCTTCGAATGTCCGATACCTGGGCGATTGCAACATCGAGGATCTCGATTGAAATGTTTGCGCCCTCACGAGTGGTGACGTCGATGGTATCGACAGCAAAATCACTATTAGTTCCAAGTAATGTGTCACCACCGGCAGGGTCAGCCCCTAGGCCTAACTTTTCGACACCAGCATCGGTCTGAGACATGAAGATGGCTTCTTCTGACTGCAGTGTGACGGTACCAGCCTGAACCTGGTTACCTGCAGCAAAACCGAGGTTTGTTGCAAGCCCATTTACTGTCAACTCAATGTTACGACCATCTTCAGCTTCTAGAGTCAGCTGAAGGTTTTGATCTAGTCGAGCGATGACCCCCGTTTCATTTGAGAACGAGTTGACCGTGTCGATCAATGCATTATTTGCATCATCATCCTCAACGCGAAAACCGGAGATAACCGCGCCGTTGATGATCATGTAGTTTGTGCTGTCCAAAGTAACGGCACTCAACGGATTTAGGTCGGCAACAAATTCAGTTTTGCCAACTGTGGCACTCACACCAGTGTAAATGGACATATCGTTGATTGCAGCGGCCTTTGCGATTGCAGAGCCTGCAGCCAGCGATGTACTCACTGTATCGTCACTGGCGACCGTGCCACGAATGGTTGTCGAGTTTAAGACCAGGTCACCATTGTCGAATGCCTCGGCATTCATGGTGCCACCGTCATATCTCGCCTGTCGGCCGAGAATGTTTGCACGGGCGTCCATGGTCTTGACCGAGATTGTATCATTCGACTTGTAGCCGATGTGAAACTTCGAACCGGCAAATTCTCCATTCAACACTTTTTGGTCATTAAACCGGGTTGTTTGAGCAATTCGGTTTATCTCTTCAATGAGATTAGTCACTTCCAGTTGAATTGCCTCACGATCCGACAGCGTGTTGGTATCACTCGCTGCTTGGATGGACAGCTCACGCATACGTTGCAAGATTGCACCGGTTTCATCAAGCGCACCCTCAACTGTCTGCGCCATCGAGATCCCATCGTTGGTGTTTCGCACAGCCTGATTCAAACCTCGGATTTGAGATGTGAATCGAGTGGCGATGGCCATACCGGCCGCATCGTCGCGCGCCGAATTAATACGCATACCTGATGACAGTCTCTCGAACTGTCGCTCCAGCCCTCGAGTCGAGCCGTTCAAGTGTCGTCTAGCATTCAATGAAGCAGTATTTGTGTTTACAAAAAGTCCCATAATTATTCACTCCGTGAAATTAATAGCGGTCAACCTTGACCACCATCTCTTCAATAATTCGTTTCGATAAGATTGAACGGTTAAATACCGCTCACCATTAAAGTCCCATTCAAACCACCGTGAACGGTGGGCATCGATAATCGTTCGATGCGTGTGCGATTCATGAATCTACCTCCACCGTTGGTGGCCCATCACGGGCAGTTCTAATTTCAGGACCCTGTGTCACTCGTTTTGTAGTGAGCGTCTTGGTTCCCTGATTAAGGCGTCTCGCAACCGTCTTGGTTGCCCTCCGAGGCACCTTAGGCCTTATCATTTGCATCTCTGTCCGTCCGCTGCCGGCATGACCTGATGCGTATTTTTTCAATTTGACCGCGACACATTGTGTTGTGTCTCCATTTTGGATGTACAGCAAAGCTGACTCAGTCCAGCATCTCGGCTGGCTAGCAAGGTCGCTTATCCTTTCCTCCGACACCTTCGGTGGCCTCAAAATACGCGGTCTCAGGATTCTCGTCTCCCGATTCACATGTCTGGGCTCCGTTTTCGACTCACTGCAGTCAACAACCTCTCTGGCACAGCGGCCCGTTTTCTCCCTGTTTGCCAGAACGCCGTGAGTCGAACCGCCCTCGTGCTCAGGCGGAGACCCTCTCGTCAGTCTGATGTTGTCCACCCGCCGATCACTTCGTAATGACCCGCCAGCAATGTGTGCATTCGTGTGATTACATTGCGGTGGCCCGGTCCCCGAGTTATCCGCCTCGCAATGGTCATTATCACTTGTTTTCAACGCGCTGCGTCGCTTGTGTCGATCCCGGCGCCTCTCACTTTCGGCAAAAAGCCGGTGTAGTCGGTCGGTACTCGCATAACGCATTGCTTTTTTCGGTCGATTGCCGAGTCGCAATGTTCGACTTGGGCGCGGTTCAGAGCGCGCGATATGTCTCGCCTTTTGCGCTGAATCTGACTCGGCTTGAGCGATAACCCCAAAGAATTCGCCAAGCTCTGTATCGCCGTATGCTTGAACTTGGTCTGCATTTAGGGTGACTGCAATCTCATGCAGCTTGCGCCAGCCCGTAGGGATCCCTGGCGTCTTGCGTCGCCGAGGCTCTTTTGGTGGCCGGAGCATTTTTTGCGGTTGTCTAGCTAAGTTGTTCATCAGACCCCCTAACCCAACAACTGCGTTGCAAGCTGCGGGCTCTGGTTTGCCTGAGCTAGAATAGATACACCCGCTTGCTGCAAAACTTGCCCTCGTGCGAGCATGGCCGATTCCACTGCGAAGTCAGCATCGACAATGCGGCTTCTCGCTTGCGATGCATTCTCGGAAATATTGGCTAAGTTATTCGCCGTTGATTCCAATCGATTGAGTAAGGCACCGTAGTCAGACCTGTCTTTGGATAGCTGCTCGAGCGCCCGGTCAACGATTGTAATTGCATTATTGGCTCCAGCACGGTCTAGGACATTAACCGTCGATATGGATGCCAGTGAGTCAACACCGACGATTTGCTCACCGGTCAAACCAAGATAGTCAACCTGGCCACCGCTCACCCGGAACTGCTCGCCAGAGGAAAACTCGAGCGATCCTGTCGAAACCCCGGATGTCAAGCCGGTGACCGCAGTTGCCGCAGCGTCTGACACATTAACTTCGATGTTTCGACCATCACCAGCGGTTAGAATAAGTCGAGAGTTCTCGTCGTAGCTGGCAAGCACTCCGGTTCTGTCTGCAACCGCATTAATCTGGTTCTTGAGTTCGTGGTCTGCGTCATCGGTCGCCACATCGAAGGTGGTTAATGTAACGCCGTTGATTTCTATAAACGAGGTGTTCGTAAGCGATCCCCCCGCGATGTCCAGATCAGTTCTTGCTTCAGTCGCTAAAACACGAGCAGAAACCCCGGTGTAGTTAGTTGCATCATTTATCGCCGCTGCTTTCGCCAGAGCCGAGCCTGCCGCAAAAGAGGTCGATAACTGGTCATCGGCCGCGGAGGTCGTTCGAACCGTAATTGAATTGATTAAGATGTCGCCGCCGTTTTTACTCAATGCATTTGTTGAGACGACGGCTGTCTGCTTGATTGCTGACCGACCAAGCGCCTTGGCATGAGCGTCTCGTACATTGACTTCGACGACATCATCGGCTTTGGCCCCGACGTGGAAATAGCCCTGCATGAAATCGCCGCTGAGCACCTTCTTATCATTGAAGAGTGTGTTGTCGGCGATTCGATCAAGTTCCAGAATCAGGCTTTGGATTTCAAAGTTGATCGATTGTCGATCTTGTGTCGTGTTGATATCATTGGCTGCTTGCACAGACAGCTCACGCATGCGCTGCAATAAGGCCATTGATTCTTGTAAAGCACCTTCAACAGTCTGCACGAGCGATATACCATCATTCGTGTTACGGACAGCCGTATTAAGACCACGGATTTGTGCTGTAAAGCGTGTAGATATTGACAACCCGGCCGCATCATCTTTAGCACTGTTTATTCGCTTGCCGCTTGCAAGCCGTTGGAACGATCGATCCAACGCTTTCGTGCTGTAGTTGAGCGACCTTTGAGTGTTCAAAGATCTCACGTTCGTGTTAACGAACATACCCATTTTCTAACTCCATGAAAAACCAAGAACGTCACCGCTCAAGGCTGGGCTTCCTTGCCCAAAACGCTTGACGAGATTTGCATGCACTCCGAGTGTTGTGACCGATCGATCCGCAGGCGGAAGTTCATAGCTGACTATGAATTCACACGGACGACCTGTCACCGGACTACAGACCTAACTCATCAAATTTACTTCACAGTTGTTACCAACTGTTCAGAGGGTGTCGACCGAAGTCGACATGAGCGAAGTTCCCACAACTTGCTCACCGTGCGTCCGGCGCACGACCCTCTTAAATCAACAAGACCCACTGTTTGTCGGCATCGGAGAAGTACAAACAATAACCAACACGAATCTTTGAGACTAATACAAACCCTGCTCAAAGTTCGTGCCCGCACAAGGCGCTTGGTCACGTTACGTAAACTCTATGACTCAACAAACAGACCTAGTCGCTTTACAGGCAGCTGTCAGCCACCTCAAGCGTTACAATCGTATCACTTACCCTTCCAGCCTATCCGTGTAGGCGTGTACTTAAATCCCATAGTAGCTGCGACGTGTCGGTCGCTGTCGAAATACAGCGCGGCGCGCTCAGCTCCAGTGTGTCAAAATTCATATCAACCATCCCTCACCGCGACCGATTCGAGCGACGACTATCCACGTGTTTTGACCCCCCGGCCAAGATACATTTGGACATGTCGTGCGAACGCAGAGCGGTCGTGGTTTTCGGTCATTTTGATTACTCAAAACACAATCCTAATTTCACCCAATCAATCTGAGATGGGCGCATATTAGTGGCGTCATTCCACCAACTTTCAATCATCATTTTTATGTGTACGGTCCGCCCCTTATCGAGCCACCGTTCAGTCATCTCAATCGTCATTTGGACTCGCTCCTCAACACATGGAGACATCCATTTTTTGGTCGCCAGTCAGGGTCCTGATTTGACCTTTTATTTGGTCTAGAACTAGCCAATGAACTTTGCCTAGACCACCCGTAATCTCGGTCTGAAAACTCAGTTTTCCTGTCCCCTAAAAAGGCTGTTGCAGCGGATGAAGTCCATCGCCGAGCACACGTCTTTTGAACACGTGGCTTTGGCCGCAGGCCGAGTCCATGCTTGGTCCTAGTTGTACTCATGGTGAATAGCTCCTACCCACCGAGTGATAATCTTCTATTGACGCGGGTTGGCACCGTAGACTTGCACCCAATATCGGAGATGCTTTGCTCCATTGACCAAGCCCTGATGAGAACCAACCCAGCGTTCTTAAATTCAGCAAGACGCTTCGGCTTGCCGTGGTCGTTTCATGTATGGCGTCTACTGGCGTCTCTGCCGATGCAGGTCCACTTGTTGACCAGCCCTGTTCATCCCTGACCTCAACTACACCCTCAAAGTTTTCATTTAAGGGCCTGGCAGTCAGGGGCACGAATTCAACATCGATATCCATATCCAAGTGACATACATCCTCGGCACCGCTTCGTTGGGTCCAATGAAGATCGTATTCGTCTCGGTTTGGACCAAACCAAAGGTTCAATGGCGTCACCTGTGACGGTTTACCCCCGTATCGATACAGACGATAGGAGAGGTCTTTCGGACAGTCACCGTTGACCATTGGCCAAGAGCTGAGACTTGGCTTCAACCTAGACGCAGTGCCTCCTATCGTCGGTGGATAGCCTTTATCCTCCCAGCGTTTGGGCTTGCAATAACGTCCCAGAACTCGCGGTGTTGACTCATTATCTTTGCACCGGCGAATTCTGTGTCGGCCTTGCGGGCCCTCCAATCCAACTGCTGGGTGGATTGGTGGGCCGCATCGTTCTGCTTCGATGGTCGTTATGTCTATGTTAGGCAATCTTAATCGTCGCCCGAAATAAGCTTTCCGACCGACTTGCTTATCGCGGTCGGGTTGCATCAATGACCGCGGGTACTTTGTTATAATCCCTCGGGCAATTAGGCCCTTAGGCGCAGATCCGTCCGACGCTTTAGGGTCTGTGCAACTCCAATCACTCAGACTCAAACAGACTGTGTTTGACGGGAGGTCATTCGAGCATCCAATTAGCGAATGGCGACCAGTCAGAACAGTCTGTGGTGTTGCTGTGGAGCTCCCTCGGACGCCCAGAACGTTGGTCTGTGGACTATGAAGTATCCAAGAGGGCTTGCGCTGGATTCGGCTGCACGTGTCCAGTAGTCCAACGTCCGTGAGGCCAAATCGGCATTCAGCCCATTGCACATCGCCTTGGTCATGCTCTTTGGACCTATCGAGACCAAGTTTGCCGCTGTGGCGGTCGTGGTCACGCTCAAACAGTGTCGTTGGATTGGATGTGTTCGTGCCCACGAACTGGTCTATTGTAAAGCGGTGAGCTCGCCTATGACCAACCGGTTCAAAACAAAGTATTTCCCTCCGGGCGGGGGCCGAGTGAGCACGGTTTGAAACCGATTCGTTTAGCCCACCTGTCCGTGTCGCGGTCGATGAAAACAGACTCACTATCGAAGAGACAGTCTCCTCGACTTTTAAATCAAGGGCCTCTAACTCTATTTTGAGCGGCTTTGATTTTATTTGTGAACGTTTCATCTTACTTACACACACTTCGATTGTTTCGTTACAGACACGAGCGATTAATGTTCTAAATTTCACCAGACTATCGCCCCTCTCATTATTTTGAGGGACCCGTTGTCTTGTTTACGAATGGGGTCGCTGTCTCAGCGTCCATTCCAAGCACCGTATTACTTACTTCTCACCCCACCGCTTTACGGGAGGCGCTGTTCTCTCTGTGACAATTCGAGTCGCTTTCTCCACAACCCATCTCAAAACATGCGCCTCGACTCTTTCTTCCCGCTGACTGTTTGTTCAGCAGCTGTCATTTTGGCTCGGGTGGTGTCGGTTAATGAATCACCATCCTGAGACCCATTGTCTTGAGTCGTTGTCCCCTCCGACTAATCCGAGGAGCTGATTTTCAGTTTTGAGTTTGGTTGTGTATTCGCCATCACCACACTCAATAAGCATCCCGGAAAGTCCTCCCCACGGTGGTGGGGAGTCCATTTCCTTTGGTTGTCTTCTTAGGCGGCGTCTAAATCGTCGCCATCGGACAACCCTACTCGGCGTATTAACCGAGTAGTGAGAGCGCTGCCTGGCCGGCCTGATTCGCCTGCGCCAAGATTGATGTACCGGCCTGTTGTAGGACCGATGAACGGGCCATATTTGCCGATTCAGATGCGAAGTCTGCATCCAGAATACGGCTCCGGCTCGCCGAAGCGTTCTCAGAGATTGAGCTGAGGTTGTTTATTGTCGACTCGAGGCGATTCTGCATAGCACCCAATTCACCTCGCTGCGAAGAGATTTGCTCAAGTGACCGATCGATGATCTCGATCGCTCTATTCGCTGTATCCCTCGTCAGTACGTCCACCGTTGCAACAGAGGAGTTCACCGAGTTTACACCAACGATTTGTGGATTGTTAAATCCAACGAAACCGAGGTTAGCACCATCAACTGTAAAGGCCAGGTCACTCTCGAGATCAAGAGTCGCTGTCGTGACGTCTGTCGATAAACCCGTAATCAGTTCGGCATTAGCATCAGATGCTGTCACCTCAATATTACGCCCGTCGACGGCTGTGAGTACGAGTCGGAAGTCTGTATCCACCGAAGCGACGACACCAGTTGCTTGTGAATGGGCATTGATCTGAGCTGCCAGTTCGCCGTTAGAATCATCGGCCGTCACAGCGAAACCTGTGATGATCGTACCGTTGATTGTCACGTAACTATTCTCGTTCAATGTGCCTGCGGTTACATCTCCATTGTTTTCCACGAGGGTCGAATTGACGCGAGCGGTGACGCCGGTGTGTTGAGTCGCATCATTGATGGCTGCGGCCTTAGCGATGGCAGATCCAGTCGCAAATGAGGTCGACACACGGTCATCGGCACTTGTTGTTTGGCGAATCGTAATGTCATTTATAACGACACTACCACCAGCTTTGCTAAGCGCGCTTGTTGCCACAGTTCCAGTCTGTACCAGGGCTGTTCGACCCAAAGCCGTTGCACGTGCATCACTGATTGTTACATCAACGCGCTCCCGTGCAGCAGCACCCACATGGATAAAGTTTTGAATGAAGTCGCCATTCAAGATCTTGTGGGAGTTGAAGGTCGTTGTGTCACCGATACGATTGAGTTCCTGAACCAACTGGTCGATTTCATCGTTGATAGACCGTCGGTCAGCGCTCGTGTTGACGTCATTTGCGGCCTGTACAGACAGCTCACGCATCCGTTGGAGAATGGCCGTGCTCTCTTGCAAAGCACCTTCAGCAGTCTGAGCTAGACTAACACCATCGTTGGCGTTGCGGATTGCCATGTTCAAACCTCGAATTTGGCTGGTGAAGCGAGTCGAGATTGCGAGTCCAGCTGCGTCATCGGCGGCTGAGTTAATACGAAGCCCTGAAGAAAGGCGTTGGTAGGTTGTCTTCATTCCCCGACTGTTGGCGGTCAGGTTACGCTGTGCGTTAAGTGAAGACGCATTGGTCATAACAAAAAGGCCCATAATCATCTCTCCCTGAGATTCACTGCGGCGCCATCGTGGCTATGCAGGTCGGCATCCATGCCGTAGTTGCTTTTTTTGTAGAAGCGACGTGGGCTATCTGCCTGCCTCATCACCTTGATGAATCAGGCTCCCGTTTAAGTACCCCTATCTCACCTTTGAGATTTGGTACCGAGTCGCTCCTGGCGTTCACCCAAGACATCGGATCGGATGTGCTCGACTTAAGCTATTTTCTCTTATTTTTAGAAGGATGAGAAGCAGTGGCTTAAACTGCTAATTATATCAAGTATTTCATAACTTTATGTATTTTTAATAATTGAATTACCCGTGTTTTTTATGCCTATAATATATGGATTAATGTCTTTTTTAATTGTTTATGTAATTTAGATTGTTTTTATATATATAAATGTCTATTTAATGACTATATTGTAATACTTTGTAATAATTTTATGTAATCAATTAGATGTAATTTAAATGTAAGTATCCACACTTTGTGATCAATGAAATGACGCAGTGATAATACGGTCCGAGAACGGCGTTTGGATCGACCAAGGTCTGTGGCTAACAGACTGGCGATGCGCCTGCCTCATCTATATGTCTAGACGTCTGCGGCTCCGTTGGTCAGTGTCCGATTCTAGGCCACCAAACCGATTATTAAGAAAAGTAACTGAGGCCGTGTCATTGTGGGCGCGCGGAGCAAAGCGTCTGAAGCGAATGTTGGTTTGTCTCCGTTATGGCTTGGCAGGCGACAGTGTTCTGTTGACTCTCATAACGCGTCAAGGTTCCAGACAGTCCGCGTCATGTTGCTGACGATTTTGGTTGCTGGCGCCTGGAATGCCTTTGTCTACACGCACAAATAAAAGTTGGCACGGTGCTTGAATAGTTGTGGGTTGCACGGAAGCAAGGGAGATTGCCAATGCGCCATAACGCGATTAGTAGCGATGAATTTGAAGATTTACAGCGCAAAGTAGCTTGCGCTGAAGCATGTGCCGACCCGATCAATTTCGATCAAATGTTAAATCGAGTCTGCTCTTTATTAAACAAATGGGCTCAAGCGGATGTCGTGACCCTGATTCTTCCCCCGGAAGAGGAGGGCCTCGAGCCGATGTTGCATGTCTTTGGACAGCAACCACTATTGCCGATTTCTGAACGGAGTGTACGCGACGACTGTGCGTCTTTGTTGACGAGTCTCGAGTATGCCGAGCTTCCAGGTGAAGCGCTGCGTTTGAGACGGGGAGCCGAACTGACGCCAATAAACGGTGTTCTACGAGATGATTACATGTACCGTTTCTGGTGGCATGAAATGAAGCTTGACGGACAGACGGTCGGAATCGTTGCCCTGTACGGCTTCGTTGACTGGGTTTTGTCTCCACGCGTAAGGCGGCTCTTAGCCAGTCTAATGCCTATGCTTGCGGCAGCCATTAACAATGCTGCAGCCATCGAGAACCTCAGGATGCAGTCAGACCGCGATGAAATGACCGGCTTGATCAATCAGCGAGGTGTTTTTGATCAGCTTGACCGAGAGTGTAACCGAGCTTTGTCTACGGAACGCGAACTGGCTGTCCTCTTGTGTGAGATCGAAGACTTTGACGCCTTTGCCGGAACAGTTGAGGGCGATGGGGCCTTACAAACCTTCTCCGAACTCGCGCTCAGTTTAGACAGGGGGTTTGATATTGTTGGTCGCATTGCCACCAACGAATTTGTTTTCATTCTACCTGAGATTGATCAAATTGAGGTCATCAAGTTGGTTGAGTCAATCACGTCGAGCGCTGAGCAGATTACACTTGGCGGCCGACCGCTATCGGTGTCCATTGGACATGCTCAGTATGAAACAGGCATGTCTTCGGACACTCTATTGCACAATGCTGACGAGGCATTATTCGAAGTTCGACGCCGACGTGCTTTGAGTCAGAGTAGCGTGGGCTAGATAGTCAGTTGCCTGCGAGTGCATCTTGGGGCTCGCAGGCTTTCCCTCGACTCGGGCGAGCGAGCTGCCGGGCGAACTACCGCCTTTGAAGCTCTAGCTCATCTGCGTTCCCAGATTGCCTTGTTTCAGGGCTTTGCTCACATCGATTTTCGCTACATGTATAGCCGACTTCACAATCCCTATTGTTGCGGCAAACAAAGGCCTCACATTGGTTGCTTGACGGATTGCAGACGAGCATTCCAGGGCAATCATAGTCTTCTTCACACTCACCGCAACCAAATACAGTTAGGCAAGCGACCAACAAAACAGACTTCCAACAGATGGTAAGTTGTTTGTTTTGTGGCGATTCTGACATCAAATTCTCCAAAAATTATCAACTTCACTTGAGATTAATCAAGACTCTGCCTTGATTCCAAGGCCGAGGTCAAAATACTATTTCGCAAACAGTCCATGGAATACTCCGTGGAAGAGTGTGTTATCGGGTCGCCAAAAAGGCTTATCCCATTAGTTGTTCGCGGAAGCGAACTCAGCGAAAAGGAGCGCCATGATGCGCAAAATAGTGGCTTTGACGGTTGTACTTGCAGCTTTTCTGATTTCCGGATGTGGGGAGGAGGGCAGCACAGGGGATGTTCGCCTGGACCAGCGGGTCATTGGCGGCGACAGTCAAACGGATGGTGGCGTGGCGAACGATGGCTCTAGCTCATCCGGACCGACTGAAGAACAATTGCGCTTGTCATATATCAAGCAGGTGACGCCGAGCGGGGGAGGAACACCGCGTCTCGATTTGGTTGCATATGATTTTGTTGACGATGAGGAAATCAATTTAACCGCCGGCCAAGGAGAAGGGGGCGTTGATTGCGCAACGAGCCTATGTCGCCTGAACTCAGACATGACTTGGGTTGGTTGGATCGGCACCGGTGGTTCCTTGAAGGTGGCACCTGTCGATATTGGACAAAAAAGAATTCGCATTGAAGACACACGGGTTGTTGCTGAGCGACTCGCACGAAACTTCGAATTCACGGAATATGTACCCAATCCGGACGCACCAGACGAGGGCGTCATTCCGCAGATCGTCTACAGTCAAGGACAGCAAATGGGCGGCACGGGTACGATCGATGTCTATACTGAACCGGTTGCAGGCTATGATGAAGCCAATTGCGGTGATGCGAGCCCGAGCTGCAAAAACTTGGCAGGTGTCATAACAACGAATGGAGGCTTTCGAGTCACGTCTGAAGGTTCGCTGATTATCTTAATTGAAACCACCTTGTCGACGATGACACTCAAGTTCTTTAACATTGGTACGACGGCTCAGCAGACGCTCTACACCTTTGGAGAGCAAAATCAGACGGGGTCACAATTCTCGGGACGACTTCCTATTGGACTGTCGCCGGATGCTGGGTATTTAGCAGTCTTCACAAACGATGCATTCATGTGGCGTCTCAACACGCTGCAAGCCGTACCATCGCCTCCGCCACCTCAAGCCATCTCTCTTTTCGAGGGCGAGACACACCCTGATGGTGATTGTAGGCGTATGGGTAATCTCGCATTCAATGAAGTACGCTTTAATCCAGTTTTCTCTACTGATTCTGAATGGATTTATTTTCTGGCCCATGGACCGTGTAGTCGACGAGGTGACCCGCCAACTAATCGCGATGATTATGACATTCTTAGAGTCAATCGTCTGCTAGCGGGCGATGTGGAGAATGTGACAAATAATCTTCGGGCAAGCCACTGGAGCAATCACAACATTGGAGACTTTGCGCTGTCTGGAGATGGATCGAAGATCGCGTTTACCGCGGAACGCATGAACAATGTCGGCAGCAAAGCAATTTGGGTCATCGACCCAGAAACAGGGGCATACGATTGCACTCGCAAAGACCCGTTGCCTGTCTTAGATGGTCGCGAGCGCTGCGAGTTTATCTCGGACGACAGCACAGGCGCTGATGCGACTTATCGTGATCTACGCTTCCACACAGTAGACGTACCCCGCTGAAGGGTGGACACGCAAACGGACTGCCCCCATTGGGCTACACATCCTAAGTTGGCTGTGTGGCGGGTGCAGTCTGTTTGAGTTTAGATCCGAACGTTTGACTAGCCGTCCGGCAAGTCATTGATCGACGGATATTTTTTTATTTCACTGCGAGCGATTTTCCATGCCTTCTGCACAATCCAAGACAAGGATCGGTCTTGTCGTGCCGCTTCAGCTTGGATTTCCTTGAGCATATCCTCAGGGAAATAAAGACTCTGTTTTCTCTTATCAGAACCGGACATTTACCTACTCCCCAAAATCTAGGGTCCGCTTATGATTGTCTGCGTGTATCGCAAAGTGTCAAGTTTGGTTACGATTACCTACTTAGACGCATGTTGTGGACAGAGGTCTTACCTTTTGAATTTACTGGGTTTTATTTGTTTTTTGAGTGCTTTTTGGAGGGGGGCCGCTAGAGGGCCTTAAAGTCGGTATAGGTCGCTTTGGCAAAGTTTCTTTGAAAGTTCGGATGAGACCTTTTCCTGGTTTACCCAACTTTATAGCCGGTTTTTTTCCTTGAAATTTAATGGTTCCGAATGCGTCTAAAGAATGAAAATCCGGTACGATTGGTGGTGAAAATGAAGCAGCGCTCTGACGTTTCTGCGCTTTAGGCCAGTCAAAGCGAAATAGATTTGCCTTCCAAGAGTGTCCGGCATCGATTGGATGCTTTGCACCTGGTACTTCGGCTGCTGGAATCAGCATTTCTACCGTCCATCTCCTATCTTTATCATCTCGCTTGTTCAGGGTTCCGTCTACATGGACCGCCGTTTTAAGGCCTGTCATATTCCAGCCTCTTGCAGGCCCAAGTGGACTTCGGTGCCGTGAAAACTTCGCGTCGAAGACGACGTTGGCCGGTGTAACTTGAAGCTCAAGGTAATCTTTCTTGTCGCCGTCAGCATCAATGAATAATTCGATTACCTCTTGTTCCCACGTATTTGAATCTCGTTTTGTGAGGGTGCCCCACACGTCGTCGTCTATGCTCTCGACTCCGACGTAAAGATTGTCTTCATCCCAAGCAAACTTGGCCCGAGTTTTTGGCGCTTTCGTCTTTTTGCCACTTGGATGGGTCCACCAAGCTGTCCAGCGCGCTCTTTTCCAGACAGGTTCGTCGAGTTTACCATCCAGTCGAATGCCTTCGGCGGCTGACATCTTTGCAGCTCTTGCGACGGGCTTCGGCTTTGGTTTAGCACCAATCACCGTCAGGTTTGCAACGACAACGCGGCCCTCACGATCTGTCTTGGTCGTGCCTACGTTTGATACCTTAAGCCTGTAGTTTCCCCTAAAGAGGCCCCAATAAATTGACGCTTTGCCAGACGGGAAATCTGCTTTGACGAGGACTTTTTGTGTGTCTTTGACGACCTGACCCTTTTTGAGTTTTCTCAGGGGAAGCAGACCCTCGACTGGATTATGATCTAGGTTCATCCAGGCGTTTCTATTGCCGCGTTTACCTTGAAAATGAACAAACATATTGTTGTCGGCCATTTGTTCGGCTAGTGCTTCTAAATAGTACGTAATCGTAAAACTCTCACCCGCTTTGACGCGTGTCTTATCAAGGTCATAGCCAACGAGTTTGACTTGGTCTTCTATGATCACATCCAGGCGGTTCTGTGGACTCGGTGCCTCGACAAAAATGTGTTCATCGACTTTTTTTTGTTGAGCTGGTGTGAGGGCGAATTCGGCGTGTTCCTGGCACGCTGCCATACACGCAGTCGTACACAAAACTACTAAAAATATATGGGCATGCGTCATTTTATGTCTGCCTAATTTGCGTAATGTTGGCGCCACTCTCCCTCAAAATGAGGTCGGCTTCAAGGGGGGGGGGGGCGGTCGGGTCAAAACGGCCGCGTCTTGAAAAAACAAGCTCGAGACTCTTGTCTTTTTTATCGGTTCTGATTTGAACAGCATAGTCGATCAAAGACCAGCGCCTACCGATCTTTTTCTTCTTATCTTTTAGTACTTTACCCTTACCCAACTTCTTGGTGGCCACTTCGATCAAAGCCTCTTCACGCTCTTTGACCGAATAGGCTGGGTGTAAGGTTGCGACGATGGTTTCGACGTGAGTTTCTTCTTTATTGAGTTGAAAATGAACCATTTTGAATTCTGGCGATGGATTCATTGCCACTAACCAGCGGGATGAATACGATGACGGCTCAACGCCCTTCTTTGCCTTGAGCGCTTTCGCCGTTGTACCTGGCTCAGCGAGCAATGTTTTTGGGAGTTTTGGCAAACTCTTGAGCAGATCGTAAGGGGTTACGGGGGCGGCTAGAACGGGACCGGAATCAGCCAGATTCGCGAGACCCCCATCTTTTTTATTTACTTCTTCGACTTTTTTTTCGTCCTTGGAACACCCGACATAAAGCCCACAAAATAGCAGGATGAGGAAACAGGAGACGATTCTCTTACCAGCCCCATTGAAAAGACGTTCACCCATCTCTATGCTCCAGACGCAGATAATAAAACCGACGGCTCTACTTCTAAAAAGGATTTCACATGTGGTCTCGTGACCTAGTTTATCACTTTATTGGCATTGGTGGCATCGGCGTCAGCGCCGTCGCTCGTGTCCTCCACCAACAGGGCGTTAGGGTACAGGGTTCGGACGTGCGTGCAAGTCAATTAACCGAGGCGCTCGAGCAACTGGGTATTTCGGTCACCATTGGTCACAGACCGACCAATATCGATGGTGCGGATGTGGTCGTCCACTCCACTGCCGTTCCGTTCGACAATCTTGAGAGACAAGCTGCCCGTGATGCGGGCATACCCGAAGCGCATCGCTCGGAAATGCTGGGACTGTGCATGCAGGGGCATCGGGCCGTTGGTGTCACAGGAACGCACGGCAAGGGGACAGTGTCGGCGATGATTACTCATTCGCTGATTAACGCTGGGTTAGATCCGACATTTATCATAGGCGGATTGCTCAACAACTACCGGCTCAATGCTCGGAATGGTACCCAGCCTTTCGCGGTCGCCGAGGTCGACGAGAGCGACAGAAGTCACTTGAATTTGCGACCGGAAATTGTCGTCGTCAATAATTTAGAGGTTGATCATCTCAACTTTTATGATGGCCTTGGCGATATTATTGAAACAATGGCGACATTCATTAACCAGAATGAGTCATTGATGGGTCTCGCGCTTAACTGGGATGATCCAGGCGTTCGACGTTTGGCCAGTAAAATTCATGCACCTTTCATAAAATACGGAACGTCGGGTGATGACCTCGACTACAGAGCCGATGAGGTTACAGACCACGGAGATAAGGTGTCCTTCACCGCATATCGTCGGTCCGAAAAACTGGGTCGCGTCTGCTTGCCTATTCCTGGAAACTATAATGCTGACAATGCTGCCGGTGCTATTGCTGTTCTACTTGAATATCTAGATCTGCCATTTGAAAAAGTCTCGGCAGCACTCGATACGTACAAGGGCCTTGAGAATCGATTCACCGTTGACCGGTCAAGCGGGGTTACAATCGTTAAAGATTACATCTCACATCCAACTGGAATGCGTCGTGTACTCGATAGCGCTAAAAAAATGGAACACAACAAAATTTGGTGTGTGTTCAAGCCCTATAGATTCACCCTTATGAAGTATCATGGCCATGAATATGGTGATGCGTTGAGTACCGCTGATGAAATTGTGATTACACGAATGTATGCAGCGGAAGAACGGCCACTGGATGGGATCGATACACCATGGTTTTGCGAGGTTTTGCGTGACGCTGACAACGTAGTCAATTATGTGCCAGAGAATCATGATGTCGTGCCGTTCCTATCAGAAGCCGTTGGCGATGGCGACATGGTGATCTTCTTCGGTGGGGACGACTTCTTCCGAATGGCCGACCAATGGGTCAAAGATAGAAATTGTGCAATTCAGTGAATTTTAAGGGGCGTACAGTTGCCGTTTGGGGCGCGGCTCGAAGCGGAATTGCCGCGGCTAATCTACTGGTTGAACTTGGCGCTAAAGTCATCTTGAGTGACAACCGACATATGGATTCGCTCAATTTGGGTCAGCTTGATGCCAGGGTTTCATTGGAATGTGGAGGTAACAGCCTGGCCGGCGCGGATGTACTTGTGCCGAGTCCGGGTATCAAGCCGAGTACACCTGCTCTTAAACAGGCGCTCTCTCGTGGCGTGACCCTTTGTAGTGAAATCGAGTTGGCTGCTGGCGTTGCAAAGGCGCCTATCGTCGCCATTACAGGGACGGATGGAAAAAGTACGACCACAGCGATGATCGGCTCAATGATAGATGGGACAGGCCGGCGCGCCATCGTTGCTGGCAACATCGGTACGCCATTTTGTGAGCGCGTTTTGGCGGGGGCTGGCGATGATGTCTTTGTTATTGAAGTCAGTGCATTTCAACTTTGGTCATGCTCGACGTTTGTCCCCCAAATTGCTGTTGTTACAAACATAGCTGAAGACCATGCAGAGTATTTTGAACACGATAAAGCGGCCTATATCGCAGCCAAGGAACGAATCCTAAGAGACATGGTGCCGGACAGCTATGCTATTCTGAGGGGCGATGATCCGTATGTAGGTCAGTTTAAAACAAACGTCGGCGTTCACCGTATTCTTTTTGGGCCTGAAGAAATGTCAGCCGGGTGGGGCTTTGATGGGCATGCGCTACTCCAAGATGGAAAACCGGTCATGGATGCCAATCGGCTTTCAGTCCCAGGTCAGCACAATATAAACAATGCGTTGGCGGCTTTAGCTGTGGGGGACGCCCTGGAACTAGACCGAGAGGCCGCCATTGATGGCCTGATGTCATTCGAAGGTCTACCTCATAGACTCCAACTGGTCTGTCAAAAACGCGGGGTGTACTGGTACAACGACTCCAAGGCGACCAATCCTCATGCGGCTGGGGTCGGACTAAAGGCCATCGAACGGGATCAGATTGTGATTACCGGCGGCTATGAGAAGAACCTCGACCTAACCCCGTTTCTTGACGCCCTAGGACGCGCCAAACACGTGTACACAGTCGGGCCGACAAGTGAACGCCTGGCTGCTGCTCTAGATGGCCGGTTACCGATCGACACATGCGTCAGCCTAAACGAGGCCGTGCATCATGCGGCGTCTATTGCCCAACCAAACGACGCCGTCATCTTGTCGCCGGCAGCGTCATCATTCGATGCTTACAAGAGTTACGCTCACAGGGGGGACTGCTTCAATGAGTTGGTCTTGGCCCTTCCGAGCACTTGATAGAGGTCGGGGGTTAGTCTTCGGTCATCCGAGCGACAACTTGACCCTCTTGGACAGACTGGTTGGGTTCGACTAAGATCTCGGTCAATACGCCGTCAGCCGGCGCTTCTATTGGCATTTCCATTTTCATGGATTCAAGGATCATAACGACATCTTCTTCGTCTAGTTCATCCCCAATTTGAGCCTCAATTTTCCAAACTGTCCCGGTAATATGCGCTTTGATATCCATCTGTTCTCTCCTCAGTCCAACTGACCCTTCGCGTAACGCTCCAGCCACTTTGTGTCAAACTCGCCCTCGCGGACGGCTGGATGCCGAAGCACCTTACCCAAGAAAACACGGTTTGTGGTCAGCTTTTCAATCTTAAATTGATCGAGTGCTCTGGCTGCAAGTTCTAAAGCTGTCTCTCGAGAGTCGCTATGCGCGGTGAGTTTAGCGATCATCGGGTCGTAATACTGTGTGACGGTGGCCCCACTCTCTACGCCGCTATCCACGCGAACACCATCCATTTCTGGCGGACTGAATTCACCGATCTCACCAGGCCTGGGTAAAAACATCTTTTCTGGTTCCTCAGCGTAGAGTCGACACTCGACAGCTGCGCCCTGTATTTTGAGTTCATCTTGCGCAATGGATAGCTTTTCGCCCGACGCGATTTTGAGCTGCCATGTGATGAGATCTACACCCGTAATGGCTTCGGTTACAGGGTGCTCGACTTGGAGTCGCGTATTCATTTCAATGAAGTAGAATTCGCCGCTAGGCGCCATCACGAATTCAACTGTTCCGGCGTTTCGATACCCGATGGCATGAGCGGCCTTTAAGGCTGCACTGCACAGTGCGTCACGCAAGCCATTTTGGGTTGATACAAACGGCGAGGGCGCTTCTTCAATCACTTTTTGGTGGCGACGTTGCAGCGTACATTCGCGCTCGAATAAATGAATTCCATGCCCATGCTGATCAAATAAGACCTGTACTTCGATGTGACGTGGCGACTCAATATACTTTTCCAAATAAACCGAGGCGTTGCCGAAACTGCTCTCACCTCGATCTCGGCAACTCTCGATGGCTCTTGGAAGCTTGGACGCTCTTTTGACGAGCGCCATACCAATACCGCCGCCGCCACCTGCTGCCTTGACGAGAACTGGGTAACCAATTTGTTCCGCGATCGCATGTGCCGCATCTATGTCCGTAATCGGTCCTTTCGAACCTGGTACAACCGGAACGCCTGCTCGCTCAGCTGACTCTCGCGCGATGACCTTATCACCCATTGCTTCTATCACTTCGGACGTTGGGCCAATAAACCGAATGCCCGCATCCTCACACCGTCGGGCAAAGCCTGCATTTTCCGACAGCAGGCCGTATCCCGGATGAATCGCATCCACAGATTCGGCAATCGCCACTTGGATAATCGCATCTTGATTCAGATAGCTCTGACCAACTGGAGCTGGTCCTATGCAAATGGCTTTGTCAGCCCGCTTCACATGAGGCGATTCGGCATCAGCTTCAGAGTAAATCGCTATACTTTTGATTTCATTTTGCCTCAGCACATCAACTATCCGTGCTGCAATTTCGCCTCGATTGGCGACGAGAACCGTCTCAAACATACTCAATAGACCTACTTTATTTCTGACTCAATCGGATCTAGCAGACACAAGAGCAAGAGCAAAGCTGATTTGGGGCTCCATCCGATAGGCAATGTCTTTTATCCCTAAAGGTTTCCCAGAATTCCATAGACGAACCGCTCGGGATGATAGGGCGGTGCCGTACTTCTGTAATCGTATTTGCAACGCAATTGAGCAGTTGCTTGGCTGACGGTTTCGCACGACTGCAGGGCCAGCTTCCACCAGTCTGAACCGACTTTGATCTCGGTACCCGTTTGATCAGACTGCGTTTGTACAAAAACTCGAAACTGGTATTGGCAATCCGTTTGAGCCTGTTTCTGCTCGGCTTCATCACCGTCGAACTGGAAAATCCTGAGTCCGCGGCTTTCGAGACCAAATGCCGTCTGCCACTGGACCCCTCGAAATCGATCGAGCTTGAAGCAAACGATTCGCGTTTGTACTCGATCGGCCCTCGGATACGCCTGGTCTACGGGAAGACCTTGCTCTGTCAGGCGTGCTTTGATGTTCCCGACAACGTGTTCTTGTTGCCCTTTCACAGAGAGGGATTTTGGTGTGCAAGCAGTAAAGCAGCTGATGCAGAGCGCGTACAGACTCAACAGTGAGACAAGTTTGGCAGTCATTAGAGAAGAGATTCTTGTCGACTACCCCATGGACGGCCGAAATGTGTGTAGGCTAAACGTGTTGCCAGGCGACCCCGCTGCGTCCGCTTAATATAGCCCTCTTTTAAGAGATAGGGCTCGTAGACATCTTCCACCGTTTGTTTTTCCTCTCCGATGGCTGCGGCGATCGTATCTAAGCCAACGGGACCTCCGTCGAATTTGTCGATCATGGTCAGCAACAGACGCCTATCCATGCGATCAAAGCCTGCCTGGTCAATATCCAGTTGTTCCAGTGCAGCTTCAGCGACATCGACGGTAACAACCCCCTCAGCGCGTACCTCGGCGATATCTCTAATGCGTCTAAGCAGGCGGTTGGCGATTCGAGGCGTCCCTCGTGACCGTTGTGCGATCACTAGATTGGCGCTGTCCCTCAGTTCAACGCCGAGGAGTCTTGCGGATCGCGACACAATTTTAGCCAGCTCGTCAGGTGTATAGAACTCCAAATGTTCGACGACACCAAACCGGTCTCTCATAGGCGATGTCAGTAGACCCGCTCGCGTT
>PCCS01000009.1 GCA_002731825.1 Myxococcales bacterium
GTCGCGATTTCTGCACCCGGCCTATCATCGATGGTCTTGTTTGCAACGAGTGGCGTTCTCGGCATCGCCATCCTTAAGATCACCAGTCACTTTGCATCTGTACGAAATCCTAATTCGAGTCCGAGTTAGACCGGGCGGACCACCTTGCTGTGGCTGCACAGGCTGAGAGCTAGAAACGCGTCGACTAAAAATTCGTCCGGTGGCTATTTCCATGCTTTCATGTCGGGGCTATACTCGCACGCAGCTGGCTCGCAGAGCGGGTAATCACGTTTTTGTTCACGATTAAAATGAGGACGTCTAGTGCTCAGTGTTCGCCGATGAGCGACGTGATATGCGCCTCGACTGTCTGACTGTCAGCAAAGGGATTTTAGGAGACAGAGATGCAAGCAAAACAACGACTGATCATAGGCCTCATGGCATTCGGCTTAATTCACGGGTGTGGCGAAGACGCAGGGTCGTCTTCTGGGGGGCTCGACGGAGCACCGATGACAGACGCAGGGAGCGGGACTGCAATGACCGATACGATGGCGGCACCCATGATCGATATGATGACGGCACCCATGCCCGATGCATCAGGTGCAGATTCTGAGGTTGTACGACCCGACGTCGAGCGAGGCATGAGCACTCAGCAGCTCATGCATGATGGTGTGATGCGGGACTATAAAGTCTACGTGCCCGAGGGCTATGCGCCCGGTACGCCCACACCCACTCTCATGAACTTTCATGGTGGAGATATGAATGCCGATGGCCAAATCGCCATCGCCGACATGCGTGCACTTGCAGACGAAGAAGGGTTCATTCTGATTTACCCGGAAGGCAGTATCACCGAGGGTGAGCAAACCTGGAATATGTTACTGCCGTCACCGACCAACAAAAGTGATGCAGATGATTTTGGATTTACAGCCGCCATGCTCGATGCTGAGTCTGTACGCCTGAATATTGATACTGATCGCGTCTATGCGACAGGCTATTCCAACGGCGCAGGCTTTGCCTATGGCCTGGCGTGTCAGCTCAGTGATCGGATTGCGGCCATCGCACCCGTAGCCGGATTAATGTGGACCGATATGATCACCAATTGTATGCCCACACACCCAACACCGGTCGTTATTTTCAATGGGACCCAGGATTTTGAACGACCCTACGATGGCTATCCTGGATTTATGATTTCTGTTGAAGAAGCCGTGAATCATTGGACGAGCCACAACGGGATTACCGATGCGCCGGTCATGGATACCCTGATGACACAAGGGCTGACCATCGAGCGCAATACCTACAGCGGTGGACAGGCTGGTACGTCTGTCGTCAGATACAAGTTCATCAATGGCGGTCATGTGTGGTTCGATTTAGACAATGACGGCGCTGACTTGAATCGCACGATTTGGGATTTTGTGTCCCAATATGATTTGAATGGCCTGCGAGCCGAGTAAGACAATGAAACCGTATGGACGAAACCCAGTCCAAACTGATCATTTATCTTAGACAGAAGCCGACCGTGTACCATCAAGCGACCAACCATCGTCCTGCTTAAAATCCCCGAGAGGGGAATCAAAATAAGATTACACCGTATCTCCATGTGTGTACTCACGACGGCCTAGCCGGAACAACCAACTACCTTGGTTTGACAGATTATACCCCCGGCGGGTATATTTCTGCCCATTCAACCCATGTCGCTCCCATCTGGAGAGTCAGTCGTAAGGGTGGATAAATCAGGAGCTCGATGAGGTGTATTCCATGGGGAAACGAATCGCCCTTATATTTAGCATAGCGCTGTTCACGTCAGCCTGTTCAGAGAGCGGTGAGGACGCGTCGTCAAACACACCCCAAGGGGTAGCCGATGCAGCTCGTTCTGTCGATCCACCTGCTGCGCCCGCCCCCGATGGAGGCGGTGAAACCACGGGGTCCGAAGACGAGACCAGACCCGACGGTCCGGCGGAGACTATCCCGTTAGTGGCATCAGATGTGTCCTTTCTCATTCCGTTGCGAGCAGTCAACGGGTTTGGTGCTGAGACGACAGGCGGACATGGCCCATTGTTACCGAGGCCGTATTTCGATCGACTCGAGGCCCTGACGCGAATAGACGACGCCGACACGATTTATCAAAACCTCGATGTNGTCGGNGTCCGGCTCGATCCGTGTTTTGTTGAATCGCACAACACCGNAGANTGCGAATCCCAAATCCGGATCGTGTTGCAACCCGTCATCGGTTCGGCTGACGAGTACGCAGCGCGCGATGCAACCATCCATGCCTTTTATCGCGTCCCACGAGACGAACTCAACGCACTCGCGCAAGCGCTCGCTCAGCTTCGAATCGATGAAGGCGGTGACACGGTCATTGGACAACACCCCATGGCTGCATCAGCCGCTGACCTGCTTTTGCCAGCTCTTGGATCGAACCGGCTTTCACGGATTACGTTCGTATCGGTGCATGCCTCAGATGAAGCATGGTCATTTGGCGGATTTGATGTGGTCAACGGCACTCTGCGACACCATGAATTGGTCGGGGTCGATGATCATGAACAGCACTTGACCAGCCTTGGCGGCACCGAAACCCTCGATGCATCCATTCTCCCAGAACCGGTTATTGAAACCCAAGCCGCTCGCTTCATGGAGTTGTATGTGCGAGATGAGATGAGTCTAGACGAGACAGAATCGGCCCACGCAGGCTTGCATCGACTCTTAGACCCCAGCGTTCACGATACAGGCACCGTCGATTGTGCCTCGTGTCACATGGCGACAGCATCAGCATACTTTGTCGACGGACAACTCGGTCTGACGATTCCGGACGTCTATGCAAATACGCAAAATCAGCGCATGTTTGGCTATTTTGGCACCGAGCAAAGCATCAGTCCGCGAGTCAATGCTGAGACCGAGGTGGTCTTAGGCGCATTCGAACGATTGAGATGAATTCACAAAAACAAGACTTGGTCTAGGGGGCAACATGACCGCGTGCCGGCTCGTAATTCTAATCTCGATACATCTAATTTGGGCTGTCAGTGGTGCAGCCATGGCCCAGGATGCTGAGGCTGAGGCTGAGGCAGATTCTGGTCTAGCGATGCCCATGGACGCAAATGTGGACATGGCTCAAACCGTCGATGGAGGCCCCGATATGGGGCAGGCGAGCGATCTGTCTGTGCCACCCAATAATGCACCGGCTAATTGGAGCTGCGACCCACAATGGTATGAAGATGGGATCTGTGATTGTGGATGCACGGTCCGCGACGTCGACTGCCCACGCGGTTTCTTCGATATCTGCGAACGCCATGGCTGTCCTGCGGGTCAGGTCCCCTGGGAGCACCGCCCAGATAGCTGTATGCGATCGGCATGTGGCGATGGGTGGGTTGACGACAATCTCGGAGAAGTGTGTGACGACAGGGAGGCACTCGATAGCGGTGGCTGCAGCGCAGACTGCCGAACAGTCAATCCCGGTTGGACCTGTGGTGAACGGGCTGAAGGCTGTGAAAGCGATGGAGTCGAGCCAGACGATATGGCCTTGGCGTCAGGAGATGCCATGGTCGTAGACGCATGGATGGCGGCGCCATCACCCGTCGATGGGGAAGTGGCAGCCGCAGATAGTGGACCGCAACAAACATCGGCCGTTGATAGTGGCGCCGATTCGAATAGTCCATCCGCATCCGATGACACGAATACGGAATTTACCGTGTCGACATCCAGCTCCAGTCGCAGCGGTGGATGCTCGGTTGGCAGCACCATGAATGAACGCAGTGGACCCACGCTCTTCCTCTTTTTTGGTCTCGTGGTTCTTGGAGTTTGCACTCGACGTCGTGAGGCACCCGTTGCAGCGAGTACAACTCAGTAACCAGCACCCGGTGTCTGCGCAACGTGCGAGTCAGCTCGGGCATGGCCGACCTGAACTCAGGACAAGCCACCTAACTTAAGCACTGCAAACGCGAACGAGACAGGTAGGGCGGACAACTCTATGCCGGTCTCGACTGTCTCAGGTGGTTCACCATCACAAGCATCGAGACTGCCTTCAGACTCTAGGAGAGTCATCGGCGCCGGCAGTGTTGACACGAGCGCCGGCGTCCTACTCAGTCACGATCGCATGCTCGTAGATTACGATCGAATTCTCTCCAAGACGTTCAAGTGGGTCTTAGCCTCCTTCTGAGTACCGAGTAAAGCCCATCGATTCAGAGAGCATGCCTACCGACAAGTGATTCGGTAAAACCGCGAGTCCCTCAATATTGCCCTTTGTCGAGCATGACTCCACTGTTCGCGGCGTACTGAGTCCTAAGCCGATTAAGGCGCCCAATAAAGGTGCCGGTCTGCAGGGACTTGTAGGGCGCAGCTAAAAATGGCGATAATTGATAGGTAGCGAGTCAACAGAGAGCCCAAGGCGACCATATGGGCGCTGTCTGTGAGGTATGGTGGGGCCAAAGCGAGTTAATTTTTCGGCAGTCTTGCTGGTGCTGTGTGTGATGTCTACCGGCTGTACGTCCGAGGACAATGACGTCCATCCGAATAGAATGCCTGTCGATGCTGGCGAGACCCTCGACAGCGGCTTAGCGGATGCGACGCTGCCAACACCCATGGATGCCACACCCACGGACGTTTTACAGAGAGAAATCGGCGATCGCGGCCTACCGGACTGGGGCGTGACGATGGACGAGAGAGACGGACTCCCCGATGCGTTTCGCCATCGCCGCGATGACGAACTCAATTTCTCGCACCTACAAGCCCTAGGGACCCACAACAGCTATCATTTGGAGCCTGAAATTCAAGTCCCGGCCTGGCAATACAGTCATCTTCCTTTAGATCAACAATTGGGTGAGCAGGGCGTCCGACAATTTGAATTAGATGTCTATTATGAACCGCAAGAGCGCGTGTTTGAGGTCTACCATGTCTACGCCATCGATCAGGAGACCACCTGCGACACTTTACCCACGTGCTTGAGGACCATGAAATTATGGTCTGACAGACACCGGGCCCATCACCCGCTCCTCATTCTCATCGAAATCAAGGGGCCTCATTCCAAAGACAGCCATTTGAATCTGCTGAGAGACTTGGAGAGTCAGATTCTATCGGTCTGGCCTTGGGATAGACTGGTTTATCCAGACCTGCTGCGGGGTCAGTCCGCCAATCTCCGAGACGCAATCGAGACCAATGGCTGGCCTAAATTGAGCAGACTCCGGGGACGGTCACTCTTCGTTTTACACACAGGCGGCCGGTTGCGGGCACTCTATACTCGGGACCAGACCACAACGGCAGGCCGGGTCCTCTTTCCCGATGCCTATGGCGACATCGACCTGCCCATTGCCGCCTACCATTCTATCAATGGACCCATCGGGGGATTCGACCGCATCCAACGCACGGTCCAAGCCGGTCACCTGGTGCGAACTCGAGCCGACTCCGATGGTGAGCAAGCCCGCGCCCTCGATTACAGACAGTTCGAAGCCGCCCTCGAGAGTGGTGCGCACTTCATCAGTACAGATTTTCCTTATCCCGGCGACGAGATGCAGTATGGCGTGACGATCCCCGGCGGTCAGCCCTCGCGCTGTAACCCGCTGACGGGGCCCATGGGCTGTCAATCTCGGGACATCGAGGACCCAACCATCGTTAGTCCTTGAGAACAAGCCCGCCCTCAATAAACCGGCCAGGCCAATCAATGGTCTGACTGAGACCAGATGGACCTGTGAGAGTCAGCAGGGTCCCAATCGCCCTATGAATCCTCTTAGCAAGCAATGAGGCCTAGAGTTAAAAACAAGACCAAGAGAACGCGGAAATCAGATGGATCGTGCGTGATTGAGTTGGCCACTCAAGATTTAACGGCGCCACTCGACCACCAGTTGATCAGCTGTCGACACGATCTTTAAGTTGCATTTGGCTGAGCCCATCAGCAAACCACCACGATGATGCTGCAACGCGTCTCTTAAAGGGACGTTTTGCGTCGGATTCTACGCTCGAGCAGTTTAAGTGAATTATCCTCGTTCTAAAAGACCCTCACCAGCGCAAATAGTCGCTGTGGCAACAGTCACCTCACGGTCCGATTGAATGACAATGAATCGATGAATCGACGATACCGAGGTAGACGTAAATGGGGCCCGGGACAAACAAGGCCAAACTCGGCGGCAGAATAGACATCGCAAAAGCCCCTTGGCGAGTATCAACCGGTTTGAATAACGTCGATTATACGAGACAAACCAGTATGTGAGTTCGTATCGGCCGACAAGTCTGTGGAACCTGGGTACATTAGATGACCTAAGTGTTATGGTCCATCGGAGCACGATATCCGATAGGTACGTGGTCTCTTTGAACATCACATTGAGTTTATGATGACATTGATTGGAGGGGGTAAATGATACACGGCAAAATCTATTTGCTGGCGCTCGCACTCATTTTCGTGAGCTCAAATGATGCGTTCGCTCAAGATAAACCAAAGGTGTCAGCGGTCCTCAAGGCGCGCTTCAAAGCATCTAAGAAAAAGATAAATCGTAAGGCTTTAAGAGCGGTTATGCGCAGCGGAAAGAAGAATGGAGGCAAGCGTCTCGTCCTAGATAAGCGAGGTCCCATCACTCTGATGCCCCTGCGAACCATGAGGGTCAAACCCAAAGCCCGTGAACTCTCCAAATCGCTGAAATTACCACCGCGCATGAGAGACTATGCACGATATATCGATGGCAAGACGGGTGGTAAGAGGCCACCGGTCAAGGCCAGCCTTAAATCCCATATGACCCCCATTAAAAATCAACGTTCACGAGGGACATGTGTTGCCTTTGCATCGGTCTCAGCCCTTGAATACGCCTATGGCGACCGCGCTTTCAAGAAGGGAGAGAACCTGTCAGAGCAAGACGCGTTCTATCTAATGAAAAAAGAAGAGGGTAAGGGAGAGACCCATTGTGATGATGGCCTTCTGACCTATAAGGCGGCCGAATATCTCACCAAAGAAGCCATCTCCAAGGAGACGTATTGGCGCTACGAATCCAAGCGTAAAATGGGATGCCCGGTACAGTCTGACAAGGACGTGAGACCAAAAAAAGCCGAACGGAATGCGCAGTATCGAATTAAGTCATCTCAACTGATTTTCCGAAAAGATGAGCTGTCCGCTGATGCAGGAAAGTGGATCAACAACCCCGGCTACCTTGAGTCAATCGTGGCCGCAGGTTACCCAATTGTCATCGGTGTGCATGTTGTGGGCTGGACAAAACTCCGTACGATTATCGATGTGAAACTGGACGAATCCGGAGACCCACTCGAATCCGATGGGGGTCATGCGATGGTACTCGTGGGCTATAACCGAGCGAAGCAATACTTCATCGTGAAGAATTCGTGGGGGGTCTTTAGAGGCTATGGTGGGTATCTTCGGTTGAGTTACGATTACATGAGAACCTACGGCAAATACGGCTATTACATCACTGAGGTACACCCCGTTGCCGCCCAGACAGGACAATGCCGACAGGATGTAGACTGTGCTGCCGGCACCTATTGCACAACAGGGATCGCAGGCCTCGGTAAGGGTAAGTGCAAAACCAAAAAGGCCAAGGGTAAGGCGTGTCTCTCTTGGAGGCAATGCACGTCCGGGCGTTGTGCTGTAGGCATCTGCCGAGACCCCCATGGGTGTACCAAGACGGCAGACTGCAAGAGCGGCCAATACTGTAAATCAGGGACTCTCGGAGGCAAAAACACCTGCAAAAGTCTCAAGTCCAATGGCAAAACCTGCCTGACCAAAAAACAATGCAAGTCGGGCCGGTGCGCATGGTGGAAGCGCTGTGCCAAGGCCAATGAATGCAGGAAAGATGCGGACTGTAAATCTGGGGCCTACTGCAGTAAAGGGTTACTCAATGTAAAGAAACATGAGTGTCAGAAAAAGCGTAAATCTGGAGCAAAATGCACACGATCAAAACAGTGCCGGTCCAATAAATGTCTGGTCTTAAAACGCAAGTGTAGATGAATCGATCGTACCATCTTACGGACTCGCTGAACCCTGCTGTCAACATATCCTCAAGCGAAACAGTCAGAAGAGCGAATGACGCTGATTGAGCGACTTGAAAAAGCTCAGGAACAGACCTGGTTGCTTCCGGACTCTGCTGCAGTCTACCAGGGGGCTGATCATTGTTTTTACCTGAATGGGGGTCGATTCAGCATCGTGCGATTCACTCCATCCTCAGGGGAACTCAAATCGCGTGTCAGGCAATGTCTCGCCATGGATGCTCAGACTGAGGCGCCACTCAGTCAGGCAGGCATATCGCTGTATCCAGAGCTGAAAGTCGCCTTTATGTTCGCCGGAGGCACATTGGAGTCAGCCCGCGGACGGGGTGCTTACCCCGCCTTTGTGGCGGCGTGGGTCGCACATGCTCGATCAATAGGCATTGACCACATTGGCCTCTTGGCTCGCGAAGACAGCTCGTCTCCAATTGTTGACCGACAGGGATTCGAGTACTGCGGAGAGATTCAAGAATGGAGTTTAAATGGAGTATGAGCGCGGACGAATAGGGTCGTGTAAAGCCGCGTAAGCGACATTGACCGCTCAGCTATGAGCTGGGGCGAGGGCCCGTTGTCATATTCGTGAAGCACCGCCTTCGGAAATGAAAGGCCCTCCGCTACACTGTCAACCGGTTCAAAAACAGGAGGGTAGGCCGATGCGTTTGATTGGGTTCATGATAGGCTTTGCCCTTTTGCTCCTGGGGGTTGTTCTCGGTGGAGAACTTGGTTATTTCCTGGACCAACCGACGCTCCTGATTGTGTTCGGCGGTGGCTTCGCCTTTGCCTATTCTGCTCATGGCAGCCGCCTTTGGCAGGCATGTGGTCATGGACTCCTCAATAAAAACGCAGACACTGAAACCTACGCTGACTCTGCCCATGTACTGCAGACATTGCGTCGTGCCTTCTTGGGCGTAGGGATTATAACGGCTCTCATTGGCGCGATTAATCTGACTCGCGGTTTGGATGATTGGTCGGATTTTAGCCCCGCATTCTCAACGCTCTTACTCGCCCCACTCTACGGTGTCTTCTTTGCTGAATTAGTGGCGATGCCTGCTGTGCGTCGTCTTCAGGCCAAGGCCTCCCTTTAACGCACAATCATCCAGACTCATTTTTGCGAGCGCACCATTGGCAGCTCGCGTAACCGTCTGAGTTAAGCATGGATTTTTGTAGACGTCCGCTGCCTTGACTGACCGGACAAAATGACGAACACCGGTACGTCCCAAAACGTTCAATACGACTTTTTATCGAAATAAGTGCCCAGTCCAGATCTAGTCGGACGAAGGCGTTAGACACGCGGAGATTGTTGGGCCGCACTCCCCTTCGGTACACCGCCCATGGCGACATTCCATTGCAGATTCACAGGGCGTGCCGATGCTCTTGAGTGGGCGACAGACCTCATCACAAAACCCTGACATGCAGCCAACATTGGGCGTGCAGGACTCACCGAGCGCACTCGTCTTGACACACACGCCTCCAGAGCAAACGGAGCGGTATGGGCAACGACGGATTTGATCGCAAGGCTCACCTAAACGCGCCCGGATAAAGCTCCGGCAAACGCTGTCCTCGCAGCGCGTGCCCACAGCACATTGGCGGCTTTCCTCGCAGGCGTCTCCCGGGCGACCTCGAGGCGTGCAGCGACCGTCTATACATACGTAGTCACCTATGCAATCGGCGTTACCAGCGCAGCGTTTGCCCAAAAAAGCAGACGTTCGGCACTCGCCGCAAAGATTGGAGCCTATCTCACATGAGAGCGCTGGCCCATAGACAAAGCTCTCGATACCTATGCTGCACGGTGCGCCCTCGCCCCGAGATTAGGTGCCAGACACATTTTTTGGTATAGGTCGCCGGCACTATACCCGTTGGCAGATTACAAATGGCGGCTGACAACTGGTCTTTACTGGGACAGCCAGTCTGCGCTTCGACGACCTTTATCTGGGTACTGGCAGCGGTGACGGTCAAGGTTCTTGCCTTACGGGTCCGAGCCAGACTGAGCACCCCTCACCGTTCTTGACGCCCGCCAGCGGCGCGGAAACCAAATCACCTGCCCGCACCTCAATCGCAGCCGAAGATAGTCTGACCTCCTTATGCGGTGCCTTATTCGGTGCTGCCTTATTCGGTGTCAGACACATTTTTGGGCACCTATTCCGAGCACCTATTTCGTACGCCAGACAGAATCGTCCGCGAGAGCAGACCATTCAGCGGGTATCGTCTTGCACCTAGTTGTAGCCTCAAAATTAATTGCATCAAGAGCTTTTTTTCTACTTCGAGATGCGCGTTTTTGATTGCGGGATGTCAATCCCTGAAATTCCTTTTGATACTCTTCCTTACACAGATTGACGATGTCTTCGATGCAATCGGCGGTGGAGTAGACTTTTGGCTCAATCTGCACTTCAAATTTCTTTTTGGGAGTAAAGCGGTACTTATCAGACGGGACATACTTAAAGCGAAACTGCTTTACTTTTTTCCAGGGGTCAGGG
>PCCS01000010.1 GCA_002731825.1 Myxococcales bacterium
ATGTGCGTTGTTTACGGGCTTGAGTTTACTGATGTCCACGGGGTGTATTGTTGATGCCGTGTCCATCGAGGATACGGAGGTCATTGACGCCAGTGATCAGCGACGCCCAGAGTTTATGGGCCACATCCCGACTGAGGAGAGCCCACCAACGCATTACCTTGATGCCATCAGTGAAATGGGTCGTATGATTACCCGCAACGCCACGGTGTTTACTGGGTGTCTCGACTGCCCGATTCAATTGCCAAAGCCAGTCCAGCTCGGTGACCCTGATTGTGACCTCAGTCCACGCTGGGCCCATGATGGAGGCGACCTCTACAATGGCATTCAGTCCGCAAAACTGTCTCGCAGTGGGCACATGGTCTACGGTGCCAGTTTTGACTCTGACCTGCTTAGAACGCACTCTTTAGATGGCGCTTTTGCGACAGCCTACAGGACGGCTGATGGACAACCACTCTTCCAAATTGAGACGGATGCGCTTCCTCGAATGATGAATTCAACAGGCGGTCTGAGTGTCAGCCTAGAGCGACAATGCCAAGGCGAATGTCGGGGCAACGAACCTATGGATTTGGTCGCTCGGAACATGATGATAGCCGAGGTTTGGCGCATGGACTTGGAAGACGACCTGTACCGACCGCAGCTGCTGATCAGCCAAAATGGACACGCCGCTGTTTTATCCGACTGTATTCGGACATCAGCGCGAACCCGTGATACCCGGCTTCGAACCATTGATGTCGACACGGGCGCCATCGTCTCTGAGATGACCGTGCCAGGAGACTGTCTTTACAACCCATTTTTTGGATTTGAGTCCAGAGTCTTGAGCGAAGACGGTCGCTATCTCGTACTGACCCAGAGTTACCGACATGAAATGAGACTCTTTGATCTGAAAGACCAGGTTGAGATGCAGCTTCCGAGTGGGCCCTTGAGTCGTGTGTTTAATCTCGCATTCAATCATGATGAGACCCGTCTGTTGGCGGTTATCACTCGGCCTGATGAGCATGGACAGGCCAAAGCAGAATTGCATCAATGGCGTTTTCCCGAACTCACTGATATGCCAAGTCGTGATGACATCAGCATTTTGGGCCTTAATCGATTGAGCTACATGCCCGTTGACGTATCGCCGCTTACATTTTCTCATGATGGCAGATTATTCGCCCACCTAAACACCCAAGGTCAGGTTGTCATTGAACGCGCCGATTCAGGCGAGAGACTACATACCTTAGAGACGTTGAATTTTGATGCTACAGGTGCAGAACACTGGGGCAACGCCGGCAACGAACCCGTCGGGGTCCGATTAGACCCTAGCGGCGAAGGTGTTCTCGTATCTTATACGGGGGGTCTTGCGTATTTCAGCTGTGCAGACTCGGTCGCACAGCAAGCGCAGCGCCTGATGTCCGTTCATCTCACCGGTCCACTGCAGACGGCTGTCGGTGTGCCGACGACCTACAGAGCGCGTACAGAGCACGCTCGGGACATACAAGGATTTGGGTTTTCGGTCGATGGAGAGTCATTGGGTTTTCCAACGACAACACCGACGCTCACGTTGACATTCGACGAACCGGGTTCATACAGGGTGGAATTGGATGTCTTCGATGGCGTCAGTGTTGGACACGTAAGTCGATTGGTCACAGTCATTCCATAGTGGGCGGCAGACTCGATGGACCTAAACGCCCATGAGACAAAGGCCACTGTGGAAAAGCCCGTCTATTTGGCTCTGGTCTGAACTTACTTAAGGGAGTTTAGTCTCTGCCAGACGAAACCGATGCAGCCCATCAGGAGAGCGGTCACAAAGCTCGCGTAGGCGACATCCGGAACCAGCAGTCCCAAAATACCCAAACCCATGGCAGCGATGGCGAAGTAGGGCCCCTTCGGGAACACCTCGACGGAGGTGGCGCACACATGAGCGATAGCAAAGGTTTCAATGGGATGAATGAGGACTGGGTTGAGGTCGTGTATATAGACAACCGTTCGAATGGCCGCGATTAAAACGGGGGCGAGAATGAGAAGGAGCATGGCACGTCGGCCGGCGTCATTCTCAAGCATCACTCGCCGATTAAAAAATAAGACACCGACAACAATGACAGTCCCGATGAGCCAGATCCCTAGGCCTTGTCCAGCCGTACGGCTCACCTTTTCGCTGACCTGCTGATAGCTTGTGACGGCGACGGCGATGGCGCATACCGCCAGCATGGCAAAAGCCGCGCGTCGCCGACCGGTTTTTGAGGTGCTAATGTCATTGGCTGCTGCGTGCTGATAGACCCGGCTTTCTTTTTGGCTCGCCTGTTCGACGGCCGCCCGAAGGTCCTGGATAGATCGGGTATAAGCAGTGTCCTCTGTGGACACTTGATTTAGCAATAATTTCGCCGCTTTCGCGTCGTTTGACTCCAAATAGAGACGGGTCATCGCCAGGCGGACTTGAGTGAGACGCGAGGCGGCCTCCTTGCAGTCTGGCCAACTGGATAAGGCGACTTGAAATCGCAAGACCGCCGCATCGAAACGACGAACAATGTCGCCTAGTGCTGTGTCAGGCACGCGCGCTGTCATGACAAATTCAAAGTCTGCTTGAGCCAGTTGGACGGTGCGAATCGCATCCCAATGGGTCAGACAGTCTTCAACAGCTTGCCTGAAGTCTGAGACCGTTTGTGGGCGTTCATCTGGCTCCAGAGCACACGCGCGATTGGCCAGTAGACCCAATTCAGGAAAAACCGTCCCTGGATAGACAGCGGGTTTAGACAGCGAGGCCATAACCGCTGATCCTAATGTCGTCGGTGCATTATGCCGCGGTTCCCCCGTCAGTAGAAAATGGAGCGTTGCACCCAAGAGATAGACATCGGTTCGCGCATCGATGTCGTCAGGCTCACCGGATAACATTTCGGGTGCGATATAATGCGGTGTGCCAACGGTGCCACGATTGACACCGAGTTCTGCATTTTTATCGATGGCGATGCCCCAATCGAGTAGATAAACCTCGCCGTACTGACCCACCATGATGTTTTCGGCTTTGATGTCGCGGTGGTAAATGTTGCGCGCGTGGGCATACTCAAGGGCATTGCAGACCTGCAATAGTTTGGGCAGTAGCCGCCGTAGACCCGCTTCACTGGACCCATCTTCAGCGTACGCTTCTGACAGTGAGATACCCTCAACTCGCTTCAAGACCACCTCCGGTCCTTTGACCGGATCCACTCTGATGGAATGAACAGGAATGATATTCGGATGTTCTAAGGCACCGGTCAAAAGCGCTTCGGCAAAAAGGTTTTGAGCGCGCTCGACTGTATTTTCTCTGAGCCGTTTTACGGCAACTTGCCGAGGTGGGATCGTCTGGTCGGCGAGATAGACGACGGCCATGCCGCCTTCGCCCAACAGGTCTCGTTCGACAAGTTCATTCTTCTGTTTTTTATCCCAATCTTGGAGCATGGCCAGCATGCTGACAGGGAGTGGATGGGTTGGTTTTCCGTCCAGCACATGAGTTGCACCGGGTCCCGATGCATTGGCGGCACTCTCCACCCATGCCTGAAAGAGGGCGTGGTCCTGCTCGCTGCCGCGACCGCCCAGAACGTCGTGGATGACCTCAATGGGTATGGTCAACTCTTCGGTCGAATCGTCGTAATCGCTCTCGTCGTTCATGCCTATGCCCGTCCATCCAGCAGCGGGACGATAGCGCAGATTAAGCGCCTTGGCGACCGTCGGTTTTGGTTATTTCTGCGACCCGTCCGGCACCAAACAAAAATTACTGGATCCGAATCGCTTACGCTCAAGGCCGTTTTGTTTGTGACCTGCATCAGGTAGACCAAGATTTACCGGTTCTGAGTTTTGTGCCACTGTATCCTGAGCGTGAGAAGGCAGAGTAGGGGTCTTATGCCAGTTCAATCAAAATCCAAGAATCGGCGTCTAAAATTCAAATGGTTAATGCCATTTTTTATCTTTATCATCGACTGCGGAAGTATTCAGCGTTCCAAAGATAAAACCACGGTGACGGTGGATGGTCATTCAAAGCGGCCGGTCAACACTGTGAGTGGGTGTGACGGGCAGCCTGATTATCGTCAAAAAGACGACCAATTTGGAGGTGGTGCCAAGATTGACTACCGAAAAAAGAACGGCCTGGCTGTCATGGGCAGTGTGCGCATGACGGAAGGGCGGACCACCGAATTGCGGTCGTATATTGCAATGCCCGAATCTTCGGCGGCGAGTCAAAGTGGACTCGCTACCATCCGAGGTCGGGATCGTTATCGACTCATTGGACTCAGTTCGGGCGCAGGGTACCAATGGCAATATTTTGGACTTTTTGGTGGTGCCAGCTACCTGCAACTCAATGATGGAGATGACCACTTACTTCTACCCTGGGCGCGATTGCAGATCGGTCTCCAAGACAGTGCATATTTTGAAGCTCAGTACCTTGCCGATGATCCCATCATTGCTGTGGAAGGCTTTAAAATGGGCGGTGCCTTTTTGTCTGATCGGTGGGAGGGCCACTTTGGCCTGACCTTCTTTAGCCACGCAATGCTCGATTCCGTAAGTCGATGGGAATGTCTGCGAGACCCTCAAGATTGCAATCCTGTTGACCCAAACAAGCCAAAACTCGAACTCGGGAGCGAGGACTCTTTGTTTGCTGCTGGCTTGTACGCCGATTTGACATTTCGTTTCACCGACAAAGTAGGTGCCCAGCTGAGCCTGATTTTAAGCGATTCACCCGTCTATACATTTGGCCTGACCTATCACTGGTTTGGTCCCGATGAAAAAACAGCCGACGGTCCGCCGAAGACTGGATCGAACCGCCAATGAATGGAATGGGTCGGGGCTGTTTCTATTTATTCAGTGGGCTGGTGCTCATTGGGCTACACGGACTTTTTGGCTCGCCCCTGGCTCTGGCCCAAGACTCAAACGGTGCCAGACCGGTTAAAAAAAACGTGTCGGAGGTGGTCACTGATGCCCAGACGGGCCGGTTGACCTGCAGCCCATCCATCATCCCCAGTAAGAGACAACCGAAGATTGAGCAGACCGATGCCAACCGAGCTCGCTTTATCAACCCAATGGGTGTCGGAGAGATTATGGTTGGCCAGACTGTACCTGCATCCATTGACAGGCTTGAAGGCGGTCCATACGACCAGGCGTTCCAAAAGGCAGTGCGGACCCTGTCCCATGATAAGGCCATGGAGGCCGGGCATTTTAACATGTCAGGCTACCCGACAATTCATTTGAAGACGCTGGATTTGACCATTACGTTGGCCACTGCGAAGCGGGTCTTATCACTGACGCCAGGCCGGCAAATCAGAACCATCGAGGGCACGGGCGTGGGCAGCACACTGGCCCAATTAAAGTATGCCCATGGACGAGTGCACCTGTCATCTGTACCCGAACCCGTCCGCTGCGCTGTCTCCGTCAGAGGCCTACCCTATGTGTCGTTTATGTATACAACCTGCGAGAGTGCATGCCGCGGCGAAGGGGCCGTTGAAGTCTACGTCGGTGGTGCGAATTATGACCTATCCAAACAGACATGGCGTAGGCCTTACAGGCGGCCCCCCCCGCGGAGCGATGACTAAGTCAGTCCATTCATTGCCGTGGCGTCTAGACCCAATTGAGGTGCATCGCTCAAGAATCTCATGGGCCTATCCTTGCGATTGTCCCCCGTCCCTGAGAGCCTATGGACTCGGCTGCGAATCCAAAGCCCACTGGACCGCGGGCACTCGAGACATGATGTCAAGGAGGGCGGGTCTTGCACGTATATCTCAAACTCTTGTGTTTACTGGTTTGCCTGCTTTGTGCGGGTTGTGACGAGGGGTCGTCGGCAGATTTAGCTATGCCGCAAACGGTCGTCGATGCCATCATCTTTGGCTCCATTGATTCAGGTATTGACCTGGATGGTGCCCTTGACCAGACATCGCAAATGGTTCGAACTGATAAAGTCATCGATGGACAGCGGGTGTCCATCAATAATGGATTGGGTCAAGTGTCGTTCATGGTTCCCTCCAATGCTTTATCCATCACCGTCATTATCTGGGGCATGGACGACGGTTGGTATGGGATCGACGGTTGGCAAGATGAGACAGGGTACGCGCTGGTTCCGAGCGGATGGCCTGCCTTAGAGGGCAATGAAGCTGGCTGTTATCGTTGTAATAATTTCGCAACCCAGAGTGCGGGTGTCTCCACGACCATCGCACCCAATCGACCTGGTGCACTCATCAATGCGGGTCGTCATGTGGTTGATATTGTCGGTTGGGTGGACGGCTTTGCTGCCGACGAAGCCAGGGTCAGTGTTCTCATAAAGCAGGGGCCGATTTGGCCAGCTACCGGGACCATCGATCTGAATATGTACTTCACGGGTGCCCAAGGCTGGACGGCCGACAGCGTACAGGCGGATCCCTATTTCGCCGCGTGCATCGATCGAGTGATCGACCTGTATGGTCGCGCTGGAATCCGGTTGGGCGAAATCGCATACCACGATATCGATTCGGAGTTCGCCACCGTGTCTATCGAGGCGGGTGATGACAGTCTAGGCCGTTTGGTCGGTCAATCGGTCGCCGAACCACATCACGGGGCCAATGTGTTCTTCGTCGACGAAATCCTCACTGGTGAAATAGATTTCCCCTCCATTCCAGGTGTTGCGGCGGCTGTGCCCAGCCCGCCATTATTGCCCGGCACTGTGGCCAGCGGGGTCGCTGTAGCCACCAAAGGCCCTTTGTCGGTCCCACCGGGCAATCGGTTTTTGGACCCACCGGCCATCGGCCAGACCATCGCCCATGAACTGGGTCATGCTTTGGGGTTAGTCCATACCAGTGAATACGATGGTGTGACACATGACTTGTTCGACGACACCTTGGATGATGATAACCGGTATCTGATGCATGCCGATGGGACCGGTGCTGAGATCAGCGCTCAACAAATCAGAGCATTGATGGCTAACCCTGTCATCAGCCACCCTTGAAAATCGTTTAGCGTCGAATGCGCATTGGAAACACGCGTGGTCTGTGCTGTTTTATTGAATGCCCGAGCGGCTTCATCGTATTGCCATCCATCGGGTCATTTTATTGCCCCTTTATTAAGTGCTGAGGTCCGCCAGAACAGGGAGCCAACATGGGGACGTAGAGTCTAATGATGGGGTCAAGCCCGCGGCTATTCTCAGATTTGTATGGTTTTTTTAAAAAAACGCCACAGCAATGACATGTGTTCAATACTTGACGCAAACTGTGAACACCCGACATATATGGGCAGGCACAAATGGCTGCGGGGGGAGAGAATGATGGCCACGTCTTGTACACATCTCAAACGCGCTCGAGCTTGCCTATATGCAGTCTTATCGCTTGTCACGGCCATCCAAATTGGGTGTGCTGACGAAGGGGCCAGAGCGGGGACGCAGGCGGCGACTGAGTGCGCGCGAAATGACTTGGTGGCTCAATGCCCAGAAAATACCGACCCGCGTCTTGAGGTGGATGCAACGTCTGCCTGTACGGGGTCCGGCAGTATTGATTTAAGCCAGGGCGCCGAGACCTTTGACGGTGCTGCTGCCGTCCAAAATGCATGCGTCGGCTCGAGCACATGCAAACTCGTTTGTGAACTACGGACTCCTTGTCAATGGGGCGTCAGACAAATTTCTCCGACGGACGGTATTCTCTGTGCCGCGGCACCCGATGGATGCGGTAACGGCACGTGCGATGATGGTGAGACACCAGAGAGCTGTCCCAATGATTGTGAAATGGAGTGCATGCCGGGGTTGAGTCGCTGCCAGGGCAATGGAGTTCAGAATTGTAATCTTCGTGGCCAATGGGAGACCGCATTGGCGTGTCCTGCCGTGCAGCGCTGTGAGCAAGCGGGCCAAAACCAAGCGCAATGCGTTGGCGTTGGCTGTGGCAATGGGCGCCTAGACGACGGTGAAGACTGCGATGACGGCAACTTGAATGATGGCGATGGCTGTGACTCCAACTGTACAAATACACGTTGTGGTAACGGGCTGATTACGGACGGGGAGGTCTGTGATGATGGCAACGATGTCACCACGGATAGCTGCGTTCAGTGTCAGCCTGCTCGCTGTGGTGATGGATCGGTCCATGAGGGGGTCGAGGAGTGTGATGATGCCAACGGGGATGACAGCGATGGGTGTACGGCAGCGTGCGAATTATCATTTTGTGGAAACGGTCGTGTTGACGGTGACGAAGAATGCGACAATGGAGATGAAAATGCCGATACCGGTGCGTGTACAATGACCTGTCGTCTCGCACGTTGTGGCGATGGCCTGGTGCAAGCCGACGTTGAGCAATGCGACGATGGACCCAGCAATAACGATACGGCTCGGTGTACCAGTCAGTGCACGCAAGCACGGTGTGGCGATGGGTTTACTCGCCGGGACATCGCAGATATGGCGTCAGCAGACTATGAAGAGTGTGATGAGGGACCCGGCAATGCCGATACACAACAGTGTACCAGCCTGTGCAAACGGGCACGCTGTGGTGATGGGTTTGTCTGGAATGGTCGGGAACGCTGTGATGATGGCAACGACTCGAATACCGACGCATGCTTAGTTGGGTGTCGACCCGCGCGCTGCGGTGATGGGTTTACTCATGACGGGCAAGAACAGTGCGATGATGGCAATGTTGAGAACGCCGATGCCTGTACCAATGAATGTGAAAATGCCCGCTGCGGTGATGGAATCGAGCGCACGGACCTAGATTTAAATGACATTGGACAACCTGGGTTTGAGGCCTGCGATGATGGCAATGACAACGATGTAGATGCGTGTACCAACGATTGTTTTCGACGGGAAGTTGAAGATAACGACTATCGATCGTGTGATTCCAATCCGATCCCAGCGGAGGGCAAGTGGGCAGTGGTGGGTGTCTTAGAAGCAGCATCAAATATCGATGCAGACAACAGCGAACCGGGGTCCGATACTTTCACTTACACGCACCAATGTGGATTGGACGACGGCGAACTCTGCCCCAATAATCGACGCGCGGTCTTAAATTTTACTCTGAGATACGTACCGCCTGACTTTGGCTCACTATGCAGGCGCACCTATCCAGTTAATCCAAATGGCATTACCTTTTCTCGCATTGACTCGGACTCGGGGCAATGCTGTCGGCGTTATCGAAATGGTCGTCTGCTTCCAGCCGATGAATGTCAATCTTGGCTTGAGTCATTTAGGTCTATTTTTCCGTCGCGTAGCCCGCCTGCTCAGGCCTTTTTTATCTCAGAGGCGTATACCCGGAATCCGGGGTGTGTACTCGGCATAATTGCCGATGTTGATTTTTGTGAACGCCGTGGTGCGGATGGTCAATGTTGCACGGGCCTCAGGCCGCCAGACGGTCGCTGTTGCGTACCCGGTGTGGATCGTTTCTGTCAGGCTGTCGGTGAAGCGAATTTACCCTATCGATATGCGCGCTGGACAAAGACTGTCGAATATCATGGTGACTATCATTTCAGTCTTAAGAATGCCTCCTTTCAGTCTTTTGATTATCGCTTGATAGTCGACGTCGGCGACGGCGACTAAATCCATCGGTCTGATCTGACAAAACCGCTAGCAGCGCCGTGCAGAACTTGACTCGGTGATGACAGGTGCCGAGAATAGGACCAGTCAACTCCGCCGCTGCAGGAGAGGGGTACGGTGTCATATCTCATCAAGACAAAACTNCATCATNTCTGNTCTNCTNTGCNCTCTTTATGGGGTCTCGCTCTGCTCTGCGGGTGTGCNAATGAANGGNGCNGATGCAGGGACTCAGGCGGCGACAGACTGCGCTCGAAGCGACCTNGTTGCCCAATGCCCTATCAATACGACACCCCAATTGGAAATCGATGCTGAGTCTGCGTGTTCTGCGTCTGGGAGTATCGATGTCACTCAAGGCTCTGATAGCCTTGACGGCGGTGGGGCTGTACAAAATGCCTGTGTTGGCTCAGGGTCTTGTCGGTTGGTCTGCACCTTAAACAGCCCATGTCAGTGGGGCATCCAACAGATTTCACCAACCGATGGGATCCTTTGCGCTGAGGCACCAGACGGCTGCGGGAATGGACAATGTGATGCTGGCGAGACACCAGCGACCTGCCCTAATGATTGTGAAATGGAATGTACTCCGGGCCAGGGTCGCTGTGATGGAGATGGCCTTCAGAGCTGTAACCTCCGGGGTCAATGGGAAGGCACTTTGGCATGTCCTTCGGGACAACGTTGTGTGCTGACTGGTGGTCAGGCGCAATGTGCCGTTGCCGGATGCGGCAACGGTTTCGTAGACATCGATGAAGACTGCGACGATGGTCCAAATAATGCGGATACGGAGCGATGTACCACCATGTGTAAGCGGGCACGCTGCGGGGATGGTCTGGTATGGAATGGTCAGGAACAGTGTGATGACGGCAACGAGTCGAACACTGATGCGTGTGTGGTTGAGTGCAGGATAGCTATATGCGGTGACGGCTTTATTTATGACGGACAAGAAGAATGCGATGACGGCAATCTGGAGAACGCCGATGCATGCACCAATGCATGTGAGGATGCTCGCTGCGGTGATGGCATCGAGCGCATGGACCTGGACATAAATGAATATGAAGACCCTGGCTTTGAAGCCTGTGATGATGGCAACGATGAGCCGCTTGACGACTGTAACGGCGACTGTATCCGAACAGACCTAAATGGCGACGATGCTCCCGCGTGCGATAATCCGACTGTCTACGAGGGTAAAATGCTCATTTTAGGCAGAATGGACCGAAACATAGCTTTGGACATTGATAGGTTTACGCCATCATCGGACGTGTTTTCATACATCCACAATTGCACAGCCAATGCAGGCGCTGATGGCGGTGCACTCTGCGAGCAGGGCGGCTCCGTGAGTTTAAATTTCTATCTACGATACGAACCGCCTATGGATGATGTAGAATACCCGCTTCGGTCGATGTGCAAAGGAACGTATCCGATTCCCGTTGGTGCAGACCCCTTGTCGAGAATCCACAGTCAGACCGGCCATTGTTGCCACGGCAACGAACAAGATCCCTGCACGTCATGGTTTGACCGACAACCAGAGGCCGATGGGGTCTTTTCCAAAGAACCGTCAATTTGGCAGAAATTCTATGTGGCGGACGCCTATCAGAGAGATGGCCTGTGTGTCTAAGAGACCATCACGGAAATCGATTTCTGCGATTTGCGCAGGGAGGATGGTCTGTGTTGCAACTTGGTCCATCCTGATACCGGGACATGTTGCGAGGATATGGAGGGGTCAGACCGTTGCCAGCTCATCGGTGCTGCCGATCGGCAGTATAGTAACGCGCGCTGGACAAAAGAAATCGACTTCAATGGCACCTATCATTTCAGCTTGAGAAATTTATCGGAACAAACGATTCCATACCGATTGCGAGTGACGACAACGCAATTGCCATAAGGGTTAGAGAGCCGTTTGTGACACCGGTCACTCAGTTTGAAACGACCGTCTGCCGGCTATTTTTCAGCGATATTCTGAAAGTAGGCCAAGGCCATTATCGTGCCAGCCAGCTGACTTTTCTTAAGCTCATCTAGGGCGGGTTCAAGCCAGATTGCCCGGTCATGGGTCAGTTGGATTGCAGCCGCAGGTATTATGTCATCGTAGGCGACATACCCGTAGGGGGTCGGTGGCTTCACGAAGGCTGATCCCCCTGTCGTATAGACGGACTGTAAGTTGAATACGGTCCTCTCAAATTGAGCGGTTCCCAAGAACCCCTCTTTGTCCATTTGGCACCACAATGAACCAACCTGTTGGCTGGTCTTCATGTCGCCAAACGTGCATCCCAAGACCAATGCATCCTGAGAGATGGTCATGGCACCCATTCTAAGCCCCGTGCGTGTAGAATAGGTGGCACACGCAACCGCGTATTTCGGACTGCCTGCCTCCGTGAGGGTAAAGGTGTACTGACTGCCAACCCGTTCACTGAATTCACCTTTGAACAGTGGGCTTTCGATCATCTGTGCCGTTTTTTTTGGTGTCCTCGTTGCATCGGTGACCGACCATTGACCGAATCGATAATCACGTTCTTTGGTCAGATGCCACTCACTGTCCGTTGCCAGGCGCTTTCCTTGAAGCGTCTTTGGGACCTGCATCGCTGTACACGACAGGCTCATGAGTGTGCAGGTCAGTACGGCTATCCTACAAAGGTGCGACTGGATGTGTCGGCGCATGTCTAAGCCGTCCTCATGGAATTGTCTACCTGGTTGAGACGGTAACAAAGCCGCCTCGTTTCGTCGACGCCGAGACGTCTGTAGGCGAGGGACGCAATTACTTTGAGGTGGGTGCTTTCGCCTTCATGTGCTTGAAAAGACCTTTGATCTTTCGATGATGAAAGCTGGATACAGAGGTTAAACTGGCATTTTGGACGATGAGATCGGTGATTTTCTCTTCTTCGATCACAGCACCCAATTTGCCTTTAAAAGATCGATAATCGATGACGACGACCGTCTCAAACGAATGGAGCAAGAAGGGGCCGATTGGGTTGCCATAAGAATTTTTGATCAGCATGACCCGTCTGCCATTTTTGACACTTGTTCGTGCTGTCATCTGAGGGTAGTCGCCCCCTAGGAAGGTGAGATAGGACTTTCTTTTCGGATAGACAAACTTAGCGCCTTTTTGCGGTTTCCTAGCCCCCCGAAGCAAGCGTGTGGCGGTGTAGTCAACCTTTGGAATCCAGATCTCCAGGCGGTCTTTCCCTCTCAGTAATTCTTTCGCCCGAGTGACGCCAAAGAGAGAGCCGTAAAAGGTCTTTGGCTCGGGTGCTGTCATGGAATCCAGTTCCACAGCCGGCACACCTGCGAGCTTGGTGAAGGCAACATAGGCCCAATAGGCACCGCGCGCTGTCCAGTGGTGGTCTGTTCTAAAAAATAAGTACTGATCCTGGTTTTCATCCATCAGGGGGTATGGATCGATGTGAGTCACTGTAGGATCCAATGACGCCCCCACAGTTTTAATGAAATCCCGCTCTTGTATCCGGTACCGATCGTACTTTTTAGGGGCGCGAAAGGAAATGGCCGTCGGGGCAACCAATACGTACATTTTAATCGTATCGGGAAGTTTTTGACCGATGTCTGACAAAATATCCGCATAGGCTTTCGCAGCCGGCTTGGAGCCACCAAAGAGCTGGATAGCTCGATTGCCCTTGATCAATAGGCCCTTCACAAAGCGCGTCCGTGTAGGTGTTTGAGTCCCTTTATCTTTTACTTTTGACCCAAAGGAGGGCGCGCGGGCCTTCGTATTTGTCGTCTTGGTGTTCGCGCTGTTCTCATCGTTCCGTTTTATGTTGTCGGCGCGCGCACGTTGCGTTTGGGCATTGGGGGATGGTCGCGTGCTTGAGTTACGCTCGTCAGCTGCCGACTGGCGACTGAGCGGCTGTGTAGACGGTGTGTCAGTTGCCCTATCCGAGTCGCCCTTATGAGCGACACTGTCTGAGTGTCCATCTGCCACCGGGGCCGGATCAAATCCGGACCCCTCATCCGGTGTGTCCTCCGAGCCCAGTCCATCGAGGAGTGCATCGATGTCTACATCCATGATGCGATCGCCGTCTTGCGTAAACCCTTTAAGGGCGTTGACCTCGGTTTGCACCGTCAACGAGACCTGGCGAGCAAAAAAACGATCTTCAAACCACTTTTCCAAGGCCGGTGCAAAGGTCACCTTTTTCCAGCTGGTCCAGTCCAAGGTCGGCAGAGGTGTCGCTGCGCGTCGTTCCGTCGACTGGATCATGGGGTCTGCTTTCCCTGTCAATGAGACAATCCCGACGACGGTCACAAAGATTGGGAAAATAAACGCATAGTAATGCGAACGACGACTCATAAGGTCACAACCAACACGTCTTAAAGACAAACAGGAGTCTCTCATAACACTGGATGGCCCACTACGACAACTTATCGGTCGATGAGATAGGCTTAATTTTGTCTGTCAGTCAGTTATTTGAAACACACCGATGTGGTCGCTATGAGTAAATTACTTGTACTCATTGGCAAGCGGGTCTATTTGTTTGCCGAAGCTTGGCTCAGGAGATGTATGCGCCATTTGTACCCCATCGCCCTCGTGGTCTTTTCATTGTGTGTCCATCCCAGCGCGTGGGCTGAGCTGTGTTCGCAGGAGAAGAACGGCGTTGTGACCATCACAAGTAAGGGGTGCGACGAGAGACTCGCGAAACGACCTAGCCGTCCAGACAAAAGCGCCAAAATAGCTAAGAGATCCAAAAAAAAACGGTCTGGAAAGTTTAAACGGTATCTCAAGCGAAAAGACGCCAAAGCGCGGTTTTCGACGACATCACTGCCTCCGTTTTCGATTCTCAAAGAGATCAAATACCTCAGCGGCCCGAAGGCGGCTCTGAGCCGCTTGAACGAAAAAATTACTGAGAAGAGCCAGGCGGCAGGCTCAGATCCCTTTGTGGTTGTCCACTATGGCGATTCCCACAGTCGCGCAGGGAGCTTTGCGCGGACGCTGCGGGGCCGCTTGAGTAAAGGCCCTTACTCGCCCGGGTATATGTCCTACCAATTTCCCGTTGGTTGGAATGCGCGATTAAAAAAATCGTCTGGTTGGCGTCGGCAGAATTGGCTACGGAACGACATTCCACCCTATGGACCCCTTGGTATTGCGTTTGTCGCAACCGATGCAGACGAGACTCTCCAAGTCCTTTTGACGGACAAGGACAGGCCTGAGGGAAAAACAAACATCACGGTTTTCTACCATCGGGCTGATGGACATCGGCGGTTTCGCTTAGAGGCCGGCGGTCGGACCTTAGCGTCCATTAGAGCGGGGATGAAATTGGACTCGGGTAAAGGCGGTGCGCCGTGGCTTGTTCGCCACGGGGCATACGACCAATTGGCTGCCGTTAAAGTGTCGGTACCAGCCGATGTCAAAACGCTTACCTTGAGAACGGGGGAGGCGAGTGAAGACGAAGCCCCCATTAGGATTCTCGGATTCTTGACCCAATACGAGACGGCCGGTATCGAGTGGGATGTTTTGGCCATTGGTGGGACATCTATCGACAGCGTAATGAAGCGCAGTGATGAGGCTATCGAAGCCTATCTGGCCCATCGAAAGCCCGATATGATGTTGATCTGGTATGGGACCAACTCCCTTAATAAACACACTTTCGATGCAGAGAAATACGGGCGTCGCTATCGCGCGTTCATCGACCGAATGGCCCGTGCTGCACCTCAAGCTGTGTGCTTGGCCATGGGGCCGACTGAATTTATGAAGCGGGACCGAGAGTGCTTTTTGAATAAGGCCCAACGGGCGGCTCGTAAGAGCAAGAATTCACGTAAAAAATGGCGCATCTTGAGAGAGAATAAGCGTAAGCGTGTGTGCAATCCCGACGATTTAATTAACCATGATAAGCGCGGACGGTACCGGTTTCCAATCCCTGATATCTTGACTATGGCCGATTGGAATGAACACAAGAAGGCCTGTGAATACGAGCCCATTGAGCACACTCCTGCCATGGTTGAGATCCAGAAAGAAATTGCGCATAAGGCGGGGTGCTTATACTTCGATACATTTAAATTCATGGGGGGCCGCGGTGCCATTAAACGGATGGCCTGCGATGAAAAGCCATATCACGCCATGCTCGACCTGGTGCATCTGACTCGTGATGGCTATCGCCATTTAGGACATGGTGTTGCCGATGCACTCGATGCTTTGACCCGTACCCTTGACGCTGACTAGCCCAGTGGGTCGCCGATTCAGGCCCCCATCAATGTGAATATACAATGGTTTTTGCGAGTTTATTTTTCATTTACGTCTTCCTGCCGGTCCAGCTCTTGCTGTACTTCTCGACGCGCAGTCATCGGATTCGCAATTTATCACTTCTGTCCATGTCGCTCCTGTTCTACTCGTGGGGTGAGCCCATCTATATCTCCCTGCTGCTCTTATCTGGGACCGTTGATTTTCTTCTGGGTATGTACATTGAGGACAACGCTGGCACGTCGAAGGCAAAGCGTGGCCTGACGGCATCAATGGTTTTCAATTTGTCTCTCTTGGGCGTCTTTAAGTACTATGACTTTTTCTTAGATGCCATCAATCAGGCAGCCTCGACGAACCTACCTCTGGCGCACATCGCTCTGCCCTTGGGCATTTCGTTTTTTACCTTCCAGACCATGTCCTACACCATCGATGTGTACCGGGGGGACGTGAAAGCCTCGCGCAGTTATTTGGACTTTTTGACATTCGTGACCTTGTTTCATCAGCTTGTCGCCGGACCTATTGTCCGCTTTAGAGACTTGTCCGATCGAATCCGTGAGCGGACGGTTGAATCCAATGAGTTCCTGGATGGCGTTCACCGATTTTGCGTTGGACTGGCTAAGAAGGTGGTCTTTGCAAATACCGCAGGCGCATTGGTTGAATCTGTCATGGGTGGACAATTTACTGACGTGTCCTTTGGGACGGCTTGGCTTGTGGCCGTGCTCTATGGGTTCCAGATCTATTTTGATTTCTCGGGCTACTCGGACATGGCCATCGGACTCGGCAAGATGGCCGGATTTAGGTATCTGGAGAATTTTAGACACCCGTTTATGGCAAGCTCGGTCAGAGAATTCTGGCGTCGTTGGCACATCTCTTTGATGACTTTTTTTAGAGACTATCTCTACATTCCGCTGGGGGGCAATCGACACCATTGGCTCAGAAATATTTTCATCGTTTGGGCATTGACGGGTCTTTGGCATGGCGCCAGCTGGAATTATGTGATTTGGGGGCTCTATTTCGGCGTGGTCATGATCGTCGAGGTGACCATCCTAAAGAGACCACTCGAACGGTCACCTCGATGGCTGATGCACCTTTATCTGTGGGTCATTATGACCTTAAGCTGGCCAACCCTATTTTACGAAGACCTCGGTCAAATGATCGCGTATTTCCAGACCATGTTCACCGTGGGCGG
>PCCS01000011.1 GCA_002731825.1 Myxococcales bacterium
AAGTTATCCGAGTTGCCGCCCGCCTTTGTGTGCTCATTTCTGGCCGGCATCGCTGTCAGTCTGGCGACAAAGTCAACCATCCCGGTCAACGCCGAGGCCGATCTGGCCCATGCGGGGAAAAATTAACCCTCGGGCGGAAGGGCGACCTCTTGCGCGTAGGTTTTTTGCGTCATTTTTCGGATGCCGGACAGCGTATTGAGGGGCCATTTTTTCTGAATCAAGTTGACCAGCCAAGAGGGGAGTAATCCCTTTGGATCCGTATGCACTTCGACTCGTATAAAGGTCTCTCCAGGCCCACGTGGCTCTAATACGTATTGGCAGCGTCTCAAGTATGCGCGCACACCGACGGTCTTAGGCGCCTTTGGATGGGTTGTGGACCGAATATCGACGATGGCGCCCGTCCCGCTTCGTTTAACATCAGCCTGATAAACATAGTCTCGGTTACTGATAGGGATCGGAAGCCCGAATTCTTGATAAATGATTGCCGAGTATTTGGACTTTCGTTCCAGAACACGGCTGTCTTTCAGGCGATGAACCCATTTTTTTCGATGTTCATTCGACATCAATACCCACAGAATCCGCTCCATGCTGGCCTTGATTACAGTCTCGCCACTAAAGGCGACAATCTTGCTTCCTGGCACGTCTTTTCGAAACGATTTAACACCGTCTTCATTGCCGATTTCTTCCCAGCCCTTGGCCTGTATAAGACCGGGCAGGGCGGTCAGTAAGAAAACCCAAACTATTGATAATCGTATCCTCATGAAGACTCCTAACGCTTGCGACCTAGGTCGCTTGTTGTACTTGACAAAAGGCTCTTGATCCAGCGCATTCCACCAGACCCTGCTCATTCCACGGATTGGACTGGCGTCAACGTAAATGCCACGACGCCTGTCACGCTTTGCTGTTCTCTAACGAACTCGGGTTATGGCAATCTGTGATCATGACTAGTCCAACTCTCTCTGAATTGCATCGACATCTCGATGGGTCTCTGCGGTCTGATACCCTGTTCGAACTGGCCAACCGCGCAGGTGTACACGTACCAGACTCGCTCTTATTCAAACCAGGTATGGGTCTCGATGACGCATTGAGTCGATTTGGCTTTATTTTGAACGTACTTCAGGACGCGCCGTCATTGACGCGTATCGCTCATGAAATTTGCGAGGATGCCGAGCAGGAAGCCATCGGTCATCTTGAGATTCGTTTCGCACCTCATCTACATGGGCTATCGAGCCTCGCTGACAGCATTGATGCAGTGATCGACGGTCTACATGACCACGGCTATCTCATTCTCTGTTTGCTCTATGGTGATCCGCCCGACCTTTTGGAACACTTAGTCGACTTGGCTCACCATAGGCCACGGGTCGTCGGAATCGATATAGCCGGTGGGCCATCACCTGGACATCGTTGGGGGCTCGGTGACTATGGCCATGGATTTTCCAAAGCGCGGCGGCTCGGCTTGGGTCGAACAGTTCATGCAGGCGAGGGCCGTCCGGTGGCTGAGATTAAATTTGCCATTGAACATTTACATGCTCAGCGAATCGGCCACGGTGTCACTCTACTGGATGACCCAAATGTCGTCGATCTCGTTCGAGCAAGAGGCGTCACGATCGAAGCATGCCCTACGTCTAATTGGCATACGGGTGTGATTAACGAGATCGCCGAGCATCCCCTCAAGACCTGGTTAGAGCTGGGCGTAGAGGTAACGCTCTGTACCGATAATACACTCTTATCCGATATCAGCCTGCCACGGGAATACAGCCGTGTCAGCGACGCTTTGTCCTTGACCCAAGATGAGGTAGAACAGCTGCACTTAAATAGTGTTCGTGGACGCTTCGCATGCTGACGTTGGAGTGGTGATTTGCTTGAGCTAGATATGGGACTCATCGAATGGGCGGCTCGTTGGAGTTTATCTCACCTGAATCATATCTGTTTTGCCATTGTCACCACCCTTGCAGCCATTTATGGCCAAGACATCAATGATTGGATTCGACGGCGTATCGGGCAGCGGCACTTGTTGATTCGAACGGCTGCCTTCGTGTTCATTTGTGCCTTCGGTTATGGATGGTGTATTCTTAGACTTACACCTCAACTTGCTTGGGGCTTACGCCAGCTGCCGACGCGCTCACTCCCGCTTGCATTGATTCTCATCTTTGTTCTCTTGGGGATTGCAGCTGAGAGACGTCGTAAAATATGAGAGTGACGATACGGAGGCTGTGATGAGTGATAAATCTAATCGCCATAGGCCAGCTCACTCGGCGGGTCGAACCGTGTCTGAATCGAGGCAAGATACTCAACGAAAAGGCGATGTAAACTCATTGAATGATCCCGAGAAAATCATGGGCTTCGGGCTTAATTGGCCGGGTAAGGCACAGGCCATAGAAGCGGGTTATACCGAACCGAAACGTCGGCTTGTCGAAGACCGAGCACGTTCGATCGGTTGGTCGTGGACCAAGAACATGTTCATCGAAGGCGACAATCTCGAAGCGCTCAAATTGTTGCTGCCCACCCATGCTGAAAGAATTAAAATCATTTACATCGACCCGCCCTACAACACGGGCAATGCCTACACGTATAATGATCGGTTTCGGTGCGTTGTAGACTTAGACCCATCGGCGCACGATGAGCCAAATCCAGGAATCCGTCGCTCGGTTAAAAACCGAAAGCGGCTTGCGCGTCTGCATTCCGATTGGCTGAGTATGATGTATCCCCGCTTGGTCTTGGCCCACGCTTTATTGAAGCCTGACGGTGTCATTTTCATTTCCATCGATGAGAATGAAATACATAACTTACGGCACCTCCTCGATGAAATCTTTGGTCCGGAGCAATACGTCGGAAATTTGGTTTGGCAGTCCAGGACATCAATTTCCAATGACCGACCGATCTCGGCAAACCACACACATACCTTAGTCTATGCCAAACAGTTCGAACGACTGACCATGCGCGGAGAGCCCCTCGACGAGGGGGCCTACCGAAATTGTGATGATGACCCCCGCGGACCATGGAAACTTGTCCCGTTGGATGCCAATAAACCCGGTGGGGATACGAGCTATGGGATTGTGAACCCAAATAATGGGCAGACCTACTACCCACCCAATGGGAGGAGCTGGGCTGTCAATTCCGCGCGCTTCGATGAGCTGATGTCCGATGGACGCATCAAGTTTGGTCTGCGCGGTCTAAGTGCACCCAAACGAAAATTGTATCTCCAGGAGAGACAGCGACGGGGCGACACAAAAACGCCAAGTTCACTTCTGCTCAATGCAGGCACGACCCAGTCGGGGACAGCAGAACTGATGGCTCTTTTTGAAGGAAAAAAAGTCTTCGATTACCCGAAGCCAACAACCTTGATCGAACGGCTCATCCACTATGGTGCCGATCCCGCTGAGCCCTGCGTCGTTCTCGACTTTTTCGCTGGCTCTGGGTCATTGGCCCAGGCGTGTTCAAACATCGATTCACTGGACTTACAGTACATTTGTGTCCAGGCACCGACTGTGATCGACCCGACCCGACAAAGTGGACGCAATGCCCGTTCGTTCGGCCTCCATACGATTTCTGAATTGTGCCTTGAACGGATCACTCGAAGTTGCTCCACGTCCGGCGTACGCGTCTACACACTCGGTGTTCAATAATGACTAAAAGCGCCTATGCATAGGCGACTTAGGCGGACTTGTGTATAGTACAGCTCTATGAGTCGACTCAATTACATCTGCATTTTGACCGCGATGCTTGCGGTGGGGTGCGTCACCGAGCAGCCTGTCGATAGAGAGTCGGGTGCCAACGACCCGTGGGCTGAGTTTGGTCTGCCTATGAAAGGCGACGAGCCTGGGTGTCACGCCGCCAGCAAACTGTGTTGGCAAACGGCAGACTTGAGGGCCTTCAAAGCGTTCATGCGAGCCGAAGACAGCTTGATTATGGGTCTTGGCGATCCTGTGGTCCAGGTCCGGATGATCGAAGATGCTGTTTTTCAATTACGCAAGAAGCTGGTCGGCGTCCAATTAGCGACTCTTGACCAGTTAATGCGAGACGCCTCAAACGTCGCTCAATCGGCGTCCCCTGATGCTGTATTAAACTGGTTGAACACACTTCGCAGAGATGTGCTGAGCGAGCTGTATGAAGGCTATTTTGTCGCTCAATCCGTCGGACTCGGTTCCCTTGCACGCAACGATGCAAAATATGACATTGATGAGATGTCGAGAGATGGGTCCATGCAAACGGGTCTCACCCCCGGCATGCTTGAGAGTCTATCCGAGCTCAAGAACACAGGTGTCGTTGGTCAAGCATACGCTCTACTGATGCTCAACACTGGGGTCTTAGACGAGCCCTATGCAGTCCACCGAGAGCCATTTCCATTTACGCGGCCGATCGAAGAACACGCAGACGAACTCATTGACCGCGCTCGCTGGGCATCCATTAGGCTTAATGCATTGACCAATTTAGAAAGCCTGATTCCGTTTGTGGGCCTGGGGATTTCTATCCCCCACAATATGATCGCGAACTTTAGAATTCGAGCGCGTCTCGTCTTTCAACTCGTGAGTCTGTACGGACTCGATATTCGTGACGGCTCGAATCTTTTATTGGCGACTCAGATCATGCTGAGTTCCATGGGCATTATGGAGACCCGCGCGCTGATCGCGGCCGCGATGGCAATTCCAGTTGTGACAGCCATCGCGATGCAGGTCACGCGGTCCGTCGCCCCTCAGGCCATCTTCAGGCGTGTGTTGATGAAAGGGCTTTCAACGGTCTTAAACCGATTAGGGCGTTTAGGTGAGCGAGTTCTCGCTCGTGCAGCTGCGCGTGCCAGTGCCCAGGCTGTTGGACGCCAGGTCCTTGGTTACGCGACTTTGGGTGTGTCTATCATCGCCGATATTGCCCTGGCGACCGCCGCAACCAGCCGAATCGGGACCCATGCCGATGTCCTGGCAAGACCTTGGGCGTCGATGGCGCTGCAATACGGGTCCAACGTGTTTATAGACACAGAGAACAGCGGGCGATGTATGTTCCATCTTTTTGGTAGCGCCGCCCGTGTTGATGGGCGATTGTCGCCCGATGAATTGGTCTATATTGCCGGTCAGCTGTCTCGACAAAATTACCATGCGGGTGACTGGACCAGCGCCGCGAGCATCGATACGGATCGGTGGGTGGCCGCGCTTAATGACCCGACACTTGGTCACTGTGTCGTCGACCATCTGGCGCCCCTGCCTGTGGGTGACCGGCGCAACATCCTCGCTCTTTACGCAGTCTTACTCGCTATCGATGGGACCATGTCTCCCGACGAAGCGATACAGTTAGATGCACTTGGAGAGGCGCTAGACGGTGATCGGCTCTTGGGAGACGGCACCGGAATCCGTGATGATGATTTTGCCGCCATGGTCGCGCACATCGAAAGCGTTTTTACAAGTCGGGACCCTCTCGTAGAAATCTTTGGTATTGAACTGATTGGGCCCCTTAACGGGTCGGATTTCGTCCTCGGTCTCGACCAGGTGGCCCCGTCTCAAATCGATCGTGTGCACTGCGGCTTGACCCAGGACTGTTTTGATCGATGACGGGTGAGATTACGGTCTTCAGCGGATAACTCTGCAATTGGCCAAGATGGTGGGCATTGGCTGTCACCCATCGAGTTTCGCTCGCATCGTCTTGACAGATGAAATTTAATCGGTAAAACACGCCACAGCGCTAGATCCAATGGTCATTGGATGTTAAGCAGAATTATGATGGATTGAGGCCTGACCGAAAAGGCCTCCTAATTTGTATTTGAGATGGCAATGAGAAGCGGAGGGTTCCGTGGGTAAAGCAGCAAAGAAGAGTGATCAGGGGCCTCTGGCAGGCCTCGATGCGGATATGGTCCGGGAGTGGTTCAGAATCACCCACCTGGGCCGTTTGATTGAGGACAAGGCCTATTTGTATATTCGGGCCGCCAAAGGGTGGTCCTATCACGCCCCCTTTGCGGGACACGATGGGATCCAATTGGCATTGGGCCAAGCCTTCCGTGCCAACAAAGATTTTTTGTTTCCGTATTATCGAGACCTGTTGACGTGTTTGGCGGCCGGACTGAGCGTCGATGAAATTCTCATGAACGGGTTGTCCAAAGACGGTGATGTCGCGGGCGGTGGACGACACATGTCCAACCACTTTGCCAAGCCGGAAATCGGCGTGCAAAATGTATCCAGCTGTACGGGCAATCACACTTTGCACGCTGTTGGCGTTGCGCGGGCGATCAAGTATTACGAGTCCGATGGCATTGCGTACTCAAGCCAGGGCGAAGCAAGCACCAGTGAAGGCTACGTGTACGAAGCCCTCAACGGGGCGAGCCGTGAAAAATTGCCTGTTATTTTCGTGATCCAGAACAATGGCTTTGGGATATCCGTCCCCGTCAGTCAGCAGTCGGCGAACGCTCGAGTGAGCGATAACTACAGCGGCTTGGCCAACCTGAAAATCATTAATGTTGATGGCACCGACTTTGTCGATTGTCACAATGGAATGCAGGAGGCGATTGCTCACGTCCATACAGGCGAGGGCCCGGTTCTGCTCCATGCTCAATGTGTTCGTATTGGGGCTCACTCGAATTCGGACCGGCACACACTGTACCGCAGCGATGACGAGATAGCTGAGGCAGGAACCCACGATCCATTACCTAAATTGAGGGCTGCGCTCATCGATGCTGGGTTGATGACGGAAGACGAACTGACGGCTGTCGAAGAGGCCAATGTCGCCGAACTCGCAGCCGCGGCGGAACGTGTCGAAGCATCTCCAGACCCTGACCCGGCGAGCGTGGATACCTTCGTCGAGCCCACGCCCTGGCAGGTAGAAGAGACCCCAACGCCCGAGACCGGTGACAAATGGAAGCTACGTGAGGCGATCAACGAAACGTTGCACGCTGAGTTCAAACGGAATCCAGACACGTTTATCTGGGGGCAAGATGTTGCCAGTAAAGATAAGGGTGGTGTTTTCAACGTGACCAAAGGCATGGAAGCTGCCTTTGGTGAGGCTCGGGTGTTCAATGGGCCGATCGCCGAAGATTACATCGTTGGTACGGCCAATGGCATGGTCCGCTACAAGGCCGATCTGAGAGTGGTCATCGAAGCCGCCCAATTCGCCGACTATATTTGGCCAGCTATGGAACAGATCGTCGAGATGTCGCACGATTACTGGCGTAGCCGCGGGCAGTTCAGCCCAAATGTGACCCTTCGGTTATCGAGCGGTGGCTATATTGGTGGCGGTCTGTATCACTCCCAGAACACGGAAGCGATCTTCGGCCACCTCCCTGGCTGCCGAGTGGTCGTTCCCGCTTTCGCAGACGATGCGGCAGGGCTCCTTCGCTCGTGTATTCGAAGTGAAGGCATGACATTTTTCCTTGAACCAAAGTTTCTCTACAACCAAGGCTTCGCGTCCACCGTTCGATGCGATGAAAACCATGCGGTGCCCTTGGGCAAAGGTCGAATTCGTCGCCCCGGTTCTGATGCAACCATCGTCGCTTGGGGGACACCGGTTCATTGGAGTATTCGCGCGGCGAATAAACTAGCGAAAGAAGGTCATGAGGTCGAAGTTATCGATCTCAGGTCCATTCGACCCTGGGATCAGGAAATGGTCGCTGAGTCCGTCCGTAAGACGGGCCGACTTCTCGTCGTTCACGAAGACCACATCACCAATGGATTTGGGGCTGAAATTGCAGCTTGGGTCTCTCAGAATGTTTTTGAATGGCTCGATGCACCTGTTCAGCGAGTGGGGGCCAAAGACATTCCAGTCGGTTTCTCACGAATTCTAGAGCGCGAAACTTTACCGTACGAAGCAGACGTGCACGAGGCGCTCAGCGCTCTACTGGCCTACTGAGTCACGGAGTCTTCGAGTCCGCAGCCCCGCCCTTCGGTTTTGGCGCTGCGGGCGCGGGCATCGACCTGGGCTGACCGGCTGTCTCCGCGCAGACCTTACGGCACGCTGCCATCGACGCGCTATCGCCCGTACAACGGGCTTTGCAATCCATGCCGTCTTTCTCTTGTTTCAATAGTCCATTGACAACTGCTTTTAATAAAACCGGTTTATTAACGCCCTGCCGACTTTCATGGCGTTTGAGTCGGTTCAGCACGGATGGGTTTATGACCCCAGATTGAGATGGTTTACTTTTTATGGGCGCTGCTTTCGGTTGGCTTTGGCTCTCTGTCTTTTTCGTGCAGCCGAAAGACCCCAAAGCCACTAAGATCGCAACCATCATAGGCCATATTATCGTGTTCACGTGCGCACCTCCTCAGCGTATTTCGCTAGCCTAGAAGAGTCTATGACTAAAGGCAATTCGCTTTGGTTTTACCGTCTCAGAGTCGAGAAACCTTCGACAGCGACGAACAGCAATGGTATACGCGCTGCCCACGCGCCTGATCTAAAGCAGTCCTCTCATCCGCTGCACGGGCGTGGCGAAACTGGCAATCGGAGGAGTAATGTCTCACGGCATTCGACTTATTGTCGCCATCACGGCACTCGTCTTCGCGTCATCATTTGTCGCAGAGTCGCAGGGGTACGTCTCGTTGATTGAGTCATCGGACTTTAATCGTGTCCTCCATCCTCTCCTCACCGGGTCGAATGCCGGTGTCGCCAACGCCGATCATGTCGCCACCAAAACAACGACGACAATGGCCCAGTCCGTTGCAGTCGAGCATCCACCGGTCCCGAGTTCAATTCCCGTTCACTCGCCCGATCGGGCTGATACCGCCGAGAAAGGGCTTTCTGACGACGCAGCTGATGAGTCGCCTTCGGTCCGTGAGCTGCCTCACAAACTGCAAGCGTTTTTTGATCGAGTCGATGCCGCACAGCGGTCTGTCGGTCCGCCTGTGCACGTAGTTCAGCTCGGGGACTCGGAAGTTGCATCGGATGCAGTGACGATGACAGCGCGAGACCTGGCGGCCGCTAAGTACGGCGACGGCGGACCCGGCTTTGTTTTGGCTATGAAGCCCTGGCCCTCGTATTCGCGTTCAAAGATCCTCCACAGTAAGCCTGAGAAGTTTCGAGTACGCTCATTTCCCAGGCGCGAGATCAAGGATGGCCACTATGGGCCTGGGGGGGTCGGTTTTGAACCAAAAGGCGGCTACAGTCGCTTTATGAGTCTTCGGTCAGATATTGTCGGAAAGCCCTGTGTTGTTACCTTCCATTATTTACAGCAGCCCAAGGGCGGCAAAGTCAGTCTCGTAGCCGGCCGTAATGTGGTCGCTGAGGTGTCAACTGAAGGTGCAAAGTTAGCGAATCAGCACCCGGTCGACTTAGCAGCATGCCCCAAGTCATTGGGGTTTCGTATGATGGGTGGCGGTCGACTCAGAGTCTTTGGATGGCAAATACATACCAAGTTGGGTGGTATGTCGTGGACATCCATCGGGGTCAATGGCGCTCGCTACAGTCATTTGAACAATTATGCGGATGGTGCTTTTGCCAAGTCTTTAGGAGCCATCAAACCCGATTTACTGATTTTTGGATTCGGCCTCAATGTGACGTCCTATCCCCATGGATTGAACAAGAACTACGAGTCGCGTATGCAACACGTTTTCGAAGGACTCAAACCCCTCATCGCCAAGATACCGTGTGTCATCTTGGGTCCTTATCCAGTGGCCGCAAAGCTTAAGGGTCGTTGGGCTGTCAGTCCGACTTTATACAAAGTACTCGAGATTCAGAAGCGGCAGGCCGACCGGCATGGCTGTGTCTTCGTTGACCGATTCACGCGTCTTGGGGGCGCAGACGTCTTGTCGAAGTGGCGTCGAGGCCGGCCGCGCATTTTATCTGCGGACAATGTTCATTTGACCCGCGAAGGCTCACGACAAATGGGTGAGTTTATTTTTAAGTATCTCACTGTCGAATACGAAAAGTCCGCAGCCCGTTCGGATAAGTAGACCCCGATGCTTTTTAACACAGCCCAGTTCGGCATCTTTCTGTTTGCCGTCCTCGCAATCTATTGGGGCTTGGCCCGTTACCGAACGCTCCGCTTGGGCTTTCTTCTGATTGCCAGTTATTACTTTTATGCTTCTTGGAACGCTGCATACCTTCTTTTGATCGGTGCTGTGACCTTGGTGGATTATCTCGGCGCAATCAGCTTAGGTCGAATGGCGACTCCAGGCCTCCGTCGCTTGACCCTTACCCTCATCGTAACGGCCAATCTGGCCGTCTTAGGGTACTGGAAATATACCAATTTCCTCCTGGATGCATTTCGCGGATATCTTGGGCTTTTAGATGGATACCCGACGGCGCCTCTGGACATTGTCTTACCCGTAGGCATTTCTTTCTTTGTGTTCCAAGGACTCAGTTACGTCGTCGACGTCTATCGTGGGGACTCACCGGTTGAGCGTTCGCTTCCTCGTTTTGCGCTTTATATTGCCTTTTTCCCACAGTTGGTTGCAGGTCCCATTATTCGAGCCAAAGACCTTCTTTTTCAGTTCGAACAGGACGTGCGGCTGACGACTGAACAAACAGGCCTCGGTCTCTACATGGTCCTCTGTGGATTATTGAAAAAGGCCCTATTTGCCGATTATTTGGCTGCCAATTTACTCGACCGTGTCTACGACAGCCCGACCAGTTATTCCAGTTTGGAGGTCCTCGCCACCGTTTACGGTTACGGATTGCAAATTTATGGCGACTTCTCCGGTTATACAGACATCGCTATCGGCGTTGCCTTGCTCTTGGGTTTTGTTTTACCACCCAACTTTAATCTGCCGTATCGAGCCATTGGTTTGCAGGACTTCTGGCGTCGCTGGCACATTTCCCTGTCCACTTGGCTTAGAGATTATCTCTACATTCCCCTCGGTGGGTCACGTGGGGGCCAAGTTGCGACATATCGAAACCTATTTATCACCATGCTCTTGGGTGGGCTATGGCATGGTGCCTCATGGAATTTTGTGATTTGGGGCGCATTTCACGGAATCGGACTGAGTCTGTGGCGCCTATCAGCGGCCTGTTGGACTTGGATGCAGCCTCGCATGGGTCTGCCGCATTTGGACACGGGGATCGTACGGGTCTTCAGGACCGTTTTGACGCTTCACTTTGTTTTAGCGCTCTGGGTCTTTTTCCGTGCTCAGGACTTTGAATCCGCCATTGCGATCTTCACTCAACTGGTCTCCTTCACCCCAGGAACGGCTAATCTTAGCGTCGCTTGCGTCAGTGTACTCCTTGTGGGGTACATGATTCATTACGCCCCATTGGATTGGCATAATAGAATCAGGCAAAAGTTTGTCTCATCGCCCTGGTATATACAGGCCATTATTGCTGTCAATGTACTCTGGGTTTTACGTCTTCTCAGTCTAGATACACCTCAGCAATTCATTTATTTCCAGTTCTGATTTTTGGCGATGTGGACGCGTTGGGACCGATGGGTTCAGGTTCCTGGAAAAACGATGGCTTTGTGGTGGGGGACATCATTTGGTCTTGGCATCGCGAGCGCACACTCAAAATACGAGAGGATACCGTCACTATCGCTTTCGATATAGGGCGCTGGATCCCGTGGGTTAAATCTCCAAAAAAGGGGCGTCATCGGCCAAAAACGCCCTAGCTTGACCCAGACTGGATAGTGCTCGACGCAAAGCGCCCATGTGTTGTGGCAATGGTGTTGAAAATCTTCTTGCTCACCGGTGAATCGGTCGAACCACATATTGGCCATTCGTTTATATCGCCATCGTGTCTGTCCACGTCTAAATGCGTTGACCAGTCTGCCGTATTGTTTGTAGACACTGCGGGACAAGACCCGCGGTTGAATCAAGGTGCCCATGGTTGAATGGAGATTGGCGCTGGCAATAAAGTCGACTCGGTCGTGGAGGTCAGCCAGCGTACGCGTCTCCGGCTCGCTCAGTGCCGATGCGCCGCGGTAGAATGGGTTGGCTGGGTCTTCAGACCCCAATCTCCACCCACCGAACGTAAGCCAGGTTGTTTTGGCGTCGCTTGGTCTGGGGAAATTTCGGTTTAAATCGACTCCATTGGCGTTGGTTCGCAGCTCGGCCAATACGCCTCGCCCATGTTGCTGCCACGTCCTATCATAGGCGTCTGGGTTAAGCGTCGGAATCACCCAAATGTCCACTGTCTCAAGCAGCATTTTTAGTCTCGAACAGCCTTCGGCAGCGCGCTGTAATAGCCCGAGCGCGACTTCGACAGCGATAAATTCGACGCCATGGATATTTGCACACACGAGAACTGCGCCCCGAGGCTCCGATGTGCCTTTGATTTGAACGGCATAAATCGGGCGTCCCTCGACGGATTGGCCAATGGCATGCAAGACCATGTCATCTCGCTTCGAGTGAGTCGAAATGGCCTCGTAGACAGCATCGAGAGGTCTATAAGGGGATAGGTCCGAATTTGAGTCAACGAGATTTCCCATGGGTCATACTGCCATTTAAAGCATAAATTTCTCAATCTTTCCCCGCAGCTCGTGCTGTCCTTTGAGATATTTTAATCCTCATTAAAACGCTGGAGTCTGTTGCAGATGAACGACTTTACGCATCGTCTACTGGTAAATTTTGTTGGCATTATGTAAACGGGGGTCTCATGAATGACGTAAACAGCCAAAAGCAAATGCCCCCGACCACCACGGCAACACTCCGAACACGCATGCTGATCTTCGCTGCAGTCGGCTTAATCGCGGGTTGGATAGACGCCCGTTTTGGCTCTTTGGGTGGTTTAAATACGGGTTTGGCCATAGGAATGGGGTTTGGTGCAGGCCTGTCCATTAGCCTCTACTGGACGATTCTCAGTGCAGTGACGATTCGTCTCAATTGGATTCTGAGTCTATCGACCTGGTTGCTGAGCTCGATTTTTGCCGGTGGCTACTTAGCCTATCTCCTCAACGCCTTCCTGCGACTCGGCAGCGAGCACAACACGCTGGCTCTGATCACCATTGCGGGCTGTCTATGTGCCGGCATCGGTGTTGGATTGCTCTCTTGGTTGATCGAGCCACGTATTAAAGCGCGTCATTGGATACAAGATTTGGTCTGGCAGCGATTTAAGTTGCCGGTCGGTGCAGCTCTATTGGGCTTCGGCCTCGCCCTCGTGATTCTCGAGCGGCGGGTTTTCGTAGGCTTGTATCCACAGGCCCATAAGGCGATCTTAATTATCGGAGTCTTTGTTCTGGCGAGTGCGCTGATTTTCCTCTTGAAAGAGGGCATTCCCAAAATGATTTTCACCCGACCCATCTGGCTCATTGGTTTGGCGATGTTATTTAATGCATTCATCGACTTACACAAAGACAGCGATGAAGAAATACATGACCTACGGCAACGGCCCATCATCAGTTTTTCAATGGACGTGCTGCGGAGCATGACCGACCTCGATCGGGATGATTACTCAAGCCTATTGGGGGGCGGTGATTGCGCGCCGTTCAACGCCATGATCAATCCAGGTATGCGGGAAATACCTGGGAATGGAATAGACGATAATTGCCGTCTTGGTGATGTCGAAGTGAAGACTGAGACGACCCCAAATTCAACCATTGAGCCCAAGCCGACTGGGTTGGATAGCCCCCGGTCTAGAGTGCCTGATACGTCCTTAGTTCTGATTACCGTCGATACGGTGCGCGCGGATCATTTATCCATTTATGGCTATAAAAGACGGACGACACCGAAGCTGGAGCGCTTTGCCACCCGGTCGGTCATATTTGATCGCGCGTATGCGTCCAGCGCTTGGACCAGCTTATCCATTTCATCGATGATGCGCGGTCTCTATCCGCGTCGCCTCAAGTGGACGCCTGTCTATGAGACCAATAAGTTCCGCCTCATCGAAGATCCGGCCAGTGAATTAAAAGAGGGTGAGAAGGTGCGGATCACGTTCACGATGCCTCTAAACGACCCGAGACCCACCTTGGCTCAACGGCTACAGGCGCATGGATTGTACACCGCAGCCATCATCAACGACGGCTATGCTGAATTCTTGAGTGAGAAGATGGGGGTCGCCGCCGGATTTGATCGATTTGAAAATATGGATGATCAGCCCAAGCGGAAGCGCACTGTGCGAGGCACAGTCAATCGTGCGATGAAAATCTTACGAGAGATTCCCAAAGACAAATACTTCTTTCTTTGGGTGCATATCTTTGGACCCCATGACCCGTCTACTAAACACAAGGGGAGCCCAAAGTTTGGCACATCTATAAAAGATAAATACGACCATGAATTGCATTATGCGGACGCTCAATTGGGCCGTCTTTTAACCCGCCTGAAAATCATGGAGACGCGACAGCGAATCGCCACCGTTATTACATCAGACCACGGTGAACTGTTTTTCAAGAAACGCCGCTATCATGGCGTAAATCTGCATGAGTCCAGCATCAAGATTCCTTTGATTATATCGGCGCCTGATTGGCCTGCTGGCCGGACAGAGACTCTGGCGAGCCTGGTGGATGTCATGCCCACAATGCTCTCGCTGGCCGGAGCCCCACCCGCGTCTGAGTCCGACGGCGACAACCTAGAGCCCTATGTCTTCGGTCACCAACCTCATGGGGACCGAATTCGATTTGCTGAGACCTGGTATCTCTCTAAAGATGGGACGCCGAAAAAGGATATGGTTGCGGCTTTTGATGGTCGCTACAAAACGGTCCATAATCGGTTAAAGAGCTACACAAAAGTGGTCGACCAGCATGATTTAAGGCGGCGGCCCAAGAACCTTGGACTCAAATCAAAAAGGGCCAAGCGTCTCAATAAAAAGCTCGAAGAGTACATCGAGACGACCAGCGGCCCCATTTGGCCTTCGGCCAAGTAGTTGGCTTTATTTCAGGCCCAGCTGCCTGGATAAATAAATGAATTCCAGCGCAGTACGCTCGGCACGCTGATTTTGGTTGGCGCTGGCGGCATGGCCCCCATCGATATTTTCATAGTAGTAGATGTCTTTTTTGAGAGAGAGCATTTTCGCGGCCATTTTTCTGGCATGGCCTGGATGAACTCGGTCGTCTCGGGTCGATGTGACAAAGAAGACCTTTGGATACGTCTTGGATGCACTCAAGTTGTGGTAGGGCGAGTATTTCTGGATGATTGCCGCCATCTTTGGATCTGTCGGATCACCATATTCGGCCGCCCAGCTGGCACCAGCAAGGAGCTTTGTGTAGCGCATCATATCAAGAAGTGGGACTTGGCAGACGACGGCATTAAAAAGCTCGGGGCGCTGTGTGACCGTCGCTCCGACCAATAATCCGCCATTGCTCCCGCCCATAATACCCAATTGGGCCGGACTGGTCACTTTGGTCTGAATCAAGTCTTCTGCGACGGCGATGAAATCATCGAAAGCGCGTTGGCGGTGTTCTTTCTTCGCTGCTGCATGCCACTTGGGGCCAAATTCGCCACCGCCTCGGATATTGGCCATAGCGAAGGCGCCCCCTCGTTCTAGCCAGAGCTTGCCGACACTGGCCATGTATCTCGGTGTCAAACTGATTTCGAATCCGCCGTATCCGTAGAGTACGGTTGGAACAGTCTCATCGACTTTATGCCCGGCACCAAGGACGAGGAAATAAGGAATCTCGGTCCCATCGGCACTCTTGGCAAAGCGCTGTATGACGCGCACGCCCTGGTTATCGAAACGAGAGGGCAGTGCTTTGATTTTTTTGGGGTTGCCGGTCCGGCTGACGGCCATCAACGCATCGGGCGTTGTGAAGTCCTCGTAATTGACCAAAATATCATCTTGGAATGGATTGCTCGATGTCACTCGAACGGAGCCGTTTTGGGGCAGTTTAACCTGAGTTTTAACCCACCGTTCTTGGCTCTTCTCGAAGCGGAAAAGAGTCCCTTTGACCGTGTCTAAGACGGCGACGTATAGGTCGTTCTTTGTGATTGAGATAGACGAAATACTGGCGCGTTCGCTCGGTTCAAAGAGCCTGTCTATATGGCCAACTTTACCGGTTTTTAATGGCTCGTATTCTAGAGCCAAAAGGGTGCCAGCTGAGTATTCTTCACCCCCAACAGCCCATGGTTTGCGAAGGGAAATTAAGAACACATTCTTGAAAATCCCATGGGCCTTGGCGGAGGGTTGAATGGGCAGTTTAGTGGCGGCTACCCCAGGTGTTACAAAGTGGAGTTCAGACGTAAAGAACGTGGTGCCGCGATAGACCATCTCGGTGGCCCCTTCTGGGCGATGGCTCACCCATGGCCAGACACCAACGTCGTCACTTTTACCTTCGAAAACCATGTCGGCGACCTTTAATTCGGTTCCGCGTGTCCAACGCTTTACGATGCGCGGGTATCCAGATTTAGTGAGGCTGTCAGGCCCCCAGTCAGTCCCGATAAGCAGAGTGTTTTTGTCGACCCATGACGCTGCAGTTTTTGCTTCCGGAACGAAGAAACCATTGGCTACGAAGTCTTTTTTGTCGACGTCAAATTCCCGAATGGTCACTGCATCTTTACCGCCATCTGATAAGGATATCAGGCATAGAGAATGGTCAGGGGCGAGGCATTTAGACCCTTTGAAAACCCAGTTTTTTTTCTCTTTAGCGGCTAATTTATCGATGTCGAGCAGCGTCTCCCATTTGGGGGTTTCGGTCTGATAACTGTCAAGCGTCGTGCGTCGCCAGATGCCGCGAACATGAGTTTTGTCCTGCCAGAAGTTATACACATAATCTCCGCGGAGCGCCCCGTAGGCGATGCGATCCGTTGCTGTTAGGATCGCAGTCGTTTTCTCCAGAAAGTCGGTGTAACGTGGATCCGCCTTGAGTTCCTTCAGCGTGATGCCGTTCCGTTCTTTGACCCAATCTAGAGCTTTGGGGTCGTCGACACCTTCAAGCCATTGAAAGGGATCGTTTTGACCGTTTTGAGCCATTGAATTTGATCCTAATACCAAGAAAAAGGTGATGCAGTACTTAAGCATCGAGATGTCTCCGATTTGCGTTTGATCTGATTGCTGTATCGAAGCAGGTTCACAACCTTGTTTCAAGCCTCGACGGCTGGATGGATATGGCCTGTCGAGACGCCACTGTCAATTCAGCTGTTTATTGTGGGTGTCATAACGGCCGCACAGTCGATGCTGTTCTGGGTGGTTGTTCCGGGCGAGGGTCGCCAATAGCACAGACGCCAGGGTGTCTGTAATTGGTCATTTCAGCCCAGACCTTGAATGATCAAGGCCCTTGGTCGGCACCGGGCTGTGGGTCTAGTCCACCATCCTGCGCAGGCTCATTTACGCCTGCATCACCCGCGCCCTCAATTTCAGCTGGAACACAGAGTCCGTCCTGGCAAACTTGATCGTCATCGCAGCGTGAGGAGATGGATACGGCCCGCCCACAATTGTCTATGTTGGCTATATCCTGGGGGTCTGGACCGCACCCGGTCGTCCAGCTGAGCCAGCAAACCCCGGTCTCACTGCATTGGAAGCCATCCGGGCAGGGGGCTGCTGGATTTACAGCGCAATCGGATTCTTGGACGCAGACTTTTGGAATATCTGGGTAGTTGCTGTATCCACGACATCTAAAACCCCGCGCACAATCTCCATCGTCAATGCATTCGCCGCACAGTACGCCGGTGCCAAGGCAGCGTCCTTCGTCACACATGGCCGTATCACGACATTCGTTGGCCCGCACGACGCGCCGTTGACACGTATCGTGTTGCCAGACATCCCCGTCGTCCCCGCACAGTGGCGTCCAGGTAAGCCAGCAGACCCCAGATTGGCTACATTGCAAGCCATCTGGACAGGTCACGGCCGAGTCTTCATTACAGTTCGATTTTGGAACACAGACCATCGGCAAATGGTCGTAGTTTGAATAGCCTCGGCAGAGATGCTCAGCATCACAGTCCCGGTCGCCTTCACAGGCATCGCACAGGCGACCGGTGCCAATGCAGCGACCCTCGTTACAGCGACCACCCGGCCCACAGTCCTCTGCGATGCCAATTGCACGTCCGCAGCTATCGACGCTCCAAGCTTGACCATCCCGGCATACCCTGGACCAATTGAGCCAACAGACCCCGTTATCATCACAGGCCGTCCCGTCAGGACAGTCTGAGTCAGTGCGACAGCCACCGAGGACACACACACGTCCGATGTCTGGATAGCTGCGATACCCTAGACATCTGTATCCATCGGAACACGAGTCATCATCAATGCATGGGGTACATAGTTCACCGGAGTTTACACAGCGTCCATCGGCGCAGAGTTGTCCATTTGTACAGGGTTGCCCCTCATCGACTACACCGTCACAGTCGTTATCTATGGCATCGCATAGTTCTTCAGGTCCAGGTGTACAATCCGCTGATGTACAACGTCCGTCGCGACACACTTGTCGATCGCCGCAGGCCTCAATGAGATAGGCCGGTTCGCCACAGTCGTTAAATCTGTAAATATCGTTGCCATAGCAGCCCCGTATTCCAGCGCCCGTAGTCGCGCAAACGCAGGTGCCGCCCTCGCACACGTCTTGGTCACCGCAGCTCACTTTTCGGTCGCCAATAACACCACAGGAATCGATCCATGTCGGGTGGCCGTCGACGCAGCGTGTGGTCGCTTGAGGTTGACATGTTCGTGCTGTTTCGTCGCCGGTGGCATCAGCCGCGTCTGGGCCAGATGTTGACGCGTTGCGACCTTGGCTACAGGCCACCAAACAAAACAGAGCGAAGAGATTCAGTCGGTTCATCAAGACAACGACTCCCAATCAGCAAAATAAAGGCCTAAATCAACTCTCAGTATTGTTGTAGCAAATTCGTTGATTTTCAAGACATCGTAATCGACAGGGTTGTGCTCATCGGGCTCCCGAGTTTTTGATTTAAATTATAGGTTTTATAATATAAATTAAATCGTTTAATGCGTTTTTTGTGGTTTTTATATCTAATTTGTTTGGCATGGTCGATGCATTACTTGGTTTCGCCACAATGGAGTGGCTCTGGAAAATACCCGAGGAGGTATGAAATGAACCGTTTAAACATCCTGGTTGTCTCCGCATGTTCTTTGCTGCTCTACACCTCGAAAGTACAAGCTGAAGATGGACTCGGCAGTGAGCCTGATATGGGAACAGTGAGTGAGCTGATGACATCCAGCGGCGAGACAGGCGCCTTGTCTGACATGCCGGAATTGGTGGAAGTTAAGATTCGCCACGGCGACAGTCTCTATGATTTAGCGAAATGGTCGAACACCCAAATCGATATTATCGAAAATCTAAATGGCGTTGATACCCACGATCAATTGGCTGTTGGAGGTGGGCTCCTCTTACCTATGACAAAGATTGAGCAGGCGGAGTTCCACACCAAGCGAATGGCCGCACTTGCACAGAGACGGGACGGGTATTTAAAGCGATATGGTGGCTTAAATCGCCTTAAGTCGCACGAGGTTAAACAAGGTCAGACGGTCTGGCGAATTGCGCGCGAGTCTGGTGGAGTGCCTCTGTGGCTGGTGCAGTCCTACAACCCCAACCTTGATCTCAGTCGAGTCCAGGTTGGACAAACCATCGTGATTCCAATCATCGGGGCATCAGCGAGTGTCAATGACTTGGATATTGAAGAAGAGAAAGACATGGAACCCGCCGTTGACGGTGTACTTGACGAGGGTGAGTTCGATGAGGAGTCTGGCTGTTGAGTCACGGACATTTGCTCAGGCTACTTCAGGTCTGAGCAAATGCCAAAGTGGCCCTTGTCAAACCAGGTAGGATGCCAAGCGAGAAATGACGGCATCTGTGACGGCTGTCATCGATGCGGCTTTCTCATCGCCGACCAGATCGTATGTGAGCGGCGTCCCTGTTTGAAGAAGGTTCTTAATCGCTTTTTCAATGGCGTCTCCACCTCGCGTGAGGTCGGCGTCCGACTTTCGCTTTCCTAACCAGCGTAAACTCTCAGCGGTTGCCATCAGCATTGCGATTGGGTTGACTTTATCTTTGCCTGCATGTCGGGGAGCAGACCCATGGATTGGTTCAAACATTGCGTAATCATCGCCGACATTACAGCCGACAGCCATACCCATCCCACCTTGGAGAACACTGGCGAGGTCGGTTACGATATCACCGAACATATTGGTGGTTACTAAGACATCGTAGTACTCTGGTTGACCGATAAGCCATTGTGTAAAGGCATCGATAATCGCGACATCTTGCTCGACGTCTGGATACTCTTGTCCGATTTCTTGAAAAATTTCATAGAAGAATCGGCAACCACTTAGGACGTTGTTTTTTACGATGCATGTAACACGCTTCTGACCGTCTTTCGGAGCGCCATTTCGCTGCATCGCGATTTCGTAAGCCATTCGAATGACGCGTTCTGAAGACTTACGCGTAATAATGCGGGTGTCGCTTGCCACCTGGCCGACGCCGCCAGGGCGGACGACGCCTCCAATGCCCGTGTACAGGCCCTCAGTATTCTCTCTGAGGAAGACCATGTCCACGTTCTTCGGGTCCCAAACCTGCTTCCGTTCGCCAGAAATTCGAGTTTTGACACCATCGAATAATTTAACGGGGCGAACATTTGCGTACAGATCAAGGTTCAAGCGGTTCCCGATGACAGGGGAATAGCCAGCCATTTTACCGTTGGTCATGGTCACAGGGCCGGTGCCATCTGGCGATGGCCACCCGACAGCGCCAAGCAAGATTACATCTGCGGCACGACAGCGGGCATCCGCATCGTCTGGCCAGTCTTTGCCATGCTCAAGGTAGTACTCGCCACCGCACGGGATTTCGTCGATCTCAAAGCGAATGCTGAGCAATTCGCCAAGTGCTTTCAGGGTTCGATTCGCCTGTGCGGCAACCTCGACGCCCGTTCCATCTCCGGGTAACAGTGCAATCTGATAGGACGTTGTCATCTACTCTCTCCGCTCTGCATGTTCGGCAGCACTAAACCAGATCGGCAGGCCAAATAGCAACCTCCATCGACGCCTGATGACCTCTGCAGTGGACGGTGCGGCGATTTAATTTACCGACGACGGACCAGGTCCGTTTCGCGTCGAACCCGTGGGCACCGGTCCCCCGCGACCTGAAAGGCTTTTTTGGATTGCACCCTTAGCGCAGAACGAAGATGAGACCGCCCATGATCAGAGCCAATAGAATGAGTAAGTTGAATAGATCATCCCAGCTCATTTCGTCATACTGACCGAAAAGAACTTTACCCAAAAACCGAAAAAAACTCTTGAACACGGGGACCTCAGCTGTGAGCCGTTTGCACAGGCCTATAGATTAACGAGACCTATGTTCAGTTTCTCAGGCCTGTGAAAAGACAGTAGACACCGGTCTTCGACTCAATACCAGTCATCTATTTTTAAGTCGACTCAGCGAGTTCTACAGACAAAATCCAGGCATGCGGTCGTCGCACCGCAGCATTCATCAGTTGTAGCACAGGTCTCGCCAACCTCACGGCAGATGTCACATTCACCCGCGAAGCAACCAAGCCCTGTGCAGCAATCGACTCGCCCGTTGCAGGCCCCATCTTGCGGGTTACAGAGTGTAAATGTAACGTCAGCACATTGACCGAGTCCGCAGCCAACACCGCCGGTCTCATCATCACATTCACTCACGGCATTTTTTGTCTCCGTGTGCCAAACACCGGCAACATCAGCGCTGGCAGTGATCCGCCAACCGAAATCGCTGCCGGCGGCATTGTTGAAATCACACGCGACTTGATTGCACCCTAGATTACCAGGACCGCGGCCATCGATGCTGACGCTTGCCGGACGCGGCTCGCCGAATTGATTAACGACGGCGACGTCAGCACAGGCCCGACCTGGAAATGGGGGAGGGAAATCCAGGTTTTTGGTTGAGAAATGACTGGCTTCGGTCTCCATAATGCCTGCGACAGCGTCGTAGGTTTTTTGCACATCGGTGTCTTCCACCCATTCACCTGTACTCGTATCAAGTGAATAAATGTTGAGATGACCGGCCTCAGCTGTTGCAGCAGCCATACCCTGTAGCTGCTCGTTGACCTTCATACGCCAGCCAATGGTTTGGCCAGGCCTGACATTGAGCCTGTCGCCGCCTTGAAAAAATTCGACGCGAAACATGCCGAGGCTGGTCAATGGGCCGTCATTGGTGATCAGGTCCGAGGGCATGGAGGTCGGTTCATCGACAGCGGGGTCCCACGATTGGTAGCGAACCTCGACGTCGCCAGCGGCTGCATCACCGGCACCATTGTCCAATCCCAGGTCCTCGGGCTCGATGAGCAGCGTAACGGGCTCAACGGTTCCGCCATTGGTATTTCCGAGATTGACTTCTAATTGCCCCGTGGTCGGTATGGTTATGATCTGCGACTGTTGAGGGTTCATTGTGATGTGGATATGCCGTTGGGTCCCCTGAGCCTGTTCGATCACTCGGTAGACGTCATCGTAGCCCGCAGCGACGAAGCGGACCACGTACTTTTGCTCATCATTCAAACCGACTATCGCTATGCCGTCGGCATTGGTTCGGCTGTTTGGTTCACCGATGGGGGCATCATGGCCAAAGGTGGGTTGGTGGTCTGGACCAGGCTCGACATAGGGGGTCAAGTAGACGGATACGTTCTCTAGAGCTGTCGCAGTCGATTCGGCATTCAGACCATCCACTTTCGCTAGGAATTGCGCCTGCATCGCATTTGGCGCATCGGGGCTATCTCCGCTCTCGGTCGTGGTCTTCGACGCCTCGCACCCGACGAGACTGATCGCTGCGAGTAAGACTAATGGCAATTTCTTCATGGCTATCTCCTAGATTTATCCGCTACCTCATCTCGGACACTGAGGGCGATGCCTCACGAATGCCCGGTTTCGACAACAGGACACTAGCATGAACCGTACCAGGTTGTGGGACTCTGAGCCTCGGAGGCCGAAAACAGACCCTTAATCAATGTCAAAGCGTCTTTGGTTGGTGCTGCCAAAGTCATTTATCTGAGGGGGGGGATGGCTGTAGACGTGCCGCTGATCACATCTTTAAAACGCTTTCTGAGGCGAGGGGCAAGCTGAGACACACGTGCCCACAAACGGGGACAGTTAGGTGGGAACTAAAGAACCCAATTGGTGGTCTTTTAAGTTTCTTGATTGTTTTAAAACCGCAAAATTAATCAGCCCAAAGCCGATTAATACCGCCTGGATCAACCCTAGATTTTAAGTCGAATCAGATGGTTTTTAAGCACGTTTAAATCAAACTGGCATCTGGTTTGCAAACAATCGGATGTAACACTTGCGATTACAGAATCTCGTGTACACAATGAAAAGCGGGTACACTTTGATCGTTGCACTAACAGAAGGGAGTACGAACATGGGTTTGCTTAAAAGACTCTGGAACGACGAAGACGGCGCGACGGCGACAGAATACGCCATTATCGTTGCAATCCTGGGGGTGTCGCTGGTCATTATTTTAGTGACTTTTCGTGGCAGCATTTCCGGGTTTTTCGACAACTTTGCGGGCGAAGTCTCCGGCAGTACTGAATAGATTTAGACAACTTTGTTGGGTGCAGAGCAGGTCGTTTGGTCGATCCCTATCATTTCCGGATTGCTGGTTGCGTCTTGGAGCGATATTACTACGCGGCGCATCCCCAACAAAATTACGGTTGCGATCCTGTGTGTGGGACTCGCCCTCGCCCTATCAGATTACGGGCGGGTTTCCGTGTCAGAGTGTCTCGGCGCAGTCGGTGTCTCTTTTGCATTGATGCTGTTGCCCTTTGTGATCAGGCTGTACAAAGGGGGAGACCTAAAATTAGTAGTCGCCAGTTCAGCTTGGTTAACGCCCTCAGAGGCGTGTTGGTCTATTTTATTGGGCGTGATTCTCGGAGGTGTCCTCGGCATGCTGGTTCTATTGAGGCATAAGCAAGCAAGGGTCTCTTTCAAAGCGACCGCATGGCTTGCCTTGACTAGTCGCTATGTTGACCAAGGGGCGCTGGAGACCAATGAGCGTGGGCGAACGGTGCCCATGGCTGTTGCCTTTTCGGGCGCTGTTTTGGCGACCCTTCACCTAGGGATGCCATGGGCGCAGTGATGCAAAAACGCCGATTCCAGAAAGGGGTCGCCGCGTCTGAATTGGCCATCGCCCTTCCCATACTTATCCTCGTCGTGGGCAGCGTGATTTCCATCGGACGCCTCGCGCATCTCAAGGTGGAGCTCGATAGTTTAGGTCATGAAGCGGCCCGTTCGTGCGCTCTGCAAGGTGATCTCATTAATTCAAATCAAATGGACGCATGCATGGAACTCGAACTGGTCCAGCGCGGTTTTGATGAGTGCCGATCCTTGAGGGTCATTTCTGAGATGACGAGCCGAGACTTCATCTATGCCGATCCGCTGACCGGCGATGAGATCGAAGCGCAAGTCCCCCTGGTGAGAGCGCGGATCGAGTGTCTCGTTGACTTGATCAATGCCGGCCACATGCTCGAAGATACGGAATTATCAACGACGGTTGTTGCGGGGCGAAACTAATGGGCCTAGGACGCAAATTAGGCCAAGTTAGGCCGGAGCGGCGCCGTCAGAGGGGGGTGGTTGCGGTCGAAATTATGCTCTCTTTACCCGTCATTATCGTTGCCTTCAGTGGCGCGATCTTTGTGACGACATACATGAAGAAGAGAGCTCAGGTCGAACAGCTTCTTTCGGACACCGTCCGCCTTTGCTCTCGCACCATGGAGCCTGTTGCCGCCATCGATTGTGTTGAACAAGGTCTTCGCACAAGTCCAAGAGCAGCGCTCTGCGAGCCCATGGAAATCACCGTCGAAGTCTTGGAGCGCGGTGAAGTCTATGCGGGCGATGAGTTGTTCAACGAGGTACCAATTAACTTAGATATTCTAACGGCGTTGGTGAGCTGTATGCCGGACATTTCGGTGCCGCTTCTCAATATCGATGCACTGGCCTTCACCAGTCAGGTGGCCATGCCAATACGAATAGGAACGGATTTATTACCATGAGCGGATCTTCACAATCGAAACGGGCCAGATTGGGGGCGATTGGATTTACTGTTGTCGCCATTGCGCTTGCGCTGTTTAGTGCGATCTTATTGGCAAAGCTGATGAAAGGTCGTGGCTACGATCAGGATGCTCTCGTGAACGTTGTCGTCGCTAAACAAGAATTACAGCCTGGTCTTGGAATTGAAGATGCACAGCTTGAATTGAAACTATGGCCTAAAAAGTCAATTCCCAAGGGCGCGTTTCGTTCAAAGAAAACCCTTCTTGCATCAGCAAACAAAGTCCCGTTGCACACCATTCTAGAGGGGGAGCCAATTCTCGCTGGACGACTCTCTCATCCCAAAAAAGGCTCAGGCATGGCGCCGCTCATCCCGCAGGATTTAAGAGCATTTCCTGTCAAAATTGAGCGTTGGGTCGCTGCATCGAAAATGGTCTACCCCGGTGCCTTGGTCGATGTCATGAGTACGGTCAAGCTCGAAGAGGGCGGCTTTACAAGTCGGACCATTCTCCAGGGAGTCAAGGTGATCGCGGTCAATGGTGCGGTTGATGGGATGACCTTCATTCGCGGTACTCCGAAGCAAAAGAAAAAACAGGTCAAAAAAGCCATGTCTGTCGCGACGCTGCTTCTGACGCCCAGCGAAGCTGAAGAACTTGCGCTTGCCACACGTATCGGCAAGATCGATATCGTCCTTAGAAGCGCATCGGATGAGGCAAAATTTGAGACCGATGGCGTCAATGTGAAAGCTTTGTATCCATCCCTCGCTGTGACGACTGAAGACGACGTTAAAGTCCGTCGGCCAGCCCAATCGAATCCAAAGCGTCGCCGCACGCGTCGCGCGACTGGCGTGCGGGCCAAACGGCCCCTCAAAAAACTTCGTAAACGCAGGAAGAAGTCGCCGGCGAAAACCAATTCAAATATGGTAGGAGGATGACTTATATGAAGTCTACATCAGTCGCCTTTTTGGTGCTCTTAATGAGTATTCCAGTAGACGCCCTGGCGGATCGAGATGTCTCTGTACCACTCGGCGGCGGTCGCGTGATCAACTTGGGTGGCATTCGCGGCGAGGCTGAGATCACCGACCCTTCAATTGCCTCATTTCGAGCATACGGACGCGACCTTCTCATTTCGGGGAAAAAGATCGGTGAGACGAATTTACTAATCAAATCTCCCAATGGGAACGCCGAATGGGCGATCAGGGTGACCATGCCGGCGGCGGCTGTGCAGACCGAGATTGACAAATTATTTCCCAGCGACCGCGTCGTCGCTCGAGCGGTCGGCGGCAGTATCGTTTTGACGGGCACGGTTGGGAGTATCATCCGCGTAAAAGAAGTCGAACAAGTGGCTCTCGGCTATCTGCGCAGTCCGCAATTCGTCGCACTCGGTCTTCAACCTCATGTCATCAATATGTTGTCGGTCAAAACGCCCCAGCAAGTTCAATTGGAGGTGAAGTTCGCCGAGGTCAATCGGCGCTCATTTAGAGAGCTGGGCGCAAATGTGACTATGATGAGAGATCCAGGCGGTGGTTCAATGGACACCATTGGTGGGGCGGGCATCGGCGACACTGCTGTCTCAAGCATTGGCAATATCGAGCGGGGTGACGATCAAGCGCTGACCGGTGGCGCCGGTGCGGTCAGAGCAATGCCGGCGGCCAACTCGTTTGGAACGTTCTTTTTTGGCACCCAATTTGGGTCTTTTCCCTTCGCCGCCACACTCAGCATGCTCGCCCAGCACAATCTATCTCGGACCTTGGCCGAACCGACCTTGGTTGCCATGAGCGGCCAACAAGCCACGTTTCTGGCTGGGGGTGAGGTCCCATTTCAAAAGAGCAACGGCCTTAACGATACATCTATTGAATTTAAACAGTTCGGCGTCGAACTGGCTTTCAAGCCAACAGTCCTCTCCGATAGTACGATCCAGTTGAACACCATGGTGGCTCTTAGCGCTCCGGACCTGTCCTTCAATTTACGAGGGCCCGGCGGGGTCTCTACCTTTGGCTTCAAAAGACGGTCCAGTGATACCACTGTACGGCTCAAAGATGGTCAGAGTTTTGCCATCGCGGGCTTGCTTATCGATGAACTCAGTAAGATCACGGCGGCCGTGCCAGGGCTATCGAGCCTGCCCATCATCGGTATTCTATTTAAGAGCAAGCGTTTTGAGCGGCAGGAGACCGAACTCGTGGTTGTTGTGACCGTTCGACTGGTGGACCCAATGGAGCAGAACCAAATTCCGCCATTGCCAGGTTCAGACGGACCAACGGATCCGACCGACCTTCAAATGTTCCTTCTAAATATGGATTCACCAAAGGCGACAAAACCAAAGAAACGTCGGGTGAAGAAGAGACGGACACCGTCAGGTCGCCTAGGGTTTCAACGGTAGTTCTTGAGGATGATGACTTCATGAGTGACCTAAAACGCAAGCAGCAAAGGGGCTTTGGTCGGCGAATTTTGACCGACAGCACAGCTGTTTTCCGCCTTAAAGATATCGAGTCCCGTCTGGAGTCTGATGGGTCCGCGCCGGCGATTACCCCCCCACCTGTGCCAGAGACAACCGATCCAACAATCATGGCCAGGGCCCAAGACGCAGTCCAAACTGACACCGATGCGGGCCTTGTCGATTTGAGTTCATTCGAGACCACCGGGAGTCTATCTGGCGCCGAGCCATCGACGGTGTCGGCCGCCTTGGCCAAAAAGATTGTTTTTTTTGCATCCAAAGGTGGGGTTGGGGCCACGGTGATTACGGCCCATATTGCTGGGGCGCTGAGTGCTTTGGGTCACAGGGTTTGTATCGTTGATATGGATCTACAAATGGGCGGGACGGCATTCGCGTTGGGTATGCAGACAACACGTAGTCTTGCCAACCTTGCTCAGGCGGTCAAAATAGGGGCTGAGGCCGTATCCGACTTTCCCATCGCCCAGCACAGCAGTGGTATTTACCTCTTGGACCAGCCGGATTTGGTCGAAGTAGAGCAAGTCGGCCCCGATGGATTACCCAACGTGTTAAACGCGCTCTCGGGCATTTTTGACTTTGTCTTGATCGATGGGCTGAGAGATTTCGGAGACCATTCTATCGTCACCATGGATGAGGCTGACCACATTATTTTGGTGGCCAACGATGATGTACCGTCATTGCGATGTGGGTTGCGGGCAACGGATTTATTTCGACGGCTTGGATACCCCTCGGACAGATTAAAACTTTTACTTAATCGGAATAGTGAGCCGGACGATATTTTTCTGGAGGCGGTCACCCAGGCGTTTGGCCGAGACATAGACTGGACAGTGCCCGAATACGCGGACATGGCGACGTGCTTGAATGATGGCCAATTAATGAGCCATGTCGCCCCGAAAAATGAGGCCAATGTTTTGTTTGAGAATATCGCTCGGGACCTCGCGGGATTACCGCGAATAGAACCAGCCAAGAGCGGTTTTTTCGCGCGTTTATTTAAGAAAGGCGGTGCGTAATGTCGAAACGCCTTTCAGACCGCCTTGCGCCCAAGTCAGCTGGGGCTGAGAAAAACGATGTCGGAGCCATTGCGACCCGCATTAAAAGCAAGGTCATCGACCGCATTGACCACGCAGCGCTCAGCCAATTCGACGAAGCTGAAAAAAGAACGCATCTCCGGTCAGAGATTGAGCAGCTATTGGATCAGGGAGACCTCAAGCTCTCCACCTATGAGCGCCAGGAAGTGTGCCAAGCCGTCTTGGATGAGATCCTCGGCCTGGGTCCACTGGAGGCTCTACTGGGCGACCCGGCTGTCTCCGACATTCTTGTCAACGGTCCAGACACGATCTACGTGGAGCGGCATGGACGTTTGGAACGTGCCAATGTTCGTTTTCGGAACGGAACTCATTTAGTCAATACCATCAGTCGAATTGCCGCCAAGGTTGGCCGGCGCGTTGATGAGTCGTCTCCCATCGTGGATGCGCGTCTTCCCGACGGGTCACGAGTCAATGCCATCATTCCGCCCTTGGCTTTAGACGGCGCAGCTTTATCCATTCGGCGTTTTGGCACCAAGGCTTTGTCCATTGATGACTTGGTTGGTTTTGGCGCCATGAACGACGATATGCGCAACTATCTTCGCGCTGCCGTCATTGCAAAATGCAATATTCTGGTCAGTGGGGGGACCGGCGCGGGGAAGACAACATTGCTCAATGCGCTGAGTAACTTTGTCCCCGATGGAGAGCGCGTCATTACCCTTGAAGACTCTGCTGAACTTCAGCTGCAAGGTGCTCATACGGTTCGTTTGGAAAGTCGGCCCGCTAATATGGAAGGGCGAGGTCAGATCACCATTGGCGATCTGATGAAGAACGCACTCAGAATGCGTCCGGACCGCATTATTGTGGGTGAGGTTCGTGGCGGTGAAGCCTTAGATATGTTGCAAGCTATGAACACAGGGCATGAAGGTTCCATGGGGACATTGCATGCAAATTCCCCAGATGATGCACTGCAACGATTGGTGACCATGATCACCATGGGCGGTGGGCAACTGCCGCCCAAGACATTGAATCAAATCATCGGACGGACTTTACATGTGATCGTTCAAGCGGCTCGTCTCCCCGATGGAAGTCGGCGAATTACCAGCATAATGGAAGTCTTATCCGTCAAAGAGGGTGAGATAGAAACCCAAGAGGTTTTCATCTACGACCGGACTGGGATGGATTCAAAGGGGCGGATCATCGGGGAGCATGCCTACATTTCTGAGAGTGCTTTCTTAGATAAGTTTTACCGCGTTGGCGCATTGACGCCACCGAAGGAGGGCTATTGATGACGGCAGTCGTTGTCACTATCGGTCTTGCCGTCTTTTGTATGCTCCAAGCATTTTATTGGTTCGGTCGTGGGCGTTCGAGCGCGCGGGCCAATGCACTGCTCGAACGCTTGGGTGGGGCGTCGTCCGTCCAAGATGTGACCTTACTCAAACAGGTGAATGAAGCCGGGACATTTCGGTCATCCATGCACGATCTCTTGCGTCAGGCTGGAGAGCCTGAACAGATCTTTCCATTCGTCGTAAAAATCATCAATTGGACTCTCATCGGCGGCGTCGTCGGTCTCGTCATTGGTGGATCGGTGGTGGCCTTGACTTTGGGCGCGATCGGCGGCTGCGTTTTGCCTCTCGTGCGCCTGAGTCAGCGCCGCCGGCAGCGTTTAGTTCAAATAGAGAAGACCTTACCTGAAGCCTTACAAGTGCTGATCATTTCGTTGAAGTCAGGTCACGCCATGCCAAAGGCCATTGCGACAACAGCCGAGGAGATGTCAGGTCCCCTGCGCAGTGAACTTCAGATTCTCGCCGATGAACTCAGACTGGGCCGCAGCGTTGAAGTCGGCTTTCTTCGCCTCGGTCAGAGATTAGAACGACTTCAGACAGTGCGTACCTTTGTGGTCGCTGTGGTCGTCCTGCAGCAGACAGGCGGCAATATGGTTGAGGTTCTAGAACAACTGGTCGAAGCGTTACACGAGCAGTCTCAATATGCTCGAAAGCTTGCCGCCATGACCGCGGAAGGACGTATGAGTGCGCGTATACTCTGTGGACTGCCACCGGTCTTTTTAGGCCTCACGGCTCTGGCCGCGCCAGAGTATGTTGGAGGTCTGCTCAATGCGGGTGCAGGCATCGGCATTCTGTTTGTTGCCATCACCCTGTATGTCAGTGGCGTCTTGTGGGTCCGACGATTGGTTGATCCAGGGGGGGGCGTGTGATGTTTGATGCATGGACCGAACAGACGACAATGATCGCACTGGGCTTGGTGGCTGCGGCCCTGGTGATCTCCATTTCGTTAGCCGTGCAACGCTGGCTCTACGCGTCGACCCTCAAAAAAGCGGAGCGCGATGGCGATAATGAGAAGTTGAGCGAATTGATCGCGGCCTGGCAGCCATCTGGTGGCCTGTCCGGTGTATTCGCAGCGGCGTTTCGACCCCAGCCAGGCACGGCAGATTTCAATGAACTATCGCGCTTGATGTTCTATGCAGGGCGACGCAGCCGTGATGCCATGGACACGTATCTGGCGAAAAGAGTCTACGTACTTTTGGGTGGCGCACTCTTCAGCATACTTTTGGTGCTTTTTATCGGCCAGACAGCCGCGATCTTGGTGCCGCTGATTTTAGGCGGTTCGTTTCTCGCTCCAAAGATGCTCTTGCGAGCCGAGGCCCAAGGGCGACAGGAACGCATTGAATTGGCTCTGCCGACAGCTCTCGACCTCTTAGAAGCGTGTATCGAAGCGGGCCTCGGCCTAGAGCAAGCTTTGGCGCGGGTGGCGGCTGAGTTGGGTGGTAGTGCGCCAGATATTGCCGATGAACTCAGTGTCTTGGTCGGAGAAATTCGAGCGGGATTGCCGACGGCTGATGCATTTCGAAAGTTGTCCGAGCGGGTTGAGGTCGATGAAGTCAAAACCATGTGTTCCATGATGATTCAATCGGCGAGTCTTGGCGCGCCCCTATCGAAGACCCTCAAGCAATACTCAGCGACGTCTCGTAAACGCCGAGGTCTATTTTTGGAGGAGCGTGCGGGTAAGGTAACCGCGGCCATGACACTGCCGCTGACCATTTGTCTATTGCCCTCGGCCTTGTTGATGGTCCTCGGTCCGGCCATCGTGGCCGTCTTGGAGTCATTCGGTGATTAGATGGGCTTTTCTAATGGTGTTCTGTCTCTGCACTGGGTGCGGAGGCAGCCCAGACGCCAAATCATCATCTGGTGTCCCCGATATGAGTAAACTGACGCCTGAAAAACGGACCAGCGTGCGCCATGCTCTCATTAAAACACTCTTGGACAGTCAAGCTTACGACAGCGCTATCCCCCTGATTAATCAGGCATTAAAAGAGACGCCTAATGATGCTCATTTGCATGGTTTTAGGGCCACGATTCTTCGGGAGCGAGGTCGCTTAGAACAGGCCCTCTCGGTCTACGACGTTGCTTTGAAATTTGATCCGAAACTTGCGGCAGCCCACGCAGGCCAGGGGATTGTTCTGAATCTTCTTGGCCAGCATGAAAAGGCAACTCAGGCCCATCAAATGGCGACAAAACTCACGCCCGACGACAGTTCTCGACTGAACAATCTTGGATTTTCACTCTACCTCCAGAAGAATTACCAGGGGGCAGTAGATGCGTATGAAGCGGCTATTAAGATCGACGCCCGTGCGCGAGTCACGTTTATTAACCTGGGATTTGCTCTCGCCGCACTGGGCCAGGAGGCGAAAGCAAAACGGGCTTTTGGTCAAGTCCTCGACGAGGCCGGGATTCTCAATAATCTTGCCTTGGCCAAAGAACTCAAAGGCGACCCTAAGGCGGCTCGAAATTTGTACAAACAAGCGCTTATCACAGACCCAAAGAATCAAGATGCTGCTCAGAACCTCAAGGCGCTGGGGGCAGAATCTTCCGCTCAAGAGGAGACGAAATGATGCAAAAAATGAAATTTATTTTACTCATCGGTGCCGCGGCGATGCTGCTCCTACCTGGGTGTGCGAGTCGAGATACCTTAGTCCCGGAGAGTGGACGAGCGTATCGCCTGTTATTCGCCATTCAGGCTCAAAAGAGGTCCGCCATGAAGGTGGCACCTTTGACTGCGACCGAAGCTCGGATCATCCTCGATGATTACGAAGGGGCTGGCCAGGGCCGCCGTTCTCGCCGTGGCACGACACGCAGCTCGACGACATCGAGGCCCCGTCAGACAGGTCGTTTGGGCCGAGTCAGGCGCATTGACTAATGGTGCGCCGCCTCCCATCGATCAGTAGACGCACAATCAGAGCCTCCGAGCGTGGTTCGGTTGTCGTCATCACGGTGGCGTGGACTGTACTGGCTCTCTTCGCCCTCGGTGCCATCGGCTATTTCCATGGTTTGGCATCCTTGGAACGGTTGCGGGCTCAGGTCCGCTCCGATGCCCTTGCGCTTGGGTCAGCCGAGGCGTTTCGTATGTACGGACTCAATCACCGTTGTGATATCGACTACGGTGGCGAGTTTATCAATGAACTGCACACACTAAATGGGGGGGACGGTCTTCCACCGTGTCCTGTGGGAGAGCCCAAGGTCGATGATCGGTGGATGCTCTATGCGTTCCAAGATAGCCAAATCGGCCGGATAGAAGGTGAGTTTGGACAATGGGGGGTTGACACTGAAATCACCCGGCGTGGCCGAGCCATGAGACTCTATGAGTTGGTGACCGATTACGATGATTTTTTTCCCATTTACCCCAATGTGGAGCTGGTGCTCGACTATTCTGCGTCCATGGAAGATCCCATGACCGATGGAGGAGACCGGACACGAGTTGAACAATTGCGACGGGCGCTCAACTCGTTTTTTCTTCGAGCCCGCAATGTCAATGTTGGCCTGACCCTATTTGCGACGAGTACGGTCGCGAGTCGTCGGATCCGTGAGTTGACCTTCAACCACAAAGGCGTTCTCAGACGGGCCATCGAGAACAACGATCCGCCCTTTGATGAAGTCAATGGGAAGACCAATTACGCGGAGGGCCTTCGTGTGGCCCGGAATAAACTCATCGGCGAGCGATGGGGCGCGCGCATTATTTTCTTTGTCTCCGACGGCAAGCCCACTGTGCCCAGTCCCGCCGAAGGACCTCGAGTGGCCCGCGAGATGGCTGATAATGTCAAACGCTCCGTAGACCAGATCTGGGGCTTATATGTTGGCGACCGTGATGGCGAAGGCGTCATGAGAGACATTGTCACCGACCCTAATCAGAACCTTCTGACCAATAATACACCAGAGGCCTACCAAGATTTCTTCAGGAACTTTGCTTTCGATTATGTTTGTCGATTAGAAATCCCTGTCGACCGAAGCCTAGATGGCGGTTTTCCCGCGGAGCGGACAACGGCGTGGATCCGTCGTCGCAATGCGGTCGGTGGACCGGGGATCCCCCTCGAATACGTTCCGAATCAAGACCTTCTGTTCGAAGAGAATAACCAAGATGTACACCTGAGATATCGGTACACAATCTTTGTGCCCGACGGAGAAGACGAACTCTACGTGCACATCAGCCAGGGCGCGTGCGAACAGCTCNTGGACNGGAATTATGAATTTGTCTTTCGGGCTGGCTACACCATGNTAGCTGCCCTAAATNCCGAACTTTAGAATCGCCAACNAAGCCCGACNATTTGACCCTAAATNAGCTCAAAGCGAATACGAATAGCCGATATANCCGCGCTTTAANTAGCTACANTACGGCCGCAGNTTTTTGTTGTCCGTGGGNACAAANATCTTGTCGAAACGGCAGTGGATGACTCCTTNTTTGACNGTCTTTTTCGCCCCNTCAGGGCAGNTGTAAACCGCCCCTTTCTTTTGTTTTTTCTTCACCCAGGAAAACCCGATGGATCCCGTATCGAGTGTGTCGCAGTGAGCTGAGACCTCGGCTTTTGGAAGGGCGATTTTCGTCTTCAGACAGTAGATGGTCGTCTTGGACAGACTTAGGGAGAAATTTTTAGGGCAGCGCTGTGCAGCCAACGTCTTCATAAAAGTCGCTGGTGAGGAAATCTCAGCCCAGCCTAGTTTTGCCTCACTCTGACCCATCATGGACAGCGGGGCTGCAATAAAAATCAGGAAAGACAGAGAACGCGCCAGTGGTTGACTTAATTTAAGCGACTGCATACGGCCTCTTGGATTTACCGAAATGCCAGCAGTATAGCTAAATTGGAGACTCGAGCAATGTTGCTGATTGTGCCTTTATCATCTGAGTTGTTAGACAGTCGCCCCCGTTGGCGGACGGCGCCCGGTCAAATGTGTTTGACAACATGTACTCAGAACGTGTTGATCACCCCATGAATGCTTTGCCAAAACAGGAACATGCCTACTCGGTCGTGATCCCCACCTATAACCGTGTCCATACACTTCGCCGTGCCCTAGATTCGGTTCTGGTGCAGACCAAAGCAGCATCCAAAGTCTGCGTGATCGATGATGGTTCAACGGATGAGACGGCGTCGATGGTCGAGTCTCATTACCCGAATGTGACGCTTGTCCGACAAGCCAATCAAGGCGTCAGCGCCGCTCGAAATAGAGGCCTTTCACTGGTGGAGACACCTTGGGTCGCATTCCTGGATTCCGATGATGAATGGTTGCCTGAGAAAATGGCAGCTCAGTTCAACGCATTGAGCCAACAGCCTCATCTCGGTTTTTGTCATACCGAAGAAATTTGGATTCGCAACGGTGTTCGCGTCAACCAAATGAAGAAGCATCAAAAATCCGGTGGAGATGTCTTTGAACGAAGCTTAGACCTCTGTTGCATGTCTCCTTCGAGTGCCCTAATACACCGTCGATTATTCGACCTATATGGCCATTTCGATGACGCATTGCCCGCCTGTGAAGATTACGACCTTTGGTTACGGATCAGTGCCCATGAAAAAGTGCTGTTTGTCCCCGAGCCGATGATCATCAAATATGGAGGTCATGATGACCAATTATCGCGCGTGCATTGGGGGATGGATCGCTTTCGAATCAAGGCGCTGGAGGGGGTGCTTCAAACGGGCCAGCTGAGTCCCATTAAAACCCAACAGGCCCATCGGGTCTTGATGGCTAAACTCAAGGTTTTACTCAACGGCGCACGCAAACGTGGTAATCAAGAGGTCTTGAGTGTCTACGGTGAGAAATACACGCTTTGGGACGGGTTTCTGGAGTTGACAGATGAAATTTGAACCACGTCTCGTCTGGTTGGTGGCCCTGCCTGCGGAGGCGCGTCCTCTCTGCCAGTTGTTCGGTTTATCTCCAAGCACACAGTCGACGCCTTTTCCAACATATGTGTCCGCCTGTGGACGTGAACTGCTCGTGGTCAGTGGGCTTGGCCGAAACCTGGCAGCCGCCGCCGCGATGCATGCGTACCATGAACTGGGCGGTGGTGCTCATATCGCTTGGTTAAATGTGGGCATTGCCGGCCATGGGCACCACCCACTCGGCTCAGCTTGGCTTGTCGATCAGGTCGTCGAATCCAGCAGCGGCGCTCGGTTTTATCCGCAGCCCGTTGTCAGGTATCCTTTCCCGTCGAATACGTTGACGACTGTTGACGTGCCGCAAGGGACAATGGCCGATGGGTCGCTCTACGATATGGAAGCATCTGGTTTTTTCCAAATCGCCAGTCG
>PCCS01000012.1 GCA_002731825.1 Myxococcales bacterium
ATGTGACGTGGGGGTCGGATGTCCCCAGGTAGAGATAAAAGGGTTTGCTCTTATATTTATCGATAAATGATTTGGCCTGTCGCAAGATGGCTCTCGCGTTATTAGCTCGGCTCTTGCGGATGTTATTGACGAAGACTTTCTTACTAAAGCCCTGGGCGAAATTCCATTTTTGACTGATGTAGCCATTGCTGACATAGCCGCCGCTGAGATAGCCCTGAGTTGTGAAAGCTTCAGCGATAGTCGTGAGCTTGCCGGGTAAGTTTGCTTTGTGATTAATGACCCGATGAACGGCTGGATACGTCCCTGTAAAGAGACTTGCATGACTGGCCTTAGACTCGTTGCCTTGAACCCAGAAGTTTTGGAAGACCGTGCCTTCTTTTGCTAAGGCTTCCAGATTGGGAGTCCTGGGTTTCGGCCTGCGATTCGCATTGCGCTGCTTGTAGACGGAGAGTTTGTCGGCCCGGAGCGTATCGATGAGCCAAAATACCACATGCTTAGGCGCCTTGTTGATGCTGGGTGAACCGGGCGTTCCGCCCGTTAACTGAGCGCCTTGGATGGTTGCGTCCCCAGCACTCCTCAGCATGACTCGAATCGCTTTGTCTGCGTAGCGTGACAGATCCACATTCAGTGTGTTTCCTGAAGAGAGCTTTTTGGGTTTTGACCCATCTGTTTGAGCCCAAATTTGAATGGGGCTACCGGTTGCATTTGCAGTAAAACGGCTGCCCTTTACCGGGACCAAGTACCAGTCTAGGCCCGTTTGCCGAGAGATTCGGAGTGCTGTCAGGTCGCCAATATTAAGGACATTTTTCAGTGATGACTCGTCCATGGGAAGCTCTGGTGATGTGGCGGATTTGAGGCGCATATAGCGGAGGGCTGCAGCCGTTTTTCGCCCACGATGAGCGACTGTTCGTCGAAAATGAAGCCTGACATGGAGGTCGGATTTTTTGACCAAATTATTGGGCACCTTGATGGTATGGGTTTGCCAGCCAGGCTTGAGCACCTTGTGTCCGATTTTCTTACCGGCAACAAAAATGTCGAGTCTTTGGTCTGAACCGAGGGGATCGATCATGAACTCGATAGCCAGGTCCTGATTGGTCAAATGGCCACCTGTGGGCAACCATAAGTGACTCTGCAAGCCAGGTATGTAGGCCGCTGCTCGGTTTTTATGAGTTACACCTGTCTTCCACTTACCAGACAAGTCGCGTGCATACTTTGCAAAACCGATTCGGCTAGCATCGGCGACAGGACCCGAATTTATGATGTGCGCAAAGGGCAGATTTGAGGCAAAATTATAGCCATAATTAGACCGCTCAGCCTGTCCTGTTGAGCAGATACCAACAAATAAAATACTCATAAATGCGATGCGATACATAATCACTCCCTACTCGTCGTAAGCCGCTCATAACATCTGATGTGGGTCAATGTCAGCCTGATTTGAACTCTTCGGTGTAACCAAGCTCATCGTTGAGGGGTAATACCTCGATTTGAGAGCCCGCTTTCAATGCATCTTGTCCGACGTCGACCCGCACCAAAACATCCTGTGCCGCGATACTTGTGAGCGCACCACTGGATTGCTTTTCCTCGACACGAACAACCCTCAGGCCGGCTCTATTCCAGCAACGCCCTCGTCTATATTCGACTCGGCGGCCACCCCTTCGAAGGGGTGCATCGAGTGTGGCCTCAATGAGCGTTTTAAAAAGAGAGCGGTATCCCTGTAGTTGACGTAAGGCTGGTCGAACAAAAAGCTCAAATGCGACTAACGCACTGACTGGGTTTCCTGGCAGGCCGAAGAACAGTTGTTGGCCCCTGCGTCCAAAAATGACTGGTTTGCCGGGTTTAACCGCGACCTTATTGAAGCCGAACCCATCCTTGCAGACCTGTTTTATGGCCCCAGCGACGTGATCAAACTTGCCGACACTCGCCCCGCCGGTGGTAATCACAACATCTGTTTTCTGATCATTTAATGTGGCGTAGATCACCTCAGGGTCGTCCATGAGTGAGCCCAATCTATGGCTGACTCCACCCGCTGTGTGGACGCAGCCTGCGAGAGCAATGGAGTTCCCATCTATAATTTGCCCCCTCGCCGGCGGCGCGTCTTTTGGTTCGATCAATTCGTTGCCCGTCGTCAAGATGGCGACCGATGCCTGGCGGTGGACTGGCAGGCTGTCTCGACCTTGAGATGCAGCCAAACTGATGTCGCCAGCTGTCAGCACTCTGCCTCGGTTCAGGTACGTGTCACCCAACCCTAGGTCAGATCCGCGCTTACGGATGTTTGACCCCAACTGTGGTTTTGTATGGATGCGAACTTGACCCTCTTCGATGGTGCAGCTTTCTTGGATGACAACGGTGTCTGCCCCGGGTGGAACCAGTGCACCTGTAAAGATCCGAGCGGCTGTTTTGGCTTTCAAAGCTCGTTTATGACCATCACCGGCGGCGATTTCGTCTGAGATGACTAAGGCGTGCTCTGGACCGTGGAGGTCTGCCAAACGAAGTGCAAAGCCATCCATCGCTGAGTTGTCCCAACCCGGCAACGTATACTTTGCAATCAAATCAGCGGCCAACACTCTGCCTACGCTGTCGACGAGGGCACACGCCTCATCCTCAAGGGGCTGGAGATTTTCAAGAATTAGGGATTGTGCGGTCTCAACGCTGATCATGACGTCACGGCATGACCAAGTCTTGGCCGACGCGAATGCGTCCTCGTTTATCGATACGGTTCTTTTTCCTGAGTGCTTTGAGTTTGACGCCAAATTTCCTGGCAATCTTTGAGAGCGTATCACCCTTTTTGACCGTGTATCGTTTGCCACGGATCTCGACTTTGGGTCTCCGCTTGGCTGCTTTTCCTCTCGGTCGACTGGCGTCACTCACTGGAATTCGAATGGTTTTACCGACCACCATTCGGATCCGTTTTTTACCCCCGTTTACAGCTCGGATTGCATCGCGGTCGACCTTATACTTACGTGCGATTTTCCTGAGATTGTCGCCCCGTTTAATGGTGTGCAATTTGATGGTTCGATTCTTAGACCGAGATGAGCGAAGAAACCTTAGGGTTGCTTGTGCGCCGGGCGACCCCGCTTCAACCTTCGTCAGTGAGCTTGGATTGACCAGCAATGCTCGACTTCGGTCGAATCCTTTTTTCAAGTAGAGTCTCAAGACCATGCCGCGCTGTACGGGCAGATTGGGGTCTAACCCATTCCACATAGCGAGCATGCCGGTGGACACGTCAAAAAAGGCGGCGATTTCGACCAAGGATAAATGCCGTCTTACTGGAAAATAGGCCAATTGCCGACTCGGGTAATTGAACTTAAGCTTCGGGTCCTGCAGTACGGATAATTTGGGCATCCGATCGGCGCGAGGTGCTCGGCGCGGAACCATGATTTCTAGTCCAGCAGATGGTTCTTGAGTAGAGATGTTGTTCAAGGCGACCAACGTTGAGCGGGTTATTTGAAACCGATAAGCGATGTCACTCAATCGCTCCCCAAATCGAACGGTGTAAGGTTGATAAACTCGAGTTTTCCGTTTTTCCAGCTCGACGACCTTGTCCATCAGCCGTTTTACTTTAGACCGAGGCACATTGAGGGCATATCCACCGGGATATGTCGGTGTAAATCCACGGCGGAGTTCTGGATTTAAATCGGATAGCTGACGATGTTTCATCCCGATCTTCTTAGCGATAGCCGCTAAATCAATGCCGCCTGGTACATCGACGCGCACCGGATCAATCGTCGCTGATTTTCTTACTTTGTCGAACTCATAGAGCTCGATATTATGGCCAACAACCATTGCCGCCATAGCACGTGATGCATACCATGCAGCGCCTCTGGGAATGGCACCCAACTCCACTAAGCGCCAAAAGTCGTTGGTTCCATTTCGGCGTATGGGTCCGATGATTGCCCCCGGACCGGCATTATAGGCCGCAAAGGCTAAGGGCCAGGTACCAAAACGGCGATGAAGGTCTTTGAGTAATTTGGCTGCCGCGTGAGTCGCCTTGACCGGATCTCGGCGCTCATCAACCCAATCGTCATGGCGAAGTCCATACACACGACCTGCATCCGGCATGAATTGCCATGGGCCCACAGCCCCTGCCCGTGACACTGCATCGGGGGAGAATCCACTTTCGATCATGCAAATGTAGATAATTTCTGGTGGCAGCCCGTGGCCCTCTAGAATCGACCGCATCATGACTTCGTATCGACCCATACGCGCGTACCAGCCTGCAAAGGTGTATCGACCTCGCCCCTGCGTGAACTTTCGAATATGGCCCAGTACGGTTTCATTCAGGACGATATCGACGCGTAAATTCTTGAGATTGGGCCTGACATTTTTTGTCGATGCGACCGCCACCGAATCATGGGGAGTCGGACGGGTCGTTAGGTCAGCGGGCGCCAAATGTGAGAACCCTTGGCCTTCTGAGCAAGCGCCCATGCAGAACCTTTGGGATGGGTCATCTCCACTCAGCGGAGCGAACTGGGCCAGTATAATTGTGAGTGTCAGTAATGCCATATCCACCACTGGTCTTTCACTTTGACGACGGAGCCATCGACCACATTTGCCCGTCGGCCATCGTGATATTCGAAATGGATAGTTCGTCCCGGGAGACCACGACGTACCGTAACCGCTTCGCCCACCGTATACCTGACTAAACGCCATGTCTTGAGCCGTGTCCGCTCCCGGGCTCGGTTCTCGTCAAAAATATCACGCCGCGCTGGGTGAATGAGAAGGGCAAGCTGTCGGAGTTTCTTCCCATTGAAAGCATCGCTAAAGGCGCTGGCCGCCCCCTTAGCTGAGCGGGGTTGATAGTGGCTGACTTCAGAGACTAAACCGCAGCCACTCATCAAGACACTGGCTACGATGGCACCGACGAAATACACTTTTAACTTCATGGTCAACCCTTCATACAAATCGGCTTGATAGATGATCTAATCTCACGAATTGGTGGCTCTCTGAGACAGCACTCAAAACATGTTTGAAAATGTTTTTCTTCCGCGTCACATTCACTCTTAGGTCCGGTTGTACCGCAAGGCGCCCATCGAGGCCATCTTCTGCCAAGCCCAGAAGATCAACCGCATGGAATTCTAAGGTCATATGAGACTGGAATTTGGTTGCTGCTTGAGTAATTAAAGTTGAGCTGGCTCGACCCAGCGCTGTAAAGGCAGTTCCGATCAATGGGTAGCCTGTGAACACGGAGATTGGGAATTGAAGTAGTCCTTCGGAACTGCGTCGATACGGGCTGCGAGGACTCATTCGGTAGGGTTGCCTCGGAGCGACGAGCACCTTCGGCGTACCCAGAATACTTTTTGATGGTTTGCCTCGTGCGGTCAACCAAGCCATGACAGACGCCTTAGCAACAAAATAAGGTGTACACGGAAAGACGCTCGTGTCGTAGCTATGGCCGGATTGTTCAACGACGTCGATCAGCTGGCGATTGGTGTTGTATCCAGGCGAACGAAACCCGACGACATCCACACCCGCAGCCTCACTCAGAATGGCTTTACAGCGGGCGACCTCGTCAAACATGGCGTCTCTGCTTAGCCGGGTTAAATCATAGCGATGGTTTAGTGAATGATTCCCAATTTCATGGCCTAAGTCTGCGACCTCTCGGATGCGTTTTCGATTGTCACCTAAATCGAGATCTTCACCGATACAATAGAAAGTGGCTTTTATCCCCAGTTCGTCGAAGAGATCGAGGAATCGGGCGACGCCAACGTCCCACGCTGCGTTACTTGCCCGTGATTCTTCGAGTCCGTGGATACGGTAGTAATGATGGAGGCTGTCGACGTCTACACCGACACTGGCTGTCTTAATGGTCATCGCCGCTTCGGGAGATCGCGCCCAAGTCGAATAATGGCCGTCAGTCTGACGATATTTTTCAGAACGTTGGGTACGCGTCGAAATAGATGAACGGACGGTGGTCGCTTTTCAACGAGGTCGATGGGCACTTCCATCCAGGAATGATCGGAGCGATGTGTCCGCACGACAAATTCACTCGCGAACATGTCTTTGTCGACCACGCAGTCATTGACGACACCGAGTAGAGCTTCTCGGCGAAACGCCTTTAATCCGTGGGTGTCCGTACCCTTAAAACCGACAGCAACTCGTAGCATCCCGTTGAGGACCTGGGTTGCAAGCCGACGATAGGCGGGCCGTCGATCTCGTGCGCCTGGCGCTCTTTTACTACCCACGACGAGGTCGCAGCCGTCTCGCAGATGGGGCAGTGCTTCTCGATAAAAGGTGACGTCGCAGAGATCGATCTCATCGCAAATGACAAATTCGCCGCGGGCCTGCCTAATGCCTTCCCGCAATGCTTTTCCATAATTTGGTTCACCGATACTAAAGAAGCGAATCTCCGGATGGTCATTCGCAAAGGCGCTCGCGATGTCTACGGTCCGGTCCGTCGAACCGTTCTCCGCCACGATGATTTCATAATCGAGGCTCTCATGGCCGAGCTGTCGGACCAAGTCAGACAAGCTCGCCGACAAGATTCCCTCTTCATTGTATACGGGTATAACGATGCTGACCTCGGGAGTGGTCTGCCCGTTTTTAGCCTTGGTCATGGGTCTTATCCAATATCGCAGTGGCCGTTCGGCGGCCGTCAATGAGAGCGTCTTCCATACTTGAGTAATTCCAATCGCCGTATCGTCCAATACTAAAGACGCCGACGGCCTGCAACCACTCATGGATGGTGTCACGTGACTGGTGATAGTCAAAATCGTAGATGACATACGCATTCTTGATACGTCGCGACTCCATGAATCGGACTTGCTCGGCTGATTTGATCAATCCCATAGCGATCAGACCGGACTCAATTTTAGGACGCAACACATCGAGGGGTGTTTCGCGATCAGACAGCTCGATGTAGAGTGATGAACAGCCGTCGGGTGCCATGGCTGGATTTGCATTACTAAATGAGCCAACCCGGTACATGGGCCACTCATCTTCAGGAACGTAGATCCAGTGGTCTGGCTGTCCGAGTGGTCCATCGATTCCCACGTTTAAATAGACCACTTCGTTTGCAACCAAGCGGCGTCGAGCGGACTCCACCTCACTCGGTTTTTCTTCGATCGCGTCCAGGAAATAAGGGAGAGCCATCGTGTTTATCAGCCGCTCGAATCGGATTTTTTGGCCATTGTCCAAAGTCACAACTTTGGCGTTTATATCGATTTGAATGACTCGTGATTCAAGCTTTATCTTCTCTCGACCAATCTCATCGGCCAGTGCGTTTGCAACCGTTTGAATTCCACCACGCTTCGGATAAAGAAATTCAGCATTATAGCCCATCTCGTTATCGTTTACGCCAACGGCACCGGCGACGATATCGTTCAGCTGGGGTACAGGTACGAACCGTTGGCACCAGCGACTTGTGATGGTGTCCGCCGACACCCCCCATAGTTTTGCGTTGTATGGGATCATGAAATGGCGAGCGATTCCCTCCCCAAAGTAAAAGCGGATCCAGTCAGCGAAATTTGGGGGTTCTTCGGTTTCGTCGATACCGTCGCTGCGTCTGCGATCGGCCTCGATTGCGCCCATGACACATTCGTGAATGACCTCTGCTGGCAGTCCATATGTATTTGCTTGAAAAGGATAGCGGGTATAGACCCCATGGGACCAGATCCGACTCATTCGTCGAATCCGAAGGAAGTGGTCATCACCCATTAAGTCTAAGACCATTTTGCGAATGTATGGATCCCGCAAGTGGAGCCAATGTCCCGTGACATCAAAGGTAAAACCATCGATCTCTTCGCTGCGGGCCTTCCCGCCGACATAGGTCTGACCGTCGACGATCAGGAAGTCTGAATCGCCCAGATGCAAACCTGTCGATAGGCCAGCAAGGCCTGCACCAATTATCAAGGTATCTGTTTGAGCCGTCATAGCCACCTTAAGTCAAGACCAGTGGGTCGGGCGCAGAGTCTATTCGACGGACGTATCTGGGATCAACCTTAGTCTGTATTTACCCTGTTTTTTTAGGCTTTCCCTTTGGCCAATAGATAAATATCGCTCAAATCCGCTGCCCCTCAAAGGCTCGACCGTAATGGGCCACCGCAGACAGGCGACTCGTCTTTACTCTTCTCACCATGGGCCGAGTTTGCTTATGCTAGGGCCGGAGCCGTTCTGCTACAAGAGATAGCTTAAAGGGCGGAGGCGATGTCGAGATGGGTTACGCAAAATGAGTCCTGGCATGATACAATTTGGACCTTTTCTCTTGTTTGAGCAGCGCCATCGAGGTCAGCAAGGTCACTTTTGGCGTGGAGTCTCCGTTCAAGACGACGGCTTCCAAAGTGTTGTCATCCAGCAGCTTAAGAGTAATTGGGTCAACCATGAGAACATCGTCAAAGACTTAATTACGACCACCGAATCCTTCTCCGAAAATTCGAGGAAAAGCCTTTGTCCGATCTACGACTTTGGCATGGTTGGCAAAGACTATTACATTGCGGGTCATATTCCTCCCGGTCATACTGTGGGCCGTCTCTTAGCCCGGTGTGATGCCCTTCAATTGGCGCCGAGTATCTCGCTTATGTCTCATTTGGCGACGCAAGCCTTAGCGGCCATCGATGATGTCCTCGCGTCCAATGGACCTGCGTGGGCCGCCAGCTTTGATGTTGAGAACTTGTGGATCGATTACGCCGGACATCTCAGAGTTGGTTGGGATGGCCTTCGAATCTTGAAGGCCGATCAGTCAAAGATGGACCATCATCGGTCCCGGGCGATTGATGCGGTTGTTGACTGGTTTGGAACGGCGCTGATTAATGCAAATAAATTGCAGGCCAGTCATGCCATTCCTGATGAAATATCGGAATGGCTTAGGCACGCCCTCAGCCGAGATTCGAAGGAGACATTAGCGGGTCAGTTGACCAAGTCACTGCTCGAGATAAGCCCTCCATTTGATACCGGAGACCTGGCTATGTTGGAGTCTCTATTCAAGCGAGAACGTGCCGTGGAACAGGCAAAGGAAAGACGTCAGCAACAACAGCTGGCTTCGATTCCAAATGGAGCTCGGCGCGTGATCTCTCAGGCAAGTAGTCAAGTTTTGGCCGTTGGGACTCCGCGCCAGGAAAAGTTTACTGTTGAGCCCGTACAACGGGTTGAGATTCCGGCTCACGCCCTCTACCAGGGGGATGTATCCGGTCTTCATTTACCCCGCTTAATTTATCGCTATGCCGTCACCCGAGTCACCGGACAATTACAACTTCACGGATCGTCGGGGCATATTGATATTCACTGGGTCGATGGCGCAATTGTTCGAACGCGTGCTCATTCTCACGGCAAAAGATTGGCCGATTATATCGCCGACCGTGGTTTGGTAAGCCGAGATGACTTGGTCACAGCAGGGCTGTCTGATGAGACTGATGAAAGCGCTTTGATCAAAGGTATTGTCGCTCTCGGTCGGGTTGGGTATCACGCTCTTCTAGAGGCTCTCCAGGCCTACAGCTCGGATGTTCTCATCGCTCTCTGTGGTCGAGACAACGGCCCGTATTTTTTCTCAGGTGAGATGGTTGAGCAGACCTTTACCTTTGAGCCAAATCAGTCGATTTTCGCGCTACTCAACCACGGGATGATGGCGCGAACACCTCAAGCTCAAATCGATGGTTTTATCTCGGCAAACGCTGGTCAGAGGCTGGTTACCCTCGAGCATCGGTTTCTCAATTTGAGTGATATCCGACTGGGTACGCGACAACTCCGGGTCTGGAATTCGGTGTCCCATGGGTTGACTGTGTCCGAGCAGCTCAATCGATTGACGGCCTTGCCAGGGATCGATACCACCTATGCCAGTCGTGTCTTGGCGATGATGCATCAACTGGATTTTCTCAGCCTATCCGAGTCCATAGACTCGTAATTCTATGGACCGTGGTCATCACTTCAGGGTCGTTGTCCATGTCTCGCGATGACGATTGTTCCGATTCCACCGCGCACATAGAAGTCCCCTTCAATCTCCATGAATCGTGGTGAAATTGCGGCCACTAGGTCGTCGAGGATTTGATTGGTGACAGCTTCATGGAATGCACCCTCATCCCGATAGCTCCAGAGGTAGAGTTTGAGTGATTTAAGTTCGACGCATCTTTGGTCTGCGATATATCGAATCCGAATCTTCGCAAAGTCGGGCTGACCGGTCGCCGGACAAAGGCACGTAAACTCCGGGCAGTCAAAATGAATCTCGTAATCTCGCTCTGGTTTTGGGTTCGGGAAAGACTGTAAGTCCCGACTTGGTTTCGTTGACATGATTAAGTTCCTCAAGCCCGTCCAGGGTGACGGTGTTGTTCGTTGCTTTGGTCCGTATCGATTTTAAATTTAACGAGTCGCGTCATCTCGCCATTTCGCCAGCTTCACTTGTAGTGCCTGGCGGCTTATTCCTAGTGATTCCGCCGCTCGAGTTCGGTTACCGCCGTGTTCTTCTAGGCAGCGTTCGATAACACGCTTTTCCAAAATATTCATGACATCTCTGAGTTCACCTCGAGGTAATGTCTCACCGGTTTCTGGAATAATACGATCACCGACGACCGCATCGCTTAACTCATCTATACCGATCAATTCGCCCTCGGACGACATAATCACGGCACGTTCAATTTCATGCTCGAGTTGGCGAACATTCCCGGGCCACTGATATTTGGCCAGTTGTCGACTGGCCTCTTCTGTAAACCCACCGATCCACATGTCATGGCGGGCACATGAGGCTTCCCGAAAACGCTCAGCGAGAAGCCCTATGTCGCCGGCACGTTCCCGCAGAGGGGGCAGTTTGACAGAGAAAACAGCGAGGCGATAGTACAGGTCTTCTCTAAATCGTCCGGCTTTCACCTCTTCGGTGAGGTCTCTATTGGTGGCAGCGACAATGCGTACATCGACTTTCACTGGTGTATGAGTGCCGACCGGCTGGACTTCACGTTCTTGTAAAACCCGGAGTAATCGAACTTGAACAGCCGGTGTGATTTCACCGATCTCATCAAGGAAAACAGTCCCGCCATGGGCGGATTCAAAAAGGCCCTTTCGGTCCCGGTCGGCGCCGGTGAATGCGCCTTTTCTATGCCCGAACAATTCGCTGTTGAGAAGCTCTTCTGGGAGCGCCCCACAGTTAATAGGATTGAACACCTCATGAGCACGCTTGCTGTGGGCATGTACATATCTGGCAGCGAGTTCTTTACCCGTGCCTGTCTCTCCAAGAATGAGAACAGTAGTATCTGTTCGGCCGACCCGTTCGAGCTGAGTCAACGCGGTCAATAGAGTCTGACTCTTGCCTACGATTGGTCTAGGCATTGAGACCTGACTCTTTAGCAGATTGTTCTTCGCCTTTAGTTCTGCTTCCGATTGGGCAAGGGCACGAAAGCGTCTCGCGGCAGCCAAACTGGCCGCGATGTGTGTCCCCACGATACTAAACCAGGCGAGGGCGTCTGCGTGGAATGCTTGCGACCGACTTTGAACATGGAGGACGCCGATGGGCTGATTGTGTGCCAATAAGGGCACCAGTACAGCCCCAGCGAGACCCGCAACACTTTCTGAATCGAGTTCCGGTCCAGGGACATATGACACGATTTCATGAGTTGATAGAGCGCGCTCAAGAAGAGTTTTGCTCGGGGCAGACGACATGGTGCTGGCGTCTATGGTGTGCTTGTATTCGCAGACCCATTCGTTGGACACGTCCTTCATCATAACGCTGACGGATTCCGCATGCTTAAACCGCTTGACCAGAACATCGCTGATGCGCTCGAAGACCACATCGGTCTCGACTGCACCACTCAATTCATGAAGGAGTGTGAACAATTCACGAACGGATTGGGAGTCGTCTAGGACATGGGGTAAGGAGACTGGGGCGATCACCGACCGACTTGCTAAAATCGTTCCGTCTTCATCGTCAAACACAGGTTTGGAATCGGAATGTAGCTCTAAGATCACGGGTGAAACCCGGTCTCCCAACATGAGACGGTCACCGGATTTAATGGCTGCTTTCTGGCCGCTGTGGACAACCTTTCGCTCGCCATCCGACTCGACGATGGACCCATTTCTGGAGCCTAGGTCTTCATAGAAGTGGAGGTCCCCATTCTGTAAAATACGCCCATGTCGGGATGATATTCTTGGATCGCTCACAACAATATCGTTTCCGGCAACCCGACCAATGGTCGTTACCGCCCCACGAATAGGCACACCTGGAATACTGGCTTGTCCTTCATATCGTACGATTAGCACCGGGTTTTTGGCCTTCCATCGTCTTTGAGTGTCCCCTATTCATAGCGAATGCCGACCTGCACCGGTAGCAGAAACGATAGACGAAGCTGCTGTTGATAACTTCGAAACATCATCTGGCCCCCGCTGGAGCCCATGATATGGAGCGCGTTCGTAAGCTGATACTTGACCATAAGACCACCGCCTATAGTCGTGCCAAAGAAGGGGTCTAATTGCGGTAGAGCGCGTAGACGTCCAAATGCACTCTGAGCCTTCATTTGATTATAGCTCCCCCCGAGCAGACCCCAAATGCCAATTTGGAACTGACTTTTGAAGAACCAGCGGCCTCCTTCCAGATCCACAGACCGGCGGGTCAATTCGTCCAGACCCAGGGATGGATCTCGTGCGATGTGATACTCATGATTGGCCACGAGCATCAGCGAGTAGCCCGACCCATTGACCAGACCACCGCCAATCCCAACCCCGCGACTTCCAGTCCACCACAATGCATCCCCGCTCTCATCCATTGGGGTGGTGGTCCGCAGTCTCAATTCAAATTGAGGTGTCCAACCACGGGGCTTTTCCGGTCGATTTTCATCAAAAAGCGTGGTGAGTGATTTCGGTGCATCCACTGGGTTAAAGCTTGGATCAAGCTTGAGAATTGCCTTGACCGCCCGGCGCGCCCGAGCCGGCTCACGCCATGCGATGGCCACTAATGCCTGGTAATAATATGCTCTGACTCGCTCGGCATCGCTCAAGGTGCCACCTAGTGCTTCGGCAAGACGCAGCTCAGTACAGCGATAGTCAAGTTGCTCAAAGCAATCAACGGCCGCTTGAACCTTTGGGTTTGCTGCTGTGTTAAGCAGCACAAGCACCACTGGTAGACAGGCCATCATCGGGTCACTTGGAGATCGAATCGAACAACGAACTGTTCAAACTCGTTGGTTATGGGTAATTCGATACTGTAAATGTCAGGCTCAACCTGTTCACTCACCTCGATGTCCAGAAAGAATCGAAACGCTGATTCAAATTGCCAGCCAAGAACTGAAATCCCGAGTTCTTCGAGAGCATTTGGATCGAGCTGACGGACAAGGTCATCATCGCCAATGGGCAGGTCTTCAGAATAATAAAAGTCGAGTCTGATGGCCTCGCCCGTTGTCAGAACGCTCGGTTGAGCTGTGACATTAAAGACATTTGGCGCTTCGGTACTCAGCGCATTACTTGCGCAGCCACTGACCGCACATAATAGGAGCAGAAAACAGCACGATAGACCGTATTGTAATGTCGATGTGTGCCATAACATAGCACGCAGCATACCCCTCTTCTCGACTGGTCGCGACATCCTATTTTATCGAGTCCAGAAACCGTCTTTAATCAGGCTTGAAGGACCTCGTTGACAAGGACAAGACCCCTAATCAGATGCGCGTTTACAGATGAGGACCATCGAGTCACTCTCAGCATCGAGAGCACCGCCAGTAAAGTCGCCGAATCGCTCGAGTACACGAAAGCCATTGTATCGAAGCAACATCATCAATTCTTCGGGATAGAAGTAGCGATGAGATAATTGGATTGTCACATCCGTTGGTCCGTCGCCTGTTTGATTGCATTTCTCATAGTGAAACCACATTTGGTTCAATTGGGTAATGGGATCGTACGCCGAGCGTTCACTGTACGTGTAGTACGCCTTGTATGTGGGGTGTCGGAAACTGACACCCGGCACAGCCTTGTACGGAGACCTCATCAGATATTCAAAGTCAGGGGTGAGCACATCCATAATGAAGACGCCATCTGGCGCTAAGTGAGCCTTGACAGTTTCAAGGCACTTCTCGGCATCATCGAGGGTATACATGTGTTGAAATGCATTGAAGGGACACGTGACCAACTGGAATTGGGTCTCCAGTCGTACAGTCCGCATATCGCCTTGGTGAAGTTCGAGTCGCCCCCGTTTATTTGACCTCATCTTATCATATTGATCTTGTGCTCTTGCTAACATGGCGGGCGCGAGATCAACGCCGATGACGTCAGCGCCTTTTGAGACGGCTTTGAGGGCCGTCCGACCACTGCCGATGGCGAGTTCCAAAAGTGGGCTATTGGCCTCTAGATATTTAGCTGTGTAGAAGGCGACATCGTCAGTTCTATTCTTGAACTCATAGTCGTAATAAATTGGGTCGACATAGAATTCGGAGTTCCCTGCATTGAGATCAAAATCTTGATTAGACATGGGTTTTTCCTATGGACGATTTGGTCTCATGACTGGGTTTTAGCGCGTTGGTTGTTCATAGGTGTAGCCGATATGAGCCCACAAAGACAACCGAGGATGAACCCGGCCAGATGAATCCACCACGCGCTTTGGACCTCCGTTGATGGGCCATCAAGCAGTACAGCTAATTGCAAGCTGAGCCAAACCAGCATGAACCAAACGATGGGTATTTTGATGGGGAATGGAACGGCCATCGGTAGCACAGTGAGCAGCCGGGACCTTGGGTAGGCCACTAGGAAAAAACCCATCAAGCCGGCGACGAGACCAGATGCGCCGACCAGAGGGACAACGGAGTGTGGTCGTATGGCGAGATCGATCAATGCTGAGCTGACCACAAAGAGCATGAGTGACACTACATATTTGACTGGGCCGAGATGACCTTCAATGGGCCCGCCAAAAACGCCGAGAAACCAAATGTTAAACAAAGCATGCCACACGCCATCGTGAACGAAGACGTAGGTTATGGTGCTGGACACTTGTTCCAAGGGGCCGACCAATGACCAGGACACTGGACTCATCATCCGTGCAGGTACAAAGCCAAAGGATCTGAAGAGTGCCGCTGACGAGATGGTCGTCAGACTTTGCATCACTACACAGATGAGTAAAAAGCAGCAAAGACCCCAAGTGATCAGCGCTCGGCCAGACTGGACCTCACTTCGGATGGGAAACATGTTTGCTCTCGACTATTGTCGCGTCAGTTTGACTCCACTGGCCATGATGCGAAGTTCATGTTTCGGAATGTCATCGATACTTTTGCCTGCGTCATCGGCCAGATGTTGCCGCTCCGCGGCGCTCATTGATTTGAGCTCGAGTTTGCCTTCGATGACCGCCGATGACCCGGCGCTGTCCAAGGGGACAAAGAACGCATAGTTTTTAAATGTAATGCGTGCACGTGCCGCCTTGGTCTTGCCACCGAGTGTCATCCAGCATCCTTTTTTCCGACACACCGTAACGACATCACCGGAGACCTTGATGGTCTTATCGCCAATGGTCTCAGCTTTGGCATAGAGTTCATCCATGGTGATGATCCGTGCCGTCGATAAAGCATCGCCACGCTTGACCTCATTCCAGTCTTTGGACGCGGCCTGCTTTTGAGCCGGTGCCACGGTTTTTGTAGGCTGACTGGTTGGCATTGTCGTGGGTTGCAGCAACAGAATGAATACAAAGGGTGTAAATGTCATTTGGTGACCTCCTGATCAGGACTCTTTATTACCGACAACACCGGGTATCATATTCCCGATGAAGCTGACAACAGCCCGCCGGTCCTAAATGCCTTTCCAGAGGCCCTTGCACTCGGTAATCATCGGCTCAGATCACCGAAGAGAACGCGTTTTAGCCGTCTCCAGGAAAACACGGCCAAGAAGAAGATAACGATGGCCACACCGACCCGGGCCCGTGGGTCGGTCTCGGGATTAAATTCGGCAGCCGCTAAGACCCGTGACCTGAGTGGGTCGAGGTCTTGGGCATAATTCAAAAACAAGCGTCCTGAGAAGTTATCTTCTGTTCTGAATCGTAAAATGGCTAATTCGGCCCATGTATCCGCGAGAAAGGCTTTGTCATTTGGATCACGTGCGATCCAAAATGCCGCCGTCAACCAATCGGCCGCACTCATCAAATCAAGTGCGGCTGTTTTCTTTTCCGCCCGCGCCCGATAGTACTGAGCGATCCGGTCACGAATGGTTGATTTGTCACCGCAGACCTTGATGGCTAATCTGAGATACGCGTCTGTCGCGAGCCACTGATTTTTTCGTCGCGTCGAGGCAGCCGCACTGTCGAGTACTGAACAACTCATGCGTCTCAGTATATCGCGTCCTGGGCCGTTGTTCGGCTGGCTGGCGAATTGTACGGCGATAGCCCTCGCCTGTTGTTCCTGGCCCAAGTTTAGGGCTTGACTCAGATCTTTGAGCCATGTCTTTGGGTTTGAGTGGGTCGCTGGAATGGGCTTTTTGAGGCCAAGGGCGGCCAACAGAAACTGATTGGCAAGCCCTCTATTGTCTAACCATGTCGGATTTTGCTGCAACGCGTTGAGCAGAGTCACACTGGGTCGGTTCGATTCGATAGCGGCCTCTACATTGCTCACGACTCCTCCAACTTGGCTGGCCAATTGACATTGATTTGCGTCATCAGCACGCGGATCGACCAATGAGACGAGTTTTGCGATAAAAGCCTCCGATGCATGCCTCGATGCGCGGGCCAGCAGGCATTTCCAGTCCGACGGTAGGCTGTTCCACTCGTCTAGATAGGACACAGGAAGTTTCTTGAGGGCCATCAGATTGGCTGACCCCAGGGGATCTCCAGGTTTCCCCGGATCAATGGCGTCTAAAAAATGACCAGCGGTGCGCAGATGAAAGGGCAGCCACCGATCTGATTTTAGGCCTGCATTGAGCCACTCATCCACTTTAAAGCGGCCGTCTACGGACGCACCTCCATCGACGACTGGGATCGTCTCTCCCGGCGGAAGGATAGCAATTGTTTGTTTGCCCGCGCGGAGCGCGACCAGAGTGGCTTTGCTGGTGTTTGTCCACTGGCTTGTGGCGTCTACGGGATCGGCTACACTCGTCGAAGCGTGTCCTATGAGACCAATGAAGATGAGTGGCAATACGGGTCTAGAAAGCATGTATCAGCGCCCGAATAGCCCCTTTAACAGACCGTTCTTTTTCTCTTCATAGGGACATTTTTCAATGATGCCGTCTGCCAGATCTGAAAAGGCTTGTGCCTGCGGACTGTTCGGTTGCATCGCAACCACTGGACGGCCCTCGTCGCTGCCACGCTGGATATCATGGTCTAATGGAATCCGAGCGAGTAGGGGGACTTCGAATTGCTCTGTAAGTCGGCTGGTCCGTCCCTTGTTGAAGGGCTGACTTTCTTCACCACAGTGGCCGCACACGTAATAACTCATGTTTTCGACCAAACCCAGTACAGGGACCTCGACCTTCCTAAACATCTGCAGGCCTTTTTGAGCATCGACCAAGGCGAGTTCACTGGGAGTTGTGACAATCACAGCGCCCGTCAGCGGTGCTGACTGAGTCAGCGTGAGTTGCGCATCACCCGTGCCTGGAGGCATATCAATGACGAGATAATCCAGTTCGCCCCAGTCAACATCGTCCAAGAATTGTTTGACCACCGATGAGACAATGGGTCCCCTCCAAATGACAGGTGTGTCGTCATCGACTAAAAAGCCAATGGACATAATTTTGACGCCATATGCCTCGACAGGCTGAAATCGTTTCTGGTCAGAGGACACACCTGGTTTCGCTTGGGCAACGCCCATTTGAATGGGAATTGACGGTCCATAGATATCTATATCGCAGATGCCGACCCGGGCGCCCTTGGCTTTGAGCGCCATGGCGAGATTGACCGAGACGGTTGACTTGCCAACGCCGCCTTTGCCACTGGCGATTCCGATCAAATTCTTAATCTTGGAGAGTGAGGTGACTTTTGGCTTGACCGCGGCGGCCGGTTTTCCTGCCTGATGAACGGATACGCCAGGGTCGGGTGCTGATGGCATTTCTTGTTCTGCCATCTCAACTTCGATGCTGACGTCGTCAATGCCATCGAGGCCCTCGGTGGCTCGCATGACAGCGTCCTCGAGCGCGTGTCGACTCTCTCGGGTGATCTCATCCATGTTCAATGTGATGATCACTTCCTCGTCCTCGAATTCGAGGTCCTTAATCCGGCCCGAATCGACCAACTTTGTTTCGCTGTTTGGGATGGTGATGCCGCTTAACGCGGCCATCACTGCGTCGTGATCAGTTGCCATAATCTACTGCCTATTCCTATTCGACCATCGGGTGTTGTGCGTCGTCATGAACACATTTCATCTCCTTGGGTGCCACCTTCGGCGTCGAAGGTCAAGATGCACACGCGTGGGCTGAGGTGGCACAAGGTCAGGATGAGTGCGACATTCACCGCCAATGACCCATCTGTGTGGATTGATATTACCGGGGGGCAAAGACGGTTTTTTCACTGTTTTTGAGTTCGAAGTTTGTGAAAAAAAACGGGTGCTTTGTTCCCAAGACATTATCTACAATTACATAGGTTTGCGTTATCTGCGACCTGACTCAAGGTCTGTTTTTTTGGTTTTTAAACAAGCAAAAGTTTGCCTGGTGATCCCGCGTCGATTAATACTAAGAGGGTATTCGGAGTCGCTCGGCAGCACAGCACGAACGTCTTCGATTGATCGGCATTGAACTCGATAGAGTCAGGCGTCCTACGTGTCTGATTCTCGAGTGGGTAGTAGGCGAGAGCGGACCATGTCCGTTCGGTATTTAAGGGGTCGCAGTGAATAAGCAGGATATAAGGCGTACGACGACGGTGACAACAGACGTCGACCGAAAGAAAACCGAGTTGACTGCTGAAGAAGAACGCATCCTGCGAATGAGAGCCGGTTCGACCGTACCTGACCGAGGTCGTCTCGGGAGCAAACTGGACGGTGTCAATCCCGAACACAAAGCTGATGTTGCCGCCAAGCTGGCCGCTATGGAGGCCGAAATATTGGCCGCCTTAGACGCGAACCCGGAGCTCAGACGAGACCGAAAAAAACGGATTGTCGAAGCCCTTCGCGAATCCGATATCGAGAAGTAAACACACCCTTATTCAGACCCCTGATTTTCATCTAGAAACAGGCGCGGATCTTATTGCTTGCTACTCTGCTGGGAGATCGGCATGATGCGCCGCTGGTTTCTCGGGAGAATCGACCATGGCTGAGACAAACGAAAGTCCAAATCCGAAGCGACTGCCCTATGAGATAACGGGTGCGCAGCGCCGCGCCCTGCGGGCGCAAGGACATGGCTTGAAATCCTTCATCAGAGTGGGTCAGAAGGGCATGACTGGCGAATTCGTCGAATCGGTTCGAAGCGCGCTCCGAGATCACGAATTGATCAAGGTCTCCATGGGCGAAGACCCCCCTAAAGAACGAAAAAAGAATGCTCAAATTCTGGCTGAGAAAACCGGCGCTCACTTAGCACAGACCATCGGACGGATCGCTCTGTTATATCGGCGGCGCGTTCATCGACCCGAGATTACCTTACCCGGCAAAGTCATCGAAGCGCCCCAAAAGAAATAGCCATGATTTTACAGCTCAGTCCACATCCGTCTCCGTACCAGATCGAACGTCTGGTTGGATTTTTAGAGGCTGGTGGACTCCTGGGCATGCCCACGGACACCAGTTACTCACTGGTGTGTCTCCCCGATCGGAAAAGTGCAGCTCAGAAGCTAACTGCGCTGCGTCGTCTTGACCCCAAGAAACCCTTGGCATTGATGTTTCGCGACATCAGGCACATCAGCGAGTATGCCCTTGTCGATGACCTCCAGTTTCGTATGCTAAAGCGCCACCTGCCCGGTCCTTACTGCTTTATCCTTGAGTCCAAGAGAAGTCTGCCTAGATTCATTGGTGATAAGCGAAAGAGATTCGGTGCGCGAGTGCCCGATCACATCGTTCCACAAACATTGATCGAGGCTTTGCGAAAGCCGCTTCTCGTCACCAGCGCCATCGATCCGGACAGCGATTTCTTAGCCACTGATCCATGGACAGTCGAATCTTTTTTCGGCCATGGCTTAGAGGCTGTAATCGATGCAGGTGATGTGCCTGGCGGAGTGAGCAGCGTTGTCGACTTGACTACAGCACCGCCCGAGGTCTTTCGGGTTGGACTTGGTGATGTCAGCGACTTTGCTTAGGTTTTCTTAACCTCTGAAGAGATGTCGCTTATTCAGGCCCCACGGCCATCACAGCATGTCGTGAGGGTCCACATCGATAATGACGCGGATATCCTTGGGTCTCTTTGGGTCCTCAATGCTCATCAGCGATAATGCTTTTCGAAGCGTCTGACGTGTCTTGGCTGTCAACAAGAAGGCCCATCTGGTCCGGCCTTTAATACGCTCAAGCGCGGCGGGAGCAGGCCCCCTTAGACTCAGACCCGGCAAAGACTGCTTTTGGCTTGATACTTCCTTTTCGAACACACGAATTGCACGTTCGGCATGGCCGGCATTTCGGGCGTCCACGCGAACGGTGAGGGCGTATTCGTAGGGAGGGTAGCCGACCAGGGCTCTTAGCTTAAGCTCTTCATCGCAGAACTGTGCGTAATCATGGGTTTTTAAGGTCGCTAAACTGGGCTGGGCCGGGTCCCAAGTTTGAATCAGAACCCGACCGGCTTTTTGTCCACGGCCAGCCCGTCCCGCGACCTGGGTCAGGAGCTGTATGGTGCGTTCACCGGCCCTAAAATCAGGAAAATTAAGGCCCGCGTCGGCATCGAGGACGCAGACCAGGGTGACATTAGGAAAATCATGACCTTTGGTCACCATTTGTGTCCCAACGAGAATATCGATCTCTTGGGTTTGCATCTTGCCGACGATGGTTTGTAATCCCCGACCGGCTGAGGTGTCTCTATCCAGTCGCTGTACGCGGGCATTGGGAAACAAGGCCATGATTCGGTCTTCCACTTTTTCAGTGCCACGGCCTAAGAGTTCCAATTCCGGCTTTTGACATGATGGGCATTGCTCTGGCAGCGGTCTCGCAGCATTGCAGTAATGGCAGCTCAATAGGCGTCTATGTTTGTGCCAAGTCATTGAAATTGCGCAGCGATGGCACTCGATCACGTCGCCGCATGCCGTACATTGCACGAAGCTGCTGAAGCCGCGCCGATTCAGGAAGACAATACTTTGTTCGCCTTTTCGCAACGTATCGCTCAGCGCGTCACGTACCGGTTGTGAAAGGAATCGGTCTCCATCGTCAGGAGCCCGAGCTGTTGAGAGGTCGATCAGTTCCACTGTTGGCAAGCGACTGCCGGTCGCGCGACTGGGGAGATTAAGACGCGTCAATTTATTCTGTTGGACGTTGAATATGCTTTCTAATGAGGGTGTTGCAGAGCCTAGAATGACCGGAATTTGTTCTCTATTACCCCGAATCAATGCCATATCTCGCGCGTGATACCTCAACCCATCGCCCTGCTTGTAAGACGAGTCATGCTCCTCGTCTACGACGATCACACCGAGGTCATTTATGGGGGCAAAAATCGCTGAGCGAGCACCGATGACAATATTAAGTTCACCCCGTTTAATTTGGCGCCATTGGTCGAATCTTTCCCCATCCGTAAGCGCACTGTGTAAGACGGCGATGTGATCTCCAAATCGTGCCCTGAAACGCTCAACCAATTGTGGCGTAAGCGCGATTTCAGGCACCAAGACGAGTGCGCCCAGACCCGCTTTCAAGACCCGCGAAATCACCCGCAAATAGACTTCTGTCTTGCCGCTGCCCGTCACGCCGTAGAGCAAGTAACCACAGTATCCAGTCGTTTCTGAGATGAGGTCGACAGCCTTTCTCTGTGCAGGGTTGAGGTGTGGTGGTTGATCGGGGGTCACTGCACGGCCCATGAAAGGGTCACGATAGACTTCCTTGTCGCCTTCGACGAGATGGCCTTCAGTAAGCAATTGTTTGAGGTGCTGGCGACACTTGGGAAATTGTCGCTCAATATCATCTCGCATAACATCGCCCTGGCCGATCAGCCACCCATGAATTTCATCACGCCTCAGGACTCGACCGCCTCGGCCACGCGGTTCTTTTGGAGCCGGTCCAACGGCTTTGTAGGTCTTGGTTTTTTTAACGGCGATCCGGCCCCTTTGCTCCAAAGCATCTCGTTCAACAAATCCGGACTCAACCCAACCATTGATGGCAGACCGAGAGGGTGCCCCTGGCACCTCAGAGAGTGCGATAGGTCTTTTCTTCTCCGTCAATTCGACGAGCAATGAGGCCAGATCGAGATCGACGGCTGCCGCGAATTCTGCGGCTTCTTGATTTGGGCCAAGTGCAAGAGCTGGAATACTTTTGGTATTCGTCCCTGCTGGATGCGCGCTTTTTAAAACCTCGCCCAGGGGGGCGAGATAATACTCTGCGATCCACCGAACGAAGGCCAGCATCGACTCAGTAAAGGTGGGCGTCTCCGCATCGACGATTCGAATGATGGACTTGAGTTTTATCCCGTCTGGTGGTTCGTCTAGACAGGTCAGTACATAGCCGATCAGTTTTCGGTTTGCGAATGGGACCAGAACCCGCTGACCGGGCCGAATATGCGGACGCAAGTGTAACGACACCGCATATGAAAAGGTTGTCCTGAGCGGAATTGGTATGGCCAATTCGACAAATTCAGCCACCCTTCACCCGCTCTTCCAAGGTCTCTAATCCGATGGTCTTTGAAAGACGAACGGGCCTGTCATTCAAACTGAGTGTCATGCGCTCAGGAAATAAACCATGTGTTGCAGGCTGCCCCCAATCGCTCAGTCTCAGATCGGAGCGCGAGTCAGGTGCCCCAAATCTAATCCGTTCAACGGTCCAGGTTGCCTTGTTGAACCAGATGTCTGGTGCGGTATCCCGAGGGGTCTTTGTTCCGACGACGAGCATGGGATTTGAGCTGAGTAGACCAAGTCGACTATTTTTTGGGCTTATGCCGAGATGGGAAAGAACTGAATCGAGTCCCGCCGATCCAAATAACCCCAGTAGAATCACCCGTAGGTCTAATCCAGGAAAGGTCGGGGAGATGGGCGCGGCCATGCCTGTAGACCACCGTGTCTCAGTTGTCTGCCAACGTGTTGTTAACCGACCGGCTTCAGTGAAGTCCCAGCGCTCTGAGAGGGTGTTCATCATACGGGTTTCACGACCCCAAACTTGGGTATCCAAGACGACTTTCAGGCCTTTGGATCTCTTTAATTTTCTTTTAGCTTCTCGAAGTATGCCGTAGCCCGGTAGCACGTATGCATCGGCGCCTAGCGGGTAGAGACTGAGCGCTGCAAGGCTTAGAAACGAACGTCGATCAAACATGTAAACCCCTCTCGAATCACGTGCCCTTCGTCCTGAAACCGATGCGTACACGACAGCCCTCGTCGCGTCTATATATCCAGGTCTTCAGCCTCATGGGCGCTGTTCATCACAAAGTGGAAGCGCGCTGCCGGATCTTTCCCCATAAGCTCGGTTATCGTGGTTTCCGTTATCAATCGATCTTCATCGGTAATTTGAACTTGGAGTAGCCGGCGATGTAAGGGGTCGAGGGTTGTTTTGTACAGGGTAGACGGCATCATTTCGCCCAAGCCTTTGAATCGCTGAATTTCAACTTTACCTTTCCCCTTGTGTCCCGAGATGATTTGGTCACGCTGGGCGTCATCTGCCGCCCAATACGTTTGTTTACCGATGTCGACTCGGTAGAGTGGTGGCTGGGCGATGTAGACATACCCACCATCGATCAGGGGTTTCAGATATCGATAGAAGAAGGTGAGTAAAAGCGTCGCAATGTGGTGCCCATCGCTATCGGCATCCATCAGCAAGATAATCTTGTGATAACGCAGCTTGCCTTCATCGAGGTCATGTCCCATGCCACACCCGATGGCTTTAACGATGTCTGCCAATTCTTGGTTGGACATGACTTTTCGGTCATTGGCTTGTTCCGCATTTAGAACTTTACCACGCAGGGGCAAGATCGCTTGCGTTTGGCGGTCACGGCCCTGTTTTGCAGACCCCCCCGCACTGTCACCCTCGACCAGAAACAATTCTGACTCGCTCGGGTCTGTACTTGAGCAATCAGCGAGCTTTCCGGGCAGGTTGAGCCGATGGCTTACCGGGGACTTTCGTCTGACGGCGGCCGCCGCAGAGCGGCTTGCCTGCCGCGCCCTTGCCGCTTGGATAATTCGGGTCACAATCGCGCCCGATGTCGTCTGGTTCTGATGCAGCCATTGCTCCAGGACTGGTCTCACAGCAGAGGTGACAAACCCTCGCACCTCAGGGTTATTTAGCCGATCTTTTGTCTGCCCTTGAAACTGAGGCTCGCCGATAAATAGGTTCACGGATGCGGTGAGTCCTTCACGGATATCCTCGGCGGATATCGTTACGCCTCGTGGGGTAAGCTCATGGACATCGATATAATCTCTAACGGCTTTATTAATGGCATCTCTGAGACCGCTCTCGTGGGTTCCTCCGTCTTGAGTTGGGATGCCGTTGACGAAGCTGTGGACGACGATGTCTGTCGCCTCTGTCCACGTCAATGCGATTTCGATTCGGCCATCAGCTTCATCTCGGTCTACGCTGAAAACTGTATCGATGACCTTGCGTCGATTGCGAGCTGAAATCAAATCATCCAGATATTCGACAATCCCACCTTCATGGCGAAACTCTCTGACTCTGGTTTCTTTTTCCCGTGCAGTTTCATCCCGAAAGACAATTCGCAGTCCCTTGTGCAGATACGTTTTGACTTCAAGGCGACTGGCGATCAATTTCGAGTCGAATTCTGTCGACTCGAATATGGCCTCATCCGGTGTGAAGCGGACAAATGTCCCCGTGCCTCGTCCAGGACCGACGTTTTCGATTGAGCCTAAAGAATGGCCCCGACTAAACCTCTGTTCGTAGGTGTTGCCATTGCGCTTTACGCGAACGAGGAGATCGTCCGACAGCGCATTGACGACACTGGCCCCCACACCATGGAGACCACCGGCTGTTCGGTATGCGCCCTGCTCAAATTTTCCACCGGCATGGAGTTCGGTGAAAATGACCTCCAAGGTACTGCGTTTCTGGCTATCTGTGGGATGGGTCTCAACGGGAATTCCCCGTCCATTATCTTCGACCGAGACCGTTTTACCATTGGCTTCGAGGGTCACATTGATCACGCTTGCATGGCCGTTTATGGCCTCATCAACAGCATTATCGAGGACCTCCCAAATGAGGTGATGGAGGCCGTTTTTACCCACGCCACCAATATACATGCCCGGTCGTTTACGGACGGGCTCGAGGCCTTCTAGAATGGTGATGTCACTCGCTGTATAATTGCTGCTCATTCGATCACCTCATCAACCTCAGTTTCGTCCTCTTCACTAGGCGGTTGTAGGATTTGCAGCGGCCACTCACATTGGGTGAGTGACCCAACCTGGAGAACGACTGCGCCTTTTGCACCGCGTTTGACTGGCTTATAGCTGGTCTCACGGACAATTAATTCGCGTCCTCGACTGGTTCGAACCGTCAGGCCTTGTCGTTTTTTAACGGTCAGAGTAAACCCAAGAATTTGGTCTCCGGATGCGAGCTTAATTGCATTGACACCGCGAATGGCAGTCGCCTTTGGAGGGATTTCGTCCACGCGGAACAACATCGCACGCCCCTTGACTGTTGCGAGAGCAACATGCTCATCGCCGCTGCTCACAAACACGGCCAACACTTCGTCAGATTTGCCTAGGCTCATGAATCGTCGACCATTTTTTGTACTCACATCAAAGTGGGCGGAGATGGTAAATCGAGTCGCTTTTCCGTCTCGGCTGAGTGCGATTGCAAAAGGGGGCTTCGGGTCGTCATCGGCTAAGAGGGCATCGGCCTCTTCACAGACACGCACCACTTTAGGATCGCTCGTGGTCACTCCGATTATGCGCTCGCCATCTTTGAAATTGAATGCACTTTGTACGGGTTCACCGTAACCGGTTGTGGCGCCGATATCGTCGACACGCAGAGAATATGCTGACCCATACTGGGTGTAGAGGGTCACGGTGTGTGTCGTATCCGTTCTCACCACCCAGCCAACTTCATCGCCGTCGGGCACACGGATTGCGGCCACATCACTAAATCCCTTCTGACGCTTGATCCGCCCTTGTCTCGACACGATCACCCACGTGCGTTCTCGGACGATATACGCTTCCGGATCGAAGGATTGCTCCTCGGTCGGACCCGTAATTCGAGTGCGTCTTGGATCTCCGTAGGCTTCTCGTACTTCCAGCAACTCGGAGCGGACGAGGCTCCAGCGAGCGAATTCGCTCGCCAAAAGTCCACGGATTCGATCCGCGTCGCGACGTTTTTCATCCAATTCCTTCTGAATCAGTAAAATTTCAAGCTTCGCTAAGCGGTAAAGCTTTAATTCAAGAATTGCATCGGTCTGCTCTTCGTCAAGATCGAATCGCAGCATGATTTTTCGTGCCGCATCCGCTTTGCCCTCACTCGCTCTGATCAGCGCGATCAATTCATCGAGCGCGTCGAAGATAATTTCGAAACCTTCTAAGCGATGAATCGCCGTTTCAAGCTTACCGAGTTGGTGACGGAGGCGGCGGGTCACCACTTCCATCCTGAAGTCGAGGAAATGGCGTAGCACCTCCAACAAGCTCAAGCGTGCTGGCGCTGTAACCTCGGGTACATCGGATGGCACGAGACAGGTCAGGTTGACATGAAAGTTTTGCTGCAAAGGCGTATTCTTGTACAAGTACGCCATCGCAACTTTAGGCTCGGCGCCGCGTTTGAGTTCCAGAACAATTCTGATGTCGTCGGTACTCTCATCCCGAACGTCTACGATTTGAGGCACATTTCGATTGATGATATGTCCGGCAATTTTCTCGATGAGTGTGCTCTTATTGACGCCATACGGAATGCTATCGATGATCACGCATTTCTTGCGATTGATGACCTCAATCTCGTAGGTTCCGCGGAGCTTTACAGGGCCCTGGCCCGTCGTGTAGATGGTCTTAAGCTCCTCGGCTGAGGAGAGAATCTCTCCGCCGGTGGGAAAATCCGGCCCACGAACATGGCGACAGACTGTATCCGAATCCACCAGCGGATCGTCGATCATTGAGACCAAGGCATCGATGACTTCACTTAAATTATGGGGTGGAATATTTGTTGCCATACCGACGGCGATTCCAGATGCGCCATTGATGAGCAGGTTTGGAACCTGAGCTGGGAGGGTGATCGGTTCCGATAATTGGCCGTCATAGGTGGTTCGAAAGAGCGTCGTTCCCTCGCCAATTTCAGCCAGTAATTCCTCGGCTAAACTTTGCAGCCTAGCTTCGGTATAACGCATGGCGGCTGCACCATCGCCATCGATGGATCCAAAGTTTCCTTGTCCATCGACCAGGGGATATCTCAGACTAAAGCTCTGGGCCATTCTGACCATTGCATCGTAAATAGACTGGTCGCCATGTGGGTGATATTTACCCATGACTTCGCCCACCACGCGAGCGCTCTTCAAAAAGCGTGTATCCGCACGCAGCTTGAGATCTTTGTACATGCCGTACAAGATTCGTCGCTGCACCGGTTTGAGTCCGTCTCTAACATCTGGCAGCGCGCGGCTTGTGATCACGCTCAGCGCATAGTTGAGATAGCGGTGCCGAGTCGCCTGGTAGAGGTCAGTTGGTTCGATCAGGCCGCCAGCGCCTTCTCCATCGCTTGAAAAAAGGTCTGTATCCATTGGTTCTATTTCCCCACATTCTGGGCTTACAGGTAGCACTCTTACTTACACTATTCAAGCGTTCAGTGCCGGAGTTTTACGGGGTTTATTGCGGTTTTATGTAGATTGACAAGCTTTAAATTCGAATTTGTCTATAATACCGCCATGCAGAACACCACTCGATGGGATCTGATGGGACTGGCAAGCCTGGCTATTTTTGCCGGTGCTCTGTATTGGTCATCGATTCAGTCACCCTCAGAGACCAGCAACTTAAAACAGGACATCCTAGACCAAGGCGCTGAGGTCCGCCTGGGTCACGAATGGATGGGACTCTACTTCAAAGAGAAGCGGGTCGGTTATTTTCATATTCATAAGACCTCGGCCAAACCCGGTATAGAGTACAAGGTTGTCGGCAAGATTCAGCAGGTCGGCCTGCTCGACAAAAAACTGTCTTTAGACATTAATTTGTCTGCTTTTTTAGACGAGTCTATGGCCCTGACCCGTTTTCAGTTTGCACTCGACGCAGGGCCGGCATCCATCGAAGGGCGTGGCGTTGTCGTCGGTCAGCAACTCAAACTCGCCATAACCACAGCGGGCGTGACGCGAGAGGACAGCCTTAAACTGAAAAGTACACCCGTTCTCAGAGAAACTCTTGGCCCAAGGCTGGCCAGATTGGCGCTCACGCCAGGTGCTGTTCACACCATGTCAATTTTCGACCCCATCACTCAGCGCAATCAACGGGTCACCATCACCGTTGAGGGGCCCGAGGATGTTATGGTCGTAGACCGAATGGTCAAAGCCACTCGAATTCGCCAGTCGCTCAATGGCATGACGCTCTACGCGTGGATCAATCAGCGTGGTGAGATGCTACGCCAGGAATTAGGCTTTGGCATGGTGGCAGTACGCGAAACAAAATTACAAGCCACAGCCCCAGTTGACAGTGTCAGTTTTATTGAGCAAACCATGATCAGTGCACCTGGTATGCCCAAGAAAACCGATGCTCTAAAGACCCTTACTTTGAGTCTTGGTGGCGTTGAATTAACCGGCTTTAAATTGGGGGATAGGCGACAGGTTATCGATGGTCGGTTGCTCAAGGTCACCAGAGAACCCTCCAGTGTCGGACTTCCATTACCCGCCCGCTCTGACGATGCGAGTGATCTGGCCTCGACACTATTAATCCAGAGCGATTCCGAGAAGATCCGTGCTAAGGCGACCGCTGCGATTGGGGCGTCTACGGAGACCATTGGTGCGGCTCAATTACTTATGGAATGGGTGTCAAAATGGGTCGAGGATGCGCCCGTGATCGGTGTGCCCAGTGCATTGGAAACATTAAAGACCCGTCGGGGTGATTGTAATGAGCATACAACCTTATTTGTCGCTCTGGCGCGCTCAGTTGGTATTCCAACTCGATTCGTCACCGGCATCGCGTATCTTAAAGGCCGATTCGGCTATCATGCTTGGGCGGAGGTTTTGACGAAAGACGGTTGGTTGAGTGTCGACCCAACTTGGAATCAGATGCCTGTCGATGTTGGCCACATCGCATTTGTGCGGGGTGGTCTCAGCCATCAGGCAAGTTTGGTTCAGCTCATGGGCCAGTTGACTCTGTCTGTCGTTGAATACCGCTGAATTGCCATTGAATTCTTTGGCTAGACCGTGGTTCTTGCGCTGGCATCCAGCTGTGCGCCCGCTCTGAGTTCTGTGATAGCCTTGGCATAGTTTGAGGTCCCAAAAATCGCTGAACCAGCAACAAATACATTGGCACCAGCCCGGGCTGCAGCGCCAATTGTGGTCGGTTTAATGCCCCCATCAACCTGGATGTCTACAGACAAGCCTCTTGCATCGATCATCGACTTGAGGGCCGTAATTTTCGGAACCACCGATTTGATAAAACTCTGGCCGCCAAAACCCGGATTGACTGTCATCAGTAGAACCAGGTCTAGTTCGTCGAGGACATACTCGAGAACATTAAGCGGTGTGTGAGGATTTAAACTCACGCCGACGCGAGCCCCTGAATCACGAATCACTTGCACAGAGCGGTGGAGATGTCTTGTGGCTTCTGCATGAATAGTGATGGAATCAGAGCCGGCCTGTCGATAGGCGTCAACCCAGCGATCTGGGTTTTCGATCATCAAATGGGTGTCGAACAGGCGATCAGTTGCCCCTCGAATCGCCTTTATGATAGGTGGACCAAAGGTTAAGTTTGGGACGAAATGAGCGTCCATGACGTCCAAATGGATCCAGTCGGCCCCCGCGTCGACAACGTCTTGGACTTGTCTGTACAGGTGTCCAAAATCTGCAGCGAGAATAGACGGTGCAATAATAGGATGACTCACAATGAACATCTCTCCTCGTGAAGTTCGGCACACACGTACATCAGTCGGTCTTCCTGCGCAATCGAGCACCGAAGAAACCATCACAGTTTAATTGATTCGGATCGAACCGGATCATGCCCCCTGTCGTCAACGGGCCTGTCGCTGAGTCAGGCGCTGGAGGGACCAGTTCAAATTCAGGACGTCGAGCGATAAATGCGTCGATGAGCAACTGGCCCTCGTCCGGGATATCGCTGCATACGCTATAGACCATGATCCCACCTTTGGACACATGATCCGATGCATTGTCCAATAATCGGCTTTGGTACTGTGTTCGGTCGGTGACATCGGATGGTTGCCTGCGCCAGCGAATCTCTGGGTGTCGTCTAATCAGCCCAAGAGCTGTACAGGGGGCATCGAGCAAAACACGATCGAAGGTCTGATGGAGTGGATCGGCTGCATCATGTCGTTTCACTGTCACCCCAGGACCGGCGATCGTTTGACCGAGGGCTGTCACCTTATCTTCATTTATGTCCGTCGCGAGTAAACGTCCGGTACCAGCCAGTCGGTCTCGGATATAGCGCGCTTTGCCACCCGGCGCAGCGCAAGCGTCCCAAACAGTATGCTCAGGTTGGACATCGAGCAAGTCGACCACCAATTGAGACGCTTCATCTTGGACCGCCCACTGTTTATTTTTGAAACTAAGACTGCCGAATGGGTCGGGGTGGTCGACAAGATAAAAGCCGTCGGGCGCAACGGTACATCGATTCACCGTTGCCCCCTCATCCATGAGCGCTTGAACGACAGCATCGATATCTTGATGACAAATACGAATTGTCAATGGGGCGGGTTCGTTGTTGAGCTGACACCGCTTTACAACAGCGTCCAGGGGCATGAGCTCTAAATATTGCTCTACTAGCCAAGCTGGGTGTCCGTAACGGCGGGCAATCCCATCGGCTCCGTTGGAAAAGCTGACGTCTTTTGGATGCCGGATCATATTGCGCAACAGGCCATTGACAAAACCTGTTGCTCTTGGGCCCACGAACGCCTTTGCGAGCACCACCGATGAATTGACGATTGCATGTTCAGGAATCCGGTCCATGAATCTAAGTTGGAACGTGGCCAAGCGCAGAATCATTAAGACATCCGGCTCCAATTGGTCGAGTCGACGCTTTCTTAAATACGGCTCGATTTGGGCATCTAAATGGCCGAGCCAACGGGCTGTGCCCAGAACAAGATTCCAAGCTAACCGACGGTCTCTGCCATCCAATCCAGCCTGTTTGACAACTTGATCGAGTTTGAACTGAAGAAAGGTTGTTTCATCTTCGAGGGAGCGCAGCACCATCAAGGCTACGGAGCGCGCATCAGAGGGGCGGCGTCTTTTCATGATAGCGCCTGCTCAATTGTGTGCCCGACCGTGAGATTATAGGCCCGGACAAACTCTCCACCAGAGACGGTTTTTTTACCGGGCCTTTGGACCTGAGTGAGGCACACAGACCCCGACCGACATGCGAGAACAGGCCCGTCTGATGTAATCTCAATAATGGTGCCCGGTGTACCGGTGTTCAGACAAAGGATCGAACTATGGATCTTGATGGGTCCAAACTCGCTGGGAATGTACGCCCCAGGCCACGGGTGCATCCCGCGTATATGATTGTGGACAAGGGCATTGTCTTGGTCCCAATTAACAGCGCCATCTCGCTTTTCTAAGCGCCTGGCATGGGTTGCTTGAGAGTGGTCTTGAGGCGTGAAGCGAGCGCGCCCTTCAGCGATTGAGTTGACGACCTCAAGAAGCACGTCAGCGCCCATGACAGACAACTGGTCGTGGAGTGTTCCTGCTGTCATATTAGGCCCAATGGCGATCTGTCTCTGGGCGGCAACATCGCCGGTATCCATACCCGCGTCCAGCTTCATTATGGTGACCCCAGAGAGCACATCTCCATTGATTATAGCCCATTGAATCGGTGCTGCACCTCGCCATTTCGGCAGCAGGCTCGAATGCACATTCAAGCAGCCATGGGTCGGTAAATCTAGATAGCGTTGTGGAAGAATTTTGCCGTAGGCGACCACCACCGCCAGGTCTATGGGAAACTCGCGCAGCGTTTCATAGCTTTCACTACTGAGCCTGTCCCATTGAAATAAGGGGCAATTTGATTCGACAGCCAAGGCTGCGACCGGGGGCTTTGCAAGCTTTCGTCCACGACCGACTTTTCTATCGGGTTGACTGACAACCGCAACGACATTGTGTTGTGATTGAAGCAGGGCTTTAAGGCATGGGACGGCAAAGTCAGGCGTCCCCATGAATAAGATATTGAGTGCCGGCATAGCTAAACGTCGTCGTCCTTCTCATCATCCTTAGTGTCGAGATAATCCCGGTAGGCATTCAAAACTGAACGGCGTTCGAGCATCCCCAGTCGATCAAAATACATTTTGCCATCGAGATGATCTATCTCATGCTGAAGACAGACGGCCAACAAGCCGTTGGCTGACAGCTTATGGTCCAATCCACTGTGATCTTTGTATCGAACCACAATGTGAGCGTGTCGGGTCACGTCAGCGCGTACACCCGGGATTGACAGGCATCCTTCGGGCCAAATCAACTCGCCCTCGTATGACTCAAGTTCTGGGTTAATCAGCGCATACGGTTCGCGCTCGTCCTGGCCGCAGTCGACAACCAAAAGGCGACGATCAACGCCCACCTGAGTTGCAGCTAGACCGACACCTTTCTCCGCATACATTGTCTCGAACAGATCATCGACGAGCTGAGCGAGGCCCTGATCGAAATAGTCGACCGGCTTGGCCACGATACGTAAGGCCTCATCGGGCCAGGTCAATACTGTCAATCGGGCCATTTGGGTCGCCTTGTATTTAAGAAATCGCCGTTTCATAACGCATGCGCAGTCTTTGATTTGAGAGCAATCGATAGGCTTCATCCAAGACCGTTGAAATTTCTTTAACTTGAAACCAGAGGGGACTGTCTCGGCCAACCCGGTGCGGATTAAAGCGTTGAGTTAATCCTTCATAGGCGACCCGCAGCTCTGCCTGAGTGGCTCCGCGACCGATCCCAAGGACATTGAAATAATCCGTCGATAAAACAGTTTGGTACATGGACGAGACCAAGTCGGAATAGCCCGGCATTTGGTCTGCTGTTCTGGGCGCCAAGGCGCGTTGCTTTAGAGACTCATTGACCGCAAGCTGTTGTCCAGGTCCGATGGATGGGGCATCGACGAACCCGATGACTGACAACGCATATAAAAACGCAAGAACATCCGTGTCGGTCAGGGTCATGCTGCGAGCAATTTCGATGACCGAACGACGGCCATCACAGCCATTGAGTATTTTCATTTCATCGGCGTTTAGGAGGCCGTTTTGCTCAGTTTTAGCCGTCTTATTACGCACGGGGATTAAACGCCCAGTGCCGAACACTTGGTACAGTCTAAGTCGACCAAACTTTCGATTGACGCCATCGATAATTAAGCGGCCCATGGATAGGCCAAGATCGATTGGATCCAATGGCTTTGGTCCATCCCTGATTACGACTGATTCTCCGTCTTCGATGGCAAAGAGGTCGTAGAGACTGGTCGTGATGTGAGTTTTCAGTCGGTCGTAGACCTCGGCGGCTGTCACACGCTTCGATTCGATCAACACTTCGTCGACACCGATACCCATGGAGTGGGCCTGTTGTCGTGCTTGCGCAAGGGCGACGGCTGGAATCAGTCCTTCACTACATAGGTGTGCCGCTAAATCTTCCGACTCAGCACTGCTATCGACGTAACTTGGACGGCCTCGATCGAAGAAGATACGGCGTAAGACACCGCTGCTGGCGATCTCGACGCGGCCGCTAATCCCGAGTTTTGAAATCTGCCAAAGGACGTGTTCCAATCCTCGCTGAGAGAGCATGATCGGTTGTCCAAAAATGAGTTCATTTTGGGTCGGACGGGTGTCGGCCGCAGCCCTCGCAATGGGTGCCCTGAATTCAAGAGATGCTGGGGACACCTCGTCTGGCGATGCCGCGTCCGGTGTCAGCAGAGCCGTCGTAACGCCTACTGGATCGAATCCGTCGGAGCGGAGCCCATTATGCCCGATTTCAGCGCGAGTATTGACCATTAAATCCACGAGCGACGGCGCCGTCTCATTTGGTGAAAAGCTGGTTTCTAGCGCCGTCTCAATCTCAGGGTCTGGCCGAAGCAGATCGTCCAAATCACTCCATTCATTGCCACTCTGATCGGCGTGTGGCGGCAGTGGACTCGGGTTTTGGGTGGGATTTGGATCTAGGTCTTGAGTCTGGCCTCTCCCAAGATAATTCTCTACTTTACCGACCAAGTCTGCCAATTGCTCTGGCTTCTGAAAAAAATGGTCAGCCCCCATGGCGATCGCGTGCTGCGCAGATGTGATGGACTCATTTCCTGTCCCCAATAGTAAAACAGGAATCAATGCGCCTAGAGGCATAGAACGGAGGGTCCTGCATGCGTCTACGCCCTTATTTTCGTCAATGGTCAGGCTAATGATCACCAGGTCGGGCTTTTCGGCCTTGAAGGTTTCCATCAGCTCATGGCCCTTGCGCACAAAGAACAATCCGTAACCCTGCCTCTTTAAGCGCGCTTCCAGTGTTCCAGAAATCGTTGAGTCATCTTCGGCTATGAGAATTTTCTTGGTCACGTCATCTGCTCGAGAAAAGGCATCAGTAACCATCTACCACCCTCAACAAGGATGCTCAAGCCTTGCTCCCATTGATTGACCATAGGCGAAGCGTCTGAAGCATGATATTGAGACCCCTATATCTACCGATAGGGTCAGCCATGCGTTGTCTTCTGGTCTTGCTTTTCATGTCTTTATCAGGCTGTAGCAAGTCGTCAAAACCAGCGAAGCTTAATGAAACAGCCGTCGCACCTGAGGCCGGGCCAAAGACCCAGCCTGAATCCAGTGATTCGCGCATGAAAACACTCCTAAAAGCAGCGGCTGTCGATATCAAACGAACCCATGAGCGCCAACGGAAATATAACCTGCAAGACAGTCTGTCTCTCGCCAAGCACCTCAGTCCGGCGCTCACCGCGTTGATTCCGTCCCGTATCAAACATAAAATCGTTGGGTTTGAGATTCACCACCATATGCAGCTGACAGCCGTTAAGCCGGCCCATCGCTTAGATCGACTCAGATGGTTGACGCTCGCCCGCGGGCAGGTCTTGAGAAGCGCTATCATCCAGCAGCTGCATACGCAAGGCTGGCGCGTTCAGCCAGGCCAGGCGCACGTCACTGCCCGGCATGACAGTGATGGGCACATCCTAATCAAATTCGATGAACCTGCCGAATCGCCGACGCAAGTCACAGCCGACTTGCGCACGGCCAATGAGACAAAGCCTGGGCTGATTTGGCCTCTTCTGAGTCAGCAGCCCCATTGGTCTGCGCCTTTGCAAAAACAAACTGCAATCGGCTTTGAGTACTCCAGGTTTCACGGTGTTCATTTCGGAGCGAGTTTTACAGACATCGAGCGATTTACAATCGCATACCCGGAGACTTTTGACGGGGCGCAAGTGGAATCTCTTGCCAGGACAAGCGGGTATGAAAAAACAGGTGCAAGATCATTCATACACGAGTCGACCGGCCATAGGTGGTCCCTTAAAATGGAAACTGATCAAAGTAGCAATGTCATTATCCACGGTCAGCATCGCTGGGGTGATCCGACAACCTATTTCAAAAGACGCTGAGTCTCTATTGCTTAGGTCGAGGGGGGGGCCAGGTGGGAGATGGCCATTTCAGGCCATGAGGCTCACTGAGACTGCGAGCCGACACAGGCGAACGGCCCTTCGATTGGATCGTGCTCAAAGGTCGGCAACTCGAAACTGACCCATAAGCGTTCGGCCTCCTCTTCATCGAAGTCGTCGATAAATTGGCCACGTTCGGCCGAAATGGGAAAGCCTTCTTCGACAATTTCCTCGTCTTCAAGCAGGAGTAACCTCTTGGTCTCACCCTGCTCAAATCGGGCGAAGAATGCGTATTGAAAGCTACTGTCCACCCCTGCCGCCACAAGTTCACCAACCGACGTGCTGATGACTTCCAACCGGTCTTGCGAGCGGCACAGACGCAAACTGATATCGCCTGCGATGGCCCATTCACCAACCTGCCAGAAATACCAGCCCTCTTGACCGTCCTCGCCGTTGAATTCCTCGCTGTTTTCCCGACAAAAGTTGACTGCGTCGAAAAAGTCGTCGTGACTTTCTTGAGCAGTTTCTTTCATTGAGAAGGCGTCTAGTAATGCTTTTTGCAAAACTTGTATGCTCGTACGAGCCGCAATCGCGGAGCGGGCTCGACCCATAATTTTATCTCCTTTTCTTCCATCAAAAACGTGAACCGACCAAGTCGGTCACACACTCTGTACGTTTTGATTTTACCGTCATCCGGTATTTTCGCAAGTCGCTATTAGTCACCTCCAGGGTGACGCTCATTTTCGTAAACCCAGCCGGCGTCCTTCCGATTGTTTTTTCAAATCAGGCGGTTTTGAACTCGACTGATCAGGGATTCGCAACGCAGTAGGTGCCGTCCTCACCTGGAATTCCCATACATCGGTATCCAGTGGGGCAATCGTTCAAATTGCTGCAAGGTGCTGTGCATCGACTGATCAGTTCAGCGTCCAGTTGCCCAGCGCAGCCCTGTGATAAACAACTCTCATTTCCAAGTGGGCACGTATATCCACTGATGGGCAGGCAAATGCCGGGTCGTCTTGGGTCCTGGGTGTCGATTACATTTCGGCTGCATGCGTAGCCGGCGGGGCATTGTGCTGCTGAATTGCATGAGCATGAACAATACCCGGGTTGATTCGGTGCTAACACAATGCAGTGACTGATATTGAGTTCATCATCAGCTGGGCCGATAGGGCAGACGTCGCCGCAGCTTTGATTGCTTCCATCAGGGCATTGGAATACTTGAGCTTCAGGCGCACAGATGTTGATGAATTGACCCCCATCTGTCGGGATCCTTTGACAGCTAAATCCAACTGGACATTCATTGTTTTGAGTACAGGCTGCAGCGCAAGCGGCTTGGACTTGAACTTGCCCAACCACGGGATTTGGGGGCGGATAGCATACGCCCCCGATGGCGCAATTCTCCCCTGATTGACATGGGATACCCGTTTCGTTGACGGCACAAACGGAAATGATCTCTCCCTCTGCGAAAGGAAGTCCTGCTGGCGGACAGTTTTGGCTTGGACCAGGGACTGACACCTGGATGCAGCTTGCCGAACTTGGGCAGCCATTGCCTTGTCCGCAAAGCTGACTGCATTCACCTGCGAATTGTCGATAGGGATTGGGTACGCACAACCCACTGTTGCATTCGGCCCCACATCGGCAATTGTCACCGTATTGTCCATTACCGCGATTGACCATGCCCATGTCTGGTGCGGAAGGAATCGCTCGGTCAGGCATTGGAACGGCTGCATCTCGAGGCTGAGATTGTGCATCGAGAGGCCTGCTGGTCGCATCCCTGGCTTGCCCCCTGTCTCGGGTGATTCGTGCATCGGTTACAGGCTGAGGCCGGTTGGCATCGGCCGCCATACCCGTTGATTGGCACTGCTCGTTCACGCATCGCGTACCCTGAGGACAGCTGGAGTTTGGTCCGCAGGGGGCGACACAGCGCCGGGTACCCGGGTCGCATGTGCGCCCGAATTCAACACAATCCGCATTCGTGCGGCAACTGCCTTCGGGCGTCCTACACACCGAATCGATGCACAAGCCCTCCATGCAGTCGCTGTCCAATCGACACTCCTGGATACAGCGACCCGATCGAGCGGTTTCTGTTTCGGTTGATTCGACAGCTCCGTAGCAGATCAGTGGCAAGGGGCAGTCGGAAGAGACGAGGCAACGATCGTTGGTCGACGAATCGTTACATCCCACGCTCAGAACTACAGTGGATGTGAACATAAAAAGGTAAATGGCTTGCTTGAGCATGTGGCTCCTCCCGCTCATGAGACATCTACAAAGGGCCGTTTCCATACAACTTAATACGCGAAATCACCAATTGACGCCAATCGGAGTCAATTTTTCCAGGTCATCCGGCCAGGGGGCATTGAAATCTAATTTTTCCGATTTGAATGGGTGAGGTAGGCTCAAGCGGCCGGCATGTAAGGCATGGCGCGGTGCGTCGGCCTGTCGAGCGTATACCCGCTCGCCCAGCAGCGGGCAGCCAAGTTCCGCCATATGAATGCGGATTTGGTGTGTGCGGCCCGTTTGCAAATGCACCTCGATGGCGGAGCGTCGACCCTCTTGCGCTACACTTTGGTAATGCGTGATGGCATGTTTGCCATATTTCGGGGTCTCTATCGAAAGTGTTTTGGTTGGTTTTTGTGTCCGAAAAGATCCATCGCGTGAGCCCCGACGACCCTGTCCATTGTCGCGCAGTAGGGTACTGCTGATGGTCCCCTCCGCTGGAGTGGGAATGCCATTTACCACGCAGAAATACGTGCGCTGAACTTCGTTTGCATCAATGAGTAAGCGCATCTGGCGAGCGGCTTTCGTACCCCGAGCAAAAAGAATCAGCCCAGATGTGTCTTTGTCTAGTCGATGTACGACATGGGGTGGCTTGCCGCCGCGGCATAGTGTTCGTGCGACCGTGAGCGCCGTGTCTCGCTCAGCCTGACTTGTAGACGTCGAGAGCAGACCGGCCGGCTTGTTGAGCACGATCAACTCCGCGTCACGGTACACCAGGTATTCTGATGCAACACGCCCCTGTTTGGGCTTCGGTCGGGTCCAATTCACGTCTATGGTTTGGCCAGCCTTGAGGGGGTGTGCAGGGTCTAGGACGAGTTTTCCATCGACCCGAACTTTTCCTGTGTACACGATTTGCTTCGCCTTCTTATGGCTCAGACCCATGACCGTTCTGATGGCCGCAGCCAACCGGGATGTCGAGTCAACTTTGAAGTTGATGTCTTGCATGCAGCTCACCTTAATTTGAAAGGGATGTCTCCGAGACGTCCTCGTTTTTGTCTCGCCATTGCGTCTCTAGTCCAGGTGACCTATCTTGCCGCAGATTAAACAGCCCAGATAAATCCTGAGGCCGACTAGGAGAGTGACATGTCCGATTTATTTACACCACCCCCCATCGACGTTGACGGCGAGGGTGACCTCTACGTTGATATCACCACTCGAATGGGTACTTTAAAAGCCCGCTTATTCGAGTCTGAAGCGCCCGTAACCGTCGCCAACTTTGTTGGTTTGGCAACAGGTGCTATCACCGACGGGCCATTTTATAATGGCATCTTATTCCACCGTGTGATCCCGAATTTTATGATTCAGGCGGGGTGTCCTCAAGGCGTCGGTGTCGGCGGGCCCGGCTACTGTATCGCAGATGAATTCGATCCCAGTTTAAGGCATGACCGGCCAGGGCTCCTGAGCATGGCCAATCGAGGCCCCAATACCGGTGGTAGCCAATTTTTCATCACTGAAGTCGCCACACCATGGCTCGATGATAAGCACGCCATTTTCGGAGAAATTGTCGAGGGTGTTGAGCTGATCAGTATCATAACCAACAGCCCACGGGATGGTCGAGATAAGCCATTGGAAGACATCACAATGGACAGTGTTCGAGTCTACCGGGCTTAAACCGATCTTAAGGCTGTTTTAGCGGACTAGACAGGCACTCCGGTGTATGCGCACCGGATGAGTCTGTCTGGTTATTATCGGGTCAGCTCAGGCCTTCGATGGCATCGATCATGCGCTTTGTCACCTCGTCGGGGCTGCCAAGACCGTCTACTCTCGTCAACAGAGCCCGTGACTCGTAAAAGGGAATGATCGGGGCTGTGTCCGAGTGATATTTGACCAAGCGTGCTGCGCAGGCCTCTTCTGTATCATCTTTGCGCTGGACGAGTCGGTCCACTACATCCGCAGGTGGCGGACTAAAGGTCATGTGGTAAATTGCACCTGTTTCAGGATCGGTTCGTCGACCGGTGATGCGTTCGATAATCAGGCTGTCATCCACTTGGATCAAGATGACCGCATCAAGCTTTATGCCCGCGTCCACAAGGGCTGCCTCGAGTGCTTCTGCTTGTGGTCGAGTTCTGGGAAAACCGTCCAACATAAAGCCCGATGAGGCATCTGGCTGACTGATGCGTTCGATGGCCATACCGATGACAACCTCGTCGGGCACCAATGCGCCTCGATTCATGTAGCCAGCGGCTTCGACGCCCAGGGGCGTACCGGATTTTACAGCGGCTCGCAGCATATCTCCCGTTGAGATATGAGGTATCTTGAAGCGGTCTAATAGTCTCGCTGCTTGTGTGCCTTTACCCGCGCCAGGGGGTCCCACCAATATCATTCTCATCATCTTACTCCGTGTGCTTTGGTCCAGATTTCTCGCACCGACTCTGCTCAGGATTTATTGCTACGTCAAGACTCCAGGCTGAAACCACAGATCCGTTAACTGGACTGACTCGGGTCAGTTTGCTCACTCTCCGAAAGCTCGTCTTGATTCAAATCGTCTTTCGCATCAGGAGGCGAGTTTTGCTTTGATACATGAGCAACCCCAGCGTCTACTAAGCGAACCCACGCCTCAATGGTGTCTGGATATTTCTCTTTTACTTGGCCGATGAGCTGGCGACCCATGTCTTGCGCAGGTCCAGCTTTGATCCAATCCAGCCAATTGTTGACAAGGTGCTGTGAGACTCCAGTTCCTTTATCCAGACCAGTCTCTAACCAGGTCATCAGCTGATTTTCGTCTTTGGATTTACCCTTACTCATTTGTGCATAATTCCAGTTTTCTAAGCGTATCTGAGCCCAGTGAACATGTCGTCAACTTTCGATTGTACTTGCCCACACACGATTCGAGAAAATCGAAGCGCTGATATTCCAATTTATCGGCTTCCACTTTCCTGACGATCTCAGGCTCACCGGCCGTTTTGAGTGCGATGATATGCGTGTAAAGCTTGTCGCATGTCGCTTCATCGGCGGTTCGTGTACAGCCCGAGATGGACAAGCCTAAAACGCCCAGGCCAGCAAATCCAAAAACACGTAATGTTGATTGTTTGGGACCCAAGACACCCTTCCTACGGATTCCATCGTCATTCATCTATGGCAACTTGCCTCAGTTGGCTTCTCTGATCAAGAACGGCCGTACATGTGGACTATGTTGTTAGAACTTCGACAGAAACCAGGGGCAAAATTGGCGTATTGGCAGGTTCCGAGCGACTATCTAGACCAATGACTGTTCCGCCCTATTGTTGAGCCGTGCTCTGATGAGCCCATTTAAGTTTGGGATGTGGTTTTGAAACAGACGATTCCAGTCGTAGACCTCGACGATTTTATGTCGACTAATCCTGCGCGTAGGCGTGTATTCGTTGATGACCTAGGCAAAGCTTTTGTCGAATATGGTTTTGTCGCGATCGAAAATCATGGGATAGAGCCCCCGATTTTGAGGGGCGCCTACGGGTCTATGAAGACTCTTTTCGAAATGGATTCCCACAAGAAAAGCAAATATGAACTGCGAAAGATGGGCCGTCAGCGCGGCTACACGCCCTTCGGTAAAGAACGAGCGAAAGATGCAACCGCAGCGGACTTGAAGGAGTTTTGGCACGTTGGACCTGAATTTGGTCATGACAATCCGCTGCGGCGACGCATCCCGGACAACATTTGGCCCATTGAAGTGCCCACTTTCAAGTCCGATAGCCTGGCCCTCTGGGGCGCTTTGCATGGGTCCGGCCTGAATATTCTGCGCGCACTCGCTCTCTACCTTGGAGAACCGGAAGAGACGTTTAGCCAAATGGTTCAGGGAGGCAACACGGTTCTCCGAATGATTCGATATCCCGAGCCCACGCCGTCGACTGACGGCATTTGGGCGGCGGCCCACGAAGACATTAATTTGATCACCTTATTAGTTGAGGCCTCTGACCCGGGTTTAGAACTCAAGAAAAGAAATGGGGACTGGTTGCCGATTATGCCCGTACCAGGCCAGTTGATCGCTGATACGGGGGATATGATGCAGCGCTTGACCAATGGCCTCATTCCAGCCACGACACATCGAGTGAGAGCGCCTCAGACCGCGACTGGCCCCCGTTATTCTATTCCCTTCTTCATGCATCCCCATCCAGACGTGTATTTGGATCCATTACCATCTTGCCGAGAGGGCCAAGCGGGCTTAGTTTACCCAAGACAGACCGCCGAGGCCTATCTTGGGGATCGACTGCGAGCCAACGGCGTCCTCACCGTCGATGTTGATGTTGACTGGATGGTTGGACGCACGATAGACGAAGACGCGGACTAGGGGGCCTTTGGCTACTTCAGCTTCCCGTTTTTAGAGTAGATTGCTGTTCCAAGGAGAGCATCAAGATGGACTGGCTCGACCAGATGATACTCCTGATCAATGCCAATGCGGAGTTCGCCCCTTGGTTCATCTTCGCTTTGCTCGCCATATCCGGTTTCAATTTACCGATTCCTGAAGACGTCATTATTTTTTCAGCGGCAAGCCTGGGATTAGAGCATGCGGAGCTTGTCTGGCCCCTTTTCTATGGATTATTTTTTGGCATACTCTGTGGCGATTTCATCTGCTACGGCCTCGGGCGCTATTTTGGTCCCAAATTGGCCGAGGTGTCTTGGTTTTCATCTATGTTGTCGCCTCAACGAATAGACAAGGTGGATGGGTTTTATCGGCGTTATGGTTCATTTGCGCTCATCGTGGGTCGGTTTATCCCCTTTGGTGTCCGGAACGCGCTTTTGTTGGCAGCGGGTCTCGGTCGGATGCCCGTACCTCGGTTTCTTGTCGCAGATGTGATCGCAGTCGCCTTGAGTACAGGCGTTTATTATACTCTGTATTTGACCTACGGAGCCCAGGCGTTGAGATTGATTCAAGATAATCAGCTGGTGTTTCTGGTCGCAGGCGGTTTTATCCTTATTTTCGTCGTGTTCATCCGACGTATGAAAAAAGACTGATGGATTCTGCTGGAACGACTCAATGAATCGAAACGTATTTTCAACTTAGTTGATTGATCTTCGACCCAGACTGCCTGTAGATCAAGACCAGACACGCGATGTCTCTTGGGAAATGAAAAGCGAAGGTGCTGACATGTTGAACGCAAAGCGACTGCAAATCTTGATTCTTAGCCTCTGTGTCTTTGGCTGTAATCAAAAGAAGACAGCGCAAGGTCCATCTGCCGACTCTGACCAGATTGAAAAATCGAATAAGTCAGGCGCTTTAGACGAGATAAGTAAGAAATTCGCTGGTGCGACTCGTATAAAAATAACCTCCAAACCAGCGCCTGAGCACAAACATGGCGACGACGCTGACGACAAAGACCACAAAGAGCCCGAAGCGATCACACCCCCTGATGAACTCATGGGGCTTTGGGTCCTTGATGCTGATGCGGTGAAGAACAGTCAGCAATTTAAAATGATCCCGGAGGATAAGCGGAAGAATGCTGAGCTGGTGCTCTCAAAGTCAGATATTTCGCTGACGCTGAGTAAGGAGACGATCAAAGTGAAGGGCCGTTTCTTAGGTCGCGCCCAAGACGAAGTTGTCAGCTACAAAATGACCGGGCGAGAAGGCAATAATTTGGCGGTAGAGACATTGATTGACGGCGAGAAGCGCACACAACACTTTCTTCAGAAGGGTGACCGGCTGATCGTTCGAACGGCCGGTCAACCGATGTTTTTCAAACGCAAGTCGAGCAATTAACATGGCGTCAATGGTCCCGATGTGGCATAGCGGCACTGGTTTCTGCAAACAAAGTCTCTGCCACTGACTGTGCTTTGGCAGACTTGATTAACGACGATAGAGCTACTCAGAAGGGAGCCATCATGGTTCGTATTTCGGCATTCGCTGCCTTACTTCTCTCCTTTGCATTGACCGGTTGTGAGAAACCCAGTGCGCCTCAAAGTGCGCCTGAGGAGACAAAACCTGTCGAGTCTGCCAAACCAAAAGCTGTCGCCAAAAATAAGACGGCTGTGACACCGAAAGTATCGGATTCGAAGCGGAGCCCAGAGTGTTTGGCCGCACTCGATTCCGTCAAAGCCCTCAAAGCCGCCGGCAAAGCCAGTCCAGAGGACATCAAAAAAGCGGTTGGCGAAGCCATGAATGTCTGTGCTAAAGCACACCCAACAGCGGCCAAAAAAGGCGCGACTCCAGACAAGCCCGTTGAGCCTGCTGTTCCGGCTGGTACCCCCCCAGAAGGCCTCGCTGGCCGCTGGACCATCGATCCCAAAGGGATTGAGGCCCTACCCGAATTCCAGAAACTACCTGAAGGTCAGCGTGCGATGACCATGCAGATGTTTCAAAATCTCAAGATGGAGATCCAGTTTGGCAGTAATGAACTTGCGACCAATGGCACGTTCATGGGCCAGCTCCGCGCAGAAAAAACAGCGTACAAGACCTTAAAACGCGAGGGTAACGTACTGACCATTGAGACCAAGAAGGGTGACAAGGTTGCATCTCAAATCTGGACCATCGACGGCGACCGTCTGCTGATTAAAGATGTGACAAAAAATAACACATTGGTCTTGAAGAGGATGCAGTAACGGCTCTTAAAGCTTGGCTTTCCTCACTCTCCATAAGCCGATGAGCACCATGAGCATCCAGAGCGAGCCCGACTGAGGTCCATGACTTTGGCATCCTCCGCCGCTGCCGCTCGATGTCATCATCCCTTGAGGACGCGTCGCCGGGTCGATAGGCTCTTGGGTCATATCCATTTGATCGTCCACCATATCTACTGGCATGGGGTCCATTGCAGTCACCCGGCCTGGATAGGGCAGATTAGGCTCTCTTAATTCAATGCTCGATAAGTCGAGCATATTCGCGGCCGTTGATGCGACGCAGGTTGGCGTGAGCATGCCTTGTGCATCGATGTTTGGGATTGCGACAAAACCCTGCTGACATCGGCATGCTGGAAATCCATTCAAGGTGAGGCATTCTCCGTTTTGGCCACAGAAGTTCCCCGACGAACATAGGTCTGGAAATTGGATTTGCCCTGAGTCCATCGGCGCGCTGCTAAAATCAATGCGCGCATCTCCACACGAGACGATTTGTCGTCCTTGGGGATCAAAACCGGCCCTCGCTATGGTGCCATCCACGCAAGCGCAACCAGCGCGCTGTTGTCCCTGCGCCTGATCGAGTTCGGCGCACCGACCACCCGCGCCGCACGCTTCAAAGGCACAGGCATCCACCTCGGGTAATTCGCCATTATCGCAGAGGTTTTCTTCCTCAGCGTTGCGTTCTGATTCAATCACATGAATGTTCGATACATCAGGGCCATCAATCCGCTCGAAGATGGGGTCGATGTCCATCTCTTCAGGGCTGAGTCGCGTGTACAACCGCGTGATATACGGCTTGCTTGCTAGGAGTTCAGCCAGAGCATCACGGGCGTCAATCCCTTCTTGGCCCACCCGATCAGGTACGACGCTATCGCGGACCATCTCTACGAGTCTTTCTGTTGGCTCGGCGAGCTCTGTGACGAATCCTTTTCCACCAGCGGCATCGACCTTTCGCGCGACCAAAGGCAAATAATTGTTCTCCCATCGATTAAAGTCCATCACCACTTCATCATCACCGATGGCGATATCAGGTACATTTCGTGCTCCATATTTCTGGTCGCCGAGAATCCAAACTTTCACACCCATTTCTAGCTGAGCTGCCACGGCTGTGAGCCGGAGTGGGATGGCAGGATTCGCGGCTGTGTAGGTCATCTTAATGGGCTGAATTGAATCAGTGTCTTCGCCCGGAGCCAGTTTCATTGCCAGAAACTTCATATTTTCTGCAGTGTATAAGGCAATAAAAGGTTCCATGGCAGGTATAATTCGGTATTCATTGTCTCTCAGCCACTGCACAAGTTCTCTTGGGTCTGCGGACTGGAGTGTGACCGTGTCGAATGGGCCAACCCGCCGTTGATCTAAGACGATCACAGGATCACCGCCATCCTCACCAGCTCGATTGGCAGCAGGCGCGTCGGCTTCAAGGAAAAAACAATCGTCTTGGAAATTCCACTGCGGTTCTGTCACTAAGTCCAAGGCGTTAAACGACATAGACTGCCAGGTGTCGAGATCTGGGACGGCGGGTACAGGGACGATCCATGCAAACGCGTCTGGAGCACCTTGATATTGGATCTCTACGTAACTGGTGACTGTGTTCTCATCTTCTTGGACGAAAATGATTCTCTCAGCCTGCTGATCCACAGGTTGGGCATTACAGAAAAAACCACCACATGCAGCGGCTACAGATGGTGCAATAAGCCCAATCCAAAAAGCGGTAATCACGTTCAATTTAGCCATGTTCCCAGTCCCTCCCTCGAGCATTGAATCTGTCCCAAAGTCCACTTTGGCTTCGGACCTCCTGGCTGCAGTATGTGAAAAAAAACAGGGTGTGGTCAATCATTTGTGTAAGACTCGCCGCAATCTGCGTCTGGTCCCACGCAATACCTTTGGGAGATATACTTATGCCCTTTATACTGATTCTCTGTCTCTTACTTTCACCGGCGGCCGCTCTTGCCTGCGGTGGACTTTTTTGTAACGCGCGAACGCCCGTCAACCAGGCCGCCGAGCGAATTTTATTCTCGAAGATCGACGACGGTTTGGAAATGCATGTTCGGATCACCTACCAAGGCCCGCCCACTGAGTTTGGCTGGCTTTTACCGGTGCCCCGTGATGTAGAATACGGTTTGTCGACCGACCAATTATTCACTCAGCTCGATAATCAGTTTGGACCTCGTTTTAATCTGAGAACAGAAGTCGATGATGACTGCATCTTCGATTCTCGAAATGGGGCGGAACCAGAGCTTTTTGAGGCGGGAGGAGCAGACACGGGTGTGCAAGATGACGGGGCTGACTCGGTGGCGGTTTTGTCCCGAGAAGCCGTTGGACCCTATGACCTGTCGGTTCTTCTTCCCACGTCTGTCGATGCGTTACGAGATTGGCTCGACGCAAACGAATACCAGATTCCCGATGCAGCTGATGCAACGCTCGCACCCTACGTTGAAATGGGCAGTGCGTTTATTGCCCTGAAGCTTCTCCCAGCGGCTGACAGCGGTGATGTGCAGCCCTTGAGCTTACGTTTTGCGGGTGACATTCCAGCGGTACCCATCGTGCCCACATCGGTGGCCGCCAATCCCGATATGGGCATCATTGTTCACTTGCTGGCAGATGCCCGAGGGGTGTCGACAAATTACCGGCACGTGGCCATTAATGAATCGACCATCGATTGGGGTAATCGTGGTTCAAATTACCCAGATGTTGTCAGTCAAGCCGTCGATGAAGCCGGTGGACAAGCTTTTGTGACCGATTTTGCCGGGGCCCATGAAAGTGCTGTCTTTCTGGCGACTGTCAGCGAGGATGCGCTCGATGCCATTCGACGGATTGGACCCTCTGATGATGGCGCTTTTCTCTGGGGTCGGATCGAGTCTATTCTAAGGTCTGAACTGAATCAGAATGACAGCGATCTAGCCCGGATCGCCCGGGGCGTAATCTCACTCCCGGAGACCATCGACATTAATGAATTCTTAATGAGACCTCGACGCTTCGAAGGCAGTCCTTCGGCCGACTTAATCCAGGTCGACATCGACGCATTAGTGGCGCGACTCGGGTCAGAGATTAATGATGTGCGACAGGGGATAGGTGCCTTGTTTAGCCGAAATCCATATCTCACACGGCTCTATTCCACCATGAGTCCAGAGGAGATGACTGTTGACCCGGTATTTGCCTGGAATCGAGATTTGGAAAGTCAATCAAACGTGTATAATGCTGTGCGCCGCGTGTCGTGTGTCATGGGTCGCCCAGACTGGGACAATGCAATCATCGAGACGGAAAGTGGGCTCCGTTTTCGCGAGCGAGATGGGGCTAATCCCAACGTGATTGTCCGTCAGGAAGGTGAGACGATTCGCCAATCAGACGTGCCCGGTGCGTCGGTGATCGAGATTCAGATGCCCGCAGGACAAACTCAGGTGGTCACCGACAATCGCCCTGAAATTAGCCAGAAATTAGCCATAGGCTCCAACACAGGGTGCGCCTGTAGCTCAGCGAATAATGATCAGTCATCAGGGTTGATTTGGTTTGCATTACTCTGTCTTTGGCCTCTGCATCGCCGGGTTCGCTTCCAGCGTTCGTAGAGGGGAACGACGGTGACAATTCCGTGAGGAGAGTTGTCCCAATATGCTCATTGTGCTAGGCAGCCTCAATGTCTGGACTTTCAATTAATCCTCGTGCTCGTCCTCTCCGATACTCTGGTGAGGGTCCGGGCGTTTTACTTCTTCATGGTTTGACGGGAAGCCCGTACACTTTCGGCCCTTTAGCGCGCGCTTTGTCGGAACAAGGCTACGACGTCAGCGCACCCTTGCTGCCGGGTCATGGCACAACACCAAATCATTTGCGCTACACGGGCTGGAATGACTGGCTTGTCGCAGCCCGTCGGTCATTCGATGAGCTGTCAGCGCGCCATGAGAAAGTATTTATTATCGGCTTTTCAATGGGCGCACTGCTCTCGACTGTCATCGCTCAAGAGCGAGGGCAGAGAGTCGGTGGACTTGTGGCCATGGCAGTCCCTCTCGAACTGGATTTAAAAAGCCAGACGGTGCTGTCTTTGGCGCGCAAGATTCCTATCGCTGCAGTCTATCCGTTCGTAAAGAAAGCCAATGGACCGGATGTGTCAGATCCCGCTATTGCTGCATCCATGCCCAGCTATGACCGCACGCCCATCAGCGCCGCAGCAAGCATGCTCGATGGACAGGGGCTCGCGGCAGATCGGGTGCAACGTTTGAGTGTGCCAGTTCTTGTTCTTCATGGGCGCAGCGACCATGTCGCGCCCGTGCGAAATGCTCGAGTTTTCTATGATCTCCTGGAGACGCCGAACCGCCGCTTGATCATTTACCCGAAAAGCTGGCATATCCTCCCATTGGATGTTGAGCATGAACAAGTTGAAGCCGACATACTCGATTTTCTAAGAGCACCGGAGCGTCTAGGTCTAATTGATTGAGGGAGACATCATGAGCAAATACGTAATGGCTATCGACCAGGGTACCACCGGTACAACCGTACTCATTCTTGACCATTCGTTGGCTGTCCTTGGCCGTCATACCGTTGAGTTTGCTCAAATTTACCCACAGCCGGGCTGGGTTGAGCATGAGCCCGCCGCGATCTGGGAGTCTGTTGTTGCCGCCGTCGGTGGCGCGGTCGCTCACGCGGGCATCGCGACAGATCAAATTGCCGGGATTGGCATCACCAATCAACGTGAAACAGCTGTGATTTGGGATAGAGAGACGGGCGATTCAATTCATAACGCCATCGTCTGGCAATGTCGTCGGACAGCTGGTGTGTGTCAGACGCTGACTCAAGACGGCCACGGAGATTTCATCCGAGAGCGGACAGGGCTGGTCATCGATGCCTATTTTGCTGGCACGAAAGCGGCTTGGCTCCTCGATAATGTCCCCGGTGCTCGGCAGCGGGCGGCGAAAGGTGAGCTTGCATTTGGGACCATCGACTCGTTTCTTGTTTGGAAGCTGACGTCAGGTCAAAGTCATGTCACGGATGTCTCCAACGCATGCCGCACAATGCTGATGAATTTACACACACGTCAGTGGGATGACGAGCTTCTTAAACTCCTTCAGGTTCCTAAAAGCGTTCTTCCCGAGATTCGCACGTGCAGTGAAGTCTATGGGACGACCATTGGCTTTCCGGGTCTACCGGATGGGATTCCGGTGGCGGGCATGGCTGGCGATCAACAATCAGCTCTTTTCGGCCAGGCCTGCTTTGGTCTAGGCGAAGCGAAGTGTACCTACGGTACCGGTGCATTCCTTCTCATGAACACGGGCGACCAAGCGGTTCCGAGTCAAAACGGTTTGTTAACAACAGTCGGTTGGCAGATTGGCGACGAGGTGACCTATGCTTTGGAAGGCTCGGCCTTCATCGCCGGTGCCGCCGTTCAATGGCTCCGAGATGGTCTCGAGTTGATCGAATCAGCGCCGGAGGTCGAAGCGTTAGCCAAGCAGGTCGATGACACAGGCGGCGTGTACTTTGTCCCGGCGTTAACTGGCCTAGGGACTCCCCATTGGAGACCGGATGCGCGAGGGCTTATCACTGGACTCACCCGCGGTACGACGAAGGCCCACATTGCCCGTGCAACACTGGAAGGCATCGCATTTCAGAACTACGATATTCTCGACGCCATGAGCCAAGATCTGAATCGACCTCTCACTCAATTGAAGGTCGACGGAGGGGCTGCGGCCAATGATTTGCTCATGCAATTTCAGGCCGATCTTCTCGGCGTCGAGTTGGTACGACCCACGATGCTCGAGACCACGGCGCTTGGGGCAGCATTCCTTGCCGGGCTCGCCGTTGGCGTTTGGGCGGATTTGAGTGCGGTCAAAGACGCCTGGCAAGAAAATGCCCGTTTTCAGCGGACCATGTCCGAGGGAGAAGTTGCGTGTGCGCTTACGGGTTGGCGGACAGCTGTCGAGAAGAGTTAGTGGAGTGGATGCTCTTTGGTCACGTATATAACCTACCTGCCTGGGGGACTTTTTGTCGCGTGACCTTGCCGTAGAGTCTTGACGTGCACGCCTAGGCGCATGGTTTCATTTAAAAGTCTGTTTTTGGACTTGTTGTAAGAGTTCAATACCTCGATGTAACACAGCGACGCGCCATCGGTCAGTCCCTGGGCCAAAGGCATCGAGTAGCCCTTGTTTGGAGCTGTGTTTTAAGTGACCGTCTCCCCATTGATGCCAGCGATTTTCCTGACGCAGCGCATAGAGCACCTTTAAACCGGCAATAGTCCCAAATTCCTGGGTGATAAAATCGACTTTCGCGTGTCCTAATTGCCGACATACAGCCGCTGGGTGTCCCCCGTTGATCTGGTAGGCAATGGATTGGTCAGCATCCCACGGCGCAATTCGGTCTCCGAAAAGCGAGTGAAGCTTTTGGTACACAGGATCGTCTTTGCCGGCATCGATGAGCAGTGTATCTTCTCCGGATTTACCCAGACCGGTATGCACATCGATGGCGCAGACCGACTCGACATGCCCCAGCGCCGTCTCGAGCCATTGGAGATATTTTTGGGGCCCTTCTTCAAGTTTTTGTCCGCCGAAAAACAAGCCCTTAGGATAGACGTACTGACCTTCGGTAATCGCCTGTTTCAAGGTGCTATAACCGTGTTGGACAATTTTCGCTAAGCTTCTCAGCAAGAAAAAGTCAAAGCGTGGACCACTCTGGGGGTTGAGGGTGGAATTCATCGCTTCGTATCCGTCCGATACGCCCTCGTACGGTGAACCGTCCGGTATGAAGTTGCGATTGAGATCGACATTGCTCTCGTTTACTCGTCGGACCCAGGCCATCCCATATGGATTGAGCACATGGACGAAAACGACGGCATCGGCGTCTCCCGGAGTACAAATCCCATTTGCGATGGCTGCCAATTGAATGGCTGAACCGGCAAACCCTTCGACCCCATGGGTTCCCGAGATATGGAGGATGACCCGTTTCGCCTCGAGAGACCCGAACCATCCAATATCTATAGATAATGGGCCTCCATCTGGTCCGAGAGCGGTGATGGGCAATTCGGTATGAACGCCACCTTCGCTTGAGACCAGGTCTAAGAAGCGGGCTCTCGCCTCTGAATAACTACTCGAAAACCACTTTTGATCGTACAAAACCACAGCCCCCATAAACGGATTCAGACCCAGATGGCGTATACCAAGGGCCGTGGTAACTTACAAATAGGCTGGGACGGTCTCAGTTGACCGCTTGGCTTAGAACAAGTAGGCGGCGAGGCGTTTTCTATGGGTAATGACCAGTGGATCATCCATACCGACGGCTTCAAAGAGCGAAAGCATTGCTTTCCGTCCACCATCATCGCGGAAACTGCGATCGTGTTTGACAACTTCAAGAAACGAGTCGAGCGCAGCGTTCATTTCACCCGCGACGGCGTATGTCGCCCCAAGTCGATACCACGCGTCCACGTTCTTCGGATCGGTGTTGGTCGCGGAGACCAGGGCTGCTAAGTCACCAGCGTCGCTCGAAAAGTTCAATACCCCCCGCAGTTTCTCTGCATTGGAGTACATCGGGTTGCCTTCAGTGATCTTGTCTAGCCAGCCGAGTGCAGCCCCTTCATCACCGTGTCCAAGTGCGAGTCGGGCCATTCCAAGCAGCGCTTCGCCATCTTCAGAATCACCCTCTAACACGGTCCGAAACGCGCCTGCTGCAGCGTCGGTATCTCCACGCGCGAGAGCACGCTTTGCCAATTCAATGGGCGCGATTTCAGGGGCTTCTACGTGCCGTTCCACCAGGGCTCGAATCGCAGACTCCGGCTGAGCGCCTTGAAACCCATCCACGGGTCGGCCGCCTTTGAAGAGATAGACTGTCGGGACAGATTGGACTCTGAGTGCCATGGCGACCTGAGGGGCTTTGTCGATGTCGACTTTGACCAGTTCAAACCGACCTTCATATTCCTTGGCCAGTGTCTCTAGGATGGGCCCGATGGTCTTACAGGGGCCACACCACGTCGCCCAACAATCGAGGAGGACTGGTACCTCCTGGCTACGGAGGAGTACCCGTTCTTGAAAATCTGCATCGCCAGCGTTGTACACGTACGTCTGCTCGTCCATTGCTCTCTCCTTATTACCTTTGGCAAGGACATTAGACACGACCTCATGAAATGCAAGTCCTCAAAGCAGATTATCTCATGAAAACAGGCATCATCTCCGTTGAAACGAGCTAAATTTTCTCGATGCCCAGTCTCTCGGACATCCAACCAGCGCCAGCGCAGGCTACAGAGATGTGACTCTAAAGGAGAAAATAGGCGATCGAACGGGTTGCTGCTGGTGAACTGATTTGATAGACCTGGGGCCACAAACCAACCTGCCTAACATAGGAACGTACAATGGCTTTGGATTACAACGAGCTTCTTGGTCACGATGCAGCCGCACTCCTCGAGCACACATGTTCGACGATCTCCGCCGACAATCTTTATCTACCTGGTCCCGACTTTGTCGAACGGGTTGTGTTGGAGTCAGATCGACCTAACCCCGTTCTCCGCAACTTACAATGGATGTGGGACACAGGTCGTTTGGGCGGCAGCGGCTACCTTTCGATCCTCCCAGTCGACCAAGGGATTGAGCATACCGCTGGTGCATCTTTTGCGCCTAACCCCATTTATTTTGATCCGGCTAAAATCGTCGAATTGGCCATCGAGAGTGGCTGCAGCGGTGTGGCTTCAACTCTCGGCGTACTTGCATCGACAGCGCGTAGGTATGCCCACCGGATTCCCTATATCGTCAAACTGAACCACAACGAGTTGATGACCTATCCACAGACCTATGAGCAGATCTCATTTGGTAGTGTTCAACAGGCGTTCGACATGGGCGCCGTCGGCGTTGGTGCGACCATTTATTTCGGCAGTGAGGATAGCAATCGCCAGCTTATCGAGATCGCGGAGGCATTCGAGGAAGCCAACAGTCTTGGTTTGTTTACAATCTTATGGTGCTACACACGGAACAGTGGCTTCAAAAAAGATGGGGTCGATTACCACACAGCGGCTGACTTGACCTCGCAGGCAAATCATCTTGGTGTGACCATCAAGGCCGACATTATCAAGCAGAAAATGCCGACCAATAATGGTGGGTTTTCCAACATCGGCTTCGGTAAAACCCACCCGGGTATGTACGGCAGTCTGTGCACGGATCACCCCATCGATTTATGTCGCTACCAAGTCGCCCATTGTTATATGGGCCGGAACGGCCTCATTAACTCGGGCGGTGCAAGTGGCAACAATGATTTCGCTGATGCCGTAAAGACGGCTATCATTAACAAGCGCGCTGGCGGCATGGGCCTCATCCTTGGCCGAAAGGCGTTTCAACGCCCAGTTGCCGAAGGCGTACAGCTCTTGAACGCTGTTCAAGATGTGTATCTAGATTCTAGGGTCACGATCGCTTAGGGACTCACTGGCGGTCTTCCAGACACGGTCCGAGCATGCCGCCGATCTTCAACCAAACGTCAATCGATGAACCCTTAGGTCGTCGGTGAGTTCTGGGTGGAAGCTCGCTGCTATGAGCGCGCCCTGCCTGACCATCACAGCTTCACCGTTGGTCATCGCAAGGACATCGACCCGCTGTCCAACTCGCTGGATTCGTGGTGCCCTGATAAACAAGAGTTTCAGGGGGTCGTCTCCAAAATGGGGGCGGGTTGATTCGAGATCGGCCAGGCCTTCACCACTGTGGACCTGACGACCCCAGCCGTTTCGAGTCACATCCATGTCCAACCAGCCGAATGATACCTGACTAGGTTGAGTGACGTGGCTTGCAGCCAGTATCAGGCCAGCACAGGTCGCGAGGGTCGGACAGCCTGAGCGCACCAACTCATCGATGACACTCCAATGTCCGAAACGTTTCATCAGCTTGATTTGGGTTGTACTTTCGCCACCCGGCAAGACCAAGCCGTCGAGGTTGCGCAGATCAGAGATTTCGCGCACGGCTAGGGTTTTGTAACCACAGGTGTCGAGCGCTTTCAGATGGGCTTGATAACCACCCTGCAGCGCCAGTACACCAATGGTTTTCGACATTACCAGCCTCGCTGAGACAACCGTTCGCTGTCGCCGAGGCGATCGATTTCGAGACCGGGCATCGCTTCGCCTAAGCCGGTGCTGATTTCGGCGAGTTTGGCTGGGTCTTGCCAGTAGGTCGTTGCTTCGACGATGGCCTTCGCCCGTCGCTCTGGATCATCGCTCATGAAGATGCCCGACCCGACAAAAACCGACTCTGCCCCGAGGGCCATGCACAGAGCTGCATCGGCCGGTGTGGCAATTCCACCAGCGGCAAAGTTGGGCACTGGAAGCCGACCGGTCTCTGCCACTTGCTTCACGAGAGCGAATGGCGCGCCGATTTCTTTGGCTTCGGTCATGAGTTCTTCAGGTCGCATCTGCGTGAGCCGTCGGATGTGTCCATGCAGTGTCCTCAGGTGCCGAACACCCTCGACGATGTTGCCCGTTCCCGCTTCGCCTTTGGTCCGCAGGAGCGCTGCGCCTTCGCCAATTCGACGAAGGGCTTCTCCCAAATCGGTGCAGCCGCAAACAAAAGGCACTTTGAAATCGGTCTTCTCGATATGAAAGGCTTCATCAGCCGGTGTCAGCACTTCGCTTTCGTCGATGAAGTCAACTTCCAGCGCTTCGAGAATCCGCGCCTCCATGAAATGTCCGATTCGGCACTTCGCCATGACCGGAATCGACACCGTACTTTGGATGTCTTTGATCATACCCGGATCGCTGGCCCGTGCCACGCCGCCATCTTTACGTATTTGCGCAGGCACTCGTTCGAGCGCCATGACAGCACAAGCGCCGGCCTCTTCGGCGATCCGCGCCTGATGTGCATCGACGACATCCATAATTACGCCGCCTTTAAGCATCTCTGCAAGACCGACTTTAGCTGCAAAAGTTGAAGTTTCCATGTTCCATTCCTTTCATCCCTACGCGCTCTTAGCCTGTCGCTGATTGGGTTGCAACCCGATCCAGCACCAAAATCTACCCGCCTCCCAGCGCGCCCCTAATTAAATGGCCAACGGCGTTTCAAATTAGGGTAATAATGGATGCGGGCAATCAGTAACTCAGACAATGGACGCAGCTCACAGGTCTAGGAGTCGCGTGCCGTGCTATTGGATTCAGTCGAGGCCGAATGGGTGACAATAAAATAAACGAACACGCCGAACCAGTTCACGAGGGTTTCAGACGATGGGCCGTGTTTATGATTCGATTTCGATACGTGGTGATCTGCATCACGGTCGCGCTCGTGTGTATTGCCGCGTACTTTGCTGCCACCCAAACCCGTCTAGATACCAGTGTCGAAGCCTTCGCTCATGCTGAGTCCGAGACGCAATATGTGCTGAATGAATATCGCAAAACCTTTGGGGACGACGCAATTTTTCTTGTCCTTATCAAAGGTGATGTCTTCTCAATCCCGTATCTTAAAAAGCTTCAAGATTTGCACCACGCACTGGAAACCCTCGATGTCGAGTTATCAGTGGATGGGTCACCGGATGACGGGGCAGAAAAAAACCAGGCCGCAGCCAAAACAGCGTCTGGTAAAAACTCTGATTTCGATGACTTTGAGGGGTTCGGCGACGATGACGCCTCCGATTGGGACGGCGAGAAAACCACTGTCGTCGAAGAGGTGACCTCAATACTAAACGTCCGGGAGACGCGTCGTGATTCGGGTGGGAGCCTCGTGGTCGGTGAACTTCTAGACCCGTTTCCAAGCCAGGCTGATCTCTCACGATTGAAGGCAAAGATCACTTCGGATCAGCGGCTCGTGGGGCAAGTCGTTGATACAGAAGGTCGCTATTCGGCTATCAGTGTTCGAACCCGGAAACTCACCGATTCTAATGCTCAACGCGTATTTAATGCTGTCCAAGAGATTGGCGCTCAATACAGCGGGTTTGGATTTCATGTCCAAGTGGGCGGCCTTCCAGCTCTCAATGCGGAATTGAATCGGCTGCTTACATCAGACCTTCATTCCATATTCATCTGGTCTGTTGTGGTGATGTTCTTCGTCCTCTTGTATTTGTTTCGCCACCCGCTTGGTATCTTTCCTCCCCTGTTCGTTGTGATCGCATCGGGTCTGATGACCGTTGGGACACTTGCTTTCATTGGCATGCGGCTCACTATGCTCAGCAATATTTTACCGGCGTTCCTTTTTTGCGTGGGGATTGGACATTCCGTTCATCTCATCTCTGTCTATCGAGACTCCATGGCGGAAGGACGTTTGCCGCACGATGCCCTTGCCCATGCCCTAGCCACCACCGGTGTTCCTATTTTTTTCACGTCTTTGACCACGATGGTCGGTTTGTTGAGCTTTCACTTTGCCAGCTTAGAAGCCATCCAGGAAATGGGCTATTCCGGTGCGTTTGCGGTTTTCTTGGCCTTCATTTTATCCATCACATTTCTCCCTGCTACCCTCAGTTTTAATCAGAAAGGCCGATTTGGTCGGGTGAAAATCAATCAGAGAGATTTTCTCGACCGCTTCCTGGATTTTTGTTTGTGGTCATCGGGTCCTGATGGCCGAGAAAAGCCGGTTTTTACGGACGCCCATCACGCGCGACGACGGCGTAATTTGGCGGTGATGATCATCTTAGTTGTCGCTGGAGTCGGCGGCAGTCTGCAATTGACGGTCTGGCACAATCCCATGTCCTGGATGCCGAAAGACGTTAAGATTAAGCAGGCCTTTGACAGCATTGATACTCATCTCGGTGGAACGGCTAATATTCAGATTCTCATAGACAGTTCGGGTCCTAACGGTATTAAGGACAAAGACCTACTCAACGGAATGGCATCGCTTCAGGAGCACATCAAAGCATACAGAGACCCCATCGCTGGCGACATTGTCGGCAACGGCATTAGCATTGTGGATATCGTAAAGGAAACCAATCGAGTGATGACCGACGACAGAGCCGCTGACTACGTCATTCCAAAGACCGATCGTGGTGTGAGCGATATGCTATTTTTGTTCGAAAACGCGGGTCGAGAACAGCTAGAACGGCTTGTCACCGCAGATTACAGCCGGACGCACATGACAATCCGTATGAAATGGCTCGAAGCCACAGCGTATTTCGGTCTCACGAAACATATCAGCGAGGGCGTTGAGGCCCATATACCCGCTCATGCAAAGGCTCGACCCACGGGCTCTGTCTACACCCTTGTGACAACCATAGGGCAAATGATCCATGACCTCCTGGCGAGCTTTGGCGTCGCTTTTGTCGTCATTACCTTGATCATGATGTTCTTGTTGAGAAGCATAAAGTTAGGCTTGATCGCAATGGTTCCCAACTTAATGCCCATCATCATGATCATGGGCATTATGGGTTTGTCCGGAATTCCAATCGATATGAATACGTTATTGATTGCATCCATCGCAATTGGTTTGGCAGTCGATGATACCATTCACTTGCTGCACCATTTTCGGGTCAATCACCAAAGTTCTCAAGATCGGGAGGCTGCTTTGCGAACGGCTGTGAGTCATTCAGGTCGAGCCATGGTCAGCACGACATTGATTCTCATGTTGGGCTTTTTTACCTATCTGGCCGCCGACATGACCAATGTAACGCGCTTTGGTTTTTTGGTGGGCAGCACAGCTCTATTGGCTCTCCTCATCGACCTATTTTTTGCCCCCGCTCTGATCAGAACATTTTATCCCTTGTCGAACGATACGAAGGAGTCTCCAAATGTGTAAGAAACACAGCTTACTCTCTGCTTTTGTCTGCCTCTTGGCAGCCGAAGGCTTTGCTCAAGTGCCATCTGATGGAGCCGTGCAAGTAGGTCAGGCGGCCGTGGCTGTCAGCGCCGATTCCACCGATGCAAGCGCCATCATGACGGCGGTCGAGTCGAGAGATAAGGCCAACCGCGTGAAGAGCAAACTGTTGCTCAAGATCGTCGATAAGGGCGGGCGAACTCGGGCTCGGACCATGCGCTCTTGGGCCATGGAGACGGGCGAGTCTGAGCGTCAGCTCATGGTCTTTGATAGCCCCGCGGACGTCCAAGGCACATCCTTACTGTCCATCGACCACGACGATTCAAAAAAGGATGATGACCAATGGCTGTATCTGCCGAGCCTGAAAAAAAGTACTCGCATTTCCAGTGGCGATAAATCTGGGTCGTTCATGGGCACAGACCTGACGTATTCTGATATGACCCGTTCGGCTACATCGGACTATGAATATAAGATCGTCAAGCAAACTGTGTCGGTGGGTAAAGGCGCTGCGGCCGAAGAGTGCTGGCTTATCGAAGCGCGTCCGATCACCCAGAAGGCAAAAGACGAAACTGGATACGTAAAGAGTCGGGTTTGGGTCAGCAAGTCGAAGTTGTTACCTGTTCAGGTCAAAGCGTGGGTGCGCGAAGGCCGGAAGCTTAAATATATTAAATTTGATGACCTCAGGATGGTCGGTGGCCATTGGATGGCCCACAAGATCAGCGCTCGAACCACTCGGGCTCGTGAGGTTTTGTCGACGACCATTATCCAATTTGCCGATGTCAGCGCAGATAATGCAGACGTCAACGACGGTTTTTTTGATCAGAATGCCCAGTGGTGGACGCGCTGATAATGGTCCGAGTCGCCCTGCTTGCATCCATTCTTCTCTTTGGTCTACCAGTTCTGGCAGAGACAGATGATGCTGATTGGGGTGATGATCAAGATGAGTTTGGATTCGCTGATACGCCTGACCTTGACCCGTCTGATCAGCCGACGCTCAGCGCGCTTCAGCTCAAAGGTTTTTTTAGGAGCCGTGCTGGCTTTTGGTTAAATCGGCTCGACGACGATCCCGTGTCAACCTTGCGGCAAAGCCTCGACCTAGATGGTCTATACAAGGGGGCTTGGTGGCGCGTCGTTATTGGAGGTCATGTCGAGTATGATGGGGCCTATGAATTAGATGAGGCGCGCTACGATGATGCGACTCTGGCCAGCTACCGCGCCCGCTATTTTCCCAGAGAGCAATATCTGTCGATGCAACTCAAGCACGTCGATCTCAAAGTCGGTCGGCAGACGGTGGCGTGGGGAGAAGGGGATGTTTTTAGTCCACTGGATATAGTCAACCCCCGTGACCTCAGAGAACCAGGGCTCGCTGACTTAGATGATATTCGCTTATCCATACTGGCAACACAGCTGGGCATTCTCTCGCCTTATGGTCGATTTGAACTGATTGCAACACATGAAGGTTACTTCGGCGAACAGCCCAGTCCACTGTCTGAATACAGCCCATTAGCCAATGTTCTACGCGCCAATGAGCAGGCCGCTGCGTTCTTAGATGATCGAACACTCAAGTACAAGCACTCACAGTCTCGCTATGATCTGGACAGCGGAAACATTCTTGCTCGCTGGCTTTTAAAGAGCGAAGGGATTGACCTCGGACTCTACTATGGATGGCTCCGAGACCGACAGGGTGTCGTGGTCTTGCCAGATGGCTTCGAGCAATTGGATGTGTTGCTCAATGCGGGTCTTTCGGCTGATGCTCTAGCCGGTTTTCCGACCTCCATCGACCTTGAGCTGGACCATCGAAGATATTCGCTGACGGGCGCGTCGATGGCCTTTGTTACAGGATCTTTTGTCGCTAAATCTGAATGGCTCGTTGAGTTTGGAAAACCCTATAATACGGGGCGGACCAGCCCATCCATTCCAACAATCGGCATCGATACCATGACCGTACTCACCGGCATGGCGGGTGTGACCTACTCCGGTTTTGGTGACACCATCCTGAGTTTTGAAGCACAGCAGTCATATCCCCTGAGTGGCGGTGCCCATGCGCTCTTTCCCGTCTCAGCCCTTCAGACAGCTGCTCGGGTCTCTCGAACCTATTTAAGAGAGCGTTTACAGCTTGATATTGCAGCAACGGCCATTGGGCTTGGCGCACAATACGGCTGGCTGACTCGGGGCGGATTAGCCTACGAACTGGTTGATGCTTTAAAACTCACAGCCTTGTATGTTCATTATGGGGCAGGCACTGCATCGACAATCGGTCCATTTGATGGTTTTAAAACCCATGACCAAGTCTGGCTTCAGATCCGATGGGACTTTCAAATTCTTTAGGGGTTGGAACACGATTATGAAAAGGCAAGACAAAGCGGACCGAATTGGCGCCATGCTCGAAGAGCTTTATCCGGAAACGCCTATTCCTCTGGACCATACGGACCCGTACACACTTTTAATTGCGGTTTTACTGAGCGCTCAAAGTACGGACAAGAAAGTCAACGAAATCACACCGGGCCTCTTTGCTCGTGCTGATACCCCGCAGGCGATGATGCGGCTGAGCGTCGATGAAATCGCCCGATTGATTCGGCAAATCGGCTTGGCGCCCACAAAGGCCAAGAATATTTATAAACTGAGTACTGATTTGGTTGAGCGACACGGCGGTCTAGTGCCGGCCGATATCGAGGCCTTAGAAGCCCTTGCCGGGGTCGGCCACAAAACAGCCTCCGTCGTCATGGCCCAAGCATTCGGTGTACCCGCATTTCCAGTCGACACGCATATTCACCGACTGGCGGCGCGATGGGGTCTATCGTCTGGGCGTAACGTGGAGACGACGGAGAGAGATCTTAAAGGTTTGTTTCCAAAAGAGGGGTGGAATCGACTCCATCTTCAAATCATTTATTTTGGCCGAGAGCATTGTCCTGCCAGGCATCACGACTTGTCTACCTGTCCCATCTGCAGTTGGGCCGCGACTAAAAAGCGCATGGCTGAAGAGGCGAAGAACAACAAGAGCAAACGGGCCAGACGTTGACCGTTACCAGGTGATGCTCAACCCTGCGTCCACAGGAAGTACCACGCCTGTGATCGCCCTTGGACCAATGGCGAGAAACTCCACAGCCTCCGCGATGGGGGCCGCTCCCGGCTCGATACCCATGGGCGTTCTGTCGAGACGAAGTTGCCTCTCTTCATCCGTAAATGTCTCCGGCATCAGCGCGGCCCCAGGCGCAACACCATTGACCCGGATCTCTGGCGCCCATTGGGCGGCTAAGCCTTTGGTCAAGGATTCCAAAGCGGCTTTAGTTGCCGAATAATGCACGTAGTCTGCTTCGGGTCGGAGTGATGCAATGTCGAGCAAGTTGATAATGACTCCATTGCCGTGACGCCGCATCCTTGGCGCAGCGAGTTGTGCAGCTTGGAAAGGGGCGGTGACGTTGACAGCCCAATGGGCATCCCACATTTCCTGACTCACTGCTTCAGGCGCTGACGGTTGGAATATCGCTGCGTTATTGACGAGAATTTCGAGGGGCAGTCCTAAGGTATCGATGTGTTCGAAAATCACGCGAACACCATTGGACTGACTGAGGTCGGCACAGACGTGTGACCCCCCTAATTCGTGGGCCAGCGACCGCGCTCGCGTTTCGTGACTGAATGCATGGACGACGACGTGATAGCCTGCTGCGGCCAGCCGTCGGCTAATGGCCTCACCCACCCGAATCGCGCCGCCTGTGACCAAGGCGATTTTACTTTTTATTTGTTGATTGGCCAAAGGAGATCCCTTCTCTACTGTGTGAAATTCAAAAATACGCTGACCGCTTTCGATAGACGCCCTTGGTCTGGAGCGGGCAGCGCTTGCTCGGCGGTGATCCACCTGAGTGTAACTTGACGAAATTGACCGGGTTCTGTGGGGATGTCGGCTGCCATCTCCTCGGGGAGGATAAACTCACCCAGAGACGGATCGATGACATCGCATTCGACAAGGGTTTGCTGTCCTAACTCGGTGTCTCTGTAACTCAATGACATTTGTAATGGGCCCGGTCCATCAGGCAGCTCTGTCCAGCGAATCGGCAGTGGTTGACTGGTATCGACCTCTCGCGTATTCGGATTGGGGCTGACGATTTGGAACGGTGGTCGTTCGCGTAAATCGGTGCCGCCCGCCTTTCGGGTTTCAATGCGTTGTCCAGCTGACAAGAGCACTGCATGAGGGCCAAAGGTGAGACGTCGGTTCATCTGTCTGAGTAAGTAAACCCAGAGTGAGCTGCCCTCCAAACCTTGACCGGACACACCTTGAGGTAAGGTCAGTTCTCCATCATCAACAACAGCTGCATCCAAAACGAGGTGTTCGATCGCTTGATAGAAGGCAACGCGTCGGAACACGACCTTGCTCCCACCTACATAGAGTCGAAGACGACTGTCAGATGTGTCTCTGCGCTGCCAGCGAATGGTGGGTGGCTCCATCTCCGTGTTGGTCATAAAATCAGCGATTGCATCCAAGCTCTCATCGGACTCAAGTTGGATTGCATGGGGCATTGTGACCTCGTCTTCGAAGGCGGGGATTCGCTGACCCCCGGTGGCATTTACCTGTATGTCTGAGTCAGCCTCAAACTCAATCGTTACGGCCATCTCATCATCTGGTGCATAAAAGACGCGCTCCGAATTTGGGTCAAAGTTGGGTCTTAAGACGAGGGTCTGGTCTTGATTTATCACCGAGATAACCCCCAGGTTTTCGTCTGCTGACTCAGTCAATGTAAGTCGGGTCAAACGACACGTGCCATTGGGTACTTCGACAAAGCTCACACCAACGATCCGGGCAGCAAGGCCAACGAGTCGGCCTGTGTTAAGGTTTTTATCAGCCGTCTGCGTCAGATTGATGGACCAAAGTTGACAGCCCCCTGGAGGCAGACCACCGCAGCCCCCGCACGCGTTGGTCGCGCCCTCGTCAACGAAACCGTCGCTGTCATCATCCAAACCGTCACACAGATTTTCGGCGCTGACCGTTCGTCCCTGATCTGGTCCGCCCGAGTCAAGACCGGCATCGATTACGTCCGCATCCAGCAGGACGCGACCGTCTACATTCGTATCGTATCGAGCCGCATCCAGACGCGCTTGCCCCCCATCTACAGTCCCAGGCTCGCGGTCACGAACAGTCCCATCACAGCCATTGGTCAAAAACCATAGGCCGACAAACCAGGCCAGTCTATTCATTGATTACCCCTACAGTCTGCAAACGACGGTGCTGATTTTAGCGATGACTCAACAGCGTCGATACGCACAGATACATCGACGCTTCATAGTCTCTTCTATGTGATTTGCGGTGTCGATATCAAATTAACTGAGGCATTGCACACCCATCAGCGAGTTCCGGACTTGGCTCGACTGGGTGGGGGTCTATTTTCTGCGCTTACGGCGGTGTGCTTCTGGCAGTCTCGATAAATTATGGAGGTCTTTAAGCCCGGCCACGAAACCGTCCAAGTAATCTTGTGAAATACCGGCCCCCAAGTCGAGAGCTCGCCCTGCCAATGCCGCTGCATTATAGGGCCCGATGGTGAGGTCTTCATCGGCATCACGTCCATCGGTAATCTCAAAGATGTCGTCTACTGACCGGTCAGCGGTCAGAGTTGTCAAATCTCGCAGTCGGGGTAACTCGCGGCGGCGGAACTGATTTTGTGTATCAGCTACATCCGTGGTCTCAATGACATCTATTGTTTGTGCGGTGATGGTCTTGCCCACTTTATCCCCTGTGTAGGTGTAAGTGCGATTTTGCGCCTCATTATCCACACTTTTATTGACTTGTACATCCCTCTTTTAATAAATCTTTAGAGAATCGAAAGGTTGGATCTCAAGCATTTAAAATTATTGTCTTTTTTATTTTATTCTCGTTCTGTTTTGGCCCGTCTTTACACACTCATTGTTGTCAACGAGGGCTCAACTGATCAAGTGAAGGTATTCTGGGGGTAGACGACGTTCCACATGAGTTTCAATGGTCTCTGCGACTCTCAACAGTCTACTTTCGGTCCATGGGGCACCCATGAGCTGCAAGCCGACCGGCAGGCCCTGGTTATCGTAACCGACCGGGAGTGTAATACTGGGTAGGCCAGTTAAGTTCGCGATGGGCGAAAACCGCATGATCTTATCGAGAAGTCCCAGGTCAGAATCGCCGGTCTGCAGGGCATCAGAGCGCAGACGGGGCGCTGTGCAACCTGTCGTGGGCATGGCGATGACATCGACTGTCTCAAATAACTGTGTGATGTCTTGGTATAGACCCACACGGAGGCGTTGTGCCTTGATGTAGTCGCTATTCTTAATCCTCTGGGCGATGGCGAGATTGAGTCTCACATCGAAGCCGAATTGCCGCTTATGTTTGGTCAAGTACGGCCCCATAGACGTGAGCATTTCGCTGACGATGGTCACCATATGGGCCGTTCTCATCACATCCAGATTTGAAATTGAGATTTCGTATCGTCGAGCGCCGAGCTGTTGGGCTTGATCTAGGGCCATTTGACAGAGGTTGACCACGTCTGGGTCAGCATCGGCAAAAAAGGGTTCGTAAACCCCGATTTTTAATCCGTCAAGACGGTCTGAGCCAGCGAAGTGATGATCCACATCTGGCTGAAATACGGTGTTCGCATCGTCTGGATCAGGGCCACTCATCACTGAGTAGGCTGCAGCCACATCCGATACCGTCTGACCGAGGGGGCCTACATGAGCGACCGACCAGCACAATGGGGCGGCTCCCATTTCACTGATTCGGCCAAACGTTGGCTTGAGGCCGACGACACCACACAGTGCTGCTGGGATACGAATCGACCCGCCGCCATCCGCACCCACAGCGATTGGACATAGACCTGCTGCAACGGCTGCACCGCTACCGCTGGATGAACCGCCAGTCATTCGTTGACGGTCATGTGGGTTTCTGGCCGTGCCGTGGTGAGCATTAATGCCGGTGACCCCAATCCCGATTTCATGCATATTGAGTTTGCCGATGAGCAGAGCGCCAGCCGCTCGCAGCCGCGCGACCGCGGTGGCATCTTTTATGGATCGGTTTTCGCCCAAAAAACGGGTTCCGACCCGCGTCCGATACCCCGCTTGGTCCAATTCATCTTTGACCCCTATGGGAACACCATCGAGTGGACCAATTGATCTGCTTTCCCGGTATCGTTGAGTCGACAAGCGCGCCTGCTCATAGAGGTCGTCTTGATGAAGCGCGATGATGGCATTGAGCGGCGTTTCCGAGTCACAGTCTTGATACGCATTGACGATTCGCTCCGCCACATCGAGTGGCGATGCTTTGCCGTCCAGGTAGGCGCGTCTTAAGTCAGTTGAGCGGATCCCTAACGAGGTCTTTACAAGCGGGTCTAGTGAGTTTGGAGGCACCAGCTTTGAGCTTGATGAATCAGGGGTATGGTTGAATATCGGGTGGACAGTGGGAAGCGGGTGGGCACACTCGATGCGTCGAAGCCTTTGGATGCCAATGTCATTCAGAAAGCGATTGGCTATCCAATCACCAGGCCAACGCGTTTCAACGAGAGCCGTGGCCACTTTGAGCAGCCGGCCAGCTGTTCTTGGAGCGGCCAGCGCGTCGAGTTGATAATCATCGCTCATTTTTTGAAGGCTCGGAGCAGAGCCGAACCCAGACGGAGCTGGTCTCGCTTAGCGACCTTTACGACTCGGATACCGTATGGAATTGAAATCAGGAGTGGGCTGAGCATACAGACCACTCTGACGACAACAGGGGTCGACTCATCCATCAGTGGTCGGATGAAGGACAAGGCGAACATCACCAGCGTACAGGCGCCGGTGAATGCAACACCAAAATACACCAGTTGAAGAGCTGTCGAAAATTTCATTGGCGTCACATGTTTCGCCGATATTGACCGCCGACGGCGAATAAGCAATCGCTGATTTGACCCAGAGAACACCACTTCACTGTCTCCATCAAAGCGGCGAATACATTCTCGCCAGAGAGCGCGGCGTGTCGTAACTGCTCCAACGCTTGGGCGTTTTTCTTGGGATACCGAGTACGAAAGCCATCGACACCTCCGATCTGTGATTCTTTTTCCGTTTCAGTTGCCCGAATCAGATCCACTTCGATGACACCCTCACTCGCCGTATCAGGCAGGAAGGTGTTGACTCCGATGATGGGAAGTTGACCCGAGTGTTTTTGCTGCTCGTAGGTCATTGATTCTTCCTGAATCTTACTGCGCTGGTACATCATTTCCATGGCCCCGAGGACACCACCGCGTTCGGTGATTCGATCAAATTCTGCTAAGACGGCGTCTTCGACTAAATGGGTCAATTGGTCCAGGAAATAGGCCCCTTGAAACGGGTTTTCATTTTTCATCAATCCCAGTTCTCGATTGATGATCAATTGAATCGCCACGGCGCGCCGCACCGATGCCTCAGTGGGTGTTGTGATCGCCTCGTCGTACGCGTTGGTGTGGAGACTGTTGCAGTTGTCTGCAATGGCGTAGAGCGCCTGTAGGGTTGTCCTGATATCATTAAAATCGATTTCTTGAGCGTGTAAAGAGCGCCCAGATGTCTGAATGTGGTACTTCAGTTTCTGGCTTCTCTCACCCGCCGTGTAGAGATCTCGCAGCGCAATTGCCCAGATGCGTCTGGCAACCCGGCCAATGACCGCATATTCCGGGTCGATGCCATTGGAGAAAAAGAATGACAGGTTGCGAGCAAAGTCATCGACGTTCATGCCTCTCGATTTGTAGTACTCGACGAACGTGAGCCCATTGGCGAGTGTAAAGGCAAGCTGCGTGATGGGATTAGCACCGGCTTCTGCGATGTGATAGCCGCTGATTGATACGCTGTAAAAATTTCGGATTTTATTGTCGATGAAATAGGCCTGAATATCACCCATCATTTTGAGGGCAAAATCCGTGGAGAAAATGCATGTATTCTGCGCCTGGTCTTCTTTGAGTATGTCAGCCTGCACTGTGCCGCGAACCGACGCCAATGTGGCAGCACTGACCTCCGCATATTCGGCGCTATCCACTAATTGACACCCTGAAACACCCAATAAGCCAAGGCCTGTTCCATCGTGGGTTGGTGGCAGGTCCATGCGATAACTGGGCTGGTCCGGAGCCAAAGCCAAAATGGTCTCTTGCGCCGCTGCCCAACGACCGGTTTCTTTGAGTCGTTTCTCGATGGCTTGATCAATGGCTGTATTTAAGAACATGGCCAGCAGCATCGGCGCAGGTCCGTTGATGGTCATGGAGACGCTTGTACTCGGCGCTGTCAAATCGAATCCGGAATACAATCGTTTGGCGTCGTCCAAACTGGCAACACTGACACCGGAGTTACCCACCTTGCCGTAAATGTCTGGCCGTTTTGCTGGATCGCGGCCGTAGAGCGTGACCGAATCAAATGCGGTCGATAAGCGTGCGGCCGGCTGTCCTTTCGAGAGGTAATGAAATCGATGATTTGTGCGTTCAGGGTGTCCTTCGCCAGCAAACATTCTCGTCGGGTCCTCACCCGTGCGTTTAAAGGGGAAAACACCCGCGGTGAAGGGAAATTCACCCGGTACATTTTCCAAGCGGCGCCACTTTAAAATTTCACCCCAGTCATGGGACGAGGGAAGAGCCACCTTAGGAATGGGGTTTCCAGACAAACTCTCCGAGTAGTTGTCGACATTTATGTTTCGGCCGCGAATCTCATAGCTCATAACGGGTGCTGTGTAGAGTGCACGGGTCTGGTTCATGGTCCGAATACCCTCGCGATCTACATCGGTTAAATCCGACAAGGCCATGTTGTAGAGCTCAGCGAGTCTCTGGGCGACGGGATCGTCTGTTTGGTCGTCGACAGCCGTCGCCCACTGGTCCATGTTGACACCCAGCGCGCACAGGCTCCTGTAGAGACCATCGGCTTTCGCTGCGACCTCCACCTTCTTGGTCGTTGCTCGCTTGTACCCGCGAATTTCCTCAGCCACCTCCGACAGGTAGCGGATTCGATCGGGTGGGACGACCGTGGCCAACAACGGTGCGCGCGATGGTTGTTTAGATGACGACCAGTCGCCTGAACATCGCTCATTGAGACGCCCATTGAGCGCGGTGAACAAATGGTCGACCCCTGCATCCCCGAATCGGCTGGCCATACACAGATGGACAGGCATCGACTGAGGTGATGCATCGAATGCAGTTCGGTTCCGTTGGACCTGTTTCCTCACATAGCGGAGTGCATCATCCGCACCCCGCTTGTCCGCTTTATTAATGGCGATGACATCGGCAAAATCCAACATGTCAATTTTCTCAAGCTGGCTTGGTGCGCCATATTCTGGTGTCATGACGTAGAGCGACAGGTCAGATAGGTCGATGACCTCTGATCCGCTTTGACCAATGCCAGCCGTCTCTAAGATCACCAGGTCATATACGCTTGACTTGAGTGCGGCCAAGACATCTCGAACGGCCTCTGGAACGGATACATTTGCTTGACGTGTCGCCATGGAGCGCATGTAGACCCGCGAATCCGTTGTGCTGTTCATTCGAATTCGGTCACCCAACAACGCCCCGCCCGATCGTCTTCGGCTGGGATCGACTGATAGGACCGCAAACCGCTTGTCAGGATAGGCATCGAGAAAGCGCCTAATCAGCTCGTCAGTCAGGGACGATTTACCTGCGCCACCAACGCCTGTGATGCCCAGGACGGGGGTGGTGTTCTCTGGGTCAAACTGCGCCTTTAACGCCGTCAGCTGTGCGGCGTTGCCGGCCGCATGGGCATTTTCGATAAGCGTAATGGTTCGAGCAACTGCGCTCGGCTTACCGCTTTCAAAGCCATTGGGTAGAGCATCGTCCGTTTTTGTGAGCGGTCGGTTCGCACGCTCGATCATATCGTCGATCATGCCCTCAAGGCCAAGGCGTCGGCCATCTTCGACCGAGTAGAGTCGTGCGACGCCACGGGCGTGGAGTAATTCGATTTCCTTATCGGTTATGGTGCCGCCGCCGCCGCCAAAAATACCAATTTGGTCCCGTCCAGCAGCCTTGAGTTGTTCCACCATGTAGGTGAAATATTCGACATGACCGCCTTGGTACGACGAGACGGCTATTCCATGGGCATCTTCTTGGACTGCGGCGTCGACAACATCCTGGACCGCACGGTCATGTCCCAGGTGAATCACCTCAGCCCCACGAGCCTGCAGTACACGGCGCATGATATTGATGGCTGCGTCATGTCCATCGAATAAGCTCGCAGCGGTCACAAACCGAACGGGTAGCCCTTGTTTTTCTTGCAGCGATTTTTTCATCAATTACCCCCCGCGTCGTCATGCCATACAGGTCAGCATATCCCCTCCCGTGACCTTAGAACTCCTGACCGAAAGTTCCAAGATCCAAATCATCACCGCGCCGATCTATCACGACATAACTAAATTTTTGTCTAGATTTTCTGTCTTTCACCGTCACCGTTGCCCCAAAATATTTTTTCGAGGGCTGACTTTTTTTTTGCCCCTTTGCTTTTCTAAATTCCGGATTTGGCTCTTATATTGAGCACGATAGCCTCATTCTTCGAGGAATTATGATGAGCCGATCGGTTAAAGTATTGGACTTACCTGGCACCGAATGATATTCCGCGCCTAGATGCTGGCAGCTTCAGAAAAGTTGCAGTAGGACGGATCGTACGACCTGCCGGGGAGGTCGTTTAATTTGTGAAAATCAGCCCACCCCTTCGGATGGTGGGCCCCTGGATGCTTGAGAGGTTGCCTAACATATGAGCAACGAAAAGCACGGGTCCGATCGGGACGACGAGCTCTTAAAGTTTCCGTCGTGGCACAATATCATTCCGCCAATTTTCTTTTTGGTGGTTGGTCCTGTGGTCACGCTTCTTGCGATTGGCGGCGTCTGGTATTACTTCTCGCCGAAGTTTACAGACGTAGGGTATATGCCGGAACAGCCGGTACACTACAGCCATAAGCTTCACGCGGGTGAGTTGAAAATCGACTGCCGGTATTGCCATACAGCCGTGGAGAAAACCCCATGGGCTGGTGTGCCACCCACGCAGACGTGCATGAACTGCCACAACGCGGTGAAAACCAAGTCGCCCAAACTCGAAATGGTCCGACAGAGTTGGAAGACAGGCGAGTCGATCCCGTGGGTGAGAGTCCATAAGATCGCAGACTACGCGTATTTCGACCACTCCGCCCACGTTCAAGTAGGGGTCGGGTGTGAGTCGTGCCATGGCCGAATTGATCAAATGGTCGAAGTGTGGCAGTCACAGCCACTCAGTATGGGTTGGTGTCTCGAGTGCCATAATGCACCCGAGCAACACCTGCGGCCCAAAGACAAGGTCACTGTGATGGGATACACACCCAGCCCAGGCGATAAAGAACGGATTGCGACAGAGGTCAATCCACCAATCCACTGCTCGGGGTGTCATCGATGAGTACCAACAACGACCCACGAAAGTTTTGGCAGCATTTAAATGAAGTGCGCGGTTCCGAAGACGCGTCTTCATTGGACGATGAATTTGGGACGGAGCTCGAGGCAAGAGACCACACCGGTCAAACTCGACGTCATTTTATGGGCATCATGGGTGCGTCTGCCGCCATGGCCAGTATGGCTGGCTGTATTCGACGACCCGTCGAAAACATCATGCCCTACAGCAAAATGCCGGAAGACATCTTGCCCGGCGTACCCAATAAGTACGCCACGGTGACCCACATCGCTGGGGATGTCATGGGCATGATCATCGAAGCCAATGACGGTCGGCCTACTAAGATCGAAGGGAATCTTGAGCACCCTGCCAGCCGGGGCGGCACATCGGGACTCCATCAGACCATGGTCCTGGACCTTTATGACCCCAAACGGGCGACTGTGCCGAAGAAAGGTAAACTTCCCCAGACTTGGGAAGCGACAGCTGCGTTTATCAAATCACATTTCCAAAAGCGGTCCGGGCGAGGACTGCGGTTTTTGTCCGGCGCCAACCCGTCATGGACGTTTCAATCACTGGCCGAGCGGGCTATCGATGAGCGATATCGGGGCTCTAAGTGGTACACATATGAAGCCATCAGCGGCGATAATGAGCGCGAAGGCCTGAAAGCGGCTTTCGGTGTTCCACGTACGGCCGTCTACAATCTAAGCATGGCTCGAGCTATCCTCGCTCTGGACAGCGATTTTATGGGCACTGAGGCGCGCAACGTCGCAATGACCGCTGATTGGGCCAGTCTCCGAGACCCTGATAAATACCGCGGCCAAATGAGCCGATTATATGCAGTCGAGCCCATTATGAGTTTGACGGGCTCCAACGCAGATCATCGCCTGCGTTTGAAGCACAGCGAGATCGAGGGCTTTGCATTTCAAATCGCCCTCGAGCTGCGAAAAGATGGCAAGCCCATCCCGTCAGACATTCTGAAAGCCGCGCCCGCGCGAACGAAGACCCTCGGAGAGGATGCGAAAGCGTTTGCAGCGGTGGTCGCGAAGGACCTGGTTGCAAATGAGCCTCGAGTTGGTCAAGCAACACATGGCGTCGTTGTGGTTGGCCCAAGGCAGCCGGCGCTTGTTCACAATGTGGTCGCAGCCATCAATGTGGCTCTTGATGCCATCGCCGGTCCGGTCAATTACTATGACGATATCGTCCGAGGGCCGCGGAAGGCTAACGATGAAGGCGATTACAAGAATTTAGCCGCGCTGACTCAAGAATTGAATGCCGGTCAGGTCGATACTCTAGTGATTTTCGGGTCTAATCCGGTCTATACAGCCCCCGGTGACTTAAAGTTCGCCGATGCGCTGAAAAAAGCCAAAACCATTATCGTCTTGGCCGATTATGAAGACGAGACCAGCGCCTACGCGCACTGGACGATCCCGCGGGCCCACTTTCTAGAAGCGTGGGGTGATGCGGTCGACCAAGTCGGCTTTGGGGCCATACAGCAGCCGGTCATCGAGCCGCTGCATGGTGCGTGGAGTGACATAGAATTTTTGGCTCGATTGCTGACAGATGAGCCAAAAGTCGATGGGTATAGCCAGGTACGGAAACTATGGCGTGCACAATTGAGCCAAACAAAGCCGATTCAGGATGCGGACTTTGAGCGCATTTGGCGAAAATGGCTTCACGATGGCAAGATGGAAAAACCATTGGTCGGCGGGATGACGACCACCCAGCAGGTTCATAAGGGCGCCAAGGGGCTTTTATCGAATCCGCCTGTGGACACAAAAGCGTCCAGCAAAAACCTCGAAGTGATTTTTACCACAAGCTACAACACCCACGATGGCCGTTTTGCCAACAATTCCTATCAGCAGGAAGCGCCAGACCCCATCACGAAGATCGTTTGGGATAATGCGGCGTTAGTTAGTCCGACGACGGCGCGCACATTGAATATTCCACCATCGAGCTTTATCGGTAAGACCGAGACCACTAAAATTACCCTCGAGGTGAACGGTCAAAGCGTCGACATGCCAGCTTGGATTGTTCCAGGCATGGCCGATGATACGGTTGCCGTTGCAGTCGGATATGGGCGGGACTTCAATGGGTATCTGCCCTATCACGACAACGGTGTCGTTGGGTTCGATGTCAACCCACTGAGAACGATGGCATCGCCATTTGTGGCTGCGGGCGGCACCATCGCTAAGAAAGGCGAGATGTATCCCATCGCATGCCTGCAGCGGTTTGGGAGCCAGACACCTGGATTTGGATACAACCAACGCCCCCTCGTCAGAGAAGCGACTTTAGATCAGTATGCGAAGGATCCGACGTTCGCTCGTGACGGCGACATCATTCACTGCTTCACAGGCATGACCGACCCACCCGACGAATGTAAAGACGGACAGGGCGGGAGCATTCGGGGCGGTGTATTCGAGAAAAAGACCGTGGCCGGCAAGGAAGCTGATTACATTGTCACCTATCCAGGTGGTGGTGAAAAAGGTCAATTTAAACAACTGTACGATGGACCCACGCAAGGTGCGACGTACCTTGGTCCAGATGACTATGCAAAGGCCGTCAAAGAAGATCCTTCGAAGAAAGACATTAAGTACTCTCCACATCAGTGGGGGATGGTTATCGATTTGAACAAGTGTACGGGTTGTAATGCCTGTCTCATCGCGTGTGATATCGAGAACAACGTTCCTGTGGTCGGTAAAGAAGAGGCCCGCTACGGCCGAGAAATGCATTGGATGCGAATGGACCGGTACTTCGTTGGTGATGAGGATAACCCAGATGTTGTCCACCAACCTTTGGGCTGCCAGATGTGCGAGACGGCGCCATGCGAAAACGTATGCCCTGTCCAAGCGACAAGTCACAGTCCCGAGGGCCTGAATGAGATGACCTATAACCGGTGCATCGGAACGCGCTACTGTGCGAACAATTGCCCATTTAAGGTGCGTCGCTTCAACTTCTACAACTATGCAAGCTCGTCAACGCAGTGGAAGGGTCTCAAGGTCCGCGATGACAAGATCGTCGACCCGGACAATGACAATGAATTGCCACACATGTGGAAGAACCCTGATGTCTCGGTACGGTTCCGTGGCGTTATGGAAAAGTGCACATACTGCGTACAGCGCATCAATCGGGCTAAAAGAGCGGCCAAACTGGCCGGCCGGCACACCCAGAAGGGTAAGCAAGCGATACGGAATGTCGCAGTTGCATGTCAGCAAGTATGTGCCTCGAATTGCATCAGCTTTGGTGACTTGAATGACAAGGCCGAGACGCCATTCAGAGTAGCCCGAAATTCGGTGAGAAATTATCAACTATTGACGGAATTAAACCTCCGTCCTCGGACAACCTACCTGGGCAAGGTTCGTAATGTGAACCCAGCACTCGGTGCGAAGAAGGGCGGATAGATAGAGTTATGGCAGCGCAAAGTAAGAACGCAGCATCTGTTTTTCCACCTCCGCTCGTAGCTGGAAATCATACCTTTACTTCAGTCACTGAAACCGTGTGTGGAGTCGTCGAGAAGAAGCCCAATGTCAATTGGCTGCTGGCGCTGATGCTCTCGGCTTCGATCATGGCCGTTTTGGGCGGCAGTGTGGCCTATCTGTTCTGGGAAGGGACGGGCATTTGGGGGCTGAATAACCCGGTTGGATGGGGTTGGGCGATCGTCAACTTCGTATTCTGGGTTGGTATCGGTCATGCTGGTACACTCATTTCAGCAATCCTCTTCTTGTTCCGGCAGAAGTGGCGTACGGCCATCAACCGGTTCGCTGAGGCGATGACGATTTTCGCGGTTATCTGCGCATTGGTCTTCCCTGGCATTCACGTTGGTCGTGTGTGGGCAGCCTACTGGATGCTCCCGCTACCCAATCAGATGGGCATGTGGCCAAATTTCCGAAGTCCACTCCTCTGGGATGTTTTCGCGGTCTCCACCTATTTTACAGTCTCCCTTATCTTTTGGTACGTGGGTCTGATTCCTGACTTAGCGACTCTGCGAGATCGAGCTAAAGGCAAAATCGGCTACTGGGCTTACGGCCTCTTCGCTGTGGGGTGGCGCGGCGCGGCCAGTCATTGGAACAATTACGAGCGCGCCTATCTTCTGTTTGCAGGCTTGGCGACTCCGCTGGTTTTGTCCGTACATACAATCGTTTCTTTTGACTTTGCTGTGTCCATCATTCCTGGTTGGCATACCACAATCTTCCCGCCGTATTTTGTGGCTGGTGCGATTTTCTCCGGCTTCGCCATGGTCTGCACCCTCGCTGTACCCTGTCGAAAACTGTTTGGCCTCGAAGATTTTATGACGGTGCGTCATATCGAGAACATGAACAAAGTCATTTTGTTGACGGGTACGCTGGTTGGTTATGCCTACTCCACCGAGTTTTTCATCGCGTGGTACAGCGGCAGCGTCTACGAAGGGTTTGCCTTCGTAAACCGTGCATTCGGACCCTTCGCTTGGGCCTACTGGATCATGATCAGCTGCAACGTCATCACTCCACAGTTCTTCTGGTCTAAGAAAATTAGAACGAGCATGGCATGGACGTTCGTCATGTCGATCTTCGTCAACATTGGTATGTGGTTCGAACGCTTTGTCATCGTCGCGACCTTGCATCGCGATTATACACCGAGTGCGTGGGGCTACTACACGCCCACGATTTTTGACATATCGACCTTTATTGGCTCCTTCGGCTTGTTCTTCTTCCTGTTTATCTTGTTCCTCAAGTTCCTGCCTGCCATCGCGATTGCGGAAATCAAGGCGGTGATGCCTCAAGCTGATCCCCATTGGGAAGGCTATCACAAGCATGAGGAGTCGACCCATGGCTAAGTCAAAGATTTGGGGCGCAGTCGCCCAGTTTGAAAACCCGGCAGAGTTAGTCCATGGCGTGGAAGCCATCCGCGGTGCGGGTTACACCAACATCGAAGCCTATTCCCCTTTTCCGATTCACGGGATGGAGAAAGTCTTGGGCTTGAGTGGGTCCAAGGTTCCCTGGATTACCCTTTTTGGCGGCCTTTGCGGCTTTTCATTGGGCACCTGGTTGCAGTGGTGGACAGGCGCTGTCGACTATCCTGTGGTCATCGGTGGCAAACCGCTTTTCGCCATCGAATCCTCTGTTCCAATCATGTTTGAGCTGACGGTTCTCTTGTCCGCGTTCGGTACGCTCGCGGGCATGATGATTCTAAATGGCTTACCGCGTCCGCATCACCCCCTCGATGGCTATGCGCCATTTCGGCGGGTTACAGATGATAAATTCTTTATCAGTATCGAGTCGGATGATCCGAAGTTTGACGCCCTGGCTGCACAGGCCGCGCTGGAACAAGCGGGCGGAACAAACGTCGCTTTGGTGGAGGCATAAACGGTGTTTACGAGACCAGGACTTTCCTTTTTAGGCTCATTGGGCTTACTGACATTGGCCGTCGTTCTTTCGGGCTGTCGGGGCAATACGTCCCGTGAGCCACCCGTCCACTTGAATCCAAACATGGACATCCAAGATAAATATAAGCCCTATCGCAAAAGCACGTTCTTCACAGACGGCCGCTCCATGCGTAAGCCCCCAACGGGCACTGTAGCTCGGGGCCAGCTGCGGGCTAACACCAGCTTGCATTGCGGAAAAGAGAATTCCAACGACTGTGCCAGCAAAGATAACGTCACATATATTGAAAAGCTGCCCATACCATTGACTCTGGAGACCATGAAGAGGGGCCGAGACCGGTACAATATTTACTGCGCACCATGCCATGCTAAAGACGGTTTTGGCGGGGGTAAGGTTGCACTCCGATCGATGGATCTCGAGGGGGTACAGGCGATTAAGCCACCGACTTTTCATTCAACCCGCTTGGGTAAAATGCCAGTCGGTGAGATTTACCATACCATTGCCTACGGCTCGAAAAGTGGTGCCATGTACGGATACCGGCATCAGATCACCGACGTGAATGATCGCTGGGCCATCGTCGCATACATTAGAGCGCTTCAGCGCAGTCAGGATGCCAGCGCGTCCATGTACGTAAAACCAAAGCCGGCTCCTCCTGTTGAGCCAGTGCCGACCGGGACTGATGGTGTTGCAATACCAGCTGGTGACGGAGCCATGAACGGTGCAGAAGGAGGTACCCCCGAGGGGCAAACAGCACCGGCCAAGCCAGCTGCACCGACACCGGCTAATGCCGCGCCAGCCGCTCAGCCAGTTGCAGCGCCAGCCGTTAAGCCAGTTGCAGCGCCAGCGCCAGCCGCAAAGCCAGTTGCAGCGCCAGCGCCAGCCGCTAAGCCAGCTGCACCGGCCAAAATTGAGACGAAGTAGGGGACCACGATGGGACACGGCAATCAATTCGTAGATCAACCAAACATGGATCCAAAGCTGGTCAGCAAAGGATTCAAGTTCGGCGTGGCGCTCGCAGTCATTGGACTAGGGGCTGCGTTTGCAGGCCTTGCCACTGAGTCTAAAGAGCAGTTTTTCTATTCCTGGCTTGTGGCCGGCATGACGTTTACGACAATCAGCTTGGGCTGTTTATTCATCGTGCTCATCCACCACATCACGGGTGCGATGTGGAGCACGGCCGTGCGTCGACTCGCTGAAAATATTGCTGCAGCTTTGCCGTACATGGCGTTGCTCATGCTGCCCGTCCTTTTTATCGGCATGCATGACTTATATCACTGGACGCATGGTGATGCGGTTGCGAAGGACGCCATCTTGCAATCTAAGTCGGGCTATCTCAACACCGTCTTCTTCAGTGTCCGGACGGTTCTCTATTTTGCCCTCTGGATCGTGATTGCGCGGTTCTACCGAAAGTACAGCGTCAAGCAAGATGCGACGGGCGATGTCGCCTATACGTTCAAAATGCGTTGGTGGGCCCCTTTGAGTATCCTCGCCTATGCTTTGTCGGTGAGCTACGCGGGTTTCGATTGGATCATGAGTCTTGACCCTCATTGGTTCAGCACGATGTTCGGTGTCATCATTTTTGCTGGCGGTATGGTGTCGGGTTTTGCGACCCTCGGCCTTTATGGCTTATGGCTGACCAAGAATGGCACTTTGAAGAATACGATAAATGAATGGCACTTCCATGACTGTGCAAAGCTTATGTGGGGTTTTGTCATCTTTTGGACATACACCAGCTTCAGTCAGTATTTCTTGATTTGGTACGGCAATATCGCAGAAGAAACAGCGTGGTACTACGTGCGAATGCACCATGGTTGGGAGCGCATCGGCATTCTGGTCATTTTAGGCCATTTCGCACTGCCCTTCTGGGTTCTTCTCAGCCGACACATGAAACGAAGTCGATATGCATTCGCTCTCGTTGCCGCATGGATGATCTTTATGCATTACGTCGATCTGTACTACATGGCCATGCCTAATTTACATCATGGGTTCCATCCGTCTTGGATGGACTTGGCCTGTTTCGTTGGAATTGGTGGTGTTTTCTTGGCGGCCGTTATGCGCGTGTCGGGTAAAGACGCCATTGTCGCCCATCGCGATCCGCAGCTCCATGCATCGTTGAACTACGACAATTTCTAGTCTGACGTAGCTGCCTTGTTTATCGACCGCAACCGATTCCAACGCGTTCAGCTGCAGGCCATCGCTGCGGTCGTAGTCTTACTGGGCCTGATGTACGGCACCCCCGCACTTGCAGAGTCTACCGTCGCAGGTCCGACTCCGATTCCTGCCGACATACAGATCACCGAAAAACTCGGAACATCGGTGCCTAAAGATTTAAAGTTCACGCGGGAAGACGGTACTAAAACGACGCTCAAGGCCTATCTAGATAAGGGCCAACCCATTGTGTTGGTCCCCGTTTACTATTCATGCCCGCTGCTGTGTAACATTACGCTGAACCGCTTAATTGACACGCTCAAAGAACTCGATTGGGTCCCGGGCAACGGATACCAGGTGGTCACCTTCAGTATCGATCCCAGGGAAGATCATACCCTCGCAAAAGTGAAGAAGGCAGCGTACATGGAGACGCTCAATCGGCCCGGTTCTGAATTTGGTTGGCACTTTTTAACTGCAGAGCGGGCAACCATTAAGGCTGTCACAGACGCCATTGGATTTGGGTATCGATACGATGAGGGTAAAATGGAATACCTACACCGCGCCGGTCTCATCGTCGTCAACACCGACGGTGTTGTGTCTCGTTACTTTCATGGTGCCTATACCCCGCCAGTGCAACTCACCCTGGGCCTAATCAAGGCCGCTGACGGGCGTTTGGGCAGTTTTAAGGAAAAGGTATGGGCCAGCATCTTTGAGTACGAGAAAAGCCAGAAAAAGTACATTCTGGACGAAGACATCGTTTTGGTCGCGCTTGGTCTCATGGTCACGACCTTGATCGTACTTACATTTGTGGCATTTCGGAGGCCCCGCAGACGGGCTGAGTCCGGGACTTAATGGGTTTACGGATCACACAATAAGTGAATTCCGCTGACCTTTGGGTAGGCGCATGATCGATGACGACATAGACTTAATTTTCGATGAGCCGGTCTCTGCTCTATCAGGCTCAGTTCTCATCAGACGTCATTCACCGATCATTTTCATGTATCCAAGCCTCATGGTCGCATTTCTTTTGGGCTTTTTTTCTGTTCTCGGTGAGCGAAGCCCTGAGCAACCTGGCTATTTAGGCATACTCTTTCTGACTTTTACTTTCGTGAATTTGTCTGTGCTATCCATCCGATACACGCGAGCGGCGGCGTGGGGTTTATTGGGACTTGGCTTATTTCTATGGCTGCTCTGCGTGACTGTTTTCGATCAGGGAGCCTTGGCTGTTTTGCACGGGGCCGCGTCTCCTGTCTTCATGTCTCCCGGATTCTATGGGATCTGGATCTCTTGTCTTGGTGGCTTGATCTTTGCGGACTATTGGCAATCCAAGATGGAAACATGGCGCATCGTCGGAACAGAATTGGTCTGCTATCGTGCTATCGGGCTCGACGAGCGCCACCCGGTCTCCGGTATCCGGATTCATGTTGAGACAGACGATGTAGCTAAATACGCTCTTTTGGGCTCAGGTGATTTGTATTTCTTAAATCAGTCGGGCCGACCCCTCGTGAGCCTGAAACACGTTGTTCGGATCCGTTCGAAAGAAATACGGCTGCAGCAGGATTTAGCGCGCGCACAAGAACTCTGGTCATCCATGCAACAGGGCATCCATGATCGAATCGAACGCGAGAAAAGTGCCTGAGCGTCCGAATTCATAGCCTAATCGTCGATGAGGAACTGCTCCATCTTTGGAGCGGGTACCTGCTTTTGTGTCTTATTTAGTTTAATGCCTTGCGTATTTGGGCCAGCAGTCTTGCCCGTACCTTTGCCAGTTGGCGCAGGTGTCTTTCCCTTTGCCTTGACCGAGGTTTTCTTCTCTTCTACTTGACGAAATCGACGGGTTTTCGGGTTAAAAATAAACGACAGTGTCTGACCTCCACCTTGGAGCAGCAGATACCGAGACTGGTCCATTTGGCTCAGCGACCACCGAGGAATGAGTTCAAGTCCTTCCGCGGTCTTCATACGAAGGGGTCTATCAAACATAATTCGGCCACTGGTTCCAGACCCGTCGATAATGCGTAAGCTTTGGTAATCAAGAGTATCGCCTTGTACCCGTGCTCGTTCTTGGACAACAAAGTCAGGAATTGTGTCTCCATTCACGTCACGAGCTGCGAGTTTAATCGAGACAGGCCCAGGTGCGGCGCGACCCCGTGCAATTTTGATAAATCTGGGGTTACCTTTTTCAGTCAGTAGCATCAGCGCCAACCTATGGTCGGCTAAAGACAATACGCTTGTGTCATCGGATACCTCTTCGGGAAGCTCTTCTGCTAAGCGTGTGTAGACGAGCGCACACCCGTGTTTAAATTGGGCTTTGATGCCGGTTGTCGCACGGGCGGCTATTCGACCAAATTCTGGCCCAATTGTTTGTTTCAAGTGCTGTTCACCCATTTTGCATGGGTCTGGTCCTTGCGCCTTCGGTTTACCTGCACCGCACGCAAATAATAACAGGCTCAGAGGCAACATGCCCAATCGTATCCATCTCTGTCTCATGATTTGATCCTAGGTCGGCTCCAGTACTCACACGGTCATTTTGGCGCCTAGAGCATCTACTTGTCCAGTGTCCTTATACACTTTGACGCGTCAGCCCACTTTCTTGCTCTAAGGCACGTCATGGCTCAATGGCCCAGCGGAGGTTGCTTGCACATCGCGCGCCGTTCCGGTAAGTCCTTTGCAGCGGAATATTCGTTTTACATGAGCTTGCTGTGCATTGAGGAGGATGAAGATGGTTGCGTCTGTCATCAGTGATACACCTGTTACGCTGAGCGAGGAGCAACTCGTCGCTGCGTATCGAAACATCTATCTGTCCCGACGCCTTGACGACAAGGAAATAGCCCTCAAGCGGCAGAATCGAATCTATTTTCAAATCAGTGGTGCTGGCCACGAAGCCATCTTGACAGCCGCTGGTCTGGCGCTAAAACCATCGCACGATTATGTGATTTCGTACTACCGCGATCGCGCGCTCATGCTGCAATTGGGTATGACGGCAGAAGAAAACCTTCTCGCCGCCGTCGGTGCGAAAACAGATGTGACCAGCAAGGGGCGGCAAATGCCTTGCCACTGGGGCCACAAGAAGCTCAATGTCATTTCGAAGTCCAGCTGTACAGGCACTCAATTTCTTCAGGGCGTAGGGGCAGCCGAGGCCAGTTGGTATCGAGAACGAGTCGCCGAGGTCCAAGAGTCGGTGGTCGGACATGGAGACGAGGTTGTTCTCATTACAACGGGGGACGGGACCACCAGCCAAGGTGAATTTTTCGAAGCCTTAAATACGGCCAGCAATAAAAAGCTGCCCACGATTTTTCTAGTCGAAGACAATGGCTATGCCATCAGCACGCCTGTAGAAGTGCAGACAGCCGGTGGATCCATCAGTGAACTGGTCAAGAACTATCCAGATTTATTAATTCTCGAGGTCGATGGATGTGATTTCGTCGCGAGCTATCAAGCGATGGCCCAAGCGGTTGCCTATTGTCGGGCGCGCCGAGGCCCAGCCCTAGTGCATGCGAAGGTGGTCCGACCCTACAGTCATTCAATGAGCGATGACGAAAAGATGTATCGTCCAGCATCGGAGCGAGACGCTGATTCAAAGCGAGATCCCATTACCGTCCATGGGCAAATGCTATTGGATTCGAACATCTTGGATGAAAGGCAGCTCGAAAAAATCCGCAACGACGTGGACGCAGAGATTGAGCTTGCAACAGACCGTGCGCTGAAAGCGCCTATGCCTTTGCCAGACGAGGTATACGATTACATCTACTCCGGTACAGTTGATCCAACGTCGAGTTCCTTCGATAACGAATCGAGCATTGAAGATACAACTGGCCAAAAGACGATGGTTGATCTTCTCAATGCATGTTTGATCGATGAAATGAAACGCGATCCGCGCATCCTTGTCTTCGGTGAAGACGTTGCCGACGCAAGTCGGGAACAGGTCCTCGATGAATGCAAGGGCAAAGGTGGGGTTTTCAAGGTCACAGCAGGTCTTCAAAAAGCCCATGGTTCAAATCGAGTTTTCAATTCACCACTGGCAGAGGCCAATATTGTTGGCCGCGCTGTTGGCCTTGCAGAGCGTGGTCTAAAGCCTGTCGTCGAAATTCAGTTTCTGGATTATATTTGGCCAGCTTTTCAGCAGATCCGTAATGAGTTGGCGACCGCGCGGTGGCGCAGTGGCAACGATTGGCCTGCGCCTGTCGTCATTCGGGCTCCAAGCGGTGGATATTTGAAGGGCGGTGCGCCGTACCATAGTCAAAGCGCCGAGACTTTATTTACTCACATTCCGGGCTTACGGGTTGTGATGCCCTCGACAGCACTCGATGCCAACGGGCTTTTAAGAACAGCGATTCGCTGTGATGACCCTGTCATCTTTCTAGAGCCAAAGCATCTCTATCGGCAAACCTACAACAAGGGACCCTATCCTGGCGACAACTTCATGATTCCCTTTGGCAAGGGAAAGAAAGTGATGAAGGGTAATGAGCTTACGTTAATCACGTACGGCGCTCTTGTTCACCGCTCGACCCAGGCCATTCGTGCGCTCCGCAAACGGCGCGACTGTCAATTAGACCTCATCGATTTAAGGACGCTGTCCCCTTATGATTGGGATATGATCTCTGAATCCGTTAAGCGGACGGGCCGTGCTCTCATCGTCCATGAGGAGACCAAGGCTTGGGGTTATGGTGCTGAGATCGCCAGTCGTATTGGCGAAGAGCTTTTCGAGTGGTTAGACGCCCCCGTTAAGCGAGTCGCAGCGCTGGACTCCTTCGTTGCCTACCATCCCACCCTCGAAGACACAATCCTGCCACAAGTTGCAGACATTGAGTCGGCTGTCGACCGCCTTCTTGATTATTGATTCGATGGACTAAATGGCCGCTACCGATGGCCCCACAGCCTAGGTTACCATCGCCTAAACGAGACTTTAACCGAGGTGCCAGACGCCTCGAAGTACGCTTTGTCGAGTAGCTCAGGCGGGACAGCTTTGTTCAATCGGACTCTTAGGATAGCTGCTGGAATCACTTCAGATGATGGGTGTAGCAGTGTTCGTTTTATCAGCGAGTCTTTTAGCTCGACCCAGCGTCGCTCCACCTGCGCACCCCGAAGCCGAATCATGATGACATTGGGCCCGTCAAGATTGACCTCTACATCGCCTTCCTGAACGGCACGACCCAGTTCGAAATTAAACGAGAGCTTATCTGATCTGGCAAGTGCGATTGTCTCGACTGCGTAGGGGGCCTTGGTCTTTGGACCCATTCGCAAGACAATCAAACCATCACCCACGGCATTTTTACGTCGGTCTTTATCGCCGTAGCCTAAGCCCACATGGACAATTTTATTCGGCTCAACCCCGCTTGCGATCAGTGCATCCCGAACGGCAAGCCCTCTCTCGCCAGAGATCCGTACGTTCTGCTTAGGCGTTGTCATGACAAAGGAGTATGCTTCGACACTGAGGACTTGATTCGGACCGATTTTATCGATGTTTCCTGCAATCTCCTTGAGCAGCGTTTTGCTGGCTGATGTGAGTCGTGGGGAGGCGGGCACAAAGCGGATCTGCCCTTTATATTCTACCCGTCCATCGTCGCCAACGGGTGTTGGTTTACTTTTCGGTGGCTCTACAGGCTCAGGTTCGGGCCTCTCTTGAGGCGGCTCAGTGGATTTGTCGCTAACAGACTGACACCCTGTTTGAGCTGATGGGCCGGCCTCACCATTGGGGCATTTATCTTCATTGTCTGGAACACCGTCCTCGTCGTTATCCGTATCTGGGCACCCGTCTTCGTCCTCAAATCCGTCCGAGTCTTCCGGATCGTTCATACAGCCATCGTCCTTATCAGGTACGCCATCCCCGTCTAAATCCGATGCTATTTCAGTCTTTTCTGGCAGCACGTCTTCCTGGCTTCCTGATGTGCTGGCGGTTTTTAGACCTGGCATTATCGTGTCCGAGACATCGGCTTTAGGCGCCATGTCTGTCTGCGTTTCGGTGTTTTTAGTCTCGGCTGTTGTTGCTGTCTCTCGAGTCTCTTTGCTATCAGCGTCTGAGTTGTCCACGGACACAGGCTTGGGGATTGTCTCTTCGACACCTTCAGGTTGTTGACTCTCCTGGACAGAGTTTGGTTTATCGACGGTGACTTGCTCTATTTCCTCTGCTTTGTTTGTGGCTGGGCCTTTGGGCTGGGCGTTGTCTTCTGGCGCTGTCTCAGGCGCCCTATCGCCGTCGGACTGCGTCGGCGCCTCAGATTTTTTGGCCGATGCTATTTTTGGGTCGGGCTGTGCGGCTTGCGCGGGCCATGCCTCGAGTGCGGTCGCAACTTGTTTTTCGTCTTTTTCGGGCTCATCACCCTCGTTTGACGGGGTTCCATGAGTCATGGTTTGGGTCGCTGTCGCCGCCGTCGGCTCTGGAGACGACTTGGTTTGAGTCCCTCCATCCTCTGAGTTCGGTGCTTCGCAGGCGTCTGGCTGGATGGCCGGATTAAGGTCACTTGGTTTGTCGGTCTGACTTGGTGTCTCTTCGGTGTCTTCAGACGGTGGTGAAATGGCTTGCTTGGTCTCGCCGTCTAGAGGCCCATTCACTGTGCTTGGTGTTACGCCTGTTTGGTTTGACCGGGTCGCTGGGACTGTGTTTTCGTCCTCATCCTGATTTGGACCAGGGTCCAGCTGAGCTGTCACCGCATTGTCAGAGGAGATCGTTTGTGGCGTATCTGACTCTGTCGCCGGCTCTTGGATTGGGGCGTCGGATTTTGTCCAATGGTCATAAGACATGCTGAACAGAAGGCGATGGTTCGGAACTGCCCGATCAGGGTTCAGACCAAACCCCGACCCGATTGTAAAGTGGGCACCAAAGGCCTCGAAGCGAAGACCCAACAAGGCTTCGACGGGAAAACTCGCGTCATCGACTAAGCTTGGCTGTAGGGGCATTGAGCCAAAGACCTCCGCGACCATGGCTAACCCGGGCCAGTCTAAATCGATGATCGCACCGCCGCTGTAGACAGCTTCGTGACCAATTTCGAGATTTTCAAAGGCCTGAGTCTCGGTGCGGAAACGCGCAGAAATATTTGCTATTAAGTGAATGTCTCTTAACCGTAAATCACCCACTATACCGGGACTCATGGTGGCCCCACGACTTCCATAAAGTTGATCGTCTGAGCCTGTCGGTGCGGTCGCGTTTAGTAAAAGAGCCAAGCCGAAACCGCGTCGACCCGCACCGATGAGGTTCACCTTCGTCGACAGTCTCAGGTCACCGACGGCGATGCCTTCCTTATCGGACTCGTTGAGCATTTGACCACGGACATCACCCATCGGCATTGTCAGCCCGATCTCAAATCCATCCATCACACCCCAGACGACGCCCAAGTCTAGACCCGTCTGTCGATCGACATAAACTCCGTTAACATTTGCATTGGGATCTCGTGAGACAACCGGTTGATCACCAAAACTCAATGTCAGAGATGGGACAAGATGACCCGCATCGAGTGTTTTTGAACTCGATGAGACAACAATCCCATTCTGCCCTGGTTTGGGCTCAAAATTCTGCAGGTTTTGAGCCTGTACCATAAGCGGTAGCATGAGCCAGATGCTATGAAAGGCGCGAGCAAGTATTTTGCTCATCGGGTTATGAGTACGCACACCCTTACTCCAGAACGACAAAAGTACACTATAAAAGGTCCGACTGATTTCACTTTTCGTCAAGAAAATGGTTAATGTAAGTGCTTGTAAATAATTAACTTTTGTCGTTATGGTGCCAGTTTTAAACCGAGTCTAAAATACAGTCGATTGTAAAACCAGGATCAAGGCCAATCGTCTACGGCCAGTTCTTGGTCCTAAGATCTGGTTTTCAGAGCAGATTTTCCTCGCATCATATTTCCAGTCACTGTACGACACCTCAGAGAGATTCTGTTGATGGGACGACCTTTGCTTTCTGAAATTCCCAAGATTTATCGCAACAGCCTTAAGCCCGCTGACTCGATGTTCAACATTTACTTAGCAAGACCCCTTGCAGCTGTCCTTGTCGCCGCTTTGGCGAAGACCAGGGTCACGCCCAATCAGGTGACGATTATTTCAATTGTTCCTATGCTCTTGGCCGTCGCCGCGTTTATTGCACTGCCTGGTCATTTGGGTCTTTGGCTTGGGGTGTTAGGTGTAGAGCTCGCCTATATTCTAGACTGTGCCGATGGACAGCTTGCTCGTGTTACAGGGCGGTCATCGCCCGTCGGCGGCGAACTTGATTTCTTGATCGATGAAATCAAGGCGTTTTTGCTCATCGCTGCGTTGACGGTTCGATGGGCACTTGAAGCTGAGTCTGGCTCTGTATATCCGTATTGGGTGGGCATCTCGACTTTGGCCTTATTGGGCATGGCTCTGTCCTTGACTAAATTCGTTCGAACGGACGTCTACGCAGATGCGACGGGCCAAGAGCGAAAACGCCACGGCCAATCGGTGGCTGAGGCTCACAATAGAAAAACCCCACTCTGGCCCGTCCTGATGCTCGCCCGCTTGATTTCTCAGTACCCGGTTTGTTTACCGATTTTTGCGTTATTCAATCGAATGGATCTATTCGTATGGGCCTATGGAGTGGTACACATGCTGTATGCTGGGCAGACAACGCTCGGCATATGTTTTCGTTTAGGACGATTTGACAGGGTAGAACGCCATCCTGACGGGGGTAGCGAATGAAGGCAATCATCATTGCGGCGGGTATGGGTACTCGTTTAAGACCACATACTGCGGACCGACCAAAATGCATGGTCGAAGTCCATGGTAAACCGATTTTACATCATCAAATCGATGCATTGCGCGCCAATGGAGTTGATGAGATTGTTGTGATCGGCGGGTATAAACGCAGCTGTATTCAAGCACCAGATATTCGGATTGTTGCGAACCCTGAATATCAAACCAACAACATCCTTATGAGCTTGTTTTGCGCTGGACCCGAATTGGTTGGAGACGTGGTCGTCAGTTATGGCGATATCGTTTATGGCCCTGGCGTCGTCCAGGCTTTAATGAATAGTTTTTTCCCCAATGCTCTCGTTGTAGATTTCGGTTGGGAAAAAATCTATGAGGGCCGCACAGACCACCCCATAGAACAAGCCGAGTTATGTGAGATTCGTGAAAATGGACACATCGTCCGTGTCGGTAAAGAAGTGGGCGGTGAGCGCGCATGTGGTGAGTTTATCGGCTTAGCAAAATTCGATGGGGCCATGATCGCCCGCCTTTGGGCTCGGTATCGCGATGTCCTGGCGCGCGGTGATTCCAAACCTTATGTTAATGCACCCACATTGCGAAAAGCTTATTTGACCGACCTCGTCAATGATGCGATCGCCAATCAGGAGCATTTTGGTGTTGTTCCAATCGACGGAGATTGGCGAGAAATAGACACGGTCCAAGACTACGACAGGGTTCAAGCCTCAGAGACTTGGTAACACTATCCTCAGAGACTTGGTCACACTGTGTCCGTAGCAATGACAATGATGGAGAAAAGTATGCAACGTTTGAGTAGCTGGATCGCGGGTGAGTGGCGAGACGGTGCGGGCGACGGAAGCCGTCTGTATAATCCCACCTCCGAAGAAGTTGTTGCGCTGGCGTCGACAGAGGGGTTGAATCTCGGTCAGGCATTCGATTACGCAAGAGATCTTGGTGGTCAAGCCCTTCGCAAGATGACCTTTGCCGAACGAGGGGCACTTTTGAAAGCCATGGCGAAGGCCATTCATGCTGAACGAGAGGCCTTGATCGACATCGGCCGAATTAATGCTGGAAACACCCGAGGTGATGCAAAGTTCGACATCGATGGCGCCTCCGGGACCCTCATGTATTACGCAAAGTTAGGCGCCGCGCTCGGTGAACGCCGCACTTTGATCGATGGCGACCCGATTCAAATCGGGGGGGCACGTCTCCAGGGTCAACACATTCTCAGTTCTAAACCTGGTGTGGCCGTGCACATCAACGCGTTTAATTTTCCGGCATGGGGGCTAGCTGAAAAAGCGGCTTGCGCGATTTTGGCTGGGATGCCAGTCATTTCGAAGCCCGCTACATCAACCGCGTACATGACTTGGGCCATGGTCCGGGCGCTTTCGGCTGTGGATAGTCTCCCAGACGGTGTACTGAGCCTCGTTTGTGGCAGTGCCTATGACCTTCTCGATCACATTGAGTGGCCCGATGTCGTCGCGTTTACGGGTGGTGCTGAGACGGCCGATCGAATTCGCCGACATCCCCGCGTTCTACAAACAGCGGCCGCTCTTAACATCGAGGCAGACAGTTTGAATTCGACCGTCTTATCACCCGGTGCGAAGGACTTGACTTACGATGCCTTCATTCGCGATGTCGCCCTTGAAATGACGCAGAAGGCCGGTCAGAAATGCACGGCGACAAGACGTATCTTGGTTCCATCGGACAAAGTGGATGAATTCGTCGAAGACATTGCTGAGCGACTTGATCGAATCACCGTAGGCGATCCCGGTGCCGATGGTGTCCACATGGGCCCCTTGGCGACAGCGACTCAATTGAAGAGCGCTCAATCTGGTATCCATGAATTGATGCAAGATGCAGATCTGGTCTATGGCAGTCTGGACAGAGGTGCCATCAAGGGAGTTGCCGACGAGTGCGGGTATTTTCTGTCACCCTTGGTGCTTCAGGCACGCGATTCCGCCAGTGCAAAGAGCATTCATGAACTGGAAGTCTTTGGACCCGTATCAACGATCTTACCCTACGATGGCTCGGTTGAGATGGCCTGCGAATTGATTCAAAAAGGTCAAGGAGGTCTGGTCGCCTCGGTCTATGCCGACGAAAGAGATTTTCTCGCCCAATCAATCGATGGTCTTGCTCCTTGGAGTGGGCGAGTGGTCCTCACTGATGCAAAGATAGCCGAGCAGGCTTACGCACCTGGAATGGCGTTACCCCATCTCCTTCATGGCGGTCCTGGCCGTGCTGGTGGTGGTGAAGAACTTGGCGGGACTCGTGGCATGCGCTTTTACCAGCAGCGAACAGCGATTCAAGGCAATGGACCCTTGATCAATAAGTTCCTACAAGCGACTGACGCAGACTAGCCATGGAGCAGGTAGCCGTGCCCTATCGGGGCGAAAATAATCCAGTCAGCGTTGCACCGATGATGAAGCGCACGGATCGACATTTTCGCTACCTCATGCGGCAAATCTCTAAACGCGCTCTCCTGTATACGGAAATGGTCACCACCGGAGCGATCTTACACGGTGACCGAGCTCGCCACCTCAGATACTCCGAGGTGGAACACCCGATTGCTCTGCAGTTAGGGGGTGACGATCCAAGCGCTCTGCGTACCTGTGCAATGATCGCTGCAGATTGCGGTTATGATGAGGTTAACATAAACGTTGGGTGTCCCAGTGACCGGGTTCAGAAAGGTCGGTTTGGTGCGTGCTTAATGGCTGAGCCAGAACGGGTTGCGGACGCCGTGGCTGAAATGCGAGCCGCTGTCTCGATTCCGGTCACCGTAAAACACAGAATTGGCATCGATGATTTGGACCGCTACGAAGACATGCTCCGATTTGTCGACGTGGTCTCAAAATCAAGGGCAGACCGATTCTCGGTCCATGCACGTAAGGCTTGGCTTCAAGGCCTTAGCCCCAAAGAGAATCGGACGATTCCGCCATTGAGATACGACGATGTCTACCGGTTAAAAATAGAGCGGGATGCTCTTCGAATCGAGATCAATGGCGGCGTCACAAACATCTCCGAAATGCGTCATCACTTAAGCCATGTCGACGCCGTCATGATCGGTCGCGCCGCCTATGAAAACCCAATGTTTTTCTCCGAAGTAGACCATGTTTTCTACGACGAACAGGCAGAGGCTGAACCCACTGTTTTTGAGGTTGTTCGTGCGATGCGGCCTTACATTTCGGATTGGCTTGCTAGTGGAGGCCGACTCAATTCCGTCACCCGGCATATGCTCATGTTGTTCTACGGTCGACCGGGGGGGCGTCGATGGCGACGTATTCTCGGTGACGCGATTAAGCCCGGCGCTGATATCACCATTCTCGATGACGCGCTGGCGGCGGTTACCTCGAACGGCGAGCGTCCATAGCGGCCAGCTGTTCCGGCGATGCCGGGGTTTGGTGCTCCGATTTCCATTGGCTGTACGGCATCCCGTATATGAGCTCCCGCGCGTCTTCATAGTCCAATTCGACGCCTCGATCAGACGCCTCGGCCACGTACCATTTTGACAGACAATTCCTACAGAAGTCGGCTAGAATCATCAGATCGATGTTTTGTACATCTGTATTCTGTTGCAAATGGTCCCTCAGACGACGAAACACGGCCGCCTCGATACCTTCGGTTGTTCTTTCCGTTGACATGATTTACTCCTCAGGTCGGAAACAGGGATTCGATAGATAGGTATTTGTCACCCCGATCGCACACGATAAAAACAATCTCGCTTTGTGCCGGGGCGGTCTGTGCCACTTGAAGTGCAGCTAAGCAGGCCCCACCGGATGACAAGCCAACAAAGAGACCTTCCTCGATGGCCATACGACGGGTCATCTCTTCCGCCTTTTCTCGTGAGACATCGATGATTTCATCGACTCGTTCCGGTTCATAAATTTTGGGTAAATATTCGGTTGGCCAGCGTCTGATGCCGGGTATTTTAGACCCGTCTTCTGGCTGGACTCCGACGATCTTGATCTGGTCGTTTTTCTCTTTTAAAAAACGCGAGGTACCCATGATTGTGCCCGTTGTGCCCATCGAACTGACGAAATGAGTCACCTTCTCTCCAGTATTCTCCCAGACTTCGGGCCCGGTGGTCTCATAGTGCATTTGTGGATTGGCTGGATTTGCAAATTGATTCAGCTGAAAATGGGTGCCGGCGTCGTGCATCTCTTGTGCACGATCGCGGGCTGCTACAATGCCGTCCTCGACAAGGATGACCTCGGCTCCATAGGCCTTCATGATCGCCCGACGCTCGGGCGTCGCTGATTCAGGCAAGAGTAATGTAATCGGCTTTTTTTTAAGAGTGGCGATCATCGCCAGAGCAATGCCCGTATTACCACTGGTCGCTTCGACGAGTCGGCGGCCACCATCCAGGTGTCCGGCTTGCTCCGCCGCTGTAATCATAGCAAGAGCGGCCCTGTCTTTTACAGATCCACCCAGATTAGTCCCCTCTAGCTTGGCCCAAACCCGAATATCCGTCCGATGGACTAATTTTTGGAGCTGCCGCATGGGCGTGTTTGCGACCAAACCATCGAATTCAGAATATAAGCGATTCACCATGACTCCAGCACATTCATAACAGCTATGGCATGCCATGCTTCATTGTATCGGGTCAATGATCAAGCGTCATGGCCGTCCGCTTCCGATGGTGACATCTGCCCTTCAAAACCATCCATTCAGTTCATCAGATCTCGGTTTGGTTGCAAAGAGACCCTCTACTTGAACCCGCCCAAAACCCGTGCTAGCCACTCCAGTGGATTCGGTCAAAAGGAGTGGGTCAGATGAAAGGTCGCAAACCAGTTACATCGACAGAGCGAATACAACTGGCTAAAAACACCCGCGTAATCGTGGTCGCGGACACCCACTCAAAGCCCCATCCAAACACCATTGAAATCATTAAAGAAAAACAACCGGACCTCATTCTTCATGCAGGTGACATCGGTACCCTGTCCGTGCTCGATCCGTTGAAAAAGATTGCCCCATTGATTGCTGTTCGTGGAAACATCGACTCCGTCAAGTGTGATTTACCCGATGTCGTCACAATTTTTTTCGAGTCAGCAGGCGTGGTCCGCTCATGCTGGTTGCTGACACATATTGCTGTTCGTGGACCTAAATTAAAGAGCCCAATCCATAGCTTGGCGTCTGCGATGCAGGCTCAACTTGTTGTTTGCGGGCACAGTCATGTACCCCTGTTGACTCACGATCGGGGTATTGCGGTTTTTAACCCAGGCAGTTGTGGACCGCGGCGCTTCGTACTGCCCATACTCATTGGACAAATTGATATTGACCAGGCGGGTCTCCACTTTCAGCATATCGCATGCTCGACGGGTGAAACCTGGAGACCGGACGTAGGTTAATTGGGGTGGAAGGGGGATGTGAACCCGGCCGCACGAGGGGAAAAGCGGCCGGATTCACTGGAAAACTGACTGAGTGGTCATGCAAAAGCATTATCCACAAGACAGTTAGATTCCTGAGACGCCTTGGTTCGGGGGGAATCGCTTGATCTTCGGGGAGATAAAGTCCTCGGCGTCTCATCTGTGTCAACAGCGCTGAGACGAGAACTCATTCCAGCCTCGTTCATTTTGTTGGATTTTTATTTATGTATCCATAACAGGCGCCTGTCTAACGGCGCTTTTGAGCTGCTTAAATGTACTATTTCTAGACCAGTAAACCCCTTGGATCCTCCTCGTTCAGAGATGGACAAATCAGTGAAGTCGGTCAACCTAAGTACCGGTTCGATACCCCCTCTTTCCATGACATCGAGTCTCGCCAAAAATCCTGTTTATTACCGCTTTAAAAGAAAAGTTCATAAAGCCAGCAACTTTCGCTAACGGACCCCTCGATCCAGCGCCGTATTTGATCTAGAGTGCAAACACTTAATCGGGGAGGACGGCCGATGAGCAGTTGGGCGACTATGGTCACGCGCGCGAATACGAGAGCCAATCTTCGCGATTTAACCACCAATCAGGTGCACGCTGTGGTCGATATGCTCTGTTTGGTGATTTATGCCGACAATCGAATGTCAGCCCTTGAGCAGATTGAGTTCGAAGATACACTCTTGGAATTAGATTGGACACAATCCAAAGAACAGATCGTTCGAGCAAGAATTAATACGGCGTCATCGCCGGCACGCTATGCTAACTCGCGAGAAGCGCGTCTCGAACTTGTGTCGAAGGCCGTCAAGCTGCTCGGTCAAACTGTCGATGACCAAAATGAGGGCATATTTGGATTAATTGCGAGTATGGCCTTCTCGGATTTAGTCCTGCATCGACGAGAAAAAGAACTTCTCAACTATATCGCCGATGCACTCAACATTGCATCGGAACGGGCGGTTGCGATTCAATCGCAATTCGCTTGATAAGGCTGTAGAAAGCCTACCTCTGAGAGCCTAGAACATCTCAGATTAAAGTTAGAATATCCGTCATTGAGTTCATCAGATACGTTGGTTCACATAGAGTGAGTTCAGCGACATCAAATGGGCCCCATAGCGCAGCTGCGGTCAGGCAGCCTGCTCGTTTCCCACTCAAGATGTCATGGGGTGAATCCCCAATGAACAAGCAGGCATCAGGACTCGCATCCATGAGGCTGACGGCCTTGAGTACCGGTTCAGGGTGCGGCTTCGGATGTTCAACATCATCGAATCCAATGACGAATTCAAAAGCATCTTCTAAGCCGCAGATTCTCAGCCCTCGTCGGGCCGTACTTTGAGGTTTACTGGTGACAATCCCCAGTCGAATCTGTCGAGCTTGCAAGGTGCTGATTATATCGGCGACTCCATCAAACGCGCGTATGGACGCATCATGATTTGATAGATTGTGGTTATGATATACGGCTCTCGATGTCATCACTTCAGCCTGTGTGAGCGGACGACCAAGGTGTTTTGCACCATGGATTTTCAGCTGTTCGATAAGTGGTGTGCCAATGCCTGAAACCAATGTTTTATCGTCAGGTGAATATCCAAACTCTTGCTCAAGGGCATGTCTCATGGATTCGACGATCAATGGAATTGAGTCGAGTAAGGTTCCATCTAGGTCGAAAAAGATGTTTTTAATGGACATATTACTGCTCCAAATAGCGTCGTTTTATATGACGCTTGAATACAGATGGATCCAATGGTCGACCTGTCGCCGACACCATCAAGTCATTGGGTGACAACAGAGAGCCTTTCTGATGAACGCTCTCTCTGACCCAAGTGACCAGCCCACTAAAATTACCTTGACCAATTTCATCAGGAATTGAGGGTATGTCCGTGACCGCCTGCTCGAAGAGCTGGGCCGCATTCAAGGCGCCTAATGTGTATGTTGGAAAGTAACCAACGGAACCCATATGCCAGTGGATGTCCTGCATGCATCCATTGGTGTCGGTCTCGGGTACAATGCCCACCAGCTCACGCATTCCGTCATTCCAGGCTGACGGCAGGTCCGCCAATGCCAGATCACCGCTGAGTAAAGCTTTTTCCAATCGATAGCGTAGAATGACATGAAGTGGGTAGGTTGCCTCGTCGGCATCCACTCGGATGAGCCCACGCCGAACTTCAAGATAACTCCGCAGCATCTCGCCCGTTGACCAGCCTGGGCCAGTTGCGCCAAATGCAGCCCTCAATCTAGGGGCCAGATAAGAGACGAACTCTGGGCTTCTGCACGCTTGCATTTCCATAAGTAAGGATTGGCTCTCATGGATGCCCATACTTCGGGCTCGGCCAACAGGTTGGCCCCGAAAACTGTTGGGGAGCCCTCGTTCGTAGAGCGCGTGACCTGTTTCATGGATCACGCCCATTATACTTTGCATGAAGTCGTCCGCTGTGTAGCGGGTTGTAATCCGAACATCGTCAGGACTTCCTCCGCAAAAAGGGTGCGCACTGACGTCTAACCGGCCGTGATCGAAATTAAATCCCAGTGCATCCATCAGATCTCGGCCGAGTTGTTTTTGGATCTCAATGTCGAAGGGGCCGCTTGGTTTAACGATGGGGCCCATGCGCTCTTGGTGTTCGATGATCTCTCCGACAAGGTTCGGCAGGAATGATTCCAGTTCTGCAAAAACCGTATCTAATTGCGCGCTGCTATATCCCGGTTCATACAAGTCTAAAAGGGCATCGTACTGAGTCAGACCTGACCGATCTGACAGAACATGGGCCTGTTCACGAACCAATTCAAAAACGCGCTCAAGGTAGGGGCAGAGGCTTTGGAAATCATTGGCTGGACGCGCTTTCAGCCATGCAATTTCGCAGGCAGATATTGCATCACTCATGGCTGCTACGAGGTCGGTGGGCAGTGCGTTGGCCTGGTTGTATTCTCGTTCGATTTCTCTGAGGTTGGCCTTATCCCAATCGCCCAGTGATTCGCCCTTTGCAGCGTCGATCCAATCCTCAATGTCTGGCTTCGTCTTAAGACCATGGCAGATGGACTTGAGGGTGGTTGCCTCGGCGGAGCGGGCTTGAGCGGACCCTTTTGGCATCATCGTCGCCATGTCCCAATGGAGTAGACCGAGAACATTATCCAGATGAGATATCGTCCGATAATGAGATGTTAACTGTTGGTAGGACACAGTATTTTCTCCTTTATATGAGTGCTTTAGTCGGTGTAGCCAGGTGCATATAAGCGTGTCATCAAGCTTGGCTTTCGTACGCCTTGCATCTTAAATTGGTCAATCCCTGCATCGAGCCATTGGCGGCCTTCATCACCGCCCAAGAGTGAGCCATAGCGAATTTTTGCAGCAGCAAGATAACCCCCGAGGTCAGCGGTAGCCAGTGCGTCGATCGCGTTGGCGTAGCCGATCTTTGCCGCGTCTTCGTGCCCTAGATACTCGTTTAGACACGCTTGGAAAAGACAGCTCTGTGCCCGGACCCACTGGGCTGGGTTTTCCTTTAATCGTTCAAGATCACGCTCGATTCGTTCACTCAATTCTGGAACCCGTTTACTTGTTGTGAGGGCGGCGAGTGACGCGCGGACTCTTAGGCTGAGCAGGTCACTTTTGACAAAGTGAATTTGATCGATCATCGCACGCCGAAGCGGAACCCACGCATCTGCGACATGTTCTAAAGCCAGTTCGAAATCACCCTTGTAGAGACAGAGATGGACCTGCGTCATCAAGCCAAAATATTGTTGGATTTGGTAATCATCATGACTCCATCTCTGAATGGCGTCAGACCGATTTCGTTCAGCTGTATCGGGATCATCACCGCAGAGCCAGGCTAAACTGGGATAGCCTGTGCGCATACTGGTCGCAAAGAATTCGTTTCCTCGGTCTTTTGCCCATTCAAGTAATTCGGGTACTCGACTGACGATGGGCTTGAAATCTCCCCGCATCGCCATCGCCGAGAAGAGCATCACATGTGTGGTTGACCGCTCCCAGGCCGCATCTTGGCAGCTTTCACGAAATACGTCGGCTGCATACTCCAACGCTTCTTGGGCTTCAGCCCAGCGCCCTGTAAGCAGAAGACCGACGCCGCGACCGTAGTGGGCGAGACCCAGCGCATGAGGTTTATCAACAGTTTCAGCAAGGGTCATAGCTCGATTCGCGACATCGAGTGCAGCATCGATCTCATTGGGGCCGCTGGCTCCGGTGTACATGCTTTGTAGGCCAAGGGATCGCGCTAGTCGGTATGGGTCCCCGAATTCGAGCGCTTTAAGCAGCCCTCTCGCTTGGAAGTCTGCCGCTCGAACGTAGTCGATCATGCCCAAGCTGACAGCTGCCGTCCAGCAGGCGTCGATATATTGGGCCTCAACGGTCTCCTCCGGTATATCCAGCCTCATGTGGGTCGAATACCCCCGTTCCTCGATGGCTTTTCGAGTTTTGCCGAGGCTCGGCAATGCCTCTTGAGACGAGAGTGGAAAAGGAATGTTCAGCTCGCCCAGGATGTCTCCTAAGAGGTCTAACCCTTGCTCGAGGCTTCCAGATAAAATCAGATTTATGCAGGCTTTCATTCGCAGCTCATTACGGAGCGAATCGTCCGCTTTAGTAGCGGCTTCTACGAAGATCTTTGCCGATTGATGTGTTCGTCCACTATTGGAGAGTGCTTGACCCAGGGCCATGAGCAGCTCGATTTCTTCCTCGACAGCGTCATCCGACGCGGGGATTGTGACACTCTGGCGATGAATGCTGAGCGCTTGATCATAGAGTGTCGCCGCATGTTCAAAGGCCAGTTTGTTATCCGCCATTCGTGCCGACTCGGCTGTGTATTGTCTGGCCTTATCGAAGTCTCCCGCGTGTACGAAATGGTCTACTAATGCGGCAGGCTCGCGCTCACTGCCCCGCTCTAAACACAGGGCGATATCAAGATTGATCTGAGTCGCTCGTTCTTTTGATATCCCGTCGAGTACGGGCGCGCGCAATCGGTCGTGATAGACCTCGAGAAAAACTTGATTGTCGCTGGTTTTAGTTCGAAGCAAGTGAGATGCGCGAAGCTCGCTGATGCAACGCTCACTTTCAGCGCCAAGGCCAGCGATCTCAATTGCATGGCTGCGTAGCAACGGTTTTGCGGCGACGGCGACGACGTGTAATAGGCGGCGAGAATTGACATCGATGGAGGTGATTCGACTTCCGACTAAAGCGTCCAGAGTCATCGCGCCGGTCTTCAGACCACCGCTTTTCCGTCGATCTTCGTTAAATTCCGTGATGTGCCGAGTGAGTGATTCCACAAAAAATGGGTTGCCGTGGGATTCGCGTACAATTTGTTCGAGATGATGTTGTCCTAAATTAATCTCTCTCAGCAAGTATCGGGTCAGGTTCATTGCCTGCGTATCGTCTAGGGGGCCAACTTCGATCTCACGGCCATCGAAGCCGTCCGCCTGACGCGCAAGCATCAAACGGAGGAACCGAACGAAATTACTGCCTCGAATGGACTCCGTATGGAAACTGCACAAAACGAGCATGTTTGGCGCGTCTGGGAGGTCCAATAGTTCCCGCAGTAGAGCGACACTGTCATCATCTCCCCAGTGGACATCATCGATATGCAGAGCCAGAGACCAGCGATTTGCCAGTCGTGAAAATAGATCCCGTGCAGCTTGGAAGGCGACTTGACGTGTTTCAGTCAGCTCGATGATCAACGTGTCTGACCGCACAGATTTTGCGATTGAGGGGACATTCAATAAAACCGGAAAAAGATGCGTCAGGGCACCGATTCCAGGTGGCGTAAGCTCTTTGACAATGCTTGATGACAGACAGTTCAATTGTCTAGTCAAGTCATCGAACACACGATCGAAAGCCTTATAGGGCACGGCTTCGCGTTCGTAGCATCGACCCTCCAAGATCATCACATCTTCACGGCTTTTGAGCGGTTCAAGAAAATACTTAATTAAGGCACTTTTGCCCATACCAGACCGTCCGTGGACGCTACAAACGACAGATTTATCTTTTTTAATTTCACTGAAAGCTGAGACCAAAGCACCTAGATGTGATTCCCGCCCAATGAGCCTCGGCATGGCGGTCAGCGATGTCGAGGAGGTTGTCATGATGGTGCTTTCCTCGAGTTCAATGCCGAGGATGTTAAGTACGTCGGACTCGGTGGCGCGCTCAGCTGGGTCACGTTTCAATAGGGATTTACAGAGCGCATCTAGATCCGCAGGCACTCGGCGATTGAGCTTACTTGGTGGTGGACCATCATTTTGTTTTTTCATGACGGCGACTTGCAGAGGTTTACCTTGGAAAGGCAGCTCGCCTGTCAAGGCCTGGAATAGGACGACACCGAAACTATACCAATCGCTGGCGGACAGCGGGTCACTTCCATCACTCTGTTCGGGCGCCATATACTCGAGGGTCCCGCTAAAGCCTCTGATGTCTCGCACATCGATCTGGTCCAACTTAGTTGCTAGTCCAAAATCGAGGATGACCACACGCCCATCTCGTTCGACCAACATATTCGATGGTTTGATGTCCCGATGCAAATGACCGGATGCGTGCAAAGCAACCAACCCTTCGGCCAGTTGTTCAAATGCATTTCGCAATCGGAGTAAATCCAGTTCGAATTCTCCGCTGACCAGCGAGAAAGGCCTCACCCATTCCAAAAAGTCGACACCATCGACATATTCCATGGTGAAAAACCATGTTTTCGCTTCGTGGTGCAAGCCGTGCAAATCAACCAAGTTGAGGTGGCTCAATTCCGCAAGGCCTCTAAATTCGTTCTTTAATCTGAGGATTCCATAGGGGCTTTCCTGGTGTAAGGTCTTCAACGCAACATCGATACCCCTGAGTGTGTCATGGGCCAGATAAACGATCCCAGTACCCCCATGTCCAAGGCGTCTTAGTATTTTGAATCGTTCGGTCCCCTGAAAAGTATCGCCCACGGTTGTGAATTGCCCCCAGCTCAGCCGTAAACCTTATGTTGCTGTCCCTAAGTCTCCACGAATCGATGATGATTCATGAGCCGTAAACCAAGCCAGCTCGTTGAGGGGCTTAGTGCCGTAGCCTATCGTGCTCGATAGGTAATACGACCTCGGGTTAAGTCGTAAGGTGAGAGCTCGACTGTCACTTGGTCCCCGGGCAGAATACGAATGAAGAACTTCCTCATTTTCCCTGAGACATGGGCCAACACTTTGTGGCCGTTCTCTAATTCCACGCGAAACATCGCGTTGGGAAGTGGCTCTATCACGGTGCCTTCGACTACAATTCCCTCTTCTTTCGCCACAGTGGCTCCTTCAAAACATCGTTTTCGGATAGGTTTATTTAACCAGGCTTAAGGTGAGCGCAGTGTAACGATGATGACGGTTTTCGCAAGGCTTTCTGGTCAGATGCGTCCAATCTTTCGTCGTTTGCTCGTAAACGGCCACTCATTAAGGTCCACTATCCACCCCGATGGGGTAAAAAATTAGTCGTCCCAGCTGCGCTCAATGTTTCGTGCGTTCTTTTTTCTAAAGGCTGCTTCTAGATCGATATCTAAACGGTTGGCAATTGCTAAAAGGTAATTAAAAACATCGACAATCTCTTCTGCAACATCGGCTTTCGGATCATCAGATTTCGCTTTCTCATAGTATCGATTGTAGGTCCGAATCGCTTTAAACAGCTCTCCGACTTCTTCACCCATGAGAAAGCAATTGTGGACTAAGTCGACATCAAGCCAGCCGTGATACGATTCTAAGCCTTGAATGTACGTCTGGTAGTCTTTTAGAACGGGAGACGCGGGGAGTTGCGGTGGAGACGGCTTTTCTTCAGACGCCATAGGTCACCTCCGAAGTGTCTATTTTGGTTTCTATACCAAGTGCATCGATGACCACAGAATTGACAGCAGTGGCGGCACTACCAGCCCCGAAAGCATCGATGGGTGGCTCGGTGCCAGGGTACGCTCTCGCTGCGGCCTGCTGGATTGCTTGGGGGTCGGAACCGACAAGACAGTTCCAGCTATCGGTGAGCGTCTCAGGCCATTCTGTGGTATCTCGCATTGTTGTACACAGTCGGCGATGGAATAATGCCTCCTTTTGAAGCCCGCCAGAATCGGTGAGCACATGAACTGATGATGCGACCAACGCAGCGAAATCGATATAGCCCAGCGGTTCGATCACATGTAATTGGCCCTTCGGTTCAATATTGGATTCGACCATGGCTTTTTTTGTTCGCGGATGAAGCGGGAGAAAAACGGGCCAGTCCAATTGACCAAGAGTTTCGATCAGGCTCGCCAGGCGTTTCGGGTCATCTGTATTCGATGCTCGATGAAGTGTAGCAACACCGTATTGCCCGGTTTTAAGAATGTCCAGTTGCCCTCGTGAAAAATAGTCGGGCTTATCTGCCGCGGAGTCCGTTAAGTATCGGGCTAATGGGCTCACCCAAGACCTGTTCAGTGCTCTCAAAGACGCGTCAAACATCACATCGCCGGTAAAATAGGCCCGATCGCCAAGCCCCTCTTGGTCAAGCTGCTTCATTGCTTTTTGTGTGGGGCAGAGGAGATGGCTTGACAGATGGTCGACTGCGATTCGGTTGATCTCCTCGGGCATTTGTCTATCGAAAGAGCGTAAGCCAGATTCGACATGAACGATTTTCCAACCGAGCTTTGCGGCCACAAGGGCGCCGGCCAACGTTGAGTTTGTATCACCATAAACGACGGCGACCCCAGTGGGTCGTTCTTGCAAAAGTGGTTCCAAGCCCGTCAGCATGGCGGCCGTCTGACTCCCATGAGTGCCGCCACCTGCATTCAGATTATGGTGGGGTTTTGGAATCGCAAGCTCGTCAAAAAACACCGACGACATTGATGTGTCGTAATGTTGGCCGGTATGAATGATCACTGGTTCTATGTGATGACGCCACGCATCAAGAACGACAGCCATCTTAACGAATTGTGGTCGTGCGCCGACAATGTGAACTAGGCTGGATGTGGTCATGCGTGGTCGACTTCCTTTCAAACCAAAGTGGACGTCCTGAGTCAGGTCTCCCTCACTCTGATAGCCCAATATCACTTTTTTTAGCTCATGTCCTTGTGTCGTTATCGACTATCTCAATCAAGGCCGATTGCAAATAGACAGACAACCGTCGGAAAAATGGTGACCGATCGATCCGCTTAGCTTAGGATATCGACAAAATTTCTGGAGGACTTGATTATGTGGATGCGGACACTGGTATTGAGCTTTTTTGTGATGGGCTATTTCAGCGCGTGCGGCGGCAGTGACTCAGGAACCAGCGGTGCTGGTGGCGCGGGCGCCGAAGGCGGTACAGGTGGCGCGGGCGCCGAAGGCGGTGCTGGCGGCGCGGGTGCCGAAGGCGGTGCTGGTGGCGCGGGTGCCGAAGGCGGTACAGGTGGCGCGGGCGCCGAAGGCGGTGCTGGCGGCGCGGGTGCCGAAGGCGGTACAGGTGGCGCGGGTGCCGAAGGCGGTACAGGCGGCGCGGGTGCTGTGGGCGGTACAGGCGGTGCGGGTGCCGTGGGCGGTACAGGCGGTGCGGGTGCTGTGGGCGGTACAGGCGGTGCGGGCGCCGAAGGCGGTGCTGGCGGCGCGGGTGCCGAAGGCGGTGCTGGCGGCGCGGGTGCCGAAGGCGGTGCTGGTGGCGCGGGTGCCGAAGGCGGTGCTGGCGGCGCGGGTGCCGAAGGCGGTGCTGGCGGCGCGGGCGGTGCTGGCGGTGGCATGGAACCCTGCTTTGGTGAGGGCCAATTCGGTCGTAATGGACCCGACGCACTCCCGTGTTGCGATGGACTCGTTGAAGTTCAAGAATCGTATCCCAATCCAGACGGTGAGTGTGTGCCAGAAGCCAATGCATACACATGCTTACAATGTGGTGACGGTATTTGTGGTGATTTTGAAAACCATTGCAACTGCCCCAATGATTGCATGGAAATGGCCAATGAATGCGTCGCCGAAGGTCAAGCTGTGATGAATATTGACCAGCAATGCTGCCCTGGGCTGTTTCCTGTCGAATGTGTCATTCTCGGAGCAGACAACATGTGTTTCCCTTGTGCAGAACTGACACAGTACTGCTTAAATTGCGGTGATGGTGTTTGCGCTGAAGGCGAAAATCTCTGCAATTGTCCATTGGATTGTGAAGATATCTAAATGCTGACTCTCGCCTGGCGCTTTTGATCCGGTCAGACTAACGCCCGGTGACTTCATCCAATAACGCAGCCGTTCGCTCAGCCATCATATCAGCTGAGTAGCGGCGCAGTGCGTCTTTTTTTGGCGTGAACGGTACCGTGTCTGAAGCGATTTGAAACAAGGCGTCGCGCAGTGTATCCGAATCCGATGACCAGCGTCCGACGCCGCAGCTTTTGATCAATGTAGCGGCATCGGAGCCAGGAGGCCCATATCCGATAATGGGTCGGTCCATTTCAAGATAGTCAAAGATTTTAGCGCTTAACGCCGTCTTATGTTCGTTGCCAATGATGAGTAAAAGTGCTGCAGATCCAGCCATAATCGGTGCCAATTCATTGGCCGGGATCCGTTGGCCATGAGACACCCGATCTGGCATGGGATGACGGTCTAGAAAGCGTCTCGCTGCCGGATCAAGCTCACCGAATATCTTGAGTTGAAGGGGCGGCAGCTCCGCGTTGCACGTATGGAGAGTTTCGAGAATGGGTTTCATGCTCCTCGATCCGTAGCACGCACCCGCATAAACAAGGGTTGGTATGGCATGGGTGGTTGGTTTATCGAAGACAACATCGGTTGGGTCGAAACCATTTGGTATGACAACCCAATTGGCAGACGGACCCGGTGAGAAGGCGGCAACATTGCGGGCGAGCATGTTGGTGTTGACATAAGAGACCGCGTCCGCCGAATCCAATAACTTCGCCTCTAATTTACGAATGGCCCGGCGAGAGGGACCGATTGGAATTCGTTTCCGTTTCAAGTCGACAGTCCACGGGTCTCTATAGTCAAGAATCAGGGGTACGTTCAATTGCTTTGCGATGGCAGTACCTACGCAGAACATGCCAAAAGGACCCCCTGTTACCCATACACATTGAATGTTTTCAAGTCCTCGAGCCGCTCGCTTAGCGGCGCGAGTCCAAGCGGGATATTGATCGGGTTTAAGAAGCTCAGATATCACACGATTGATGGGCTTAGCGACCAGCTTTGGTAATCGACGTAGACCCTGCGCGAGTTTGGTACTCGGTATCAATGCTGAGACTCGATGGACCTCGATGTCCGGAACCGAGAGCGATGGATCTAAATTTGGAGCTTTTCGAAAGACCGAATCGGGTTCGGGTGTCATGACGATCGGTTGCCATCCTAGGTCTGGAAGGCGCCTTGCGAGACGCAGCGGACGGCGAACACCAACACGCGCCACCGGTGGCCATGCAGCCGTCAGCATCAAAACCTGTTTCGTCATGGCTGACTTCGACGTATTTCTAGATGGGATTGGCATTCTAAACAGACGGTACATTCAGGCTGCGCCTGCAACCGACGCCAGCCAATGACCTCCTCGCATCGAAGGCAGAGTCCATATTCTCCTGCGTCTATGGCGCTGAGGGCCGCACGAACTTTCTTTAATCTGAGATTTTGTCGACGACGATTTGCTTCAACCATCTTTTGTTGCTGGATGGCGTCAATACGAGATAGACGGCCCACAGATTGTTGATCAAGCACGACTGGCTGAGCGGCCTCTTTGGACTGTCTGAGGACCGTGTCTAGCTCAATTTCAAGCCGACGTAGAGCATCAGTTTGTTCTTGAATTTGGGTGGCGGTCAATTCGCTCATCGTCGGGCAGGAACCTTCAACAACGTCAATTAGCCTCTATTAGTACATCAATAGCGACGAGATTTCTTTATCCACTTTTTGGATGGGTAGAAATTGAGCTTCTAAGCCCTGAGCAAATGGGACGGGGGTATCGAGGCTACCGAGACGGCGGACCGGGGCATCGAGCCATTCGAAGCACGCGTCTGAAATCTGCGCTGCGATCTCGCCTCCGAATCCACCTGATACTTGCGCTTCATGTAGAACCAACACGCGACCCGTTTTCTTGACGGATTGGAATACTAAGTCGTCGTCCCACGGCTTTATCGTTCGCAAATCGATCACTTCGATCTCAGCGCCTTTTTGGGCGAACCGTTCTGCTGCAGCCATCGCCCAGTGAACAGCCCAGCCATAGGCGACCACCGTCAAGTCGGACCCGGAACGCACGATGCAGCCTCGACCGATGTCTAATTCATATGGGTCTTCTGGGACAGGTTCAGTATTCGAACGATACAGCTTCTTATGTTCGAGAAATAGGACAGGGTTAGGATCGCTGAAGGCGGCGAGCAATAAGCCTTTTGCATCGTATGCATTGGCCGGTGCGACAATTTTTAATCCTGGGGTTGAGACAAACCAGGATTCAACGCATTGCGAATGAAATGGACCTGCGCCTACACCGCCACCGAATGGGGCTCGAATCACAACCGGAACCGAGGCCCCCCAGCGATAATGAGTTGGAGCAAGGTTGTGGACGATTTGATTAAACGCGCATGAGATGAAGTCAGCAAATTGGATCTCAACCATGGGTTTTGCACCGGTCAGAGCAAGACCAAGAGCGCAGCCAACAGCCCCTGATTCTATGATAGGGGTATTGCGGACCCTCTTGGGGCCAAAGCGTTTAACCAGACCCTCTGTTGCTTTAAATACGCCCCCATACTCGGCAATGTCTTGCCCCATGAGAATCGTCGAATTGTCCCGTTCCATTTGAGTGATGAGGGCATCCCGTATGGCATCGACATAACGGGTTTGGGGACCGGACTTTTTGGGTGCTGATTTTGGATGTGGTGCGCTCCGATAGACGTCCGCCAGTTCATGTTCCGGAGAGGATTGCGCCGCTGGCGCCGCTAACTGCTTTCTGATTTCTAAGTCAACCAGATCTTCGAGTCGCTCTCGTATCAAATTTTGTGTTGATGCCAACACTGTCCCTCGGTCGATCAGTGTCTTTTCTAAGCGAGTAATCGGGTCTTTTTCCGCCCATCGGCTCATCAGTTCATCGGGTACATAGGCTGTTCCAGAGGCCTCTTCATGGCCCCGCATTCGAAATGTCATGCATTCGATTAATGTAGGGCCTTCACCTTTTCGCGCTCGCAGAGCCGCTGACGACACGGCCTCGATGACATCATATATGCAATTTCCATCGACCATGACGCCCGGCATGCCATAGCCAGTGGCTCGGTGATGCAATTCTGAACATGCATATTGCTCCTTGGTGGGCGTGGATAATGCGTATTGATTGTTTTCCACCATGAAGATGACCGGAAGGGTCCACGTTGCGGCTAGATTCATCGCTTCATGAACATCGCCTTCGCTGCTCGTGCCATCACCTAAGAACACAAGCGCGATTTTTTTGCTTTCATCCATTTGCGATGCCAAAGCAAGACCGCATGCCACAGGGCACATGGCGCCTAGATGACTGATCATACCGACGATAGAATGAGACAAAAGGCCGAAATGGAAACTTCGATCTCGGCCGCCCGTGAAACCACCTTGCCGACCAAGCAGCTGCTGGAAAAGTTGGTCTAGCGCCACATTCCGGGTGGTAAATACACCTAGATTACGATGAAGCGGCAGCACAAAATCGTCATCGTTAAGCGCCCATGTTGCGCCCACCGCAACCGCCTCTTGTCCAATCCCCGAGAACCACTTGGATAAGCGGCCCTGGCGCAGGAGGATCAACATGCGTTCTTCGATCACGCGGGGGAGGAGCAGCGCGCGGTACAGCTCAAGGTCGGCGTTGCGCATCCCATCTGCATCGTTTTTCATCGTCATTGGCCCTCCGGTTCCATGACGACAAAATTAAGTTTTAGGCCCCCATTGCTGATTGGAACCACTCGGCTTGGCGGCCGCTTAAGCGCACTGAGCGCCCTTGGGGATGAGACAATAATACCCGCCGACCAGGTCTTAAATTCCGTTGAGAGTAAGAGCCCCAATTGGTCGTACGCTCGCGGGTTTTTAGCCCGCCTGCCATAGGGTGGGTTACAGATGAGTAACCCGGCGTCTACAGGGGCTTTGAGTCGGCTTGTATCCAGAGTTTCTAGACTTGGGTTTACGCCCGCACGCTCCGTATTGCGCTGGGCGATATCGATGGTGTCCTGGTTTCTATCACGGCCTAAAATGAGGGTTGGCACCGCCTTCAAAACCCGAGGTTGGTCCTGTTTTTTACACCATTTTTCACACTCGAATTGACGCCCCATCCCGGGCGGGATGTCGGCTGCTCTGAGTGCGGCTTCAATTGGGAAAGTACCGCTTCCACACATCGGGTCGACAAGAGCTATACCGGGTGTCCAGCCTGCGACCCTCAAGAGCAGTGAAGCCAGTGTCTCCCGCAGAGGCGCCGGGCCTGTCTCAAGTCTCCATCCCCGCCGATGTAAGCGTTCTCCGGAGGTATCTATGCTGACGGTACAGCGATCTCGATGGATTCGAACGTACAACTCAGTCGAGCCCTGATTGACCCATCGATTCACTCGGTCTTTGACGGCATCCGAGTGATACAGTCTACTTTTGCTGCAGCTGACGTGCGCGGTCAGGCCACCAAAATCATCGAGTTCGAGTTTTTTAAACCCTCGTTCTAACGCCTGAAAAGTAGGGGCTGGGAAACGCCCAACACGTTGTAAAATTCGAGTTGGACACCGCAGAGTCAGATTGGCGCTTATTGGGTGGCCAACGAAGGATACACCGCCGACTTCGATTTGAACCCGCTTGAATCCATTCCCTTTAATTTCGTCCGCAGTCCATGTTTCTAAACCGGGTGGGCAAACAGCGAACAACTCGGTGCGTTGATAGGTCAACTGTAGGCCCCCGTTCATTTACACCGTTGCCGCGTGGTCTCGACTACAAACGCGGCTCGGGTTGGAATAGAATAAGCATCATCGCAATTACTGTATGCCGACTCTCATTCCAGGCCAAGGAACGATTACCATGTGGGCGCATTGGCGCAGCGGAAATGTTGGTCAACTTGGGTGCGTTTGGGTTCGGTTCAGTTCCCAAACCGCTAAACAACCAGTTTGCTGTAGACATTGTCGAATGTAAGAATTATCTTACCTTGGATTACCTTACCTTTCATTATCGCTCATTCTAATGCGTCAGGAAGCCCAGAATGGAGACAACACTTATCGAACTGATGACCGTCAGCACACCAGCGGATGACGTCTCAATCTCAAACCTTCTCTTAAAAGCCTCGCCAGTTGTCAAAGGTGTGCTGGTGATCTTGGTCGCGATGTCACTTATCGTTTGGTACATCATAATCTACAAATGGCTCTATTTGAGACGGGCTAGAAAAGAGTCTGAACGGTTTATGAAAACCTTCTGGGACTCAAAGCGTCTCGACGAGATCTACCGAACCAGTGACGACCTAAAGTACAGCCCAACCAGTCAAGTCTTTCGTGCGGGTTATGTCGAACTCACCAAGTTAAAAAGTGGGAAATCTGGCGATACCATGCACGAACAAATGGGTGACCTGGAAAATATTGAACGCGCCTTGCGCAGGGCCATCAATGCGGAGTCCATCCATTTAGAGAAATTGACGTCTTTCTTGGCTACAACCGCGAGTGCGGCCCCGTTTATCGGCCTGTTCGGAACGGTTTGGGGCATTATGGTGTCCTTTCTGAACATCTACAAGAAGGGGGATGCGTCTCTGCTGACTGTCGCGCCTGGTATTGCGGAGGCATTGGTCGCCACAGCCATTGGCCTTGTGGCTGCCATTCCGTCGGTGATCGCCTACAACTGGTTGGTTGGACGAATCAGGACTTTGCAGGCCGAGATGGAAAACTTTGGGAATGATTTTCTCAATATCGTTCGGCGACACTTCTTCAACTGAATGATTCGATTGGAGTAGATGAACCGTGGGTATGCAGACCGGAAATCAGCGAGCCGCAATGAGTGAGATCAACGTAACGCCTCTTGTAGACGTCATGTTGGTTCTCCTCATTGTGTTCATGGTCACGACGCCTATCATGGTCGAGGAAATGACCAAAAAAGAAGTGGAAATAAACCTTCCAGCAACCCGAGCACCAGCGCCAATGAAGCCGTCGGATACGTTGGTCGTTGTCAGACGAGATCAGACAATCTCATTGTCCATGGGTCAAGGCGAGACGGAGTTGGCCAATTGTGGGTCCGATGCCGAGGCTCAGTATGTCAACTGTCTACAGCAACTTGAGACAGCGGTCGCCAACAACCAGCCATTGCAAGATTCCGATCGAATCCTCGTCTATGCCGAGGATGGTTTGGGATATACGTTTGCCGTTAAAATTTTTGCGAGCATCAAGCGGTCCGGAAAAAAGAAACTGTTTTTGATCACAAATCCCGAAGCGGTCTCAAACAAATGAATCAGAGCCGGTCAGATCAAGGCGCCCGCGTCATTTCAATGGTTCTGGCCTGCGGCGTTAATGGGGTCATGTTTGCCTCTATCTTGTTGATGGGAATGGTTACCCCGCCGCCTGAGCCCCCCGAACTCGTGTCCATCGACTTCGTTGAACTCGCTCGAAAAAGCGATGTGCCTGTGAAACCTAAATTACTACCGAGAATTACTCAGCCGGCCCTGCCCTTGGAAGCGGCGGCTGAGGAGATCGGTCTTAAGCGTAAGAAACAAGAAGAGCTCGAAAAACAGAAAAAAGAACGCGAACAGAAGCTTGCTGAGAAGAAAAGAAAGCAGGAACGCGCGAAAAAGAAGTTAGAGGCAGTTAAGCGCAAAGAGGACCGCAAGCGCCGTCGGAAAGCCATGGCACTGGCTATGCAGAGAATTGAGGATGATCCCCGAGCAGACGATGAAGATGCGCCGGGATTTAAAGAGGGGAGTGCTTACGGCCGCTCTACAGACCCTAAAACCCTCAAGAATAAGCTCATGTACATGACTCGGATCTCTAGACTCTTGGAGAGCCAGTTCCAAGTCCCCAACAATATCCCCGAGGAATTCAGACGGAAAGCAAGCGCGAAAGTCGCGTTTAAGATCAGTAAGACGGGGAAAGTCAAAGGAAAGCCTCGAATCTTGAAAAGCAGCGGAAATCGTTTTTTTGACCAAGCCGCTTTGACAGCTGTTAGACGATTCGGACCCGGGACAAACCTAAAGCTGCCGCTTCCCAAAGATAAGAAACTCAAAAAGATCGTGCTGCGGTCCGGTATTCGGGCTCGAATGAAAGGTAAATGAATGATGAGAGCTGATGGAAAATGGCTTTTTATAGTCGGACTAACCCTGACTCTTTTGGCCGCCCCTTTCGTACAGGCGCAGTCAGATGGGACAGCCTCTCCGGCTACATCGTCCGAAGGCCTGGACGTTGAAGTCGAACAGGGCGGCCTCGTGCTCATTCAAATGGCCATTCCACGAGCCATTAACTTGGACTCAAAATCGGACACCATCGGCTTGACTGAGGCGCTGTCAGGAACGGTTAAAAGAGACCTTACGATTTCATCGTTTTTCAACATTCTGAAACCAGCCCAGATCCTCGCGAAATCAGACCGTGAAGGCATGAAGCCTGTGTATCGGGATTGGTTCAATAGCGGGGCCCAGGGGCTGATCAAAATTAGTTATAAGCAGGTGGGTAAGAAAGTGATTGCTGACTTTCGTTTATTCAGTGTCGAAGGCAGTGACCAGGTTGTTTTGCCTAAACCTTTTGATGGTCCCATTCGCATCGATGCATCGGTGAAAAAACTGCGAGCCATGGCCCATGAATTTGCGAACGAAGTCATTGGCTATTACACCAAGACGCGTGGATTTTTTGGAACCCAGATCGTTTTCGTCAAGGGGTCTCGTCGAACAAAAGAGATCTACATGATGAGCGCAGATGGCGTCGAAGAGACCGGCCTCACTGGGACACGAGGTATCAACATGCTGCCGAGTATGGGGGCGGGGCGTCTTTATTTCACAAGTTTTCGCCGCGGAGGGCCTCATGCGTTTCGTCTAGGCTCCGGCAGCACCCGCCCTTTTGCCGCTTATCCTGGTCTCAATACAGGCGCCGTTTTGAGTCCAGATGGCAGTTCGGTCGCGCTGACCTTAAGTCGTGATGGAAACCCTGAAATCTATTTACTTCACCCCGATACAGGGAAGATTAAGCGACGACTGACAAATTCAGAGGCCATCGATACGAGTCCGGCTTGGTCACCGGATGGGCAGCGAATCGCCTTTGTCAGCGATCGTCACGGCTCACCACAGATTTTCGTCATGAATGCGAATGGGGGCGGTGTGCAGCGGCTTACGTTTCAAGGCGATTACAATCAGACCCCAGATTGGAACCCTAAGTCTGGTTTAATTGCATTTACAGCCCGCGATGAACGGGCCATTTTCGATATTTTTACCGTTGATGTGGGCACCAAAGAGATTAAGAGGTTGACCCAAAATCAGGGTAATAATGAAGAGCCAACGTGGTCGCCAGACGGTCGTTTCATTGCGTTTAGCAGCACCCGGTCTGGTACAGCTAAAATCTATCTCATGGATCAAACGGGTCGGTATCAGCACAAGTTGAGTACAGGAACGGGCGCGTACCTTACCCCTTTTTGGGTCCGGTACTGAGTTAAACAGGAGTCATTATGTCGAACGCTCAATTTAGATGGATATTGATTTTCTCAACGCTGCTGTGCTTAGCCGCATGTGGTGGTCGACCTGTGGAAGCATTATCCGCTGCTGAGAAAGCCATGGCCGATGCTTCATTGGCTAAAACATGTGCGCCAGATGAATATCTTGCAGCCCAAAAACTTTTGGAAAAGGCCAAATCTCTCGCTGAAAAGGGTGAACATGCCCGTGCTAAAGCGACAGCGATCGCTGCTGAAAAGCTGGCTAAAAAGGCCATTGTTAAAGCGCAAGCGCGAAAAGATGAATGCTTAAACCCGCAGGCTCCAGATGCCATTGATGCCGCGGAGTTTGTCGATGAGTCAGGACCGGGCCAAGATGCTGTGGACGCGCTGTCAGAAGGGATGCAGATAATCTATTTCGACTACAACCAGCCTACCTTATCCGATGAAGCAAAGGCGACCCTCGATGCCAATGCAGACTGGCTGCTCGATAATGAATCCGTCACCGTTACTGTTGAGGGTCATTGCGACGAGCGGGGCAGCACCGAATATAATCTTGCGCTCGGTGAAAAACGAGCACAAGTCGCGCGTAAGTATCTGCTCCGAAAAGGGGTCGATAAAGCGCGCATTAGTTTGGTGAGTTATGGGGAAGAGCGCCCTGCTGATTACGGGGCCGGCGAGGCGGCTCATAAGCGCAATCGCAGAGCCGTATTCCGAGCGAATGAGTAGACCAATTGGACCAAGATATTTCCATCGAAAGCATTTCTTGCCTTGCCACCATTGAACGACCTCGATAAAGAACCCCTATGAAAGCGATTAAATATCTTGTTCCAAACAGTTTCACCGCACTGTCCCTGGTCTTCGGCCTTGCCTCTATTGCCGTCTCTACTCGAGGTGACTTTGAACTGGCATCATGGCTGATTCTGTGGGGCGTCCTATTAGACAAGCTTGACGGCGCATCGGCGCGCCTACTCAACGCCTCGTCGGAGTTCGGGGTTCAATTCGACTCTTTCGCGGACTTCGTGGTCTTCGGAATTGCCCCAGCGGCACTGGTCTATAGTCGGCTGAGTCTACTTCCGGACTATTCGAGCGGGGCCGGTCATACGGCATTGATCATTGTGTCCGGCGGATATGTCTTAGCTACGGCAGGACGTTTAGCCCGTTTCAATATTGCCGAACCCGTTGGTGGAGACCAATACTTTTTCGGTATTCCAACGACAATGACAGGGGCAATTATCGCCTCTGCCTATCTGACCCTCGGCTTATTCGGACTTGAGGATCAGTTCATTTCATACGCCATAGTTGTGCTCTTTATTCTGGCGCTATCGATGGTGTCTAACATTCGCCTCCCTAAGCTGAAGGCGCGTAACAATGTGTTCGTTCAATGGTTTCAAATCATTAATATTGGCGCTGTGTATGCGACCACACCCTTCAAGCTGTGGCCTCACTATCTCTTGGGCCTTGCGCTCCTCTACCTAGCCATCGGTATCGTCTGGGCATTGATGAACCCCATCGAACAAGATAGAGCGACCGCCTTAGAAAAAATGGTCGAAGAAGCCTAGACGATCGGAAAGAAATGACTCAATTTCAAGGTCACTTTGATCAAAGTCGTGCAAACAGATTGACAATTCGATGACTCGCCACTAATGTGCCGCCTCCGCGAGGTCATGCCCTAGAGGTTTGTCCTAGTGACGATGTGAGTAGGCCGGCTTATGAAAGCACTAGACCTAAAATTTAGGGTCGACGACCTCAATCCATCGCAAAAGGAATTCGCTGGTGAGCTGCCTCTTGCTCTTTTGCAGACGTGCCTCCCCGGCATGGTCGGTGACCTCGGTTATCGGCCACAAACCGCGGCGACCATTAGTGGGCAGGTTTACTTGTCTGCTGGCGGCGAGGTTGTGGTGACCGGGGAAATGACGGTTACCGTCGACTTTGATTGCACTCGGTGCTTGGCGCCCAGAACAGTCTCGCTCACATCGAGCCACGAGCATGTTTTGGTCAAGAGGCGCAGAGAGCGAGAGGCTGATGCGGAACTGGTTGTGACCAGTGATGACGCGGAGGTCGACACGGAGACATACCAGGGCGATGAGATTGACCTCACCGAGGTGTTTCGTCAGGACCTGGTTTTGGATTTGCCGATGAACCCCAGCTGTGAACTGGGCGGGACCGGTGATTGTGAGTTCGATGAGGATACCGAAAAGGCTCTTGAGAAGCCTATGGATCCCCGTTGGGCGCCCTTATTAGAGCTGAAGAAAAAAATGAATTGACGGGGCAGTAACGCTCCATATTAAGAGAGGTAATCATGGCGGTACCAAAGAGACGCAAATCTCGTTCGAAGCGCGATTCTCGACGTGCGAACCATAAAATCAGCGCAAACGCGTACAACGTCTGTCCAGAATGTGGCTCACCTAAAGAGCCTCATCGCATCTGTCCCACATGTGGATGGTACAAGGACAGATTCGTGCTTGAGGTTGTTGAGGTCGAAGCCTAATACCGGCTTATCGAAACACCCGGACTCCCTATGACGCAATCTCTGTCTCAGGAGAACCTGCCCATCGCAGTCGATGCAATGGGTGGCGACAAGGCACCTCTCGTTGTCATCGAAGGCGCTATAGCCGCGTGTCGAGCGGGCGCGGGACCCGTTGTCCTGGTCGGCGATGGCGCGCAGGTCGAGTCTGAACTCGAGCGCCTTGGCGGCGCAGACCTTCCAATCACTATCCAACACGCCAGTGAACAAATCGCCATGGGCGAAAGTCCGTCCCGTGCCGCTCGTCGCAAGCGCGACAGCTCGATGCACGGTTGTTTTCGTCTTGTCGAAAGCGGCGACGCATGCGCGACGGTCACGGCTGGTAATTCGGGGGCTTTTCTCGCTGTCGGCCTGCTTACGGTTCGGCGCTTGAAAAAATGTGAGCGCCCTTGCTTAGTCACCAGTCTACCCACTCAGCCCAACCCGACGGTCCTACTCGACATTGGCGCTAATGTTGATGTTCGCGCTACGCATCTCGCTCAGTTTGCTTTGATGGGTGCAGCGTACTCAGAGATTCAATTTGGGACGGATAAACCGAGCGTGGCCCTTCTATCGAATGGGACTGAGCCAACGAAAGGTACGGAGGCGTTGCGGGAGGCGCATCGCCTTTTGAACCAAACACCCATTAATTACATTGGGTTTGTGGAAGGCCGAGATTTATCAAATGGGTATGCCGATGTCGTCGTCACAGATGGGCTCACTGGTAATATTGTCCTCAAGCTATGCGAAGGCTTAGTGACAACCCTCTTTGGACGGGTGAAAGCTGCTATTCAGAGCCGGCCGCTGGCCATGGCCTTGGCGCCGGTCTTTCGGAAACCCCTGCACGCTTTGTACAATGAACTCGATTGGGAGAGTGTCGGCGCAGCGCCTATTCTTGGCTTGAATGCCGTCGCGCTGGTCGGCCATGGTCAGAGTTCGGCTAAAGCGATTTCAAATGCGATTATCAACGCGCGCAGAGCATCAAGCCAAGGCCTGACAGCAGCCATCGCGGCCACTTTGGAGATGAATGCGCCGAGTGGTGAAATCAGCACCTCTGAACTCCCTATGTCGTCGACCGATGAACTGATCGGTGAATAAGCTCGACCTAAGAGTTTAGATTAATCGAAATCAGGACCTACATCGCTTGACATCGGGGATGTAAATTAGGTAGTCAAACGCCGTCTAGTTTGTTCTTGTATTCAGTTTGAGTCGTGTATGGATTGAATCCTAGAACGAGCATCAAAATTGGGAAGGTGATCTATGGCGAGCATCGAAGACCGCGTGCGAGCGATTATCGCTGAGCAACTCGATCAGGATGAATCAGAAATCGTACCTGAAGCAAACTTCATCGAGGACCTGGGAGCTGACTCTCTGGACCTTGTTGAACTCGTTATGCGGATGGAAGATGAGTTTGATGTAGAAATTCCTGACGATGAGGCAGAGAATATTCGATTAGTGCAGGATGCTATAAACTATATCCAACAGCACTTAGCGAGCAGCGATTAAGCCCTTCGGCTCTCCGGGAGCCGATTATGCAAAAGAGAGGGTGACGTGGCCATGAACAACGACCAGCGCAGGGTAGTGGTCACCGGGATCGGTCTAGTAACACCTCTTGGTAATGACACGTCAACGACGTGGCAGGGGATTCTTTCCGGCCGTTCGGGAATTGGTCAAATCACTCAATTCGATACGACGGAGCATCCTGTTACAATCGCCGGTGAGGTTCGCGACTTCGATATCAGTCGGTGGCTCGACCGAAAAAACCAGCGTAAGATGGATCGCTTTATCCATTTCTCTATTGGTGCGGCGATGATGGCTCTCGAAGATGCCGACCTGCCTGTGCCTGTTCCTGATCCTCACCGAACTGGGGTGCTCATCGGTGTTGGACTCGGTGGCTTAAAAACCATCGAAGACGCCATAGCGATTCTGAACACCAAAGGGCCTCGACGTCTTAGCCCATTTATGCTGCCACGACTGATTTCCAATCTTGCGCCAGGTCAAGTCTCGATTATGACCGGTGCCCAAGGGCCTAATTGGAGTCCGGTGAGTGCATGTGCCACGGGCGCACATGGTCTGGGTGAGGCTGTTCGGATGATCCGTGATGGGATGGTTGATGTAGCTATTTCTGGTGGTGCTGAAGCCACTATTACCCCGCTTGGCGTTGCGGGTTTTGCGGCAATGAAAGCTCTGTCTAAGCGGAACCAAGAACCTCAGTTGGCCTCTCGACCCTTCGATGTATCGAGGGATGGCTTTGTGGCTGCTGAAGGCGCCGGAGTCATGGTTCTCGAATCTCTCGACAGTGCGCGTGCCCGAGGGGCTCGGATTTACGCCGAAATTTTAGGGTATGGGCAGTCATCGGATGCATTTCACATGACGCTGCCACATCCCGAGGGGCGCGGCGCCGTGCGTTGTATGGAAAACGCTTTGGCCGACGCTGGACTGTCGGCCGGAGACATTCACTATGTGAATGCTCATGGAACGTCAACGTCGGCTGGAGATATTGCTGAATCGACAGCTTTAGAACAGGTTTTTGGCGAGCATGCACATCGTCTTTTGGTGAGCAGCACGAAGTCGATGACCGGTCATATGCTCGGCGCAGCAGGGGCTGTTGAAGCGGCTTTCTGTGTCCTGAGCATTCGGGACCAAATCGCACCGCCAACCATCAATTTAGTGGAGCAAGATCCGAAGTGTCGTCTCGACTATGTCGCTCTTACACCGCGGCCAGCTCGTATTAAGAATGCGCTCTCCAATAGTTTTGGCTTTGGTGGGACTAACGTATCCCTTATCTTTCAAGAATATCAGTCGGAGGCGACATGACAATTAGGCTCGCGATTGCCTCAGATCACGCAGGCTTTGGACTCAAACAAAAATTGATCCAATTCCTCGAACAGCGAGACGATGTTGCTGTTGTCGATCTCGGCCCTCAATCAGACGCGCGTTGCGATTATCCGGATTATGCGGCCGCATGCGCCCGTGCCATCGAGGCGGGAGAGGCCGACCGAGGCGTTCTCGTTTGCGGAAGTGGCATTGGTGTCTCAATTGTTGCCAATCGATTCGGGGGGATTCGAGCCGCTTTGGTTCAAACGGCTCTGATGGCCCGTTTGTCTCGAGAACACAATAACGCCAATGTATTATGTCTGGGTAGTCGACTCGTCGGAGACCTGGTCGCAATGGATGCAGTCGACGCGTTTCTGACCACGCCATTTGCCGGTGGCCGGCACGCTGATCGACTGGCTAAGATTAACTCAGTGGAGCGATAGCTAAAGTGTGTCCCTTCTGCCGTTCTGAAGATACTCGTGTCTTAGATTCTCGCTCTGTCCGGGACCAGCATGCGGTTCGTCGACGTCGCTGTTGCAATGCATGCGGTCGACGTTTCACAACCTATGAGCGAGTCGAACGACTTCTGCCCGTGATTGTGAAACGGGATGGAGCTCGGGAAAACTTCGATCGTGAGAAGCTGATGCGCGGTCTCCAGATCGCATGTCGCAAGCGCCCCATCCGTTCCAACCAACTTGAATCTCTCATCAGTCAAGTCGAACGTCATTTTGCAGGCGCAGCTGAGCGTGAAGTTCCGTCGTCTGACATCGGCAAGTACGTGTTGGGCTGTCTCCGAACCGTTGACGAAGTGGCATACGTCCGATTCGCTTCTGTTTATCGAGAGTTTTCGGATGTAAACCAATTTGTTCTTGAACTCGAGCATTTACAGGCCTCTGAAAACATGTCCGATTCCAATGTTCAGGAGACCGAATGACGCGTCAGTCCGATGAACATTTCATGGGTCGAGCAATCGAGCTGGCTAAGACCGCCAAACATAGGACAAGCCCGAACCCAACGGTCGGGTGTGTCATCGTCGCTAACGGCGTTGTAATCGGGGAGGGCGTTACGCAGCCCCATGGACATGCACACGCTGAAATTATGGCACTACAAGAAGCCGGTCCGGCCGCGCGCGGGGCGCAGATGTATGTGACGATGGAACCATGCTGCCATCAAGGGCGGACAGGACCATGCACAGAGGCTATCATCAAAGCCGGAATCGTGCATGTCTGCGTCGGTGTCATCGACCCTAATCCTCTTGTAGATGGCCAGGGGCTGGTGATTTTGGAAAACGCCGGTATCACCGTCCGCCGCGGCGTTTTACCCGTTGAATGTCAATGGCATCATGCGCCATTCGAAAAGTTTATTCGGAAACGGCACCCCTGGGTCATTCTGAAAGCGGCCACGACACTCGATGGACAAATTGCGACGCGGTCCGGCGACTCTAAATGGATTACCAGCGAAGCTGCTCGAATGGATGCTCACAAATTAAGAGCCGAGGTCGATGGGGTTTTGGTTGGTGTTGAAACAGCTCGCCTCGACAATCCAAAATTAACTGTGCGTTTGGCGCAGGGTGATGATCCTGTTCGGATTCTGATGGATTCGAATGCATCGATCTCACCTGATGCTCACTTGCTTGGGTCCGACGCCATGGTCTGCGTGGCTGATGATCTCTCGGATGAGGTGTTGGAGCCAATCGAGGCGACGGGGGCCGAACTGATTCGTTTGCCGAGGGCGGACAATGGTCGAATCCAACTTGATTCAGCGCTAGATGCCTTGGCTGCTCGTGGGATTGTTAAGCTGCTGGTCGAAGGGGGCGGTCAGGTCCACAAGAGCTTCTTGGATGCTCGATATGCGGACGAGTTGTGTTTGTACGTCGCGCCGAAAATTTTGGGTCAAGGTCGGGCCGCTTTTCCTTTTGATGCGCCCGAGACAATCGCCGATGCGATTCAAATCGAGATGATTTCGGTGGATCCCGTCGGTGATGATATTCGGTACAGGGGCGCGATTCGATATGTGGACGTCTCGTCTTCGACCGAGCCAACATAAATTTGTTAATTGAAGTGTATTTCGGAGTCTGAGACCTCGATAATACTAGGCGAAACAATACGAGATAGGTTAGAAGCATAAGCTGAGTCGGTATTTCCAATTTATGAGCAGTAACCGACCGGTGCTTGGGTGAACCCAGGCTTGGAAAGATGTCCTCAAGCGGACTGATTTGGTGATGTAGAGACTATGAGCGGTAACCAGCAAACCATTGAACTCGTTGAAAAGGCCATTGACGATATTCGCAACGGTCGCCTTGTCATTCTGGTCGATGATGAAGACCGAGAGAATGAAGGTGATTTGGTCATGGCCGCAGAATTGGCGACGCCCGAGGCCATCAATTTTATGGCTGTTCATGGCCGCGGACTGATTTGTCTCTCGCTGACACCGCAACGCTGTGACCAGCTTGAGTTACCGATGATGGTCCGAGACAACAGCAGTGGTTTTGGAACCGCATTCACAGTCAGTATTGAGGCTGCAACGGGCGTGACGACGGGCATCAGTGCAGCCGATCGAGCGCGGACCATTCGAGTCGCTGTTGCCCCCAATGCAAGACCAACCGATTTATCTCGACCTGGCCACATTTTTCCACTTCGAGCTCGGGTCGGTGGCGTTCTAGTGCGAACAGGCCAAACGGAAGGGTCTGTTGATCTTGCACGGTTGGCAGGCCTCGAGCCGGCTGGTGTCATCTGTGAAATTATGAATCCCGACGGAACGATGGCGCGTAGACCTCAACTGGAAGTGTTTGCCCAAGAGCATGGACTAACAATCGTCTCTGTTGCGGACTTAATCCAGTATCGCTTGCGTAAAGAACGTCTGGTTCAAGCCACTGCTGAGGTTGAGACTCAAGTAGGCGACATCGGTGTATTCAAGGTCATCACGTATGTCACTGTCGTCGACGAATTAGAGCATGTTGCCTTTGTCAAAGGGCAGCCAAACCCGGACCAAGCTGTGTTGGGACGGGTGCAGCAGGAAACTGTTTTATCCGATGTATTTCAATGTGGCCAAGGCAATAGTCATGAGCGATTGATGAAATCACTCAGACGCATTGAAGATGCGGGCTGCGGCGTTCTCGTCTATCTCCAAAAGCCCGCACCCCGAGTTGAGAATGAAGTCCGAATGCTCGCCGGCGAATCGCCGCGACGTGCGGCCATCGAGAAGGGGGCCATTGGGCTGCCCCAAGACCTGAGAGAGTATGGTATTGGCGCGCAGATTTTATTGGACCAGGGTATTCGTAAACTCAAGCTGATTTCCAGCTCGCCGACCCGCATCAAGGGCATCCAGGGCTATGGCCTTGAAGTCGTGGAACGGATCTCTTTAGACGAGCTGCCATCAGAATCTGAGCGTGAGGTGTTATCGTGAGTGGGTATAAAGTTGTTGACGGGCATATGGACGCGAGTGGCCACAAGTATGCTTTTGTTGTCGCTCGATTCAATCACTTCATTGTTGACCACCTCGTCAACGGGGCTGTCGATGCGTTGGTTAGACACGGATGCGCCGTCGGCGATATTACGGTCTACAAGGTGCCCGGAGGCATAGAGATGCCCCTTGCAGCCCAGCGGATCGCTGACATGGGCCAAGTTGATGCCATCATTGCGTTGGGTGCTGTGATTCGGGGCTCGACGCCTCACTTCGACTATGTGGCGGGCGAAGCATCGACTGGTCTGGCGAAAATTGCTTTAGCGTCAAACATGCCCATCGCCAATGGCGTTCTGACCTGCGACACCATTGAACAAGCCATTGAACGCGCGGGTACAAAAGCGGGTAACAAAGGCGCGGAAGCAGCCCTTGCAGCCCTTGAAATGGTCAATTTACTACGCGCCGTCCACGGTGAGTCAGAATCGTGATTTCTGGTCGTCGAACGGCTCGTGAAACAGCCCTCCTGGTTCTTTTTGCTGTCGATGTAGGTCAGACATCTGATTATCAAATGTCATTGGACCGCTTTATGGCAGTTTTTAAGGCTGATCGAGAGATTTTGACAGAGCTCTTAGGTCATTCAGATTATAATCCAGCTCCAGAGCAGCTATTACAACGAGCGATAAAGACTCTGGAGCCGGCCGGCAGTCATTGGCAATTTGTTGAAAGAATGGTCAAGGGCGTTGAAGCCCATAGTAAAGCGATTGATGAATTAATCGAGCGATTCTCTTTGAACTGGAAAGTATCGCGAATGAGCAGGGTTGATCGTAATGTACTCAGACTGGCTGCTTACGAATTGGCGTTTGAATCAGATGTCCCGAGTCGGGCAACGCTCAACGAGGCCATTGAGATTGCTAAGCGGTTTGGCTCGGAGGAGTCTGGTAAATTTGTGAATGGCATTTTAGATAAAATCGCACAGGAATTTGGCCGAGTGTAATCATGGGTAATTTGGCAACCGCGGCGGCAACATTAGATGGACTAAGGACGCGTCCGTGTGATCCTCTGATCCTCTGTGTCAACGTTGATGGCCGGCCCTTAAGAGGCATGACCGCGCAAGTCGATTGGCGTCTAGCCGGCATGCTATCTAAGATCGCTGCCAATGGGCTATCGGGGGACCTCCCGGTTTTAAGGCCGCCTCACAAGTTTCTGCCCTGCGGTCGGCTCATCCTTTTTCGGGCGGGTGCGTGTACACCTCGTGAGATGGCTAAGTTAGTCGGTGGATTAAACGGTCCACGACCGGGACTTTGCCCCCTGGATTTTGACTTTTCAGACGAAGAGGTCGAGCAGGCGTTTGGCGGTCAAGTGGTGATTTATCGAACCGAGACGGCGCGTTGATGTCCTATGGCTCGTTTACGTAGAAGGCAGATTCGTGGTCCGCGTACGTTCCCTGGGATTCGTCGAAAAGAGATCGTTGGGCTCGTCCTATTTCTGACCATCGTCAGTTTGTTGGCTTTCCAGCTTTTTATTGGCCAAGTCATGCGCGTTGCCAGTGATACAATGTCACCCACTATCCAGGCAGAAGACGTCATATTGGTCTCGTACTCTGATGGTGACCCAGGTGACGTTGTCGTCGTCGATGACGGCCAATACCAGGTTCTTCGCCGACTCATCGGCGTGCCGGGAGATAATATTGAGCTGACGAACAAGGGGCCGCTTCGAAATGAAACGCGATTGGTCCCGGTTGGCCTTCAGGCTGAGTGGGTGACAACAACCGAGTTAGGTGACCGAGCGAAAGGTCTCCCGAATCGAAGCCGTCTTAACCTACGGCAAAACCGAATTGTGCAAGTGCCACCAGATTTCGTCTATGTCGGATGCGATCTCGCTCGCTTTTGCCGACGGTCGCCCATTAAAGGTCTCGTTCCTAAAGATCACCTGATGGGGCGTGTGATTAATCAGTGGCCGGATCGTGCAGCCTTTATTTCGAAGACGCCTTAGGTCTGACGATGTAGATCGTTAGGTAGGCGCGGGTGGCCGGCTGGATGAAGGTCCAGAGACTTTCATGGCGCTTGAACGAGCTCAGCAGACATTGGGTGAAGGGGCGATTGACTAAACCATCGACAACAGCCTTGGGAGGGCGCACCTCACCGAGTACACTGCTCTCCAGCTGAATACTTAATGCACCTTGAAGGGTCGATCCTCCATGTTGCATTTGAGTGGCGCATTCTTTTGCTATCGCCGTTGAAATGACTTGGACCTTTTCGGCTTCCGCCTCACCTCGTTCAATTTTTAAGGTACTCGTCAAGCGTAAACCTGGGCGTCTATTGGCCCGACGTTTGTCTACATTGACGACGGCAATTTCAATCCCATGGCGCTCTAGTGCGATGCGCTTTGGGACCATGTCCTGACATGGGGCCGATGGTTGTCTGGCAGCAGACTTCGTTGGCGGATGTCCCGTTACAGACAATGTGAGTGTGTTTTTTCCATCCTCGAGACCAATGCCAAGTGCAGAGGGAGGCAGCGAGAAGTGTATATCTCGACTCGACCAATGAATTTGAACTTCATGACTGCGTTCGGCACTCGCAGCAAGCACCTTCGATGGACGGATGGCCAGTACGCCACGGCTTGCATCATAACCAGGGATCTCGAACTCATGGGCAGACAGTTGTGCGCTCATCGGCCCCTGTTTTGGGCATTTAGCGATACTGATGCCAGTCAGTGCATAGACGCAGAGAAACAGTGTGGATATACGCAATGCTAACGTCCCGCGCTGGTCACAGCTTTGGTCAATTCGTTGTTCCAATCTAACCAACTGGATGCCCCGCATATTTCGAAAAAAAAAGATCCACTCAGGTACGCGAGAAAAAACATCGGTTTGCTTTTGTGCCGGCTTGCACATGTTCAGGCTTATGCACGTTGCATATCGAGTAGAAGGATGTGGCCGTCAAGCTCAACTTGTGTCTCTAGATCCGTCTCCTTGACCACATCGAAAGAGGTCGCCAGTACCTCCGCGGCTATAGAGTCTTTGTATTGCTCGAGAACAGCCGTGAGTAGATCACTCGACGTGGATGCTCTCAGATGAATACGATCCGTTACGTCGAGTCCTTGGTCTTTTCTCAAACGCTGCAGCCGGCTGGTCATCTCTCTCGCATGCCCTTCAGCGATCAAGTCCTCATCGAGTATGTGGTCTATGGCAACCGTCAAGCTGCCCTCTACCTCAATGACGACATCGCCTCTGGCCGTGCGCGCGACAATGACATCGTCTGCGGTAATGGCTTCGTCCGCGACGGTGATCTGACCCCCATTTTGAAGTTGAGCCCACTGTTCGGACGTGAAGCTCGAAATGGTTTGTGCCGCCTCTTTCATGCGTTTGCCAAGCCGTCGGCCAAGGGTTTTAAAATTAGCTTTGAAGCTTAAGGTCGCTAAATCAGAATCATTTTTTACAACCACAACGTCTTTTACGTTCAATTCCTCAGCGACCAGGTCTCGCTGGGATGCCACAGCCTCTCTTACAGTTGTATCGTGGTGCACCACAGTCACGCGTCGGAGTGGCTGCCTTGTTTTCAATCGATGTTTCTCACGCAGCGCCCGACCCATGCTGACCACTTTTCGGACCTGTTCGACTTCACGCTCGAGCGCGTCATTAATTTTTTGAGGTTCGACCTGAGGGTAGTCACAGAGATGCACGCTGTCTTGTGCGTTTGACGTTTTAGGCTCAACAACCAAGTTCTGGTAGAGGGATTCGCTGACGAATGGCAGGACGGGCGCCATGACTTTGGCGAATGTGACAAGTGCCTCGTAAAGGGTTGCGTAGGCAGATGCCTTGTCCACCTGTCCGCTTACATCATCTGCTGCGCGCCAAAACCGTCGGCGACTCCTCCGTATATACCAATTGGTTAAATCGTCTATGAAGCCTAAGATGGGTGGTACGACCTTATAGAGATAGTATCCTTCCATTTGCTCGTTGACGTCTCGGACCAATGATTGCTGAACTGACAGAAGCCATCGATCAAGCTCTGGACGGTCGTCTATTTTTGGGGTCTCAACGCCAGGTAATCCTGTTTCCGGATGCCAGCCGTCAATATTGGCGTACTGAACAAAGAACGACCACGCATTCCTCAGGGGAATCAGCACTGTCCTGACGACCTCTCGTACACCGCTTTCACTGAACCTCAACGGCTCTGCACGAACGACTGGAGAATTAATTAAATAGGCGCGCAACGCGTCGGCCCCATACTGTTCAAAGACGGATTCCGGGTTTGGATAATTCTGCTTCGATTTACTCATTTTTGAGCCATCTTCAGCGAGAACCATGCCGTTGACGATGCAGTTGGTAAACGGAGGTCGATCGAATAAAGCCGTACTCAAAACCAGGAGTGTGTAAAACCAACCGCGGGTCTGATCCAGGCCTTCCGCGATGAATTCAGCCGGGAAATTGGCTTCGAATCGAGAGGTGTTTTCAAATGGATAGTGGTCCTGGGCATAGGGCATCGACCCAGATTCAAACCAACAATCGAAAACGTCGTCGATGCGCACCATCTGACCTTCACATTGACGACACGCATATGTGAGTCCGTCGATCTTATGTGGATGAATATCATCGACTTTAGCGCCGGTCGCCTCTTCCAGTTCTTTGATACTGCCCAGGCAGTCCTCTTGGTCACAGTCCGTGCAACGCCAGACGGGTATTGGCGTACCCCAAAACCGATTTCTCGACACATTCCAATCACGCGCGTCGGCTAGCCAATTTCCAAATCTCTTACTGCCGACGGCTCCTGGAACCCAATGAATGTCTTCATTATGTTTGACCATTCGGTCCCTAAGGGCTTGAACACGGACGAAACGTGCAGGCACAGCCTTGTAGATGAGCGGCGTACCACTTCGCCAACAGAAAGGATAGCTGTGTTGAATCGTGGCATGCTTAAACAGCCGTCCGCATTGCTTGATATCCTTGATGATGGTCGGGTCAGCAGCTTTGACGTTCTGCCCCGCATAAGGTGGAACACTGTCAGCAAAGCAGCCTTCATTGTCGACGCTCTGAACAACATGGATGCCGGCGGACTTACATGCAGCAAAGTCGTCTTCACCAAAATCTGGTGCCATATGGACGAGACCCGTGCCGTTGTCCGTCGTTACATGACCCGATGCGATGACCTGAAATGAATTCGCATGGTCGGCAAAAAAATCGAAAATGGGCTGATATCGGGCCCCTACAAGCGCTGATCCCTTTAGAGATTCTACGATAGTTGCATCATCGCCTAACACACTCTTTAAGCGCTCTTTCGCAACGATGTAGATCGTCTCACTCGTCGATGTTTTAGCTTTCACATAATCGATGTCAGATCCGACGGCGATGGCCAAATTGGAGGGTAACGTCCATGGCGTTGTCGTCCAGATTAACAGAGACACACCGGGTTCGTTGACCATGGGCATTGCCACGGTAATCGCTGGATCTTGAACGTCGCGGTAATCGAGATTCGCTTCGAAGTTAGACAGCGCCGTCGACAATCGCCAACTGAAGGGCATCACTCTAAAATCTTCGTAGACAAGGCCTTTGTCCCAGAGACTTTTAAAGACCCACCAAACGCTCTCCATAAATGTTGCGTCCATGGTCTTATAATCGTTGTCAAAGTCGACCCAGCGACCCAAGCGACCCACGACACGACGCCACTCTTCTGTATATTTGAGGACATTTGAACGACACGCTTCATTAAACCGGTCGACGCCAAATGCCCGAATACTGGTTGGGCCAGACAGGTTCAATTCTTTTTCCATGAGCATTTCGATCGGGAGTCCATGGGTATCCCAGCCAAAACGGCGTTCTATTTTGAAGCCTCGCATCGCCCAATATCTAGGCACGATATCTTTGATGGTGTTTGCAACCAAATGCCCGTAGTGCGGCAAGCCGGTCGCAAAAGGAGGACCGTCATAGAAGACATAGCGCTTATCGTCCGGTTTTTCATCGACGGACCTTTTGAAAATCTCTTTGTCATCCCAGATGGATTTAACCTTGAGTTCCTCTGCTGGGAAGCCAATTTGAGTATCTATGGGATGAAATGCGCTCTTTTTACTCTGCATAACGACCTCGAGAATTTAGAACTTTGTGCTACCCCAATTAGTGAATACACCGCAAGGGGTGTGGCGGATCGAGGCCGCATTTTATTCCGCAGCCAGTCGATTATGGCCGACTCAGCATCCAACATGTTGATAATTTATTTATGATTTTCGGCGGTTCAAGAATCCTAGTTCGAGCACGATGCGTCTAATAGAGGCAGAGAATTAGCGACAGAATTCGAATTAAACGTTAGTATTGAGTGGTGAGTGTATTCACCGTTGAGAGTCTGCGTGTTAGCGGCACTATGCGGCTGGAAGAGGGATTGAATGGACAAGGTCATAATGGGTGCATTTGCAGTTTTGCTAGCCCTCGTGGTTTGGGTCATTAGCCCGGCACCCAAAAATGAGGCTGTGAAGGCCTCCGTCATCGCGCAAGCGAACGCCATCAACAAAGGGATTGGTCAGCCGATCGGCGCCGAGGCAACAGCTTTGCTCGAACGACGTCATGCTGAGTATCGCGTCGCCAATGCGGGCCAAAAGGCCACCACCTCTAAGAGCCTCAAGGCAGGGGATGCAAAACCCGTCGATCTCGGCAAACAGGCGAATTGTGAAGTCGACTCCGATGAGCCCCGGGATATCATGCCGCCGTCCTCTGACTATGATGAAGACCCCCGGAAGAATATCCCGGAGAATGAGCACGATATTCGCGCTTGGCCCGTGGTGACGACCGGCGACTTTGCCGTTAAAAATTACGTAGATGTCAAATCCATTCTGGCATCGCAGACACCATATGAGATCCCACCGGAAGACGATCCTCACCCACACTTTGCCAAACGCGATTTCAAAGATAAGCTTCAGACCTATTTCGATGGCCTTGAAGACGGAATCATGCCCGAGACTGTTTATGTCGAAGAGGCTCTACCCTCGACCTTGATTTCCTTACTGCAAATTCCGGCGAAGACAAAACTCACGATGCTTGGTCCTCATTACACCAATGACGTTCGTTCTTGGCGCGTTGCATTGGGTTTGTCCGATGACATCAACACGGTCTTTGGACTCAGCTATGTGACACCCGACGGGCGCTCGGCACGGCAATACGTCAAATTCAAAGCCGTAAAGCCTGAATAAAGAGAGCTTGATAAAGGCTGGCCGAGAACTTAAAAAACAATTTAAATTCAATGTCTTATAGGTATGCCGGGCTCGGGTTTACTATGGCGGCCGTTACACGCATGCCCCCAGTTTGAAAAACCCTTACGCATACGTTAGAGTTAGGCTTGTTGACAATACGGATCTAAATCACTAGGTTGCGCCAGCATCAGGAGCGATTCGTGGCTGAAGAAAAGCGCACATTGTACCGGATTGGCGAGCTGGCCGCTCGGACTGACAAAACTGTTCGAGCCCTTCATTTATACGAAGAATTAGGCCTGCTGACGCCGGTTGAACGCACAAAAAGCGGTTATCGAATGTACGATAACGGCAACGTTGAACGGATCCAATACATCTCCCAGTTGCAACACCTGGACTTAACGTTGGGTGACATCGCCGAGTTGTTGACGGATTGGACCTCTGAGCGGCACTCCGAGAGTGCGATGGCTAAGCTGCGAGCGGTCTATGTCACTCGTTTGGAGGCGGTGAAGCAAAAGCGCTTGGAATTGGAAGCGTTAGAGAGGGAATTGACCGAAAGTGTTTCGTTTCTTGATGGATGCACTGGATGCGGGCAACAGGTTGCCGCAACCGATGCATGCTCCACATGCTCCACATGCGTGGATGCTCAGCGAGCGCACGAGACGAAGCCAACACTGATTACGGGATTGCTGGCGCATTAGCCGCCGGAACATGTTTGAGGATGGAGTAAAGATTTTTATGAAGTTACCCATTTATATGGATAACCAATCGACGACGCCCTGCGACCCGAGGGTCGTGGATGCGATGGTACCTTACTTGGCAGACCATTTTGGAAATGCATCGAGCCGAAATCACGCCTTTGGGTGGACCGCTGAGGAAGCTGTCGAATCATCGCGTGAGCAAATCGCTGAGCTCATTGGTGCTTCAGCGAAGGAGATCGTGTTCACAAGCGGCGCCACTGAGAGCGACAATATGGCACTCAAGGGGGCTTTTGAGTTCTACGCGAAAAAAGGCAACCACATTATTACGGCGCCGACAGAACACAAGGCGATCATCGATACGGTTCGCTGGTTAGAGCGCCAAGGCGCGGACGTCACATGGTTGCCGGTCAATGATGATGGAACGATTTCGCCAGATGAATTGAAAGCCGCCATCCGGCCAGAGACAGTGTTGGTCTCTCTCATGCATGGAAACAATGAAATTGGAACCATTAATCCCATTGGTGAGTACGGCGCGATCTGCAAAGAGGCAGGCGTTCTGTTTCACACAGACGCGGCGCAGACCGTGGGCAAAGTACCCATCGACGTCAATGAAATGAAGATTGACCTCCTTTCGATGTCCGGTCACAAAATGTATGGGCCTAAGGGCATCGGAGCCCTATATGTGCGGCGGAAAAATCCGCGTGTTCGGATATCACCACAGCTCCACGGTGGAGGCCACGAGCGCGGCATGCGCTCCGGGACGCTTCCAGTCCACCAGATCGTGGGTTTAGGTAAAGCGGCTGAACTCTGTCGCTTAGAACTACCCGACGAAATGAAGCGAACAAAAGCACTTCGCGACCGACTCCTCGAAAAAGTGTCTGCGGGTGTGCCTGAAATTCTGATTAATGGCCATGAAGACAACCACCTACCCGGCAACGTGAACATCAGCTTCACCTTTGTCGAAGGCGAATCTCTGCTCATGGCACTTCGGGACGTCGCGGTCTCGAGTGGGTCAGCTTGTACCTCGGCGAGCCTCGAACCCAGTTACGTGCTTCGGTCGATCGGTCTCGACGATGAGAACGCTCACTCGAGCATTCGTTTTGGTGTGGGCCGTTTTAATACAGCCTCTGAGGTTGACTATGTCGCGGATCTAGTGATCCAGTCCGTTGCAAAATTGAGAGCGATGTCCCCCTTATGGGAAATGCATCAAGATGGTATTGATTTAAAAAGTATTGAATGGGCTGGGCATTAAGCCCGATGGAGACAAACGATGGCATACAGCGATAAAGTCGTTGATCACTACGAGAACCCAAGAAATGTTGGGTCCCTCGATAAAAATGACGAGACGGTTGGCACGGGCTTAGTCGGCGCACCTGCATGCGGTGATGTCATGCGGTTACAAATCAAAGTGACCGATGATGGACGGATTGAAGATGCACGATTTAAGACCTATGGGTGCGGCTCGGCGATCGCCAGCTCCAGTCTTGTAACCGAATGGGTCAAAGGGCGTACCATAGACGAGGCGCTTGCAATCAAGAACCGAGACATCGCAGATCATCTTGCGCTTCCACCGGTTAAGATCCACTGTTCTGTTTTGGCTGAAGACGCGATTCGGGCGGCCATCAGCGATTACAAGACAAAAAAGGGACTTGACTAAGAACAGTCATTGGGAGGCACCAATACATGATTGGTTTGAGTGAAAATGCAGCACAGAAAGTGCTTGAGTTAATCGACAATCGACCAAACCCGACGACGGGATTACGGGTTGGCGTTCGCGGTGGTGGTTGCTCTGGATTCACGTATTTCTTAGAATTTGCCGAAGCCCCAAACAAGGGTGATCGAGAGCTGGAGTCCCACGGCGTTCCGCTTTTTGTAGACCCGAAGAGTTACCTGTACCTTATGGGAACCGAAGTCGATTATGTCGACAATCTCGGTCAATCTGGATTCAAATTCACAAACCCCAACGCCCGCAGGACCTGCGGATGCGGTGAGAGTTTCAGCGTCTAATCTTTGCCGATTCGAAATCGAGTAGATGTCTCCATATGTCGCCTCCAACAGGGACCTAGGACAGAACAATGAAGTGTTGGCGTTGCCAACGGGAATACGGTGACCGAGATTTTATCTGCCCGGAGTGTGGGGCCCTTCAGGGTCCGAGGCCGGACCTGTCGCATTTCGATCGTCTAGAGATGAGCCCGTCCTATCATATCGACACCGCAGATTTGGCCGACCGACATCGTCGCCTGCAAAGACAGTTTCATCCAGACCGACACGCGAGCCGGTCCGCTGTCGAGCGGCGGTTTTCCCTTGAGCACGCAACGGCTTTAAATGATGCCTTTCGAGTTTTAAAAGATCCCGTTAAGCGGGCTGAGTACATGATCGGCCTACGTGGCCTTGATATGCGCGATGAGAGTAATCAGATTAAATTGCCTCCGATGTTTCTCATGGAGATGCTCGAGTTACGGGAAGCACTCGATGAGTTGAGCGGGTCTGATACGCATGTTGAACGCGGTCGTATCGAGCACGATGTGGCGAGTCGATATGAACGCACTCTCGATGCCCTTGGTGCCGGTCTCGATGGCACCGACGCCTCAATTGTGGTACTCGCCCAATATGCAGCTCAATTGAAGTACCTAAAGAGGATTCTTGAAGACCTACATGCGCTTGCCGATTAATTTGACGATGAAGGATTGGGCTTAATATGAAAGCCGTTGGTATCGACCTTGGGACCACGAATAGCCTGGTTGCATTTGTGCAGAACGGGCACGCTCAAATCATCGATGTTGATGGGGGTAAATCGACCCTTCCCTCGGCGGTCCAATACCGTGAAGAGGGTGATATTTTGGTCGGGCGGGCTGCTCGTGATGCAGCTGCTGATGCCGTTAGTCGGACGATCTTGTCAGTCAAACGACTCCTTGGTCGGACAGCTGAAGAAACGCAAAAACTTGGTTTCGGCGACGCCCGCATCAAACAAGATGGCGCCCTTCTGAGAATCGATTTAGGTCAGCAGCAGCCCACGCCGGTTGAAGTGTCGGCCGAGATCTTAAAAGAGCTTAAACGATACGCCAGCGATGCCCTAGGCGGTGAGATCTCAAAAGCGGTGATCACAGTGCCTGCCTATTTTGACGATACGCAGCGTCAAGCCACCCGACAGGCAGGACGATTGGCCGGTCTTGAGGTGTTGCGGCTCGTCAATGAGCCCACAGCAGCCGCTTTGGCCTATGGACTCGATAAGAGGACAGAGGGTCGTTTCGCGATTTTTGACCTGGGTGGTGGGACCTTCGATATCAGCATTCTCCATTTGGTCGATGGTGTCTTTGAAGTTTTGTCTACCGGTGGCGACAGTCAGTTGGGCGGTGATGACTTCGATTCTTCATTCGCGAAAGTCTTGCTCGATCGATTTTCTTTGGCTGAGACAGCCGTATCCCAAGCCTTCAAACAGCGTCTATTAATGGTCGCAGAAGCAGCTAAAATTGAGTTGACGACCCATTTCGAGGCGCAGGTTGAAATAGAGGACGAAACGGGTACTGAGCATTGTCTCACAATCAGCCGTGCCCAATATGAGGCCATTGTTGAACCCACCTTACGGCGGGTGATTCCGCCTTGTCAGCGCGCATTTCGAGATGCTGGCATACGCCCAGAACAACTCGATGGTGTGGTTCTGGTCGGCGGCAGCACACGGTCACCTTTCGTACATCGATTTGTCGCTGACTTATTTGAGCGCCAACCGCTCTCCGATATTGATCCGGACGAAGTGGTCGCCTTGGGTGCTGCGAGTCAAGCCGACTTGTTATCGGCAGAATCTGAACTCAGGTTGATCGATGGTGGAGACGTTCTGCTCTTGGATGTGACCCCTTTGTCCGTCGGCCTTGAAATGATGGGCGGACTGGTGGAAAAAGTCATCCCCCGTTGCAGCCAAATTCCCGCCAGTCGCAGCCAAGAATTTACAACTTATCAGGACGGCCAAACGGCCATGGACATCCATGTTCTACAGGGTGAGCGAGAACTGGTCGCAGATTGCCGCAGTCTTGCGCGTTTTCAGCTTCGAGGGATCCCGCCCAAGCCGGCGGGGGTTGCTCGAATACGGGTCAATTTCCAAATCGATGCCGATAGTATTTTGACTGTGTCTGCGGAAGAACTCAGTACGGGTATCCAGCAACAAGTCATTGTCCAACCGAGTCACGGACTGACGGATGAACAAATCGAGGACATGTTGCAGGCGTCACTGGACCACGCTGAGGCTGATGTAAACGCTCGATTTCTGCGAACAGCTGTTGTGGAGGCTGAGCGGGCTCTATTGGCTATGAAGGCCGCAATTCGCGCCGACAAAGATTTGCTGACAGAGGACGAGGCAGACGTGATCGCCGGGGTGATCAGCGATCTGGAACAGGCGATGCATGGCACCGATCATCGTCTTGTTCAAGACTTGACAGACATGCTGGATAAGGTGAGTTCTGGATTCGCACACCGGCGCATGGAGCGTGCTCTACAGGTCGGTCTAAAAGACGTTAGCATCGACCATTTAGAGCAAGAACTCGAGACTGAAGAGCAGGGAGAGGAATAAATATGGCGCTCAAATGGACTGATATACATGCCATAGGGGAAATTCTTTATGACACTCACACGGATATAGACCCGTTAACTGTTCGTTTCACAGACCTGATGCAATGGGTTATGGATATCGATGACTTTGATGATGCGCCTGAGCGATGCGGTGAGCGTGTCCTCGAGGCGATTCAAATGGCCTGGTATTCGGAATGGAAAGAAGACAACGGGTAATCAAAGGCTTTCCGATGGCAAAAAAAACATTAGTGCTTCCCATTGCAATGGGCATATCGGGCGGCTTGTTTCTTGCTTTCTTAGCGATGCATTTTGGGGCGACCCCGAGGTGGGCCAGCATTTTTGGTGGTGCGGTCTCTGCTGCTGTGGCGGCCAGCATCGTCATCAAGAGAAGCCAATAAATTAGCTGTTTGAGTCAGTCAAATCGGCCTCTTCGCCTTTGACCGCGTTGCCTCGGGCACTCTCGACGGGATACTTGTCTCCGAGGCGTTTTAGTTTCGAATGTGCGGCGCTGATGAGGTCAAAGTCGCATACCCGTGCGTAACTCAGTAAGCTCAGCAACACGTCAGCTGCTTCATCCATGGCCAACTGTCTATCTGGCTCCCCGGTGCCAAGGGACTTTTGCCCATTGGGTGACGTCCAGGTGTAATGTGCCAGTAATTCATTGGCTTCGACGCTGATGCAGATCGCCATATTTTTCGGCGTATGAAATTGGCTCCAATCTCGTTGCTTAACAAACTCGGCCAATTTTTCATTCAGAGTGTCAAAGTCATCGTTCATATTTGTCTTCACGAGCAAAACTCCCTAATAGTGTCTGGAGCACTGTAAATTATCAGGTATAAGCTGGCCGCGCCGGGTACGATACAGCGGCTATCACCGCGAGCTTAAAGCGGCCGGTTATCCCTGAGCCAGTGTCAGTGTGTACACGACTTTCTGACAGCTTTGTGGCAAAACAGTCTATAGCCAATCGCTTAAAAGAAACGACCGGGGTTTTCCAGGAGCATTTGTGCGGCGACCTTTTTTTCAATACGCAGTCATCTTCATACTGTGTTCCATGCCTGGCTGTACCCGCAAACCGTCTGTGTCTGATGGGCAATCGGCCACTTTAGGCGTCCAAACCAAGACGGATTTAGCTGTCTCACCCAACCATGAAAAACCCGTCGTCATCACGCCAGAAATCAAGCCTCATTACCGCTCGATCGACCATAAAAGTCCAGGACCGGAGGTGTGCGCTGATTGCCATCCTGATATTGTCTCTGGCTTTCTTGAAACAGGAATGGGTCATTCTTTGTACACCGTCAAGGCGGCGGAGACGATAGAGGACTTCAGCCCTGAAAAATCCGTGATTACCCATCCGAAGACCGGCGTTGTCTATCGTGCGTTCACCGACGAGACAGGCGCTTATTTTCAGGAAGAAAGTTTGCCTGGGACCGGATACAAACGGGTCGTCGAAGCCACTCATGTCATCGGGTCGGGCAATCACACCCGCTCTTATCTCGGGAGTGTGGATGGAGAGCTCATCGAGATGCCTCTCACATGGTACACGGAAAGAAAAATGTGGGACATGAGTCCAGGTTACGAGCGAGAAAATCATCGCCGATTCACCAGACCTATAAAACCCATTTGTCTTTTCTGCCACAATGACCCAACCCCGGTGCAGCAACACAAGGTCGCGAGCTACTCGCGTCCCCTTGCAGAAGGGATTAGCTGCGCCCGTTGCCATGGAGAAGGCAGTACACATGTTGCCGTTCAAATGGGTGAGGTTGACCCGAAAGATTCAGTCAAACCCACCATTCTAAACCCAAAGAAACTGTCCCAGCGAGCTCAGTTACAGATTTGCCAGCAGTGTCACCTTGCAGGCGAGGCGCGCGTTCTGATGCCCGGGCAGGTTTGGAGTGATTACGATCCCCGACAACCCCTCGCTGACTTTATGGCACTCTTCGTCTACGCCAATGATGGGGGGGCTGACTTTGGGATTGCAAGTCACGGCCACAGATTATCTCTGAGCGCGTGTGCAAAAGCATCCGGTGACCAACTGACCTGTACGACCTGTCATAACCCACATCGGCGAGACAAACAGAGAGAGGCCAGCGGAGGCTGCGTCAGCTGCCATAAGCAAGACGATTGTGGCGAAAGTCATAAAATTGGGGATGCATCTTGCGCCAGTTGTCATATGCATCGGGGCGGCACAAGCGATATTCCACACGTGACGTTTACAGACCACTTTATCCGGAAGAAGCCAGCTGCAGACCAAGGCGCTGCGCGTCCCGATACCGTAGAATTGATCGATATTTTAGCACCCTATCGTTCGAGTGAAGCCCCCGATGATGCCCAAATTAGATTGGGTATCGCCCATGCGCGAGTATGGCGGTTAGACGGGAGAAACAAGCACCGTAAAGAGGCACTTCGGATTCTCCAATCTGCATTGAAAAAGCAGCCCAATTATCCTGATGCCTGGGAAGAGCTGGCGATGATTCAAAAGTCCCTTGGTCAGCTGGCGGACGCTGCAAAGTCATTCGACATGGTCAAACAACTGGGAGGGGGGACCCGCTTTAAAGTTGAACATGCAGAGACACTTGAGCATATGGGTGATTTACAGGGCGCGAAGGCGGTCTTGGACGCTTTGGTCAAAGAGAAGCCGGATGACCGTGTAGGCTGGGGTAATTTGGGCAACATTCTATTTAAAATGCGTCGTCTCGATGAGGCGCGACATGCCTATGAAAAGTCGGACGAGTTTGGTCGCAGTCAGGCCCTGACAGCCAGTAATCGTGGTTATCTAGAGATACAGGCCGGCCAAATCGACAAAGCGGAGGTGTTTTTTCAAGACGCGCTTCGGCGCGACGGTACGCTCCCCGCTCTGTATGCTAATCTAGGGACCGTCGCGTTGGCCAAGGGCAAGGTCAATGAGGCAAAACCACACTATGAAAAAGCCCTCCAGCGTGACCCCAGCTTTTCTATTGCCCACTGGATGCTTGGTCGCATCGAAATGGACGCAAAAAACTGGGATGCCGCGAGAACGCATCTTGAAACCATGGTCAAAGTGGCCCCCAAAGATGTGCGAGGCTACCTTGACCTCAGTGAATTGGCACAGCGCCAAGGGCAGATTAGCGAAGCCATGCGAATCCTTTTAGCGGCACAAAATGCCATACCCAATCATCCCCGGGTGATTCGCAGAATGATGCAGCTTCGGTCGGGACCGAAAAACCGTAAGTAGGGAAAACTTGGCGTTTCTCAAGACCGCGCTACACTGATGCTAAATCTCGTGGGAGGTCAAACGATGAAAATGAGTCAGGTGCTTATCAGCATTGGTGCCGCCGCAATCCTGGGGATGCTTGCGTTTTATCTTTATCTTGCTCAGACGCCGCCCTACGAACGGACACATCAACGAGGTTTAGATTTAAACACAGCCCGTGTTTTGACGAGCCCGGACTCTAAAGCAAAGGCAGCCGGCGACACGCCGCCTGCAGAGACTCAGGGGCAAGACTCGACAAAAGAGTGAGCTGCTCTACCTAATGGTTTCGCCGAACTAAACTTTCGAAAAACGACCGGTCCCTGGCGCACCCCAATGCAACGGACAAATCGATGAGGCCCTCTCGGACGAGCCGGGCTAGACTTGAATCGAATGGCATCATTCCATTTTTAGAACCCGATTGAATCAAGCTGGTGAGTTGGTGCATTCGGCCCTCACGAATTGTATTGGAAACAGCATAATTGACTCGCACAAGCTCGACTGCTGGAACGCGTGACTGCTTATCTGGGGTCGGTAGAAGGCGTTGGGTTACGACGGCACGTAAGACATCCGAGAGTTGAACTCGAACCTGTTGCTGCTGATGTTCGGGAAAGACATCGATCACTCGATCGATCGCTTGTGCGCTGTGACCACTGTGTAAAGTTGAAAGAACCAAATGGCCTGTCTCTGCAGCTGTCAACGCTGCAGCGATGGTATCCTGGTCTCGCATTTCGCCAACGAGAATCACGTCAGGGGCTTCCCTTAAGGCACTTCGTAGGCCATTACTAAACGAATCGACATGGATTCCGACTTCCCGTTGATGAATCACCGACGATTGGTCTCGGAATCGATATTCGATGGGGTCTTCTAAAGTAATGATATGCCGCTTATAGGTCCGATTAATGTATTCGACTAGAGCCGACAAGGTCGTTGATTTACCCGAGCCGGTGGGTCCTGTAATTAAGACCAGTCCGTATGGGATGTCTGCCAGTTCAAGTACTTGCGATGGTAGGCGGAGTTGAGTCAGGCTCGGTATGACATCCCAAATGGGGCGCCAAGCGCTCGCCATACCGTCGGAATGTTGGAACAGATTCACGCGGAATCGTCGCGTTGATTGGCCCGGAACCTCAATCTCATAGGCTAAATCGATACTGCCGCTCGATTCAAAGTACTGCTGCCGCTCTGGTGTCAAAACAGCCCCAAGGACCTCGAAAATATCAGCTTGGCTAAATATAGCATTGGGAAGAGGGTGGTATTGACCACCGATTCGAACGCGAGCTGGTCGACCGGTGCTAATGACCAAATCGGATATCTGACGGTCCACAACCGTCATCAAGATGCCGGTCAGGCTTAAATCTTGAAATTGGGCCTCAATGCTCGTGTTTTGAGAGTCATCACAGGGCGTGTCATCCCCGGATGACATGTCTTGGAGGCTCCGAAAAGCAATGGCCAGCCCGCTCTCGATTGTTTTCAAAACGAAGGCAAAATTGTCGCCTTGGTTTGAGGTAAATTCGCCGGTGACTCGTCCTGTGCTGGTCAGAGCTTTGAGATCGTCATGAGTGAGAATTCTATCTCGAATTTGCATCAATTGTGTGTTGGTCACAGGGTCTTGGTGAGCCTGAAGCGGGTCTCCGTCTGCAAGGAAATGAGGTGGATAACTTGGTCTCAGCTGCACTGAATCAGCAGACAGAGTAAGCAATGTGCTGAGTATATGATCTAGCAACTGCATCTGGCTCCTCACGTTTATGCCATTGGGGATCAATCATCTCCAGCGACTGAGCGGCGCGCCTCGAGTCCCAACTGATCAATCGAGTCAATCACTGATGCGATGTAATTGTACCATGGATAACACAAGTGGTGTTCCTGGTGTTTGATCGACAATACCGTATCGTTGAATACGATATTTTCTGAGTTCGCGGATGTCGGCAGCCAAGCTATTTGGGCTCGGTCCAATCATCACAATTGTCTTGGGTTTGAGGGATGACAGTTGCGCCATTGCTCGAGGTCCGAAGGGCACTCGCATCCCGTGACAAACCGCCTTATCCAAACGGGGACATTCTCGACCGATCCGCCCGATGCCTCGCTCTGCTGTTCCCAGCCGGATGGATGCGTTGCTGACTGTGGCTCCATCCAAATTATGACGGGCATCGCTGACTGCAGCACGGCAGTTATCTAGACCGATGACCATTTTTGAACGACGGGCGAGAGCAAGAGTATTCGTGCCACTTCCACACCCAACTTCTACGATTGTCTCGTTGGGTTTTGGGGACAGCCAGTCTAAGAGTGTGTCTTGGACAACCTGGACTGTGTTAGGCGATTGTGGACACCATGCCGGCAAAGTCGACTTAATCACATCAGGACCAACGCGAAAGTGTACGCTTAAGCCATGGCGTAGGGGAACTGGATTCTTAAAAGTTCCAGGACGTCGGAAGGGCAGGATATCGTATGCGACTGCTGTCCCTTGCTGGTCAGCTAAAAATGTATTTTCGGTCCATTCGTGTTGAAGGGGCCGACCCAGACAAATCACCACTCGCTCGCTGACCAATCCCGTCTCATCCAAGTTTTGATAGGCATCGACGACGATGTGTCTAATCTCGCCTGTTCGCGTTTCCGAATCATAATAGCGAAGCCCCAGACTCCCCAACTCTGACTCCAATTGCGAAAGTAATGCTTGTACTCGATGAGTTTGGACGGCGCATTTGCTGAGCGGAATTGTGTCCTGGTAGCCCACTATACCGAGACGTAACGCGCCTGATTTCGTGACTAACGCGCGTGCGATGGCACGCGTTCTGTAGTGATCACGGCCTGCATGCCCGAGAAATTCAATGGGTAAAGGCCCTACGTCTAGTCGACGCCGTAGGGCTGCGCGTACGGTCTGTTCGTATATGGATATTTGTCGACGGGGGCTCACGTGTCTCATGGTGCAGCCAGGGCAAATATTGTCGAATTCACATGCAGCAGGAACGCGATCAGACGCGTGTGCCTGCAGGTCTAAGACTCGACCCCACACCCGCCCATTGCGCGGATACAAAGTAACATCTGCAACTTCGTCTGGCAGCGTTCCAGGAATGGTGACCCGCTGACCACCAAACGTAGAAAGGCCCCGACCGTATCGGTCGAGGCCTTGAATTTTTAAATGGGTTTGACTCTCGGAATCGCTCAGGGGAGTCTCTCTGAAACCTGGTCGATTTCGACAACGCGGCGGTCGCCATTCGCCCAAATAATCCCTGCAACTTCCCAAAATTCGTTGGTGTCATTTAACCGGCGTGTGAATTCACGAGTGAGAACACCACCCAAGTAAATTCGCAGCGTCGCGTCGCTGGCACCCCAGTTATCGGCACCGCCGAAGGGTCCAACAGATGCGCGGTAGTAATGTACAGCCACCCGGTAAGGGCCACCCAGAGTTTGCGTGTTTTCTGGGCTGTCGAGGTTAATATTTTCTGGTCCGGCTCCGTTGGTGTCGTCAATATCGAGAGATGGATTGTCTTCAGGGCGGCCAATCTGGCCCCAGTCTGGTGTTGGATTTCCAAAATAGCAGTCGAAAGAACCCCCATCTCGGAACCAGTCGGCGCCTCGCGGGTGTAAGAAGTGCAAATCAACGTCTGACCCGTCAAGATCGGTCTGGTCAGCATCGCCAGGTGTATCCCAGACCAGCTGTAAATGAATGTCCTCGTCTGGATTAGCCACGATCGTCATGCGGGCCTCGCCTTGAGGGCAGGTGCTGCTCGGCGCTGTGACACCGCCACTGTCGGTGACACGCAACTCGATGACGTATGTTCCAGCAAGGTCGACGAAAAAGACGGCGCCTGGTGTACTTGTTTGGTCGGCTGGACCGCCCTCGGCTGGTCGAGCTGGATTCGTCAGTCGCTCAACGGGAACAGACGTCGAGCCGTCGGGCCGTTCGACAACAACCCATTCGTAGGCGACTGGGCGTCCGTCAGGTCCATCGATATCAGTCGAGGCCGAGCCATCAAGGGTCACGATATCTAGGGGGCGCACGACAACGTCGTCTTCAATAACTTCAGCCACAGGGCAGTCGTTATTGGCCCCACGCCCACGCAGCGGAACATCCACTGTTGGTTGTTGCGGGTCATTACCACTCACAGTGAGCGTTCCCGTATACGGCTGTTCTAATTCCGGAAAGAAAATCACGGGCACGTTGAGAGATGGCTTGACCGGTGGGTCCTGCGCCAAGTCTGCTGCAGCCAATAGACCGGGTAGGTCGGGCAATGCTCCGTCTTGGATTGAGAATGAGTCGCCTCCGGCCGTAATCTGGATTGAGTCGAGTCTGAGTGGCTCCGCGCCACAGCTCTCAATTGTCACCACGCCCTCGTTTGGACGGCCGATGAGACCGGCACCAAATTCCAGTTCTCTCGGGACGATGTCCATACATGGCGACGAGCCATTGGCGACGAGGTCGATTCTAACATCGGGATTCACCGCGTCGCTCTGTATGCTGAGCTCACCCCGGTCCGACCGTTCGAACTGAGCAATGAAGTTTACGGTCAGCACGAAGGTGCCTGATGGTGCTAATCCAGGTTGTCCATCCCCATCAGGGTCCTGTAACAGCCCTGGATCTTGAATCGGATCGCCACCGTTCAGCGATAGACTGAAGCTGGCTGAACCCAGGACCTGTAGGGCCCCTATGGTCGCCGCTTCGACGCCCACGTTGCTGATCTGAATGTCCAATGCCGCTTGCTCGCCCACAGCAATACGTCCAAAATCTACATAATCTGGTACGACGACGAGCTCTGCGCTGGCTGCCTGTCCACGAATCGGAATCTGAATGCGGCCTCGGTTGACATCATTGCTGGTCATAACGAGAGCGCCGGATGGTATCTCAGTGTTCATTCGAGTGTAGGTGAGTACGAATGTCAGCGCGTCTCCCGCGTCGACCTGAAGGATCCCTTGGAACTCCGGCGACGGCATTCCATTGATGATGCCTGCTTGGGCAGGTGTGTCCGGCGAATCGCCGTAGAACCAGGACAATTGAAAGTCGCGCACGTCTGTATTGGCCGCAAATGCGAAGTCTTTCAACAGGACAGGCCCTGCACCTGAATTTACCAGCGTCACTCGCGCCTCGGCAGACGCACCTGGTGCGACTTTTGGAAAGGAGAAAACTCCAGGATCCTCGAGTGAACCAGTACTGGTGGCATTTAGGCCTTCGTCACAGCCCATGTGGAGCGCGGTGGCGAACATCATCATCATGAGACTGGCGGATACTGTCAGCAAACGTCTTGCTGTTTTCATACGGCGAACTCCAAAACTAACAAAGGCCACGACGTGTCCAAATCTGTGGCTTCCCATATCATCCGGATCTGCGCCGTCCATACCAGTGCAAATTCCTTCCCGATCCGGAATTCACAGGGTTTTGGCGCGGGCTCCTCCCAGCGGCCTAACCGAAACTAATCAGCCTAGGTTCTCTTGTGCTGGTGGCAAAGACTAACCTGATAGGAAAAAGGTTTCACTAAAAACTTCTAATCGGTAGATTTTTTTCCGAGAAACTGAATGAAGGTCGGTTGGAGAAGGTTTGAGAGTTGAACACAATCTTCGACATCTTTTTGGGCGATTCGGATCCTGTCGATGTTTTCCATATCATCGCGCCGTGCTTGACCAATAAGCGTTTTGAATTCGGCTAAGCGTGCCTGGCTACAAAAGTTACGAATCAGTGCCGTTCCGATCTTAATCGCCAGACCCGATTGTCGTTGATTAAGTTGGGCTTGGTGCTTCATCAGCCACGTCCATGCGATCTCTCGGTTGTCGTTGTGGACGTTGCGAGCCATCGCCTCCAAAGCCCGTGGCGAGAACACGGTCGTCCTTGCCAAATCCAGCGTATTCTTAAAAAGTTGGCTATTTTTAAAAGCGCCCAGTGCACGTCCGTATGCATACTGGAAAACAGGCTGGCTCCGCTTTTCTCCTAGTTTCTTGGACAGGGTTTCCCACAGGCCGTTGTCGCCTTGACTCGCCGCCAAGACCAGGGTGTTGCTCAGCCCATGTGTTGTCATTTGGTACGGTGTGTTCAAGAGCGCAAGTGCTCGAACTCTTAGCTCGTCATTGGTTTCGGCTGGATTACCCATCGTCAGCAGTTGCAGGCGACGCTGTTGCGATTCGTCTTTAAGCCATGTGGTCAGGGTCTGAGCGTTGAGAATGGTCGTAAATAACCACGAGCGAAATTCTCCGGCACGGTTGGCCGAGACGGCCACCCGTCTGACCATGTCTAATGAATCCAAAATGGAATAGACCACACTCGGCTGGCCTTGTGCGGAGAGTCTGGACAGCCAATTGGAATAGAGTTCAGCGTCGACTTCGCCAATGAGCAGCAAGTTCAGTAGGTGATGTGGCAGCCCACTGCGCTCACGTTTTGTGAGCGCCGAGTTTGCAGCCAAGCTCCGCTCGAATACGGGTTGACTGGTCGTCCACAAGTAAAGGCCCTGATGATTCGCATTTCCGAATAGAAATTCAGGACACGTCTTTGATGGCAGAGTGATCACATCTGTGCGCTTAGCCAGCAGGTGACAATGGGTCTTTACGGCCTGGTCGTCCCCGTACCGAAGACAAACTGGGATGGCCCACGGATTGCCCTGTGCTTGATTCCAAGCGGGTACTCTCGCCCTTTCCTGTGAGACACGGACGTTGACAGCATTGTCCTGGCACTGAAGAGTCATTCGGACCAGGGGTACGCCAGATTGCTTCAGATACCACTTTGCAATTGTCCGAGTCTCCGCCCTTGATTGCTCATCGATAATCGACAGAATGTCATCAGCAGACACCGCCTGGTCTTGCTTTTCTCGGATAACCGTTCTTAGGGCTGCTTGAATCTGATTCAGACCCACGTGTTTTTCGAGCATGTTCAGGAGCGTGTACACACGCCCGACGTCCAATTTTGTGAGCTCCCAATCGTCGTTGGCGTGATCGAGCACACTGGGCTCAATCTGTCTTGGGCGACGCACCAGCTCACGATTGATGAGCCAGGGGACAAGTGCGCTTTGAGTCGAGACAGACCCTGTATCGACGCCCTTTAATTTGTCTCTTATCCAGACCGATAGGCCCTCGTATAGCCATCGATCATGGTCGCTCGCTACACTCACCGAATGTCCCAGCCAGCGCCGGCTGAGTTGGCTGACCAATACACGCCTAAGCCAGGTTTTACGAACCGCTGATTCATCCTTTGGTAGCCTCAGTATGTGTTTTTCGCGGAAGGCAAATAAGCCGGGCGCACTGGTCATCGATGCACCTAACTTAGGCAGGGCCAGGACATCGACCTTGTGGTCTATGGGTTGACCAAAAAAAGAGCCGAGTTCTTCGACGAGCGGTCCGATGGTTTCGACCAGCTGCGTCGCTAACAGACCCTTACCTGGACTCGTCATGACGCGAATGGCTGGATATCCAGGTTTTTTAGGTGCAGAGACGACCTGAAAACGACCGACGGCAAACATCAGCATTTCGGGTGCCATCGGTGCGCTCTCGGCAAACTGAAATTCTCGTTGACCATCTCTGACCCGTGTCTCGACTTGCCGTTCATTGGCGACGGCCGTAAATCCATCTGGGATTGTCAGATACAGTTTGATCGGCACCTTGAGTTTAGGGCGATCCATGCAGGGAAAGATTCGGTGGGCCCCACCCGCATTTGTTTGGGTCATCGCATAGCTGTGCTGGCCGACCTGAAAACGGAAAAGACCTGGCGCTGTTTTGCGCGCTGAGCCTTCGTACCGAATTGTGACCACCGCATCGCCCATCTTCAAGGCCTCGGGAGTTCTGATCAACAACCCCCCATTGGGACCTGGGAGGGCCTCGCCCTGGCTCAACACGCCATTTTGCTCGACGACGACGGATTGCACATTCAGTTCACCGCCATGGAGAGGGATATACCGTGTTTGCTCGGCTAAATTGAGCGTCATGATAACTCGACCCACAAAGGTATCCCGATTCGGGTCGACGGTCAGTTTTACAGTATAGTGATTGGGTGTGATGTTTGCGTTGAGGGCCGTTTTGCCATCATAGCGCTGAACAGATGTAATCCGATCCATCGTCGTGTTCACCAGCGCGCAGCCCTGAACGGTGACACTCAAGGCCATAGTCAGGCAGATGAACCCCACTCTCGACCGTTGAGTGATGCTAGATTGTTGTGGGCAACGCCTCAATGCTCACTCCTCTTAAATTGCCAATTGAAAGGGGGGCGTATTGCTGGGTCTAATGGCCTTTTGAACCAACTGCAAGAGCAATCTGGACAATTTATCGGGCAATAAACACAAAACCGTCTTCCATTTTCGTTCCGACGCTTGCATCCTCGTCAGCGGACTAGAGAGGGATGAGTCGGTGTCGAAGCTGATTTTTTTAGGAACATCAGACGCATTTAATGCGGCGGGTCGGGCCAACAGCTGTTACTGGGTTGAAGATGACCAGGGTCAGTATATGGTTGATTTTGGACCAACAGCCTTACTGCAGTGCAGTCGTCATGGCTTAGATGTCGACCGCCTCGACGGCATTTTTCTGACTCATCTCCATGGTGATCATATCGGCGGTTTAGCCATCCTTCTGGTGCATTTACAGTTTCAAGTAGGTCGAACAAGACCTTTCGTAATCGCGGGTCCTGAAGGCACTCGAGACCGGGTTCATATGTTGATTCAGAGTGCATACCCGTCGGTTTTAGTCACTGGATTTGCCTTCGACATTGACTACGTTGTTTGGGACGTCCCAGGGGAAGTTGAGACATTGGGCAGACAGGTGCGTGCCATTCGGGCACGACATGACCGCTTGGCTATAGCGACCTCTCTAAGAATTACGTCCAAAACCCATTCCATTAGTTTTAGCGGCGACACCGGGTGGCAGCCGCAATTAGCAGAACTGGTGGATGGCTCGGACCTGTTTATTTGTGAATGCACAAATTTAGACGGCAACTATTGGGGGCATCTCAGCGTTGAAGAGCACCTCCACTTGAGAGACAGGTTTAAGGTCAAGACGATGTATGTCTCACATTTGAGCGACCTGTCTCGTGATGCGATGGCCAAACATGCAGAAGAGCTAAATCTGACCGTCGCAGATGATGGCATGGTTGTTGAGTTGACCTAAGGTCATCGTCCACTTCGGTCTCGTTCTTATAGACACACAATGCGGATATGGGCGCCATCAACAGACGGGTGTTCGTGTCCCGTCAATATACGCGTTGGGGTCCTGTTGGAGAGAGCGCGTTGGTCCGGTAGACAGCGGAGGAAATTAAGGTGGAATTAGGTAAAGTCGCACTCGTCACCGGCGCGTCAGCTGGCATTGGTCGAGCCATTGCAACTCGATTAGCAAAGGCTGGTTATCGAGTGGTTATCACCGCGCGCCGGATTCATCGCCTTCACGCTTTACGCGACGAGCTTTTGGCCGATGACATCTCCGTTGATACATACCAAGCAGATGTCCGTGATGATGCCCAACTGCAGGGGTTATTTACCTTCATTAGAGAGCATTATGGGCGTCTAGACGTCTTGGTGAATAATGCAGGGCTTGGTCGTAATGCTTCGCTTCTGGATGGGGAAAGCAGTGCCTGGCGTGAAATGTTTGATGTCAATGTCATCGCATTGTCTATTTGTACTCAACACGCTGTTAAACTGATGCGAGAGATGGAGGATAGGGGCCAAATTATTCATATTTCATCCATGTCGGGCCATCGGGTCCCAACGGGTACCGGTGGTATGTATTCGGCCACGAAACATGCGGTCAGAGCTTTGACGGAAGCGCTAAGGCGTGAGCTCAGAGCACAGGATAGCCGGATTAAGGTCACCGCTATTTCACCGGGCTTTGTCGAAACCGAATTTGCTGAAGTGATGAGTGGGAGTCGTGAGACTGCTGAGGCTGTATATGGCCGATTTCCATGCTTACAGCCGGATGATATCGCATCGACCGTCATGCACATCTTGGCTCAACCCGAACATGCGCAAATCCATGATGTCCTCATGCGTCCAACTCAGCAGCCCTCTTAAGCTGAGGCCCTGAGTTAAATTACCTAGCGGCTCGCCTTCTTAGCCAGGACAATTCTCATGGATCCTTTATGCCGCAGGTCAAAGATCTCATAGCCTTTGATGATCTTGTTCTGATACGTCGGGCGAGAGATTTTGTAGTCGGTATCGATGGTCTTTTCATCCCTTGGATAGAGCTCGACCTTGCAGAGTTTTTCCAGCTTACAAATGACGACATTGTCTACGATCCGAGTTACATTTGCGGCGACATGGGTCTTGAGTTCAAACCAACGCGGGGTAGGCGCATCCAGACTCGAATCCCGTTCGTTGTGTGCAGCGAGCGTTGTTTGAACGGTGGTGGCCTTGCTGTTCATTTTGGGTGATGACACCGCGGGCGTATCAGTCGATTGGACAGACGTATCACCGGGTTTAATGTGGCTTCGATAGACCGAGACTAAGCCCAGTAACAGAAGCAAGCCGCCTATCCAGAAAAACGTTTTCGACACGCCCCGCGATGGTCGATCTGCCGATTCAATATTATGGGTTTTTGATTTGACAGTATGGATTCGCAGGGCCGTCGGGACATCATGGTCAACCGTCGTACTCGTGAATAAATCCGATTTTGGTGCGCGCACGCCCCAACTGTCATCGGCTTGCTCTGCTTTTACATCCCGCACCGTCGAGTACGCGTCTTCGGTACTGTCTTTCTCCTGCGCTTTACCGACACCAGATTTCCAGAGTTCCAGACCGATTGACATGGAGTGTTCATCAGTTTTGCCGACTGGGTCGATGGGTTGGGTACGCATCATCTGCTCAGGATCATTAAACCTCTCACCTGTTGGCCAATCCGGCAGTAGGGGCAGCGGCGAGTCGGTTTCGATTGTCATATCGACGTCGTCGTCGTCGATGCTTTCACTCGACGTCTCGTTTGGACTGCTCAACAGTGTACTGCTCGTCGACGAGGGCATCGCGCCGAGTGATGCGGCCAGCGCTCGCCGATATGCTCCACTCGTCTTAGGCCTTGATTCGACAAGGGATCGCACGGGGGCAGGCGGTACGGCCATGATGGAGGTCACCAAGGTGGCCAAGAATTCAATGTCTCGTTCTATTGCAGCCTGTTTTTCATCTGCCTCAGAAAATGGCGTCACCCAATCCCTGATGGTCAACTTCTCTCCATCCCAATAGCATGATGCAAGGCTGAGATGACCGTGGGGGAATCCTGCAGCATGGGCGGCTTCTACAGTGCGAGCGATGATAAAACTCAGTTCTACGCTGACTCGTTGTGGAGGCAGTCCCCTCATGTCGAGCACTTGGCGCAGCGACATCCCCTGCGCTCTCTCGGTGATGGTCCAATAGCCGTGTTTCTGGTCTATTCCATAGTCGAGTATTGAACCGATATTCTCGTGTTTAAATGACGAGAGGATCTCCATCTCCGAGGAATTGGTTACGGTGATTGACCCGTCTGCTTGGTGAATGTCCAGTTGGTAGTTCTGGCCCGTCACCAGATGACGCACGGACCATACGCTATCGACTCCGTCTGCGAGTCGGGTCTCCAGTTGGTACGTGCCTATGGTATCGCCTGCTTGCATAATAGGACCATGGCATGCTTGCGAATCGGCGGCAATCTTAGGTTCATGCGCTCGCCGATATTTTTAATGGCGGTGTTCATAGCCTGTACAGCTACTCAAGTGACCCGGAGGACCTCATCGATTGTGGTCACGCCTTCTGAGACCCGTTTCAGACCTTGGACCCTGAGGCCTTGATGGCCTTTTCTGTGTAAAAACTCCGCAAGTTGAACGCGGCTCGTTTGTTCGGATTTTACCAGGTCTTTGAGCTGATCATCCGCGCTAATTAGTTCGAAAATGCCAATGCGTCCTTTATAACCAGTTTGGTTACATTGGTCGCAGCCTCGGGGGCGAGGGAATCGGCTTACATCGATACCATGTGCGTCGAACAGACCCTTGGATGAATCATCAACAGGCGCCAGTTCGCAGCATTTTAAGCAAACGCGCCGGACAAGACGTTGTGCGAGCATGCCGTTGATGGCCGACGCCACAACGTAGCGCTCTAGACCCATGTCGAAAAGTCTGACAAAGGTTTCAATGGCGCTACTGGTGTGAAGCGTCGATAGAACCAAATGTCCAGTGAGAGCCGCTTTAAAAGCGATGTTGGCGGTTTCTGAGTCGCGCATTTCACCGACCATGATCACGTCGGGGTCTTGCCTCAGCATCGCTCTAAGACCCTTGGCGAATGTGAAACCAATTCGTGGATTTGTTTGCGCTTGAATCACGTGCTCGAACCGATATTCGATGGGGTCTTCCAGCGTTGAAATATTCCGGCTGATAGAATCACTCTCTTGCAGAAGGGCATAGAGTGTGGAGGTCTTGCCACTGCCGGTGGGTCCGGTGACCAAAAGCATTCCATGCGGGTGCTGACTCAGCAGTCTGAGCTGGTCAGCGAGCTCCGTATCCATGCCCAGTCCGGTCAAGCTCAATCGATGGTCTTGTTGAGGGAGCAGACGGAGTACGACTTTCTCACCGTATTCAGTTGGAAAAGTCGATAATCGGACATCGACTTCGACCTCATCTATTCGAAAGCGAAACGCGCCATCCTGCGGCAATCGCCGCTCGGCAATATCGAGGTTGGCCATCACCTTCAGTCGACTGGCGACCTTTTGTCTAAAAGCTGAATCGAATGCCGGTTTGTCGACGAGCAATCCATCAATTCTGAAGCGCACACGTATCTCTCTTGGCCTCGGTTCAATATGGATATCACTGGCGCCTTCCGAGTAGGCTCTAGCCAGAATTCGATCCACTAGAACGACTGTGCTTTTCTCGTCTTGAGTATTCATCTACTCGCTCCCCTCCAGGTCGACAAATAAGTCGCCTAAAACGCACTTCACGTCACCATTTAGACTCTTGATGTCTGCTTTCTTGAAATGATGCGCGTCCAGAATTCCCACCGACCCGAGTTGGGCATACGCTTCGCGCATTTGCTGCAATTCTGACTTCGGAATAATACCGAGGCGATGCTTGAAGACGGCATCGGCTGCCAGCGCAGATGGGTCGGAGTCAAGGGTTAGGGCATTGTGCATAGCCCATCGTAACCCGCAAAACCAAAATGCTCAATGGCGGCTCGTTTAGGCGAATTCGTCCATACTTGGGCATGTGCAAATGGGGTTTCTATCTCCAAACGCGTTGTCGACACGCGCTACGGGCGGCCAGTACTTGTGGTTGGCCAGCCAGGGAGCGGGCCAGGCGGCCTGCTGCCGTGAATAGGGTTTTGACCAGTCCGCTACGGCCAGCGCCTGCGCTGTATGAGGGGCATTGACCAATGGATTGTCACTCTGGTCTGCCTCCCCTGATTCTAGCGTCTTAATTTCGCCTCGAATCGAAATCAGTGCATGGCAGAATCGGTCTAATTCCTCTCTCGATTCGCTCTCAGTCGGTTCGATCATCAAGGTGCCAGCCACCGGAAAAGACATGGTTGGTGCGTGAAACCCATAATCCATCAAACGTTTGGCAATGTCGTCCACGCTGATACCGGCAGTTGTCTTAAAGTGCCGACAGTCAATGATAAATTCGTGGGCAACACGGCCGTTCGCGCCGGTGTAGAGAATGTCGAAGTGCTCCCGCAGTCGAGCCGCCATATAATTTGCATTTAGGATGGCGAATTCAGTGGCTTTCCTGAGCCCATCTTCGCCCATCATTGCGATGTAAGAGTAGGAGATGGGCAGTATAGACGGACTCCCGTAGGGGGCCGCTGAAATCGCCCCTGTTGCCATGGCGTCGCCTTCCTGGCCCGCCTTGTGCCCGGGCAAGAATGGGACGAGTGCATCTACGACGCCAATGGGACCCATTCCGGGCCCACCCCCACCATGGGGAATGCAGAAGGTCTTGTGAAGATTGAGGTGGCATACATCTGGACCAAAGTCACCGGGCCGACAAAGACCAACTTGCGCATTCATGTTTGCGCCGTCCATGTAGACCATACCCCCATTGTCGTGAATCACAGAACAAATATGCCTAATAGATTCTTCAAAAACGCCGTGGGTTGAGGGGTATGTCACCATCAGAGCAGCCAGTTGATCGGCGTACTGTTTGGCGCGTTCTTCTAAGTCGGCGACATCAATGTCTCCGCGTTCGTTGCATTTAACAGCCACCACTTTCATCCCGGCCATGACAGCACTTGCGGGGTTGGTGCCATGAGCAGATGTTGGGATCAAGCACACATTCCTCGATTGATCACCCCGCGCTTGATGATAGGCTCTGATGACCAATAGACCGGCGTACTCTCCCTGTGATCCGGCGTTCGGCTGGAGAGAGACACCGGCAAATCCTGTGATCTCAGCAAGCCAGCCTTCGAGATTCGAAAATAGCTCTCTGTAACCCGCCCACTGCGACTTGGGCGCAAATGGATGAATTTGCCCAAATTCAGGCCATGTGACCGGGAGCATCTCAGTCGTCGCGTTTAGCTTCATGGTGCAGGATCCCAATGGGATCATCGATGTGGTTAAGCTCAGATCTTTTGCTTGTAATCGGTTGATATAGCGCAGCATTTCATGCTCTGCCTGATATCGATTGAACACGGGGTGGCTCAGGTAGTCGGTCGTTCTCGACACGCCTACAGACAACTCGATTGATGCATTGGCAGCAGCTGCCGCAACATCAACGTCTTTTCCATCCGTGTTCAAGGCGGCGACTATGGCGTCGACTTCTTCGAGTGTGGACCGTTCATCCAATGAGATTCCGACATGATCGGAGTCGATCAGACGTAGGTTAAAGCCGTTATCACAGGCTCGCTCGACACAGGCCTGCGCATGGTCAGTTCGAATACAGAGCGTATCGAAGTGGGCTGCTTGTCCGCTCTCGTATCCTATGGATGCCAAGGCCGTCTTGAGCGTGCTGGTCAGCCCTGTAATTCGTTGAGCGATGGCGCGGATGCCCTTGGGTCCGTGATAGACGGCATACATGCTTGCCATGATCGCGAGCAGAACTTGAGCTGTACAGATATTGCTGGTGGCTCGGTCTCGTCTAATATGTTGTTCACGGGTTTGTAATGCCAGCCTGTAAGCCGGTCGATCATCGCTGTCTTTTGAGACGCCAATGATCCGTCCTGGCATCAGTCTCCGATGTTTATCATGGGTCGCAATAAATGCCGCATGCGGTCCGCCAAGACCCAGTGGGACCCCAAACCGCTGACTGTTCCCAATGGCAATATCGGCGCCCATTTCCCCGGGTGACTTCATTAAAGCCAAGGCCATCAGGTCCGTTGCGACAACGCTCAATGTGCCCGATGCCTTTGCTCTCGCAATGTGCTCAGTTGGGTCGACGATCTGACCCCGCGTATCAGGGCATTGTACCAGAAGCCCAAAGTAGAGTTCATTGGAGAAGTCGGCCTCTTCGATACAACCGACCTCGACTGTGATGTCCAGGGGTTCAGCGCGTGTTTGAATGATTTCTATCGTTTGAGGATGACAGCTCTGATCGACGAAAAATACAGACCGTTTTCCGCGCGTGATCGCACGACACATGGCCATGGCTTCAGCAGCTGCGGTTCCTTCGTCTAGAAGTGACGAGTTCGACATAGGAAGACCCGTCAAGTCGGCAACCATCGTCTGGAAATTCAGTAAAGCTTCGAGACGGCCTTGTGAAATCTCAGCTTGATATGGCGTGTATTGTGTGTACCAGCCTGGGTTTTCCAGCACATTTCTTTGGACGACTGGCGGCGTTACGCAGTCGTAATAGCCCATGCCGATAAGAGACCGCATGACGGTGTTCTTCGCGGCGAGCGCTCTCATGTGCTCGATGACCTTTGTCTCGCTCATGGGGTCGGGTAAATTAAGCGGTGCATTGAGCCTGATCGCAGCCGGAATTGTCTCGTTTATGAGGTCTTCGATGCTTGAAACGCCGATGGTTTTCAGCATCGGCTCGACATCGGACAGGCGAGGGCCGAGATGACGATGGTCAAATCGGTCCGCGGCATTGAGCAGAGATTGCAGAGATTCAGTCATTCTAGCACTCCCAACACAGGTTGAATTGCGGGCGGACAATAAACGCAAATGAGTCCAATGACTAGCGCTATTCGTTATGTTTTTAAGAGGGCTTTTGTTTGGTTTGTGTTACCGCTGTTGCGGTTAAAATGCTGGAACGGGTGCTGTCGTCAGGATAGCTCGGAGATCTTCATCATTAAACCGGAGTCCAAAACCGATGAAAACGTCTCTTAATTCATCGTTCCAGACCTCGTCTATGCCGGCGGTGAGATAAATATGGCTGAAGAAATTATACGTACCCCAAATGCGCATCCGAGGATTCACATTGGCATCGAAGGCGAACAGATCGGCAGACACTTCCAATGCATCGTTGAGAAGATGGGTATCAACGCCTAAGCCGCCCGTGTTTTCGATGATGCCGATCCGACCCGTCGCCAGCCAAAACCGTTTTGCAAACTGGAGGGACAGTCTGAATCGGTCTTCCGTGAGCGTCTCGGACTCTCGAATCACCGGGTCGAGTTCAGAATTACTGGTGTTGGTCACTGTCTCCCGATACCGAGTCAGTCCCCTTGGATCGTCGATGAGCGAAAGCGTGTAGTACTTGTCAGGCCGCGGCTGCAGCCTGACTTCCAAAGCATTTCTGACCGTACCTCTATTGGTATAGATGTCACTGCGCATGCCAACAACGGTCTGTAAACGCGTGATCTGTTTTACAAAAGTGCCCGATTCCTCCATCAAGGTATTCATGTTCTTTGCCAATTGGCCGTCGTTGATCAGCTGGCTTAATGTCCCGTCACCGGTGTCGATCTTTTTTGCGATTGATTTTGTGTGGACTAAAGTGCCGTCCAATTTGTCTAAGGCGACTTGCAAGCGGCCCACAGCCCCCTTAATGCCTTCGAAGCCACTTTGAACATTTTGGGTATTGTCGCCGATTATATTTTTCACGTTGCGCACGATCTTATGGACATCGGCTAAGATTCGACGCGTTGCAGTCGAAAAGTTACCGGTAAAGATCTTCGCACCTTTGGTGACTTCGATGACGTTGTCGACCACCACATCAAACTTACCCGCGTTGCGTCCAATGGCGTCTTTGATATCGACAGAGACCTGTTCAAAACTCTCAAGAATCCGAATCAATCGGCGCTGGCCTTCTTTCCCTCCGACAACATTTTTTAAACTCTCCGTGATCTCGATGATGTTTTTCGAAATGCCTTTCAGATCGTTCATGAGCTCCGCGGGTGCGGTATCGTAGTCGACATGCTTGATCTCGCCGCCATCGGTCAAGGGCTCACCGAGATAGCCAGGTGTCAGTTGTAGAAAATACTCGCCCAGTAGGCTGGCCTGTCGTTTCGCGATGCGCGCATCGGTCTTGAGCTGTGTCGTCAACGTCAACCACACCTTCGCTTTGGTCCCCGCCAACTCGATCTTCTTGATCTGACCAACGTTAATGCCGGCGATGGTCACACGTGACTTTTCAGCGAGCCCACCGACATCATCGAAAATGGCGAAGACGTCGTAGCCCAGCTGTGAATCCCCCACGCCTTCTCTCACTTGGCCGAACATCCAAACGAATGAAACCAGCGAGACGATGACCAAGAGGCCCACTTTGAATGGTGTGATGATATCCTTCATGACATGGACCTTACTGAAACATCATCGCGGTGAGAAAATAATCGGCCACTAAAATGAGAACACTCGACAAAACCACTGATTGGGTCGTCGCGAGTCCAACACCCCGTGCGCCACCGGATGCATAAAAACCTTTGTAGCAGCCGACCATAGTCAAAATACCGCCGAACGCGCAGGCTTTGACGAGTCCATTAATGAGATCTTTTGGATCGACGAACCACTGAACCTTACTGATGAAGATGCCCGGGTCGATGTTGAGTAGAACGACACCGACGAAATAACAGCCCCCCATGCCGACCAATGTAAAAAGAACGCTCAGCAAAGGCACCATGACGAGCCCTGCGATGACGCGTGGCACGATGAGATATTGAACGGGGTTGACGGCCATTGTGTACAGTGCATCGATTTGCTCTGTGACCCTCATCGTACCGAGTTCCGTAGCGATACCGCTGCCCGCTCGACCCGTGACCATCAGGCCCGTCAGCACAGGAGATAATTCTCGTGCCAGCGAGATGCCCACCGTCGGCCCCACCAAACTTTCTGCATTAAACATCCGAAAGGCACCGGCCCCCTGCAGCGCGAAGACGGCGCCGGTAAAAAGGCCCGTTAAAAGGACGATAAAGATGCTGCCAACGCCGACGAATTCCATCGCATTGAACAATTGCTTGATTCGGTAGGGGGGTCTGAAAGTCCACGATAAGGTCTCAGCGCAGAGCATTGCCGCTCGGCCTGTTCCTTCCGTACCTTGAATGACCCAGCGGCCAATTGACTCTGTAAACCCGCGCACTCGTTTTAACTCTTTCGTGTATTACATTTTAACACTATGTAAGATTATGCTTACATTTTTCGATGCGTCAATTTCGCGGAAATCTTTCTCTCCGTTTATACTGACGATGGCATTGAGTGCCGATGGAGATTAATCGCGTATGAAGACCTTGATCATTGGTGGCGGTGTGGTTGGCTATAACATCGCTTCACGATTGGTAGAAGAAGGTCACGATGTGACTGTCGTTGATGACGACCCGCAGGCACTTGAGCGAATTGACAGTCACCTTGATGTCAGCATTATCCGGGGTTTCGGATCACGCCCAGATGTCCTTGCTCAAGCCGATGTGAAAGCGGTGGAGATGATCGTCGCTGTGACCAACTCAGACGAGGTCAACATGGTGGCCTGTATGAATGCAGGCTTAATGAGTCAGACCCCCGTTGTAAAGGTCGCTCGCGTGCGCGACCCAAGTTACACCGACGATCAATTCTTAGAGGATGAGACGTACGGCATAGACTTGATGCTCAATCCAGAGCAAGTGACAGCCGATCGGATCCTGAACTTGCTTCGTTATCCCGGAATCACTGACGTATCTGATTTTGCAGATGGTCAGGTTAAATTAATTGGGATTCGGATTACGCCGACATCTCCATTCTCGGGTTTACGATTAATGGAGCTTCGTGAGCGCTTTCCCGACGCCGGTTTTATTGTCGGGGCCGTCGTGCGCTCGGGAGACGTTCTCATTCCGAGGGGTGAAACCGTCATTTTACCGGGCGATGAAGTGTATCTGGTGACCGCCATAGAAGATGTCGATGAGGCACTTGGCTCAGCGGGACTGGTCACAAACCCCGTACGCCGGGTGATGATCCTCGGCGGCGGCCGTATTGCTGAATTTCTGGCTTTGGGCCTTGAAGCACGGGGGATTAAGCCAAAAATCATCGAACCAAATCGGGACCGGGCTGTGGCATTGGCCGACCGTCTACCCGATACAACAGTGATTCACGGCAGTCCGACAGATGCTGACCTCTTGATGGAGGAGAATGCCGGTGAAATGCAGGCCGTCGTCATTTGTTCGGCCAGTGAAGAAACCAATCTGATGGCGGCTCTATTGGCACATCAGATGGGGCCGAGCCGGATCATTGCCATCACCAACGTTGTTGAATATCGGTCCCTCATCAAGACCGTGGGCATCGATGCTTGCTTATCTCCGCGATTGATCGCGGTCAGTTCCATTCTTCGCTTCATTCGAAAAGGTCGAGTTGTCGCCGTCCAAGCGCTTGGCGATGGTGATGCGGCCGAGGTCCTTGAGTTTGAAGCTCAATTGTCCAGCGAGGCAGTGGGTCGCGAACTGCGAGAATTGCGAGTCCCTAGAGGTGCTTTAATCGCCGCCATCGTGCGCAACGAAACGGTGTTGATACCCCGTGGCGCCACTGTCATCGAAGAAGCGGACCATATTGTTGTCCTGGCACAGAAAGAGGCCGTCGGATCCATCTCTCAGCTCCTGCGTTCACAGGAGGCGGGTGCTTAAATGTCATCCCCTCATGCATATTGGCGCCAGCGTCTGAGCCTGATTTTGAATTTGCTCGGTGCGATGACGATGGCGCTGGGCGTGGCCATGGTGCCATCGTTGCTCTATAGCTATATTGACCATTCGCCCGATATGCCCTCATTCATGGCGTCGATCGCCTTGAGTCTTGTCGGTGGTGGCCTTTTGTTTCTGACCACAAAGCGCACAGCCAAGACCTCTCATGTCGGTCACCGCGAGGGGTTTCTGATCGTTGGACTGGGTTGGCTTTGTGCGGGCCTGGTGGGGGCTCTGCCGTTTTATCTCTATCCGCACCTCGCTGAGTTGAGCTATTGTCTTGAATCGGACGCGTCCATGGTTGGTGCTGGATTTTGCAGTTTCACAAACGCTGCATTCGAGTCGATTTCTGGCTTCACAACAACCGGTGCGACGATCATTACCGATGGCCTTTGGGGCTCTCCTGGTTTTACCCCCGATGGCCGGGTTGGCTTGCCGCGCGGCATTTTACTATGGCGGGCTATGACCCAATTCTTGGGTGGCATGGGGCTCATTGTTTTAGGCGTCGCTGTCTTGCCACTCTTGGGCATCGGTGGCATGCAATTGTTCAAGGCCGAAGTCCCCGGCCCACAAGCCGATAAAATTGCCCCACGTATCGGTCAGACGGCAAAATTATTATGGCGCATCTATCTTGGACTCTCCCTCGTCTGTCTACTCCTCTTACTTTTGGGCGGACTGAGTTTCTACGAGGCGCTCACCCACACATTTACGACCATGGCCACCGGTGGTTTTAGTACGCGGGCGACCAGTATCGCGAGCTTTGACAGTGCGTACATCGAATGGGTCATCATTCTATTCATGTTCATCGGTGGCACCAATTTCGCGCTTCATTTCTTCGCCCTGACGGGCCGATTCAAAATTTATGGAAAAGACGCCGAATGGCGTGCCTTCGTGGGGATTATTATCTTGGCGACAACGCTGGTCTTTTTTGGTGCTGCAGTCGATGATGGCACGGCATCAGCCTCACCAGGCATTCGGACGAGTCTATTTCAAGTGCTGTCCATCATCACGACGACAGGCTTTGCCAGCACGAACTTTGAGTTGTGGGGTGACCTCGCTGTCATGACATTAATCGGGCTGATGTTCGTGGGTGGAATGGCGGGGTCTACGTCCGGAGGATTTAAGGTCGTTCGCCATTTATTGATCTTTCGAACATGGACAAGAGACCTATTTTTTCTGATTCATCCAGGTGGAATCAGACCCATTCGGCTGGGCGCCCGAATCGTACCGCAAGATGTCATACGAGCCGTCGCCGCGTTTGCGGGCGCTTATTTTACCCTCTTTGTTCTCGGGGCAGCTTTTTTCTGTGTAGACGGGCAAGACTTGATGACCGCATTCACCTGCAGTGCCGCGACCTTGGGCAATGTGGGTCCCGGGTTTGGTGCCATTGGACCCTATGACAACTTTGCTGGGTTGAGCGACCTGTCCAAATGGGTCTCCTGTTTATTTATGCTGCTGGGCCGTCTCGAACTATTTACTTTGCTGGTTTTATTGAGTCCGACTTTTTGGCGCCGCTGACCTGCCGTTGACCGGGAGCCTCACACAATTTAACTCGTATGACGTTGCATCGCGTTTACATGACGTCAAAGTGAGGCCATCGAAGTCATCGCCGACGGTCTTGAAAGCACCGTTTCGATGGGTGTCGATGGCAGCCTGAAAGCGCGGGAAGTGTTGACGGGCTTTCTCTGCTGGAATCCCGTAGACCTCTAAATCAGGATGGCCAAACTTGGCAAATCCGCGGGTGAAAAAAGTCACGCCATCCGCGGAACGCTCGATGCCTGGTGTCACCTGATCAGCCAGTTGAGTGTCTCGCTTAACCCAATCGCTGTAGGTTGTCTCCGTGTAAACTCGTCTTGTTGAAAAATCCACAATCGCCTGATTGGACCCTTCGGCCAATGATTCGACAAACCTCAGCGTGAATCGAATCTGCCCATGTTGCCGTATCGGTGACCCGGCAAAGCGTACAAAAACCACCTGTGTTGCAGACATGAGTCGCTCTTTAGCATCACCGGCTTGACTTGCCAGAGAAGCGAGATCAAAAGGCAGTGATGCGTCAATGGGCGTCGATACAACCGACACCTCTGTCACCTGTGGAATAGGTTTTCCCTGAGCTTTATACCGAGCGCTAAATTGGCCAAGCCGTCGCTTGAGAGCGTCTTCGTCGTCGAGCTCTGACCCGCCAAATAGGGCAATGGTGACCAAGGCTTTTCGTTGTTGAGCGACCCCTTTCGCTTCGATTAACTTCGTCAGTGACGGGACCGGACTTGGTTTTTTAACTTGGGATTGGGCGCGAGTCGATGTGCCGCCGCATCCGGCTAAAAAGAGCGCCATACCGGCCATGACCCATGTTGAGCGTTGCGTAAATGAATGTCTCAGCCAATGGCTTGGATTTGACTGTTGAGTTCCAGACGTGGTCATCATTATCCTGCTGCCCCTCATGTTGGAATTCCAGACCGTGCCAGCTCATCAGCCCGTTCATTCATTTCATTACCTGCATGGCCTTTGACCCAGGTCCATTTGACGGTCAGTTGCCCGCAGAGCGTATCCAGACGCCTCCAAAGGTCCTCATTTTTAACCGGGCTGCCTGACTTTGTCTGCCACCCATTTTTCTTCCAGTTCTTAGACCATTCGGTAATGCCTTTAATCACATATTGGCTATCGGTCCGTAAGTGGACGGGAACGGCCCTGTGCACAGATGCTAATGCCTGTATAGCGGCCATCAGCTCCATGCGATTGTTGGTGGTCTCAAGCTCCCCACCGCTGAGTGTTTTCTCATAGTCTCGCCATTGTAGAACGACACCCCAACCACCAGGCCCTGGATTTCCAGAACAGGCACCATCGGTCCATGCATTCAGTTCGTCAGTCATACTAAAGCCTCCAAGAGTCTACGAAAACGGCGTCAATTATTGGATCAACCCGCTACGACCTGACAACAATACACAAAACATGGCACTATTGAAGTCCGCTGAGTGGATTCGAAACTCACAGGCGGTGATTGGGGATGTTTATGCATCGGATTGTTTGCGTCGGCCTTTGCATCGGACTCTTTGCGTTTGGATGTGGCGAAGACGACCAGAGCGGAGCGGCAACGCCGATTCAGTCAGACCGGCCTGTGCGCGATGCCGGGACCATTCCAACCGCCTCGTGTACACAACAAGCCGATTGTCCCACAGGCCAAGACTGTGTTCTTGGCCAATGCCAACCATCTATGATTCAGAGCGATTGTCAGCAAGACACCGATTGCCCGATGGGGCAAATGTGTGATGGAGGCGTCTGCCAGGCGCAGGGGCAAGCCTGCGCGAATAACTTGGATTGTGCCATGGGGGAAGCGTGTCGTGCGGGCGTTTGCGCGCCAGGCCCCTGTCAGCAGGACCAAGATTGTCCAGTGGGCGCTCAGTGTCAGGGCGGACAATGCGTCAGAGATGAGCCGGAATGTCGGGCCAATCTAGACTGTCCCGCTGGGTCGATTTGCGAGAACGGTCGCTGCCAAACAGTCGAGCGCTGCTCAATGAATTCCGATTGTCCCATGGGCCAGATTTGCGAGAATGAAGCGTGTACGAGCAACGCCTCTGGGTGCATGAATGATGCGGAATGTGGGCCGAATGCGGACTGTATCAATGGACGATGTGTTCGAAATGGGCCCTGTGCTAATTGCCCTGATAATACCCGCTGTATTAACGATATGTGCGTCCCCATCGAGCGCTGTGGCGGCGATGCGGATTGCCCCGACGGTCAAATGTGTGTGGCAGGCGTTTGTGAGGTGTCCGAGGGCCAACAGTGTGTCGATGATTCTCAGTGTCTCATCGGGTTCTGGTGTGCTAACGGGATTTGCATTCTGTCCATGGACCTTGGAACGCCTTGCGCCAACGATGGCGATTGCCGTGGAAATCGACTGGTCTGTCTAGCTGGTCTTTGTCTCCCATCCATTTCAGATGATGAATGCCAAGTCGATGGAGATTGTCGAGTGGGTTTCGAATGCCAGGCCAATGTCTGTGTCGAACGCGCAGGCCAGCTCGGTGATCCATGCGCACGCGATGTAGATTGTAATGGAGCGCTGGTGTGTGTGGATGGTGTCTGTGGTCAGCGGGACCAAGGGGGCTGCAATAACGACGCTCAATGTGACCCTGACGAGGTCTGTGTCGGCGGTCAATGTCTGCCAAATCCAGCTGTCGCGTGTATGGACGATCTCGATTGCGGTGGAGATCGGTGTATTGACGGGGCGTGTGTTCTGGCCTGCATCGATGATATGGATTGTCTTTTCGACCAAGTCTGTCGGGATGGCGGCTGTGTTGACGGAGACAGGCCCATGCAGGCGTCCGCTTGCGATAACCCCAATCTCATTCGCGTGGGTGACACGGAGCAAGGGCAAGTTATGGAGGTTGTCTCGACCCTGCAGCCCACGTGTGGCTCAGCCGTCAGTGGACCCGAGGCCGTTTTTCTCTTTCAGGCTGCGAGGGACAGTACGGTTTGTGCGACGACCGCTGGGTCTGACTATGACACCGTTCTCCATGTGCGAGAGGGTGATTGTCTCGATGTCGACCAAGAGCTTGAATGCAATGACGATGACTTTTCCGGTATTGCAGACCGTCCTGATTCGACAATTGAATTCATTACGACCGCTGCGCAGAGCTACTATTTGGTCGTCGATGCCTACGATTCAGATGAATTCGGACAGTTTTCCTTGGACCTTCGAGAGGGCCCATGCGGCGCTATGCCTTGCGATGCTGATCGCGCCATCAATTTAGGGGATACCTTGGTCGGGCAGCTTGCGGGTGAGTCAGAACAAGACGGCAGTTGCGGTGGTGATGGTCCAGAAGTCATCTATTCATTTTCGACCGCACGGGCTGGTGCCGTCTGTGTCAGCACCGCTGAGTCGGCTATCGACACCGTTCTCTATATTCGACGGCAAGACTGTGGATGGGGTCCCGAAGTGGATTGTGACGACGATGGTGGTCCAGGTAATCGGTCTGAAATCAGCTTNGAACCGGNNGTNAATCAGCCCTATTTTATNTTTGTCGACGCATTTAATGCGGCTGGGGGTGCCATCAGTATTTCAGTGCAGCCAGGTGCGTGTCCTTAGCNTGTTTGATAANTCGATTGAGCCAGATAGACAATGGATGGTGTAGCNGCCTAGACCANGCGGGATGTTCAGATTATACTNGGCCTCAAACGCCGTTTAGGGGGAGATGAATGCGTCAGTGNAGCCGCTCATTAATCGTTATGCTCGTGGTCCTGTATGGGTGTAGTTCTGAGNCGCCCGNTGGGCCTNCAGCTGGTTCACCATCAGCAGATGCGATGAGTCAGTCCGCCGATGGGCGTATTCAAGACGCCGCGGCCAGTGACGATGCATCCGACGGGGCCATGATTGTGGATGCACAGGTGCGACCCGATGCGCAGTTCTTAGACGCAGAGACGAGCGCAGATGCTGGCAATGACGCCAGTCAAGGCCGGGACGATGCAGGCCGTCTCCTTGATGCAGCCCGGCCAAGTGATGCGGTACTCGACATGGGCGGACGCTCAGATGATGCCGCGGCGGTTGATGACCAAGGTGCTATCGTAGATGCAGCGGTTGTCGACGATGCAGCGGTTGTCGACGATGCAGCGGTGGTCGCCGATGCGGACGTGCAGGAGGACATGGCCCGCGCTGTGGATGCAGCACCCATTGTCGATGCCGGGGCCAACCCAGACGACATGAGTCCACCAGACGCCGGGCCGAATGATGCCGCTGCACAGCCAGTTGATATGGCTCAGGCTCAATGTCCTGAGACACCCTGTGCGTTGGGCCTGATTTGCAGTGCAGGTCGATGTATACAACCGGAGCCGGAGTGCCGATTGTCGGCCGATTGTCCGGGCCGAGGGGCCTGTCTCATGGGTGTCTGTGAGCTCCCATCATGCGAAGATGGAATCGGGAATCAGGACGAAACCGACGTGGACTGCGGCGGCGGTTGTCAGCCTTGTGCCATCGGCTTGTCATGTCTGATCGGTGAAGATTGCGCGGCTCGTGTCTGTGATGTAGACAGCCTAATCTGTCAAGCACCTCGCTGTGATGATGGGGTCACAAATGGCTCCGAGGTCGACGTAGACTGTGGTGGCCAGTGTGAGCCTTGTACGGACGGTGCTCACTGTGTTGATGGGGCCGATTGTGTATCTGGCGTCTGTCGAGATGGCCATTGTGCCGAGGCTGATTGTATAGACGGCGTTCAAAACGGTGACGAGACTGACCTGGACTGCGGGGGGGATTGCCTCGCCTGTGGTGATGGGGATGCATGTCTAGACAATGACGATTGCGCAAATGGAAATTGTCTGGACGGCGCATGCCAACAAGCAGCCTGCGGAGATAATGTCCAAAATGGTCAAGAAACCGATTTGGATTGTGGTGGTCCGGCCTGCGCAGGGTGTGCTGCAGCCGCCCGCTGTCTCGAGTCACGAGATTGTGCGAGCCAGGTATGTGCGGACGGCCTCTGTCAAGACGCGGCCTGTGATGACGATGTCTTAAATGGTGCTGAAGTCGATGTGGACTGCGGTGGAGGATGCCAACTATGCCGTGATGGGCAAGCCTGCCAGCGCGCTCAACACTGCCAAAGTCGCATCTGCCTTGGGAATATTTGCCAAGCGCCTCGATGTGATGATGGCGCTCAGAATGCTGCTGAAACCGATGCCGACTGTGGTGGTAATTGTGCGCCCTGTGAGGTCGGTTTAAATTGTCAGGTGGCCGCAGATTGTCGCTCGCAAGTGTGTTCCGAAAACCAATGCCAAGCCCCTGCATGCGACGATAGAGTCTTTAATGGTCAGGAAACTGATCAAGATTGTGGCGGACCATGTGATGTGTGTAATGCCGGCCAGCGCTGTTCGCTTGATGCCGATTGTAACAGTGGTGTGTGTACGGATGGACTCTGCGCAGAGGCCACCTGTGATGATGGCATACAAAACGGCGACGAGACCGACCTTGATTGTGGCGGTTCATGTACCGGGTGCGTAGATGGTCTCGGTTGCCGTTTAGGGAGCGACTGTGAAAGTCGGGTCTGTGATGGTCTCCGATGTGCTGTCCCTCGCTGTGATGATGGTGTCACCAATGGTGACGAGACGGACCAAGACTGCGGTGGGCCGTGTTCGAGTTGCGCCATCGGGCAGACCTGTATTGTGGCTAACGACTGCGTGAGCCGCGTGTGTAATGACGGGGTCTGCCCCGCGCCAAGCTGTGATGATGGCGTCTTAAACGGAGATGAAGTCGGCGTTGATTGCGGCTCTGAATGTGCCAGTTGCAGCTGTGTGGGTGATGCCGTCATAGACATTGCTGCTGTAGGTGACTATGCAACCAATACAATCGACCGGCCCAGCTTCGAGATGGCGGGGTGTGCCGAGACCGATGGGGCGTCGGAGGCCGTATTCAGGTTCGTTTCTGATGAAGACGGTGTATTCTGCGCTGATGCGGCCGGGTCTCAATTCGACAGTGTGGTCTACGTTCGCACGGATTGCAGTGATCCCAGCAGCGAAATTGCGTGTAATGACTCACCAGACTATCCGCGGATCGTGGATGGCCAAGCCCAATTTTTTGCCTCAGAAAACCAGGCTATTTACATTTTTGTGGATGCGTACAGTGGCGCGTTTACCGAGCGACCCGACCGGGGCGAGGCTGCGCTCAGCCTCTCCCGCGGGCGGTGTGATGGAGAACCCATTTGTCAGGGCGCACAAGATTGTGGCGCGAATCAACGCTGTGACAGGGGCATCTGTGCCGATGAGCCTGTCCCTTGTGAAGGGTTTGGCGATTGTCCATTCGACCGTCGATGCGACAACGGGCTTTGTGTGGCCATCGGGGCCTTTGCATGCAACACCGATGAGGCCTGCGGGGCCAACAGACGCTGTGTCAATGCTGGATGTGAAGATCCACCACCGACAGGCAGCTGTCTACCCGACCGAATTGTTGTTCTAGATGGCGTTGGTATATACAGCGGGACGACAGCCGCGGCGCCAGCGACCCACTCCGCGACCTGTGATGACAGTCAATTATCGTCGGAGGTCGTGCACCGTTTTCGTGCAGCCCAGCCTGGACAGCATTGTGTACAAACCATCGGGTCTGACTTTGATACAATTGCCTATTCGAGATTCAATTGTCAGCAGCCATTTTCTGAGACGGGCTGCAATAATGATTCGCCACTCGGCGGTGTCAGTTCCCAATTCAGTTTCTTCGCTGCCGTGGACCAAGACACTTTCGTGATCGTCGATGGCAATGATGACAATGGAGCGTCAAATGGCGAATACACGCTGATCATCTCTGAAGGAGATTGTCCTGAGTGTCTCGGGAATGACGATTGCGGGGCTGGACGCCTTTGTCGTGACAGCGTCTGTGCTTTCGCGCCTCAAGAAAACGCTGTCATCTTTAGCGAATTGAGTGTTGGCGATGCCAATACGGGTTACGTTGAACTGTACAATCCGTCTGTATTCCCAGTGGAGTTGACCGCCTGTACAGTCCGTATAGCTGGGCAGCAGACCCAGCTGGGTCAATTGCTGATTCAGGCTGGCGAATATGCAGTTTTGGGAGCGGGTGGCGCACAAGCCGTCGACGGCCCGTTGAACCCTGGAAATGTGACATTGGAACTGCGATGTAATGATGTTGTCATCGACCGACTGGATACATCGACTCCCGGATGGCCACAGGGCTTTGATACGCTCGCTTTGAGTGCCGATGTCGCGACGGCCGATCTCAGTGGTCATCCGCGGGCGTGGTGTAGTGGCCTCGAGCGCACGCCGGGCCGTATCAATCCGAACTGCGATCGATGCGCTCTCCAGCCATGTCAGGCTGAAGATGAAACGGTCTGCCAAGGAAACCGCCAAGTATCATCCACGACTGTCTGTAGCGTGGTTGCGGGTCAGCTTGATAACCGATGCGAAGAGCAGATCACCGAAGTGGTCTGTCCGGGTGGTTTGTGCTTGGAGAATCGTTGCGTACGACGCGCGGGTGCGGGCGACCTGGTGATCTCAGAGCTCATGGTCGACCCAATTGGATCGACAGATGTCGATGGGGAATGGATTGAAATTCATAATCCGACGGCGGATCAGCTGGCCCTCGCGACATGTTCGCTGAAAAATGGCCGATTTACCTCACCCTTGGGCGACAGACTCTTGGTTCCGGGCGGCTATCTCACCTATGCTCGAAATGCAAACATCGATGACAATGGGGGCGTGTCGGCAGCCGGAAGCATCTCGTTTGCGTTGGCTAATAATGGCGAGCAAGTCGATGTCGTTTGCGCCGATGTGGTCGTCGATACGGTGGATTACTCATCCTTTGATGTTGAACCTGGTTATAGCTTAAGTCTGTCACCGACCCGTCTTTCCAGCGATTTGAATGATCAGGATACGGCCTGGTGTTTTGGACAAGTCGCCTATGGAGCTGGGCCTGATCGCGGGAGTCCAGGTCTCGCCAATCCTGTATGCCAGCCCTGTCAGCCAAACCCCTGTACGACTCCGCCACAGAATTTCTGTGATGGACAGACTGCGTTGGTCTTCGCTGACATTGGTGAATGCGCGGTGGTCGATGAGCAGGCAACATGTCAATACCAACCAGACCAAAGTCTTTGTCTGGCAGGCACCGAATGTATTGAGGGCGCGTGTGTGCCTGTTGAGCTGCCATGTAACCCAGACCCATGTCCCATCGGAACGGTTTGTAACTCCGTGACACAAGCGTGCGACCAGGCGCCTGACGTGGGGACCTGCGCTCAACCAACAGTGATTAATTGGTCGCCTGCGACCGACGATCTGGTTTCGTTCACAGGATCGACCTTGGGTGCAAATTCAGCATTGGATGGAGCGACCTGTGGTGACGGCGCGTTTGGACCAGAGGCTGTCTATCAGCTGACGCTCCCTCAGGCGGGGGTTTTCTGTGTGAGTACGGACGGCGGTGATGCGCGTTTCGACCCCATGTTACACATTCGAACAGAGTGCGCAGACCCGCTGACAGAGCTGGAACCCCCATCTGGCTTCGGTTGCAATGATGATATCGGAGATTGGGACGGAGACGGTGAGTGCGACCTTGCCGGGGATGCCTGTCGGACAGCCGCCGAAATGCAAGTCAACGGGGCCGCTGGTGAATCGTATTATATCATCGTAGATAATCGTGTCGCGGGGACGACGTCGAACTACACCCTGAGCTTATTGCCTGGACCGTGTCCGGCGGCGCCTGCCGCCATCGAATGTATCGCGGATGAAAATTGTGAAGAGGGCGAGATTTGTAGAGACGGTGCCTGCCAGCAGCCCCCTGGGCCTAATGCGGCATGCCAGCCGGACTTAATTGTCCAATTGGATGGGCCTGGGCGATACAGCGGACGGACGGAAGGCGGCCCCTTCGGATTGGATGCAACGTGCTCTGATACAGGTGATAAGCCAGAGGTCGTCCACCGCGTTCAATTTGATTCAGACACCCCCGTTTGTGTGAGCACTCAAGGATCCAACTTCGATACAGTTCTCTCCGTGAGGCGCACGTGCGAAAATCAGGAAGTCGCCTGCAATGACGATTTGGCTGAACCGACCATTATTCAGTCGAAACTTGAATTCAATGCGACGGCCGGCACTGACTATTACGTCATCGTTGACGGCTGGAATCTCGCAGCACCCGGCTTTGGCGATTATGTTTTGACCATCGTAGAAGGGCGTTGTGCTGATGCGCCCGGTCTATGCGAACAAGACGGCACATGTCCAGGAACGTGTCGCGACCCAATCGTGATTCGTGCAGAGGGTGAATGGGAGATCGACACCAGTGATGCGGCTGCAGCAATCGACCAGGCGTCATGTACCAATACCGTCGGTCCAGAGGCTGTATTTTCCTTACAGCTCGAGCATCAAGGTGCTGTTTGTCTAACGACATTTGGAACAGACGAAAGCTATGACACGGCCATTTCCTTGAGGAACAATTGTGCCGATACCAATTCCGAAATCGCCTGTAATGACGACGCGACGGATAACGGTGTCTTCTCACAGGTCGAACTGCTTCTCGATGCCGATAGCGAACCCTTTGTCATCGTAGACAGTCTCGCCAATGGCGGCACCTTTTTGCTCACTGTATCGGAAGAGCAATGTCCCAATTGCTATGTAGACCTAGATTGTCCTGATGGGTGGTTGTGCCGCGAGGGCCGCTGTCTAGAATGCATTGTCAACGCCGATTGCGACGGGGGCCTTCTCTGTTCGGACGAACGATGCGTCTTTCCCCCATGCCTAAACGATAACGACTGCGTGGACGGTTCCATTTGTGTCGGTGAGTTGTGTATCCCCGGCGAGCGTGGCTCCTGTGACGTCGATGAGATTGTTGCCCTTGGCGGTCTTGGGGTCACCGACGGCACAACCCTTGGCGCTAGAGCGACTCTGAGTGCCGGCTGCGCTCAGACGCAGGCGTCGCCCGAAGTGGTCCATGAACTGACCTTTGACCAGGCGCAAACCGTATGTATAAGCACTGAGGGATCCGCTTTCGATACGGTGGTGTATGCACGCTCAGACTGTTCCTCCGATCGCTCCCAAGTGAAGTGCGATGACGACGGTGTCTCGGGCCCCGGATTGGCATCCCAGTTCACTCTCAATGCTCTCGCTAATGTCTCGTACTCCATCGTTGTTGACGGCAAAGATGGTGTAGGAGGTGTCGCTACGGAGGGTGCATATCGGTTGGCCATCCAAGCGGGTCCATGTCCTCAATGCGACGCCGATGGTGACTGCGCCAATGGGCGTTTCTGCGCGAATACGCTGTGCGTGGAATGTCGAGATGATAACGATTGTGATGGTGCTGCAACCTGTGAAGACACCCGCTGTGTCGAAGCGGCACAGGCGTGTGATGCTGATACGCCCTGTCCTGCAGATGACAACTTTTTCGGAGCCGTTGGTCAAGACTGCGATTTTGCGCTTGGCGCTGTCGACGGCGGCATCTGTGTTGAGCGAGGCATGTGCCGAGACCCGATTCCAATTCAAATTGGCGATGTTGTCGATGGCGATAATATCGGACGCGATGCGTTGTATCGAGGGACCTGTGGGGGTCGCGGCGTCGGTGCGGAAGTCATCTACACCTTTGAGGCGCCCGCTGATGGAGTCGCCTGCTTCACCGTGGTCCAAGCCGACTACGATGTGGCCATCTACCTGAAGGATATCTGTGCTACAAACCCTGCTGTCTTCTCATCTGGATTCCTAGAATGCGAAGACACGGCTGGTAACGAGCAAGCAGCCAATCGAAACGACAGATTTGGGTATGGTCTGACCGCGGGCGAACGCTATTATTTTGTCGTCGACTCAAACGCAGTAGAGGATGTCGGGCAGTTTACGATCTTTACTCACTACGGCCAGTGTGGTGCTGTGCCAGCACCTCAATGTGATGTCGATAGTGATTGTGCACTCGGTCAGGTGTGTACCGAGCAAAGTCAGTGTGTCTCTCGAATTGGTACCTGCGATGACCCAACTGAAGTCACGGCCTTCGGTCGCTACATTGTGACCACCTCAACCGCTCGCAATCAGTTGGAGCCTGCGGGCTGCGATGTATGCGCAAACCCTGGCGGTGGCCGGTGTGGCGATGCTGTCTACCACTATCGGTCTGACGCGAATCGAGTCGTTTGCGTGTCAACGGAAGGCTCAAATTACGATACGGTTCTCTATGCTCACGTTGGTCAATGTGGCCAGGCGGGTGCCGAAGTTGCTTGTTCCGATGATGTACCCGATGGGCGGCCACATTCGCAGCTGCAACTCAACGTACAGGCCGGCGTAGACTATTACTTTGTCGCCGATGCATGGAGTAACGCCGGTCGGTTAGAATTGTCGGTGACAGACGGGGCCTGCCCTTAACTCTTTTTAGGCGTGTAGTTCAAAGAGGGGGCAAGCCACCGTTCGACATCGGCAATTGGCCAGCCTTTCCTCGCTGCGTAGTCTTGGACCTGGTCTTCATCGATCCGTCCAAGTCCAAAGTAACGCGCCTCGTCTCTCGCGAAATAAAGTCCAGAAACAGCGGCCGCAGGCCACATGGCACAGCTATCAGTCAGTTTAAGCCCAATCTGAGCTTTGACGTCAAGTAGCTCAAATATGGTTCGTTTTTCTGTGTGATCTGGGCATGCAGGATAGCCCGGAGCGGGACGAATGCCAGTATAGGCTTCAGCGATCAAGGCTTCGTTGTCTAAGTGCTCCTCCGTCGCATAGCCCCAGAATTCCCTTCGCACACGCTCGTGCAAGCGCTCGGCGAATGCTTCGGCAAGTCTATCTGCGACCGCTTTCAACATGATGGCCCGATAGTCATCGAGGTCGGCTTCGGCTGCCTTGACCAACGGATCGAGTCCCAATCCAGCTGTGACTGCGAAGGCGCCTATCCAATCTTCATTCCCATGGCCAATGAAATCAGCCAAAGCCAAGTTTGGCTGACGAGCAGGTCGTTTAATTTGCTGTCTCAATGTGTGAAATGTCGTTGCAACCTCGTCACGACTCTCATCGGTGTACACGATGATATCATCGCCGTGTCTTTGGGCTGGGAAGAAGCCATACACGGCTTTTGCTTTGACCATACCGCTCGATATGAACTCGTCGATAATTGAATTGGCATCATCGACCAGTCGCCTAGCCTCTTCACCGACGGCGCCTTGGTCCAATACGGCTGGCCATTTGCCGGGTAATTCCCAAGTCCGGAGAAACGGGGTCCAGTCGATTCTATCCCTCAAGTCAGCCAGCGAGTAGTCGGTGAGGACCTGAATGCCCCTCTGGTTGGGTGCGGTCGGCGCGTTAGATTTCAATTCCAGAGAGTTGCGTCGTGCCTTTTCGATGCCGACGAGACGATTGTTGCGTCGCTGTAGGTATTTCTCGCGCACATCGGTATATCGATTCTTAATCCCGTCGCAATACGCCCCTTTGCGCTCTGCGCTGAGCAGCTGACCGACCACATCTACTGCACGAGACGCGTCTTTGACGTGGATAGACGGACCCGAATACTCTGGCTCGATTTTCAACGCTGTATGAGTCTCAGAGGTCGTCGCCCCGCCAATCAACAAGGGCAGTTCGAAACCTTGGCGTTCCAGTTCTTTAGCGACGTGAACCATTTCGTCTAACGAGGGCGTGATAAGCCCGCTGAGTCCAATGACGTCCACGTTGTGGTCCTGTGCCGCCTTGAGAATATCTTGAGGGGGCACCATCACGCCAATGTCGATGATTTCGTAATGGTTACACTGAAGCACGATACCGACGATGTTCTTACCGATGTCGTGAACATCGCCTTTGACTGTAGCCATTAAGATCTTTGATTGCGTCTGTGCAGTTCCTGACGCTTTTTCATCGTCCATGTACGGTTTGAGCCAGGCGACCGCTTTCTTCATAACACGCGCTGATTTAACCACCTGCGGCAGGAACATCTGTCCCGCTCCAAAAAGATCGCCGACGACGTTCATCCCGGTCATCAAGGGGCCCTCAATGACGTCCAGAGGACGGTCGTATTTCTGCCGAGCTTCCTCAGTGTCGGTATCGATATGTCGCGCATCGCCTCGAACGAGGGCATGTCGTATCCGCTCTTCGACCGTGCCATTTCGCCAGTCTTCAGTGGTAAGCTCTTCGCTTTTGTAGCCGCGGGTTTTCTCAGCCAATTCGATGAGACGGTCGGTAGCATCTACATGCTTGTTAAATAGGACATCTTCTATGGCATTGCGGAGTTCGTCTGGGATATCAGAATAGACGGTCAACTGACCTGCATTGACAATCCCCATATCCATTCCGGCCTTGATGGCATGATATAAGAAGACTGAGTGAATGGCTTCTCTGACCGTGTCGTTACCGCGGAATGAGAACGATATATTGCTCACGCCACCGCTGACAGAGGCATAGGGTAAGTTGGCCTTAATCCAACGCGTGGCTTCGATGAAATCGATCCCATAACTTGCGTGTTCTTCGATGCCTGTGGCGACAGCAAAGATATTGGGATCAAAAATAATGTCCTCTGGCGGGAACCCAACCTGGTCGACCAAAATCCGGTAGGCGCGTTCACAGATTTCAATACGGCGTTCATAGGTGTCCGCCTGGCCTGTTTCATCAAAGGCCATGACGATGACAGCCGCCCCGAATCGTCGGCATAATTCAGCCTGCTCAACGAACGAATCAACGCCTTCTTTAAGACTGATCGAATTGACGATGCCTTTGCCTTGGATGCATTTTAGCCCAGATGCAAGGACGGACCATTTTGATGAATCGATCATAATGGGAACGCGACTGATATCAGGTTCGGCTGCCACCAGTCGTAAGAAGCGCACCATCGCCGCCTCCGAATCGATGAGGCCTTCATCCATATTCACGTCGATGATCTGGGCACCGCTTTCGACCTGACCTCGGGCGACATCTAGAGCCGTCTCAAAATCATCGGATTTAATCAGGCGTCTGAAACGCGCTGAACCGGTTACATTGGTGCGCTCACCAATGTTGACGAAAAGCCGGTTTTCATCGATGGACAAGGGTTCAAGTCCACTGAGCCGAGAGACGATCGGTGGTTTTGAAATGGCTCTTGGCGCCACATCTGAAAGTGCGTCGCCAATGGCTTTGATATGCTCTGGTGTCGTCCCGCAGCAGCCACCAATGATGTTAATAAACCCACTTTGCCCGAATTCGGAGACCAGGTCTGCCATATAGTCAGGACTTTGGTCATAGGCACCCAGTTCATTTGGGAGACCCGCATTCGGGTGTGCGCTGACGTACGTATCGGCAATGGTCGACAAAGTCTGAATGTAGGGTCTCAATTGTTCGGCGCCAAGCGCACAATTCAAGCCGACAGAAATGGGTCGCGAATGTCGTACTGAATTCCAGAAGGCTTCGGTTGTCTGGCCTGATAGAGTTCGTCCACTGGCGTCGGTGATGGTGGCTGAAATCATGATGGGCAAGCGGTAGCCCAGTTGCGCAAAAAGCTCTTCGATCGCGTATAAAGCAGCCTTGGCATTGAGGGTGTCGAAGATGGTTTCCACGAGCAAAATATCCGCCTCACCATCGACCAAACCTTGAGCGGCATTGAGATAGTCCGCGACCAGGTCTTCAAACGTTACATCGCGAAAATCTGGCTCATCGACTCGTGGTGAAATGGATGCGGTTTTGTTTGTCGGTCCAAGAACACCCGCGACGAAGCGAGGTTTGTCCGGTGTGGAGAATCGAGCAGTGGCTCGTTTTGCGATTTGGGCGGCCGCAAAGTTAAGCTCATAGACTGTCTCTTCTAAACTGTAGTCAGCCATTGAAATCGAGTTGGCATTGAAACTGTTGGTCTCAACGATATCCGCGCCGGCCTCCAGATAAGCCGAATGGATGTCTTCAATGATTTGAGGCTGTGTGAGGACTAAGAGGTCGTTATTGCCCATTAAAGGCGAGGCATGGTCTTCAAAGCGTTCGCCTCTGAAGTCGGATTCTTCGAGCCCATAGGCTTGAATCATCGTGCCCATTGCGCCATCTAAGATCAGGATCCGGTTTTCGAGAGCCTCGTTGATTGTCTCGGTTGACACA
>PCCS01000013.1 GCA_002731825.1 Myxococcales bacterium
CGACGAGAATAGCGACTTCGGGACCCGCCACTGGCCGACCATCATGATCTTTCACGCTCACCATAACACGGGTGCGTCCACCTGGAGGCAGTGCCCTGCTTTCCGGCTCAGCAACGACTTTGAGAGTTCTCGAGCGGGTGTCTACGTTAATTTTAATCTGGCCAGACCCGTAGGCTGGTCTTGTGGCAACACGAGACTTTTTTGAACCGGAACGATCCCATCGCTCAACTTGACCTGCCAGGTGTACATGCAGTGTAAAGTCAGGGAAGAGCGCAGTGTCGATTGGAATCTTCAGCGAGTGATTGCTGCTGTCCATGCGAAAGTGAATGGACTTCATGAGTCCTTTCCTTCGATAAGTTGCCACACCGTCTGCTGGCCAAAATGGGCTGACAACCATGATGGTGGCAGCCTCTCCTGGTTGGTAGGTCTGTTTCGATGGGATCAGTGTGACAGCGTCTTTGTTCAAGGTACGCTGCGGGATTTGCTGGCCTCCCGGCACCCAAACGTACCGGGTACTGATGTTCCTTCGACCCATCGTATCAACCGTGGTCGCATCGATGCGATAGCGGCCCCCCTCTTTAGCCTTGAAAGTGCACCGTTGTGTTTTGAGCTGGCTTATGACCGTACAATTCTGGATCGACCCGTCTTTTTGAACCCATCTTTGACCATCGCGGGCCCACTTGATATGGGTCGCACGCGCGGTGATTGGGCGGCCATCTACCCGTTGGCCGTCGACATCTGTGACAATGAGTTCGATGGGGACCTCAGAGCCCAATGCAGCGACGGTCCGGTCATTTTTTATGCCCACATAATGCGCCGATGGATGAACGACCCAGCTGCGCTCTGTCGTCCAGGCCTGTCGGTTTATATCGACGATGGTCGCCTCGGCCGTCATGGTGATCGGCTGCGGAATCTTGGACGATGCCAGTTTCACCGAGATGGTATTGAACCCCATGGAATCGGTCTGTCCATTTTGCTGGCCATGCCACGGGCAGCGCTGGGTCTGGTTTCGTTTCCACCATGGGTTCCATCGTCCAAAACTAAATCCAGTCGTGTTGGGTGGCCGATAGGCTGCCGTACACGCTGACACGCGCCAATTGACAGCGGCACCCGATAAAGCGCCGCCCGCGAAATATTTGGCTTTTGCGGTCATGTCCACAGGGTCATTTAAGTAAAAAGGGCCCGTTGGTATGTCTGATGATACGTCATATTCGGGACGCCTAAACTCTTCGATCTGGAAAGAGGTCGTGTGTACTTTATTCTTGATTTGACTCGACGGTGACTGGCGTTCGAGATGAATTCGAGCAAGGCCCAGGTTGGCGGCCTTGGAGAGTTTGAATTCAAACTGGAATCCACCCCATTGGTTTAGGGTTGCCTGGCCTTTTCCAAGGGCATTTCCCCTGGGTCCAACGACACGATATTCGATGGTGTTTTCGTCCATAGACGGCATCTCGATGTCACCTTTAGGCCCCGGTTTTTGCAGACGAATCCAGCCCTTGGTTTTCACTACTTCCCCAGGCCTGTAGAGATGGCGGTCGGTCAAATGATGCCATCGGTATGATGAATACTGTGGTCGTTTAATCCAGCTGCTTTGCTTATGCCAATAACTGGGACTCTCTGGTATGAACGCGATGTCCTTTCCCACTTTGACCTGGATAAAGCCGGATTGCATGCGGTGCTCTGGTAAGCTCAGGAAGACCAAACCGTTTACATCGCTCCGACCTGTTTGCCCAGCGGGACGCACGTTCACTTCGGCATTTTGGTGGGGCCGTCCGTCGTTGAGTCGATTGGTCCAAACCATGACCTGCTCATGATCATAGGCGACATCGATACCGATATTGGTGACCTGGATCCAGCGATATTCATCCAATGGGCGGTTACGATGGTCTCTCTGCGGATGTCGAACCCGCAGCACGAGCTGTCCATACCCATCATCTAGCGCGGGCTTGAGCGCGATGGATGTTTCACGGAGCACCCCGACCGGACCACGGACCGGTGCGTACATGGTACCCAACGATGTCCCAGGCATTTGAGCGTTTGTACGGCGCCTCCGATTGGTTTTCATATAGGCTTTGTATGCGGTCCAGTCATCGGGCCCGACCTTGAACAGCTCATATTCAATGGTCTCCAGATTGAGGCTAAAGATTGAAAACAGACCCTTTGCCATCGGATCGAGAACCACCATACTTCGACCGGGTAATTGAACTCGTGGTTTTGCAGCAGACACTTTGAATCGGTGAGTAAACGGTTTTTTGAGTCGTTGTGAGTAAATATCTTTGACGGACTTAGCGACGGTCAATCGATAGTTTTTCCCAGATTGAAAAGATCCACTCAAAACCAATCGATCATCTCTCACGTAGACGTCAAGTCCCTCCACTCTGGGTCGAATTGAAATTTGGTCAGATTTAAATCCATCGGATTCAATGGGGTTACTCAATTCAACTACGACCGATGAACTCGACAAACAGGTGTTGCGATAGCCGCATCGAACACTCAGTACTTTAAGCGGTGGGTATGTTCGAAACCGGAAGTCATAAGATCGATTGGATGGCCTTGGTCCTTCCAGCGAATGAATCCCGGCCTGTAGAGACACGGCATAGGCCGTATCTGGTTTCAGTTCGGAGAGTGGTTTGAAAATGATCCAGCGATTTATTTCGGCCTCTTTAAATCCTCTGAGCGAGGTTTTGATGGTCTTTACTTCAGCTGCTGTTGCCCGCTTGATTTTCTTTGTATTCCCATCGCCCATTAATTGGACATGCTTGGCTACGCCCTCGGTGACCACATTTTGATCGAACTTGACGTAGAGCCAAGGTTTTAAGTGTTCTTTGCTCACGCCGAACAAGGCCCCTGATTGGACAACTTTCGGGGCGTTGGTCGTGAATGTTAGCCGCTGGTCATCGGGTAGGGATTGCCCACTTATTGACGACCAGGTCTTGGGTACGGTCACAGAGAATTGGGTTGCCTTCGGCAGGCGCTTATCTGTCTCGAAGATCAATGTGCGCGTACCCAGCCAGCGCCATTGACCCTCTACTTCAGGTTTGATTTTGACCGGTATGGTCTCGACAGCCTGCGCCTGGCTTGTCAGCGCCGTCATCGGCTCGGAGAACGTGATGCTAATGGTGTCGCTATGAGCCACGTCCCCGCTGGGGGACATTCGAATAATGGATAAGGGGCCAGATGCGTCTTTGGACGGCCTGCGCTCCTGAATGTCGGCGGGAAAGGGGGTGTCCTGCTCACGACCGCTGGTGGGAGGTGGGGCTGATGACGGCCTGATTGCAAAGGGCTTTGCACGGTTTGGATCGATCTCGAGCCGGTCGACTCGCTTAAGGAGTTTTTCATACTGCTGAGGGCTCAGCGGCTTCGGTATGGTGATTCGAGCCGTGTTCTCTGGAGCGGGTTTATCTATGCGTTTGCCACCAAGGCTCAACTCCACTGTGAGCGCTTGAGCTTTCCGTCCGTGTTGGCTTTTCTGACGTTTGGTGAGTTTGGATGACGTCGTTGTCGTTCCTCTTCTGTTGAATCGCTTTCCCTCAGGTTCATCGTAAGGGGTCCCGAAAACACCAGGGCTCACCGCCAGGACGGTGAGGCACAAACCAAGGCACCACAGGTTTTGTATGGGTTTGACCTGCGGCGAAGCATCGCGCGTCCTCGTTTTGTTGATTGCCATCAGACGTATCCTGTTCAAGCCGCTGGTTGATGGTGTCAATTCACCAAAGGGTCAATCCGCCGATGCGGGTGATTCAATTTAAGCTCGACCTTAGGACACCAGCGGGATTAGGGGGTTCATCACCGGCTTTTTATCATGAGTTGAACCCGTGTTTTGGTCCTTTGAAATGGATTAAATAAACGCGTACTTTCGATTGGACATAGACCCAAATGAGCGCGCAAAAAGACGATAAAACGAACATGTGAATGGTCGCAAGGGGTAGAAGTGACTTGTGCTAAAGTGACATCGAATCAAGTCAGGATACGAATTCAAACCAGACAAGAAAGCGTTGGACTTCGGCTTTGAGTCGATACCTTTCACCGGCCATTAGACGTGGTTTTTTTTCTAAAATGGGGAGGTATGCCTGTCGCCAGTGGGTACCGGCTTGGCCGGGGGCGGTGGTCATGAATGGCTGCCCATCCTGAAGCAGCTCATACCAAAAGGCGATGCCATGACAGGTCTCAGTTGCTGTCGCGACAAAGTCACTGACCTGCTGACATGACAATGAGATGTCATCGTTAAAATTAAGCTCTATGGCCAAGATAGGGTCAGCCAGTGTTGTGTACTCAAATCGGTTTAGCTCGATTTGCAAGAGTCTAGGATCACGGAGTGCATTGAATGGGGCGAGGGTAAAACCGCAGACTGTTTCCACGGAAAAGTAGTGATTTAGACTCTCGCTAAAAACCGGCTGAGCGATGATTCGGACGCCATCCGGCACCATCTTTGCCCCCGGCTTTAGGAGATGGGCTTTGGCATGTTGAATGGTGGCGAGTGCGTCTTCTCCAAAAAATCCAGCATCGAAGATTTCGCAGATCAATGCATCCGCTCGATCAGCCATGTCGTCGCCAACCACCAATTGAGTTGACCTTTTCTGAATCACCTTGATGCACGTCTCAAATCCATTGGCGCGGACGACTTGCGCGGCCGCCTTTGTAATCCTTGGGTTGTCATCGCATGCATAGACTTGGCTGGCTCCGGCATCGGCCGCCATGAGGGCCAATAGACTCGACCCGGTGCCGATATCCAGGACAATATCATTTGGCTTTACAGCGGTGCGAATTGCTTTTTGGAAGGCGGTGTTACGAGGCGCATCATTCATCATGGGGAAGTGCCATCGCTGAATGGTGCTGTCGATGATGGATTTCATCCGCATTTTGGCCAGGCGTTGAGCGGATTGATCCGGCTGTGCTGACGCCCGTGCGTAGCGTCGAAGGCCAAGACCTGTCTGCGAGATCGCTTTCAAGACATCGCCCATGCCTATCTCGGCGAGTGGATGATTGGGGCTTAGAGTTAAGACCTCCTGGAAGGTGTCCACTGCTCGCTGAAGGTCTTGAGTCGCCTGATACAATCGGCCCAAGCGCAGACCAACCTCAACTTTGCTGGCGCCGCAAACACCGGCTTTCTCGTAGAAGCTCTTTGCGTTGTCTATGTTCGCAACTCTCAGTTCATAGTCACCGCGGAATAGCCAGTATTGACCAGATTTGGCCATCTCTTTTTCTGCACGCTTGAGGTGACGATTGGCTGTTTGCAATTCATTTTGTTGCAAGGCTAAATCAGCCATCGCTAGATTGGCTTCGCCATGACTTGGTCGCGTCTTTAAAACTTTGCGATAGGTTCGACTGGCGTCCACCAGATGCCCCGATTTGACCAGGTCTTGCGCCTGTTCCAATAGCCGTATTATATCCAAGACCATCCCCCACTTTGCCACCGGAGCTTGTTGAACTCAGTAAAATCTCATACCGGCCTTCAATGCGGGTAGTTTAGACAGCAAATCGTCTTTGGTCTAGGGTGTTGGAATTCTAATGGTCAAAGTGGATCATTTATCTCTGTATGAAGTCGAGCGTGCTCTGCCAGGACACATCCACAAACGCCAGGGCAGCGTCCATCCCAGAGTGCGCGTACGCAATGATAAATCCTGCACTGAGTAGATTTGCACTTGGTAGAAAAGCCCAAGCAAACAAGAAGGTGGTTTTTTGTAGGTCTGTTTGTTGTCGATGAGTCTCTCGGATAGTCGAGGTAATATGATACGCAAAGGTTGCCCCAAAGGCTGGAGCCACCCATACAGCGCCATCAAATTGTCCGAGACCGCTCATCACAATGAATGGGATACAAAGGGTTGGAAACCAATACGGGGCGATGGAAATCAACCAATTGCCCTGTCCGCGGTAGCGCATTTCGCCCCCTTGACTCCAGGTGGCTTTTAAACCGGTGACTCTGTGCAAGGTGAGCCATGCGAACAAAGCATGGGTGAGCTCATGCTCAAAGGTGGAAAAAAATGACCCCATAAAGCGCCGTTTGAGTATGGCGTACCATAGAATCACATAGGCACCCGCGCCTGCCGCAAAGTAGAAGAGAGGGCTAGGTGAACGGATGATTTCTGCCGATAGGGTACCCAAGGCCATTATGATGCCTGGCAAAAGACCCAACATCAGCACCGCCATTGGCCACTTTGTCAATTTGAGTGTGGCATTTGGAATGGTTGATAAAGGCATGTCCACCCTCCCTTTCAAGCGAGGCTAATTGCGTCTTTAGGGTATGATGAAACTTACGCAGGTAAGGAGAAGGGCCGAGTCCCATCGTCGCCGAAGCTATCCACAGCGGCCCCTGCGTCCGCAATGATTCGCATAAAGAGATTGGCGACGGGCTCATTATTTGTTTCGTCAGCATTCCGTACATCGACGTATTGACCGGTCTGTAATCCGCCAGCTCGCCCGGCGAGTATAATCGGTAAGTTGTAATGATAGTGGCGATTTCCATCTTCCACTTCTGAAGAAAAGAACACCGTTGTTTCATCCAGCAAACTGTGTCCACCCATATCTGTGGCAGTCATGCTTTCGAGCAAGTGCCCTAAGATGGAGACTTCCCAAGCATCGATTTGGGCGATCTTTGCGAGCTTCGCCTCATCGTGTTGATGATGGGACAATTCATGATGGCCTTCTGCCAGACCGATTTCTGTATGAGCTCGGTTACTCCCCCCATTACCGAACATGAACGTGCCGACCCGAGTCAGGTCACATTTCATCGCTTGCACCATAATATCCAGCATGAGTTGAGCGTAAGCTCGTCTGTCCGTAGGAACCGCCACAGGTCTTTCAAAAGACGGTCCACAAATCGTATCCTCATTGGCTGCAGCAACGATCCGTTGTTCAATGTCTCGGATGCCGGTCATATAGGCGTCCATACGATGTTTGTCAGATTGACCTAATCGCTGTTTCAGCGCCTGTGCATCACCTAATACAAAATCCAACACACTGGTGCGTCTGCGTAATCGCCGGCTGCGTGCGTCTGCGCTTGCATTGGCGTCAAATCCACCGAAAAGCCGTTCGAATAGAAGCCTGGGATTAGTTTCTTTGGGCAGTGGTGTTTGGGCATCGCGCCACGCGATATTTCTGCTGTAAGCGCAACTATAGCCCGAATCGCAGGCATTTTCGTTACCCCCACCCTCGCACCCGATTTCCAGTGAAGCATAACGGGTTTGGCCGTCTAGATGGCGTGCCAGAACTTGATCCATGCTCGGCCCAATTTGTAGTTGGGAAGCGTGTTTGAGCGGGTGGACGCACGTCAAAAACGTTGAGGTCCCACGGGCATGGTCACCGGGGCCATCCCCCTGAGCCGAGCCAGCGTGATTGTCGAGACCGTTCAACAGTAAGAGTTGGTCTGCGTACGGTGATAAGCCCGAAAGGCTTGTCCCTTGCAGCGCGGCGGCATCGAGAGCGCCGGTCGATTGGGGCCAAAATTGCGCCATATTGAACCCATTAGGCACATAGAATCCCAAAAACCGTTTTGGACCCATATGACCTTGTGCCAATGCTGTTCCACGGCCAAAGAATTCCAGATAGGGAAGCGCGAGCGTTGCGCCTACCCCAGCCAGGAAGCTCCGTCGCGACGGACCAGTTCGAGGGAGTAAAATGCGCCGTTTACGCTCTGACTTTCTCATGCTCGACTCTCCCATTATTGTCCCTCCTCATCCGAGTCTGTCCGGCTGACGCCTTTGCTCGTAAACAACGGACTGGTCACGATCGCATCGACGATTGCATTCGGCCGATAGTCCAGGTCGTGTGCCTGCCTCTCAATGTCTTCGAATAGGCAGACTTCTTCGTCCATTAAGCCTCGTCCGAGTGCATAGGTGATCACTTTGTTGAGCATACACGGGCCCAGTTCTGGTCGAGAGCGAATGGACTGGGCCATCTCGACGGCGGTGCCGAATTCGTCCTCGCCCAGCAGGACACCAGCTGGCTCGATGGTCACACCGTGGTCTTCGGTTCTGAATGCGCCAACCGCATCAAACTGTTCAAGCCCGAACCCAACCGCATCCATATGTTGGTGGCACGCGGCGCAGGCGGGATCCGCACGGTGCTGTTCCAGCCGGGTTCTGAGTGGTGCGTTTTGGTCCACGTCTTCGATCAACCCTTCGACACTCGGGGGCGGTGGTGGTGGCGCGGAACATAAGAGTTCTTCCAGAACCCATTTTCCGCGTTTCACAGGAGACGTTCGAGTCCGTTGTGATGTGGCTGCCAGCCAGGATGCATGGGTCAGTAATCCGAGTCGGTTTCCTTGTGGTAGTGGGATTTCGACAAACTGGTCACCCTCAATGCCGTCAAGGCCGTAATGCTCGGCCAATCGTTCATTGACGAAGGTGAAATCTGCGTCGATGAGATCTAGCAAGCTGTGTTCGCCACGCCAGATTTCATTAAAAACAAGTCGTGTCTCTTCGAGCATGGCTTGCCGCAGGTCCTCATCAAAGTCAGGAAAGAGGTCATATTCCGGATCTACCAGGGCAGCTTGACGCGTAAGCAACCACTGTTCACCCAGGTCAAAGATCATCGAATCGCTTCGGTCATCATCGAGCATTGAGGCGGCGACGATAGCCAATTCTTCATTTGTGTCCAGGCGGCCATCCGACGCCGCATTGAGCAAGGCCTCGTCCGGAACCGAGCGCCAAATGAATGCGGCCAGTCGGGCGGCTAACTCATAGTTGGATAAGCGTTCACCAGGTGCGCTACTGGTCTCTACGCGAAATAAAAAGTGAGGCGAGAGTAGGAGTGCATGGACAGCTTGGCGCATACCCATTTGTAGGCCGCCTGGCTCCTCTAATTCGGCATTGACAAGCGTCCACAATTTGTCTCTTTCTAGCGCCGTCAGATCGCGCCTCCAAATTAAGCGAGCAAGGCGCCCTAGGGCTGTTTGTGCGCACTGAGTCGAAGCGTGACCGAGGGCGAGGTCGCACTCATCTAAAAACTCTGATTCGAAGGGGGTTTGGGGGATGTCGTCGGCGACAGGGCCTTCGATCTCGACATAGTCGATATGCATGTTTCGATCACCTGCATCTGGACATGTTCCATCATCGAAACGTTCTTGTGGACAGTAGTAATCGTTGAGAAACCGAATCCCCAAAAAACCGACCACGGTGTTTAGTTCAACAACACCGATGTCTTGGATTTCGAATGCAGGTGCTTGAGCCTGTGTCTCAAAAGGCCCCAGTACGGACCCATTGACTAGCACCTCAAAACGGACTGGTTCGGGACCGGCTTGAGTTCCACCGACACGGACTCGAAGGGTGTAGTCGCCAGGCTCTTCAATTTCGATCTCGCCTGTCAGAAGGCCTGCTGACCAGAGATTAAAATAGTCATCAAACGCTCGACCCACAGGAGACATCATCGCCTCGCCTTCGAGGCGGAACACCGTGGGCGCTCCCAGCCTATCAGGAAGGACCTCTTCAGCCAGGCTCGCGGCGGCGAGATCGTATTTTTCGATGAGCAGCGGGCTTACGGTCAATGAATCGGCGATGTTATCGAGTCCAAAGCTGTTATCTTCCGAAGGGAAATTATCGGCCGGTGAGCTTTCGGTGATGAGCAGCGATTGGACAGCGTGATTGTATTCCAGGCGGTTCAATCGATGAAGCGCCTTGGCGTTTGGCTCGGGCCAGCAGACACGGACAGGCGGTTCGCCTAAGCTCTCCAGCCCCCGAATCCAATCCGCCAAGTCAGCGAGTGTGGGTTTGGTTGGATCATCCGCGATGAGAGCCTCGTAGGTTGGCCCGGCGGGCGGCATTTGTGCGAACAAACCATCCCCCTGACCGACCAGGAAATCTAACAGAGTACTTTCATCCGGCTCGCCCATAACGACCCATCGTTGATCACCGACAAGGCCCTGTTCAAAAGCCGCCAGACTGTCGAAGAAGGGCAGGGCTTGACCCTCGCCATGGCATTGAGCGCACATGGGCTCCAATGCTCGAAATACGCGCTCCGTTGTCCAATCCGTGGGCTGAACACCGGCATCGACCATAGGGTTGGGTGGCATGAGGTCCACCATAGTGCTTGCCCCCATATCGGCGGGCACTGATTCCTGGGCATCGGTTACGGCGCTATCGCAGCCGACCGTCAAGATCAGGTAAATCGAGGCGCAAAACCATGTACGGATATGATTGCCAAACTGTCTAGACATGCACGAATTCCCCGGTCTAAATTTGCACGATGTTCTGTCAGGACTCTTGCCCCATTCGATTAGGAGTCTTGCCCCATATAGTCAAAGTAGCAGGTCTTGGCCTATAGATCGAAGACCCAGTCGGAATGACCTGACGTACAAAGCCGTCAAATCCGCTCATTTCAAAGCCAAATTGTCGGGTAATAGACCCCATTTAGTGTCCACCGACGGGCCGTATAAGCCGGCTTATATTTGATGTGGAGGGGGCGATTTTTATTGCGTTGTTGGTCTGATTTATTGAAGTGTGGCATTCCCATATACTCATGGCGGTCAGCGTGTCGCTGGCCAGATGTGATGACCCGGAGACCCGTTTTGGAAAAAGACTATCAAGAGTTATTAAAGCGTCTCATTTGTCCCATTACGGGGTCTTCAAAATGGAGCCTCAAGGGCACTCATAAAGACGGTCTTTTGTGTAGCGACCAGAATTCATATTATCCGATCATCGGAGGCATTCCGAGAATGCTGCCACCCGACTTATTGGGTCCCTTTCTTCGGGAAGCCTATCCGAGCGTTCTTGAACGTTGGCCTGAATTAGTGGTGTTCACTGAGAACACGCCTGACCCAGAACGCGACGTCATCGATACACTGACGGCCTATAGCTTTCAGCATGTTGACATGGCCGATAGCGTTGCACTCCGCGATGATTGGTTGGCGACCTGGAACCGCTTTCAGCCAAATTTGCCCCCTGAGAGTTTCTCCGGTCGCACTGTTTTAGAGGTGGGCAGTGGAGAAGGTCGACATGCGTGTCTCGTCGGTGAACATGCGTCATTGATGGTCGGTCTAGACCTGTCTCGAGGCGTCGAGTTGGCCTTTCAGAGAGACCTAAACCCCAATAGCTATTATGTTCAAGGTGATCTGCGTCGACCGCCATTCAAGGCCCATTCATTTGATGCGCTCTATTCTAATGGCGTCCTCCATCATACGCCTGATCCAGCCCTGTCTTTTCGGTCTGTCACCGGACTTGTGAACTCGGGAGGTGGCGTCTACGTTTGGGTCTATGGTCTCGCTGAAATGAGCTGGTCTTATCGCATGAGCCATTTAGCTTTTCTACGGCCCCTAACAAATCGATTGCCACAGTCGGGGCAAGTGGGGGTCGCGACTGGTTTGACCGTAGCACTCGAGCTCGGTCTGTGGGGTCCCACCCGGATTCTGAGACGGGCCGGGTTAGAACAGATCGCAGAAAAGATACCCTACGCTGATGCAGCTGACAAAGATTGGCAATACAAGATTAGACGCATGTTCGATCGAATCAATCCACCCGTCACTCATTACATTTCAAAAGATGAACTGTCCGAGTGGTTTCACAATTTTGACAACACTGAAATCATCAATGCGTATGGTCAAGGCTGGTCGGCACGGGGTCAGGTGAGGGCATCGTCTTGAAGGGCGTCATCGCGAGCTGTAAGACGGGTTCGATATCCATGTTAATTCTCATGGTGGGTCTTGGTTTGTCTGCTGGTTGTGATGCGGTTCAACCCCCTGATACCGCGAGTAAAGCCCGTGCAAAACCCTCAAGTTATTATCGACTTATCGATGCATTCGAAGGAATGGTCAAAGGCGTCAAGAACGGCAACACCGCCATCGCCCTCAAAACCATGGAATCGTACTTAATGACCCAAGCGGATCTGGACGCACTTTTCCCCCCCGCGCTCGCACGTCAACTCTGGCCCAAATATCGCGATGAAATCGCGTCGGATATGCGCAAGGAAGTCGAGTCATTGATCACCAGTCGGATCAAGGCGGGCTTTGATACCGTCGACTGCATTCGCGTCAGCACCGTCAAGCCAAAAGAAACAACTCGCGGCGACCTGGCTATGATGAACGCGATGACGCGTCCACCAAAGATGTATACGATGCGTCTGCGTTCGAAAAACGCTGAGTTGGGCCTTCGATTCAATGGCTTTGTCTTCGTCAATGGCCGATGGCGGTCCTTATTCAAAGCGTATAATTATCTACCGCCACAATGATAAGACAAGGTTTGTACCGGGTCTTTGTGGCAGCGAGAGCCTCTCTCTATTTGCGCGGGCCTATCCCCACTGACCAAGCCCAATTCCGCTGGTCAAGACAGGCGAAGAACTCTTTTTTTTCAGCGTCATTGACTTTGATTTTAGTGGGCTGCGGTGCCAGTCAACCCGAAGGCCCCTATTACGAAACCCAAGCGTTCCAGGTGGACCCTGTTTCATCTAAAGATCGAAAAAAACTTGTTCAGGCCGCCACGAAAATTTTGAAATCACGCCCCTTAGTTGTTGGTCTCGATGGACGTCAAAAAATCATTCGCCAAGCGCACATCGCCCGGTTACCACTGGTGGTTCTTAAAGCCTATGTCCTCGCCGGCAAGATCCATAAGCCGGGTGCTGAGATTGATATTCTCATTCCGGTCTCTCACGGGAAAAAAGTCCCGGTTACCTTGATCACCAAGACCGATGGCAGCGTGACCATTTTAGCGGCCACAAAGACCCGGTCGAGAGCGCGTCAAGCGGCCTATATTCCTCGCTTCAGAAACGGCGACGCTCAATGGTCCTCCGCCCATAGGAAAACCCTTAGACTCGCTATGTCGCTCTTACCAAAAACAGATGCAGCATTTCTCTCAGATATCCCATTGAGTCGATATAAAACCGCACGCGACAAGCGTAAAGGAGCGGTGTATTTGCAAAAAGGCTGTACAGCTGAAATCCGCGTGTACAACCGGGCCTTCGACATGGACAAACTGCAATTTGTTGGCGCGCCGAATCGACCGTATCCAGCGTCCATGAGAACGGTCCTCCATGAAGTCGGACACGCCATTCACAGTCAACCAAGCCGGATGGCCGCCTGCCAGTTACAGACGCAGGAACAAAAATTGAACACACGTATCAAAAGGTATAATCGACGGCTGGCAGTGGCTCGACAACGAAATGATCGGCGACTCGCTGAACAACTTGAGACAGAGTCGAGAGCCATTGGCCGAGCTAGGAAAAAATTGAAGAGCCTCGCGAAGGCCGTTGAATCTTTGATGGACCGTGGCCCTGTTCTAAAGGCTTATCAGGCTGCCACTGGCTCATCGCCAGCGCCAACCGTGTATGGGCGTTCGTCCTTAAAAGAGTCCTTTGCGGAGGCATTTGCCTTGTTTAGGTCGGACCGGGCTGCACTCAAGCGCGCGATGCCCAAAGCCTATGAGTGGTTTGCTCGTGGCGGACATTTGAAGGCAGCTGATCGCCAATAATTTCACAGCCTCACAGGCGCTCCTTGGCCAGCACATTCTTAAAAATCATGGGGGATTGACTTTACTTCCAACAATAAGTGTCGCAACAAGCATGTATGGAGGCGCGTGTTCGACTGGTGTGAACCATGGACTTCAAATCCATTGTGGAGCGGTGATCCCGTTCCGGGCGGGTTCGATTCCCGTGCGCCTCCGCCGTATCTTGCGCCTGTCCACGAGAGTCCACTTGGAGACTATTTAAGGGCGTTGGTGGGCTTGACCCGTTTGCGTCGGATGAACTGTCATTCATCGTCGAATGAGAATTGCAGAAGCTCTTGCCGTCGTCTGTGAGTCCTGTATAGTCCGCGCCGTTATCATGACAACTCATCTGCCGCACGAGGAGTACAACAATGACGCCCTTCGTTCGTGATATTCGAACCGTTCCAAACATCTTGTCTCTCGGTCGGGTTTTGTTGGTCATAGTGACCATCGTGGTGATCGTTGTTTTCGATCAGATGGCCATTGGTCTGGCTTTGGGTTTTTTGGCTGGTTTCAGTGATTTCTTGGATGGCTATTTTGCCCGGAAACTGAACCAATCGACGGACATTGGTGTCGTTTTAGACCAATACTCCGACCTAATTTATGAAGGGCTGTTTTTTCTGCTTTTGACGTGCTTCGGGACGGGCCTCCATCCTATTTTTCTCGGCAGCTATCTTGCCCGTGAATTTTGGGTCATGTCTATGCGACGTTTGATGGCTGAACGAGGGATGGCCACACGCAGCAGTATGATCGGTAAGTTGAAGACGCAGTTCTACAGTTATGGATTCATCTTATACTGGTGCCATTTAGGTCAGCTGCTGCCAAGTTATGATCAGATGGTTTATTGGGGCGGCATCGGGCTGTTCAGTGTTGGACTGGTGCTGTCTTATTGGAGTGGTGTTCTCTATACATTGGATTTTATCCGCGGATATAACGAGACGGCAGGGATAAACGAAACCCGATAACGTCTCCTCAGTTCGTGGTCTTTGGGATGTTCTTTATCCAGAGACGCGACGATTCGATGTTGTAAGACAACGATTCAAAACCTGGCAGAATGACGGTATTGACGACTTCGCAGAAAACGGCTGTAAATGTCTGGCTATCGACCAGCCCGTAATCCAATCGGCTTTTTGACACAGTAGAGAGTGCATGAGTGTGCTCTTCGAAACAGTTTTTTAGCATGGACAGAATGTGTTGTTCGATCCAACGGGTCGGTACTTTTTCTATGGCTGCACCGAGATGCGCCCAGCCAAGGCGTCCTTGCCAAATCTTAGCTTCTAGAATGATATGTGCGGCGAGCTTGACAGACGGCCACTTACACTGCTCGTAGATCCGACCGAATATCGCCCCATCGACGGCGGCTTTGACGCAGCAGCAGTAGACCACTTCGTAGAGAACCTTCTGCTCTATGCCCATGGTCGTCGGCGCCAGTGGGCCCGGTCGAACAGGGGTCGAAAAATCGTCGGTTGCCCCAAATTCCATCGCAACTCGTTGAGCGACTGTCATATATTTCTCGATGTCAGCGCTGGCCTGTAGACACAGTGTCAATACGGTTGATGTTGTGCCATGCACCCGCAGTGCCTGTGTGAGAGCGTCGATGCGCAATTTCAGAACGTGGGATGTTTTGGCCAATTTTACCCATCGGTCGGCGAGTTGTTCTTTCTCAGTTTTTGTAAGTGGTTTGACCATTGGCAGCATGACTTAGGGACCTCAAAATTAAATTTAGCGTCAGACTAGGTCCTTGCTTGCCATGAAGAAAGCGCAAAGTTAAATTCGTGTCTCGCAAACGGGGGTCTTTTTGCGGCACCGAAGGTACGGGTCGTGCAAGTCGACCAATCACCAATGAACGAGGGGTCTTGGAGCGTCTCATGACTGAACAGGAATTGGAGCTTTACGCCAGCCGGTTGTTGGCCTTGAGGGGGGCTTTGCTCAGAACGTCTGGGCCGAAAGTCCAACCCAATCGGAGCGCACAGCCTGAAACGTCAGACGATGATTTTCAGGCGCTCAATGAAATGCATCAGGCGATTGCCTCGGGCCGAAATAAGAATCGGTCTGAACTCATGGCCCAAATCAGCGAGGCGCTAGACAAGATAAAGCATGACCCAGATGAGTTCGGCCTATGCGAAGACTGTGAGAGCCAAATTCCCGTTGGTCGTTTAAACCTCATGCCGTACACGCCCAGGTGTGTTCGTTGCCAGTCTGTGCTGGAGGGCACGTCTCCATTGGGCCGAAAGAGATTAACTGATTATCTTTGATCTCGGTCTGATACCGATGGGCCAGCTGCCCTAGGTCCATGGGCCGCTGATGGCCAAAGTGACATTTTCCGGCGTTTGGATATTAACGAAGAGAATTTGGCCATCGGGAGAGAAACATGCGCCCGTAAATTCGCCACCTGGCTTATTCGAACCGGGGATATTATTGCGATTTCGGGCGATGTCATAAATCTCCCCCTGGGCCGTCATAGCCCGGATATATTGGTGGGTTGCTTCTTTTGACGACCGATAATTGTCTTCTGCCATGACAAGGTCACCCCACGGGGACACCAAAATATTATCCGGGCATGACAAAATGGAGCGGTCATCGACTTCGTATCGTAGATGGAGTTTGCCCTGGGCCGTGGTCTCGGCGTCGGGTTCGAATTGGAAGATTTGACCCGCACCGACGGGGCCGCCAAGTGAGGCCGAAAACCAAACGGATCGACCATCCCAGGCAATGCCTTCGCCGCGCATGAACGTGGTCGCACCTTGAGCTGCACCTTGCATCCTACAGGTCTCTTTTGCGGCTGATGGGTCACTGATGTCGACCCATGTCGTCCTCCAATTCTGGGTCTTGGCCCAGACAGATTTTTGATCGGGCTTATCGTCTGGTCGGTCGTAGGGAGATGTGTTCTTCACACCCGCAATACTTAGAGCTTGTAGCTTGCCTGCGCCCATGGGGGATTTTGGATTCTTTGGCACATGCCGATAGAAGAGGCCATCTTTGCGGTCCTCGGTCATGTACACGATCCCTGTGTTCCCATCGAGTGCGACCGCCTCCCTCGGAAAACGTCCCCAACTGGAAATTCGACGCGGTTGGGTGAGCTTTGAATCGGTTGGCTTTGTGAGGAATGCGTACCCATGGTCGGGTTTGCCGGATTCTTCGCACGTGACCCAGCCCTCCGGAATTTGACCTCCAGCGCAATTTACATCGGTGCCAGCCAAGACGAAATTCGAGCTGATAACCGCTTTTGAGGCTTTTGCCTCTGATGTTTTGAGTTCGCTCAGCAGCGTCTCTTTGTTCAGTACAACCCGCGTTACGCCGCCGTAGAAACCGGCCATGTAGCAGGGCGTTGGCACATCGTCCGTAGGATATGGGTTGAGTGAGTACCCATAGCGGTCAATGAAACTCCGATTTCCCAATTCGTGATTTCGAAGTAGCACATATTGACCCTTGCCTCCGTCGAAACAGGCCATGCCATCGGGTTGTTGCGGCATCTTAAAACCGTCAGACAACGGGTCGCCAGCCGACTGGACGACGGTGTAAGAGAAACCCTCGGGGAGATCGAGTAAATCACCGGTTCGGTCTTCCAATGGGCCGAATCCAGGCGCTTTTTTTTCGACTGCCTTTTGGACTCCGCTCCGGGCTTCCTTGGTCTTTGTTTTCGGCGCCTCTGCCTGCTTGCGACATCCGGCTACGAAAAACGACAATGCAGTGACTCCGGTTACGCCCACAAATTCACGGCGTCGTATCATAGTCTACCTCCGGTGACCTTGGTGACAGTCTACAACAAACCGCCTCCTCTCGAATAGTAGATGGAGTGTTTTTGCTACTCAAAAGTAACGAAATTTTATCAAATGAACCTAATCATCGATAGGGTACTGATAGCTCGGCCTGACGCCGAACACGAAAATTGAGTGGAGATGAGTCACATGGGGTTGCTGATCGACGGTCGATGGCATGATAAATGGTATGACACAGGGGCCACCGGCGGCCGATTTGTGCGCAGCGAATCCCAATTTCGGAATTGGGTCACAGCTGATGGACGTCCTGGGCCGACGGGGCTGTCTGGATTTAAAGCCGAACCAAATCGCTACCATCTTTATGTCTCACACGCATGCCCATGGGCGCATCGCACGCTTATCATTCGGCACCTCAAAGGGCTCGATGACCTCATCAGCACCTCTGTTGTCAACTGGGTGATGAGGGAGCATGGGTGGACCTTTAGACCAGGACCTGGCGTCGAACCTGATCCGATTATCGACGCGGACTACATGCACCAAATTTATACGGAGGCACACCCGGATTACACAGGCCGGGTTACCGTGCCGGTTCTCTGGGACCGCAAGACTCATCAAATCGTGTCCAATGAGTCAGCCGATATCATTCGGATGTTCAACGAGGCGTTCCAAGGGTGCGGGGCTCATGAACTTGACCTGTATCCTGAGTCTTTGCGTCCAGAAATTGAGCGGTGGAACGACGCTGTGTACGCATCGCTTAACAACGGCGTCTACAAGGCTGGCTTTGCAACGGAACAGAGTGTTTATGAAACCCAGGTTGGCGCTTTATTTCAAATGCTGGACACACTGGAAGATGTACTGAGCCGGACGCCCTTTCTAACGGGTGCGACGCTCACCGAGGCGGATTGGCGGCTGTTTACCACCTTGGTTCGATTCGATGCGGTTTATGTCGGTCATTTCAAATGCAACTTGAAGCGGCTCACCGATTTTCCAAACGTGTGGGCGTACACGCGAGCTCTGTACCAAATGCCCGGCATCCATCAAACCGTACACATGGATCATATCAAGGGACATTACTACCAAAGTCATCCACAACTCAATCCGACGGCGATCATTCCAAGTGGCCCAGCTCTAGATTTCTGGCAGCCTCATCAGCGCTAGATCGTCTCCTCAGTGGACAGGCCTCGGTGAACTAATTTGCGCTTAATTACTTTTTTTGTGTGAGATGGGGTCTGGATTTCGCGTCCAGTCCATCGAGTCGCAATTAAGCTTATCCGGAGGACCTGCCATGAACACATTACGCCTGCTAATCACGGTGAGTATTTTGATGTCTGGTGTTGCATTCGCAACCGGCAACTCGAATACAGGGTCTTTGAGTGGCGACAATCAAGCTGCTACGCAAGACCAGATGCAGGGCATTTGGTATTCTTTAAGTGTCGCCGAAAATGACGAACAGCGGGTGCGCGTGATCGCGTCAGTCGCTCGTCAATATCACTTCTCACCGATTCAGGCCGAAGCGTTGATTCAAGTTGTATTTAATGGCGAGGCTCGTGCCGAATTGGTTCATTTATATGCGGACCGGCTCACTCAGGTCGACGGTGTAAAACGCTTGCTCACCTTGGTCCCGGAGGGGCGTGTACGCAACAACCTAGCAAACCGGCTGGCCAAACGGTCACTGGTTGTGCTCTAAGCCGACCGACTCACTCGTCAGCGGCCAGCTGCTTGGTTTCGGCAGCGATATTGCCCTTCCACATATTGTCGCGGTTGGCTCGTCCTGCGTTGGCGCGTTTGGCCGTTCGTTGGCGGTCAACCAGATCAGCATGGGTGGTGAAATAGGGTAGAGAATGGCCGATGCAGTCTTCAACGCTTGAAAAGTCATGTTTGTCGAGAAAATCTGATAGACCTGTGCAGAGTTCTTCTATGAGTTCGTACCCTCTCAGCATCGCACCCGTGCACACCTGGACAGTACTCGACCCGAGCAGGATGAACTCAGCGGCATCGGCTGCAGTTTCAACGCCACCCATTCCGCTGACCGGTACATCGGGAAACATGCGCGCCAGTTCCATGACATGACGCAAGGCGATGGGTTTGACTGCCTGACCTGAGTATCCGCCTGGAACTGTATAGCCTTCAACTGTCGGCATGGGTCGAAGGGTTTTTAAGTTAATACCGCACACACTCAAAATCGTATTGATTGCGGATATTCCATGCGCCCCAGCATCGAGCGCTGCTCTTGCGGGCACGGTTATGTTGGTGATGTTTGGCGTCATTTTAGCCCAGACAGGAATCTTGGAGACCTCCATACACCAGCCCGTAACCTCGCCTACGATATCTGGGTTCTCACCCATGGCCATTCCCATTTTTCGCTCGGGCAAACCATGTGGACATGAGAAATTTAGCTCAAAAGCATCGACACCGGTTTCTTGGGTCCGCTCAATGATCTCGCACCAAGCGTCTTTGTTATATTCCTCCATCACCGAGGCGATCAGGATTTTATCGGGATGTTTCTGTTTGCATGAGGCGAGGTCATCTAACCATGCTTCGAATGGTCGATCGGAAATCAGCTCAATATTCTCAAAACCGATGACGGTTTTGTCTGTGCGACTTTTCAGGCGTGCATAGCGAGGGACTGTATTGTGAACCTTACTGTTATCAAGGCTCACAGTTTTGCAGACGATACCACCCCAGCCCAGGTCAAATGACCGGTTAATTACTTTAGCATTTGTGCCCGGAGGACCAGAGCCAAGGACGAATGGATTGGGAAAGGTCATCCCGTTTACTTTTACGCTTATGTCTGCCATTTATCTCCCCCTCAATCAGTTGGCGATCGGTTGATTCCATCGCCGCAACTGGCCAATTAAATTCCCCGAACCTGTCGTCATCACTCGGTTACGTGTCACTCACGTCCCCGTCTTGCCGACGATTCACCTTACAACGATTGACCGCATCTGCAAATCGTCCATCGGTCTGTCTCACGTTTTATCTGGCTCTGTGCAGTGTCATAGGCCTGCTGACTTGGACTGAACATCAGTGTAAAAGCGACGAAGCAGTGTTTAGTAGCGCCATTGATATCGGTCGATCACTCTAGGTCGCGGACTCGGATCCGATGATTTTCCGTCGTGTTTCTTGAGTAATCGGCGCTATCTCCGCTATGAATGTATCCTTGGAGAGGGGGGAACTCTATGACCTACGCCATGACGAGATACTCAATCTTACCGTTTATGTTTTTTGTGTCGCTTGGATGCGGAGACGACAAAGCGGCACCTATTCCAGTCTATGACGGCGGCACATCGAGAGATCTCGCCCTCGGAAGCGGTGGATTTGGTGGCACGGGCGGCACAGGTGGTATGGCCACTCAGCCAACGTCCGACCTGGGCTTGATCCAACCATCAGACATGGGACCGTCCCTCGATCAAGGCGGCACAGGCGGCACAGGCGGCACAGGCGGCACAGCAGGAACTGGCGGTGGCGGCGGCGTAGCAGGCGCCCCCCAGACTGATGCGGGGTCTCCAGGACCACAGTGCGGAGACGGACGTGTCGATGTTGGAGAAGAGTGTGATGATGGCAATACCCTAGAGGGAGATGGATGCGGTGCCATGTGCCAACGGGAAGCGGCCTGCGGCGACGGCATCGTAGACCCGGGTGAGGCCTGTGATGATGGTAATGTTATCGACGGGGATGGCTGCAGTGCGAATTGTGCGCGAGAACCACGCTGTGGAGACGGAGTTCGAACGGTCGGCGAGCAATGTGATGATGGCAATAACGTTGACGGAGACGGCTGCTCATCGGCGTGTCGAAACGAGCCAGATCCCACGTGCGGTAATGCCATTATTGAGGCTGGAGAAGCGTGTGATGACGGAAATAATTTGAATGGTGATGGATGTTCCTCGGACTGCCAAAACGAAGCTCCGGTGGTGTGCGGTGATGGAGTTCAAGACGCAGGCGAAGCCTGCGATGATGGTAATAACCTGAATGGTGATGGCTGCTCTGCACGCTGTGAAATTGAAGCGGAAGACCCTCGATGTGGTGATGGTGTTCAAGATCCAAATGAGGGCTGCGATGACGGCAATAATTTGAATGGTGATGGCTGCTCTGCGGACTGCGCACGTGAGGGCGGGCAGGTCATACTAGACGACGGACAGCTCGGCTGCGTCGCCATCTCGCAGTGTCTCGCGGACTGTGCGGACGGAGACCAAAATTGTACCAATGCCTGCATCGCAACCGGCACGCTCTTAGGACAAATTCGATTTAATGAACTCAGACAATGTATCGTTGATAGCGCGTGTGTGGCTGGCGATGACGTTGATGCAGACTGCATAAACGAGAATTGTGCTCAAGAGGAAGAGGCGTGCTTTGGGGCGTCTGTTGAGCCTGCCGGAATCGCCACATGTCCTGAACTCATCGAATGTGTGGAGGTCTGCGATGACATCAATTGTATTCGGCAATGCATCCAGACAGGCAGTGAAATGGGTTATGAATTAGCCTACGCACTCGATGAATGTGTTTTTGATACTAATCAATGCGATTCCAGAGACAGCGACTGCGCCGTCGATAATTGTGGCGCTGAATTGACGGCGTGTTTTGGACAAGCTGTGTGCGGTAATGGCCGTCGTGAACTCGGTGAAGACTGTGATGATGGAGATCGGATTGACGGCAATCAATGCAGCAATCTCTGCGAGCTTAACCCCTTCTGCGGTGATGGGAGCCAAGATGCTCAAGAAGAGTGTGATGATGGCAACCAATTGGATCGAGACGGGTGTTCACCTCTCTGCGTTTTGGAGCCGATTGTCGACTTGGACCAAGGGCAAATCGATTGCCGGACTCTCAATACCTGTTTGGGTGACTGCGCTGATGAAGACGATGTTTGCATAGCCGCCTGTCTCGCGGAGGCATCTTTAGTGGGTGAGACCCGGTTGGCTGCGCTGACGGACTGTGTTGTCCAAAATCAATGCACTGGTGCTGCCGGTATTGATGACGTTTGTCTCAATGAAAACTGTCGCGAACAATACTTGGCTTGTTTTGGCGCTCAGATCTATCCGCGCGGTCAGACCGGATGCGAAGGTTTGGTTGCCTGCGCAGACCAATGTGTCGACACCAACTGCGTACGTCGGTGTATTGGAAATTCAACGGAGCGTGCTTTTGAGGTTGCACTCGCCTTGGACCAATGTGTGTTTGACGAAAACAACTGTCCTGACCGGGTCGGTGACTGTGCCCAGGCAAACTGTGCCGTTGAACGTTTGGCTTGCTTTGGATTAGATCAGCCAGCCTGTGGTGATGGACGTGTGGATGCGGGTGAGGCCTGCGACGATGGCAACGGTGTTGCGGGAGATGGGTGTACGCCCGACTGTCAGCTTGAAAATCCAGCCTGTCGCGATGACCTATTCGAAGATAACGATGCGTCCGGTCAAGCATTTCCTATCGCACCGGCCCAATACAGAGGTCTCCAGATCTGTGCCAATGACGCTGATTGGTATCGCCTTGACGTGTGTGCGGGCGGTACTTTGACCGTTGCGTTGTCTTTTACGCATCGCTCAGGCGACCTCGACCTAGAGTTGTTCGAGTCCAATGCAGCACTTGATTCACTGGGTAGCTCGTCCAGTCTCACCGACGGAGAAGACGTCTCTTGGACCAATAACACAGGTCAAGTCGAGTCTGTGTTCATTTACGTAGACGGCTTTTTCGACGCGGAGAACGCGTACGACATGACTGTGACTATTGACGACTGTGGAGGCGCTGGTAATGGGGCGAATAACGGCGCGGCAGCGGGCGACGTACGACTGGTTGGTGGGGTAGATGAATCGACTGGTCGGGTTGAAGTTTTCTTAAACGGAGAGTGGGGGACAGTGTGCGACGACAGCTTTGATCTCGTCGATGCTCGGGTCGTCTGTCGTCAGCTTGGCTATCGAGATGCGGCTCGTGTGATAGATCGATTCGGTGGCGGAGACGGCCCTATCTATCTGGATGACGTGAGCTGCATCGGAAATGAGCAGCGATTAGTCGATTGTAATTCACAGGGGGTCGGTGTCCATAATTGCGGCCATCTTGAAGATGTCGGCGTCGAGTGCCAAGACATCGGAGGCGTAGATTTTGGAAATGTCGCGTGTATGGACGACCAATTTGAAGACAATGATGCAATCGCGTCCGCAGCTCCCATTTTCGCGGGTGCTTTTGAAGACCTCATGCTCTGCTCGCTGGATGCTGATTATTACGCCGTTCGGGTTTGTCCCGAGGGCACTGTGCGGGCTCTGATCGACTTTGATGGCATCGTCGGTGATCTCGAACTGGAATTATTGGGAGATAATGGAGCCAGTTTGGATTTCTCTGAATCAATCGGAGACCAAGAGCAGGTGGAATGGACCAATATTTCTGGTGTCGATGCAGTCAGTTATATTCATGTTTATGGTTTCCAAGATGATGAAGCCAGCTATCGACTACGGGTGGATGTGCGTGGTTGTTTTTGAGCACATACGTCCGCCTTTTATCCATGGTTAAATCTCGGGTCTGGACGTTGACTATTGTGCCGAGTACACTCGATTAATCACTTGCCTTGAGGATGTCTAGATGACCCGTAGTCTCGCTTTTTTGAGTCTCTTATTGTTCAGCCCAACTCTACTGGCACAGGGGGCCTTACCTCCAACCTTGGCAGCTGAGCCAAGTATTTTGCTTGCTCAAATCGATGACTCTGACCTCAAAGATGAGGAAAGTCTCAAGCAGCTCATGCAAATCGAATACAACAGGGATGCCATGTCCATGGGAGCCGCTGTTGGTTCAAGTTTCATACCCGGCGCGGGCTGGGGACTGGTCTACGCGAAGAAAGACTTACAGGCAGCGGTTCCATTCGCGATCTCTGTCATTGGATATGGGCTTGGTATCGCCTATATGGCTGGCGCCTTTAACACATCGTCGACAGCGATTTGTAATCACGAGCGAGATGGTCGCGTTAACGATGCAGAGTGTACCTACGCCGAGATTCCGCGGGATCCAAACGCGGGAAATCGAATCGATAAAAATACACCAGACCCACGTTCTGAAGATGGTATGCAACCCTATTTTCGGACGGCAGGTGACTATTCGACCTCCGTGGTCGGCAAAGACTTTAACGGGGTCGACACAGGCCTCATCGTCCTCGTCAGTACATATATATTGACCACAGCGCTGGGTGCTGTTTGGGCCGGTTCCACCGTATCCAAGCACAATGAACAGCTTCGTAAAGACATCGAATCAACAGCGCAACGTCGGACGCCAGCGTCCAATGTCAGCGCGAGGCCCATCGTCCAGGTCGACCGGCAAGGTGGCCTATTTGGGGTTAGTTTAAGCTTCTGAAAAACATCGCTTTGGTCGGTCATTTTTTGGGCAAATCCTTGGCGTGATGCGAAGCGGGATTGTGATCGGACCTCAATGCGGTTAGGTTGCGTCGTTCAGACAATTTGGAGAGAGGTCCTATGCAGCGCTATCGGCTGTTGCTCATCGGTTCAACGATCACAATCATCCTCGATCAGATTACCAAAATTTGGGCCGTACGGGCGTTATCGCACTTAAACGGAACGTTGCCGGCGACAGCACGTGAAATTCGAACTCAGGTCTATGTTGTTTTTGAATCCTGGTTCAATTTCCGTCTCACCGGAAACAAAGGGGCAGCATGGGGTATTTTTGGGGGGCTTCCCGATGGGTGGCGAGTGCCGTTTTTTGTTGTCATCGGTGTCGTCGCGATCGCGGTCATAATCGGCATTTATCGATCATCTGATGGTCAGAACTTGGTTCGCTGGGCGTTGACTTTAGTTCTGGGTGGAGCCATCGGGAATTTGATCGACCGTGTGCGCCTAGGCTACGTCATCGACTTTATCGATTGGCATTACAAAACCCATCATTGGCCTACATTTAACATTGCTGATGTGGCTATATCAGTCGGTGTTGGCCTTCTTATACTCGATATGATTGTCAACCGCGACCGAGACGTTGAATCAGATTCAGTCGACGAATCTGTCGGCCCTATTTAAGGGCATCGCTTAGGTCAGGAAACCCGCTATGCACCCAGTACTTTTCGAAATCTTTGGCGAGCCGGTGCACTTGTACGCTGTGATGATCGCCGTTGGATTTGTCGTCGGGATATGGCTGGCTGTTCGACACGGCGAACAGACTGGATATGACAGAGACATGATCTTAGACCTATGCTGGTGGCTTCTTGTCAGCGGCTTGGTTGGGTCCCGAGTTGTTTTCATGATGGTCAACTGGGAGCAGTACTACTACCCCTGTGCTGACTACGAGCATTTCAATACCCTCTACCCGCAGTATGCGATCACGGAGCCGGACTGTACCCGGCTATTGAAATTTTGGAACGGTGGACTGGTTTTTTACGGCGGTGTTATCGGTGCCATGTTGACCATGGTCTGGTTCCTACGTCGAGAAGGGCTCAAGATTTTACCCATCGCAGATGTTTTGATTCCATCTCTCGCTATCGGCCAATTTTTTGGTCGTCTGGGTTGCCTCGCGGCGGGGTGCTGTTGGGGAAAAGTCAGCGGTGGGTCCTGGACACTGGAATACCCAGCCGGGACGATGGTCTACGCGCAGCATGGCAAGGCCGGTCTCCTGGAGTATGGCGCATCACATTCCTTGTCTGTCCATCCAACACAGCTCTACGACAGTTTGGCCGGTCTGCTCTTGTTTTGCATCCTCATTTACGTACGGCACAACAAACGCTTTCACGGTCAGGTTTTCATTTGGTGGATGTTTGTCTATCCACTCTTTCGTTCGACGGTCGAAATCTTTCGGGGTGACAACGTCGAGAGGGGGTTCCTTATCGACATCACTGTTGAACCACTCAACCGTTTGCTTGGCTTTGAACCCGGTTCGGTGACATTTCTGTCCACCTCACAATTTATCAGTTTAGGTATGATGACCACGGCAGCCATTATTCTTTTTCGCAATCGCAGAAAAACAGGCGAGGGCCCAAAGGCCATTGATCAGCTGAATTCAAAACCGACGTCATGACGCTGCTTAGACAGCATGGTCTTTTTTTCGGGGCCCTTTGCCTACTGCTATTCAGTGCCAAAGACGGGCATGGGAACCCCCTTAAATCTCCGCTGGATTATATCGAGTTTTCAACCGGTTCGGCAGATGGTGGGCCACGTGTGCCGGTGATCGCATTTCATGGGCTTGGCGATTCGCCAAAAAACTTTTCAAGGGGTTTTAGGGCATCAAAATTACCCGTTCACTGGATCATACCTAGAGCACCTCGAGGATACGGTCATGGGTATAGTTGGTTTGAGTTGCCCCCTAATTTTCGTCGCCAGCGAGAGGCCATGGCCCCCGGTTTATCGTCTGCGACACAGACCATTGCTCGGTTTATTGGTCATCTTAAGGAGCGTGGCAAACTCCATGGTAAGCCCATCATCTTGGGGTTTTCCCAAGGCGGCATGCTCAGCTACACCCTCGCGTCGAAATACGATAATTTGTTGAGGGGAGCCATTCCTATCGCCGGTTTCCTGCCATCAACTCTTTATCCCAACAAACCGGTCACTATTCCAATTATTGCGTTGCACGGACAGGCTGACCGGGTGGTCCCATATCACCTGGCGAAGGCTACGGAATCAGCTTTTTTAAAAGCGGCGACCCGTTTCCAACTCCATTCCTTTGAGGCGGTTGGACATCGGATTACAGTCGAAATGTGGCAGCTGATTGAAGAGAGCGTGTTGAATATGTTGTCGCCCTAGACGAGACGTGAACGCGCTGTCTCAGTGTTGCGGGATACATCGCCAACGACGTTGGCCGTCATGTTCCTGTAAGCAGACGCCCAAGGGTCCTTTTGGCGTTCTACAGCGCTGGCCATGTCGACTGCATTCAGCGTCTCCATCAGCGATGGGAATCGCTTGTTTAGGCGATCCAGGACACCCGAGCTGAAGCCCAAGAACAGCCAACACGAAGATGACCCTCATCTAGAGGAAGAAGTCAGGTGTGAGCGGCGAGCCCGGTACGACTGCGTAGCCTTCGAAATCGGTCACACCGTCTTCGCGCAAGACCTCTTCGTCGATAAAATACTGTCCGGTGGTCTCGCTGGCATTCCGTGTCAAAACCGCATGGGCTGCATCGGCCATGATGCCCGGCTTTCGGCTCGACTTCATCATATCATCGCCGCCCAGTAGATTTTGAATGGCGGCTGTCGCGATTGTGGTCTTTGGCCAGAGTGCGTTGACACCGATGCCATCGCGACGGAATTCACCAGCCATTCCAAGGACACACAGGCTCATTCCATACTTAGCCATACTGTATGCGAGGTGAGGTGCAAACCATCGTTCCTCAAAGTTGAGCGGCGGCGATAGATTAAGAATATGTGGATTGTCGGCTTTCTTGAGATGGGGAATACAGGCGCGAGACGTGAGGTATGTTCCCCGCACATTCACTTGGTGCATGAGGTCAAACCGCTTCATTGGTGTTTGAGTCGTTCCTGCAAGAAAAATGGCACTCGCGTTGTTGATGCAGATGTCGATTCCACCAAAATGCTCAACGGCTTGAGCGACGGCCGCCTCCACATTCTCTTCGTGGCGTACATCCAAAACCAAAGGGAGCGCTTTGCCACCAGCGGCCTCAATTTCTTCGGCAGCCGTGTAAATGGTCCCCGGCAATCGCGGATGCGGGCTTGCGGTTTTCGAAGCAACCACGATGTTGGCGCCATCTTGTGCCGCTCGAAGTGCGATCGCTTTTCCAATTCCCCGACTCGCACCCGTTACAAAAATCGTTTTTCCTGCAAGACTTCCCATAGTGTTTTCTCCTTAATCAACCTACACAGCATCGCTATACCAAGAAAAGCATGCAAGCGGATTCAGTCTCAGACTGTCTCCCGAGCGTCAGATGCCCATGTCTGGGATAAGAAAAATGAAAAAAACAGAAGAATCATTCGACGAATGCGTCTAGATCGTGTAGATAACCGCACTCTCTCTTATCGTAGCGGCCTGGCCGTTCGGTCAGTTGAGAACTGTCTTTGTAGTCAAATTTTTTGCTCGAAATGGAGGACCGACCTATGTCCCGCCGATGTGAGCTTACGGGCAAAGGCCCGATAGTGAAAAACAAAGTGAGCCACTCCAACGTCAAAACTAAGGCGTGGATGACTCCAAACATTCAGAAACGTCGTCTTTTCAGCGATGCTTTGGATTCATACGTGACTCTGCGTGTTGCGACGCGCACAGTTCGATCCATCGAGCATGTTGGCGGCTTTGACAAATTTATTTTGTCCCAGGACTCAAATACATTGTCGAAGCGCGCTCGCGCAGTACAGACTCGAATCCGCAAAACTCGCTAATCGTTAGAGCGATTAGGGTGGTCAACTCCACCCGCTTTGCACGACCCCACTCCACACCCTGACAACCGGATACTGGTCCGGAACCAGACCGTTTTGTGTTCTTCATTCATGGGGTATCTATCCGCGTTTCTTTCGCCACTTATCGGACCGAAGTACAGCCTTGATCGCCGCCGCGAGATGGTCGACGCCACCATTGTGTTCTTGGAGTTCCTGGAGGTCCTTGCAGGCAGCCTCACGCCAGCGCTGATTGCCTTGCGCTTTGAGAGTTTTGACCAACGCTTCGCGCCTAAAAGCATTTTTACGCGTTGGTTTTATCTTCGCCATGGCACTCTCCACGCTGGGTTTCCATTGGTGAGCATAGCGAAAAATGGCTCTAAATGCATAGTCAGGATGCTATTGAGGTACGATCCGAACGGTGGTGAAGCGCTCTCGCTGGGGCCCGAAGCGAAGTTTTCCAACCAGAACCATCGTATCCGCTACGCTGGTCTCCCCGGCGAGACTCAGTACGGCCAAGCGGACCAGCGGAGCCGCTTGGTTTAAGCGGTCGAGTCGCCGGTCTAAGGCATCGTAGTTGATTCGTCCATCTGCTAAGGGCGCGATCACAGACAAATCACCACTTAACTTTTCTCCATTTCGACCTAAGATTTCCGCATAGACGCCCAATTGACCGATCCGGACAGATAAATAGCCAATGGCGGGGACTTTTCTATCGCCAGCGGTCAACGGAAACGCGCCCAGTCGTCCATCGTTGGAGCGCTCAACAACCAGCGCGAATTCGGCGTACCCTGCGGCGATGGCTGACTGGCCGATCAAGGCAAGGTTTTTAACGACATCATTGGGCTTTAGAGCGACCAGCAATGTCCCTTTTGTACCTGACGATTTAAGCTTCTCATAGAGGGGGCGATAGACAATTTGCCCGTTCTGTTCGACAATATTCTTGTCTAAAGCGAGCGTTGAGGTCAGTCCATCAATGGGTCCGAATGAGCTGTCAACGGCCCGTTGGTTCATGGCAAGAAAGGGCTCATCTCGTATGGAGTCTGCTCGAACCATTGGCAAGGGTCTGATGCCAAGGCGCACCACAGACGTGCTCAGTTTTGATGCTTGTTGGCGGCCCTGGACTTGTTCCTTCTCAACCTTGCCGCTGGTTATAATTAATGCAATGCCAACGCCCACAACTATGGCCATGAAACCGAAAATTGCATAATTAAACCATGTCTGCCTTCGAGGGGGTATCGAGCGATGGCGCTCAACGATATTGTGGCCTCGATCATTTTCTTGTGCTGATTGGACGACATTGGCGATCAAATCTTGGTCAAATCGATGGTTAACCTTGTCGAATAAAGTGTCCTTGGGTGGTTCGATATTCGTTCGCTGAATGCCCTTTTTTGCCGGTGCTGATTGTGGTTGCTTCTCTCGGCGCTCATCTTTTGGTCGACCGATTGGTTTTGGTCTAGCCGCGTCTAAAGATCGACGAGGAGATGGGCTCGACTGGGGTTTGTCGGCCCCTTGGTTTCGACGTTTGGGAATCCGCTTTCTAGGCGTTGGATCGGGTCCATCGTCTTGCCCCTCCCCTTTGTCCCCGGCATAGAGATGTTCGAAAGGGGGTGGTTTGGCCAGTCGCCCACCTGTTTTCGGTCTTGCATTTAAGGCGACAGCCTTTGTTTGCATCTCTGACATCCTGTGATCTTTCGAGCGCAGATTTCGGCCAGGCGATGTTGTCCCCAACGGGGTTGTCGTTTCTGCTGTTGACCAAACCTCATCGGTCTCATTCAGCCCCGCCCCATCCCGATGTTTTGACTGAGTCTGCTCTGTTGACCAGTCATCGTGTGTCTGCACCCGTGTTACATCGATATCATCGAAGAGGTCGTCATCGCCGGATGGAACAGAGCTTGGCTCGATATTGAGGAGTTGAGTCCTGTCGAGATGGTCTCGCCGTTGCGAGTCGGACGCTCGGTCATCTTGGTCTGCTGGACGAGTGGATGAGTGGCTAAAGTCATCTAAATCGGCCGCCAGTGCCTGCTGACTTCGTCGTCTCGATAGGCTTGCGTTTGATGGTGCACGTTGACTTGGCAATGACTTTAGTGATTCGTCAAAGTCAGGCAGCGCTGAAATCAATCGGGTATGGCCTGCACTGGTGCCGCCCGGTTCTGCGCGTGCTGGCATGGCGGCTGAGACCGTTCGTTTCGGTTTATAGAAAGAGAGCGTTGCACTGCATTGAGGGCATGGCACGAGGCTGTCTAATGCGACCTCAAAAATCAGTTTACATGACTTGCATGCTTGGAGATTTTGGCTTTGTTGCACTGATTATCCCAGCTCGTTTGCGTTCTTACGCCCTTGGTCTGACCATGGATCAGCATACCATCATCAATAAATTGTGCCCTTATCGGACTCGATTACACCAGTGGTGCTGAGTGGTCGTCAACTTTGAACACCCTGGTCATGGTGTCCGTCGATGTAAACGAATGACCCTATTTAGCCGGCCGTCAGCCGATTGTAATTAAGTCTCACTCGCGGCCTAAGTCAATTCATGATAACCAAAAACAGACCGTTTGTCGGATACAATCGTTCGAATCGTGTATGGGAGGGACCAGGGTGTCAGAGACGGAGCATCATCACTACATAGGCTTGGTTTTAGGTGGCCAATACGAGGTTGTAAAACCCATTGGTGCCGGTGGTATGGGTCAAGTTTATCAGGGACGCCAACTCAGCACTGGTGGACGTGTGGCCATCAAGCTCATGTCCACTCAAGACCGGACCAAGAAAACAATTGAGCGATTTAAATATGAGGCCGAAACAACAGCCCAATTGACCCATCCAAATACGGTGAGGATTCTCGATTTTGGCTCCGACAAAGATATTTTCTTTCTTGTCATGGAGTATTTGTCTGGGACCGATTTGACCCGCTTTCTCAGACCGGATGGTCAATCCGATGCATTTGTGAGCCACGTTCTTTTTCAGGTCGTTTGCAGCTTGTCTGAAGCCCATAGTCGGGGTGTTGTCCATCGGGACATTAAGCCCAACAACATTATGCTACTTCATCATGTTGGCCATCCGTCCTTTGTCAAAGTGATTGATTTCGGAATCGCCCGCGCCATAGGTGGTCCAGGGCATGGCACACTGGGCATTCTCGGCACCATTGGATATATCGCTCCGGAACAGGTAGAGGGCGAAGCCCAGCCGGATGCGCGAACTGATCTATACGCATTAGGTTGTGTCGCCTATGAGTTGCTCACAGGTCGACTGCCTTTCGATGGAATTACCCATAAGAGCGCGCCCATTGATGTACTTGAAGCCCATAAAACCGGTCAGCCGCGCCACATTCTGGAAGTGCGCCCCGAGACGGATCCAGAGCTTGCCCCTTTAATCATGAGCTTGCTTGCTCGTGAGCCAAATGAGCGACCTCAATCAGTCGGAGAACTTGTGGTTCCGCTTCATCGGATTCGGTCTCGTTGTTCAGCTGGTGTCGCGTATGCCATCGATGTCGACCAACCGGTTTATAATAAGCGTAACCCATTCACCCATGAAGATGTCGTGTACGATCAGCAGTTCAGCATGCCAGTGGATGATCCAACACTGGCTGATGGCTTAGGCCGTCTTGGGTTTGTTGCAACGGGAACAGTCGCTGCAAACTCACAGCCCAGCGCAGTGACGGTCACGTCGGCGCCACCTGCCAGTGCTATACCACCGCCGCCGGCCGCCTTTGATGAATTAGAGACCGGTCTTATTATATCGGAGCAGACCCGGGCTCATTCCGATGACGAGTCATGGGCCCTAGGCGATAATACGCCAATTTCGTCGTTGGGAAATACCGGTTTACCCAGCGCGGGCCCCCCGTCATCCAAAGTGGGTTTTGCCTTTGTCGCCGGCTGTGCCCTGACCATTTGTATTTGGTTTTTTTTCGGGCGCTAGTGTTATTTCAGGTCTAGGGTGTCAGTCTTTCGTAAGATTTTGTGACGGAACGATGTTTCGTGTAACATGAGCGTCTAACGAGGCAACCGGTCTCTGACCAATGACCCAACGATGGAACTTTCTGAGTGTACAGCCACAGTCTATACGTTTTGCTGAACCAGCCCTTCAGTGTGGATCAGATCGCAGCTCAATTACAGCGCATGCGCTTACACGAGCGGGTGATTCCTCCGCCGAGAGAGCATTGGAGCCGCATGGCGCCGGGTTTCTCCCTGCTGGTTCCCAATGATGAGGCGGCGAAGCTCTTTGTAGATACGGTCTCCGAACCCTGGCCATCTGGTCAAATGCTCGCTGAGCAGCGCTCCATCTCAGTGGCGTTTAGAATGGGCTTCTTTGGGCCATCGATTCGACCGGATTGTTTTCATCGTGCTCTGCACAGCACAGCAGAAGAGCTACAGGCGCGTTTGATGCATCACACGGGCTTTGTGCGTCTCCGAATGGCGCGAACGAAGCATCTCGGTTCCGACCCGAAAACCAGCAGCGCACAGCGACTGCATTCTCTCGCGTATATGTTGCGGGCTGCTAATTTTATTTTGGAGCATGATGCGGCGTTGGCTTTATTCGTTCCAACCGCCCAGCAATTTTTCTCACCACAGGAGAGCTGGCGGCGATTTGATTCGGCCATGGGAAATTATGACAAATTATGGCCCATCTGGGTCAAGACAGCCCTTGAGACCGAGGCATCCGGGAAATCATGCCTAGTGAGTTGGGGGCTCAACGAACTCGGTACACAGGATGTTCGGCTTTATGATAGCCACTCTGACGAAGAGACCTTGCGCGCCACATTTGAGCGTTATGTCAGTGCTGGCCTCAGTCATGGACGTTTAGAGAACAATGACGAAATTCTAGACAACCTAAACCTATCTCTTGTCAGTGTCGCCAGCGCGCCCGTTGATTATGGAATTCCACGGATCCACTTACTTGACCAGTCAAAATGAGTTCGTGAGGCGCTGTAGCGCCGTCGGCTGATTAAAAACTTGTAAAAGTGGATGCACCCGACCAGCATAGACCCATGAAGAGCTATTTCTGTCGGACTTGCGGCCAGACATATGAGGCACAGAGGGGTGGTCTGCCATGCCCCGCAGACGGTACACCCCTGATCGTGCCCGCTGCAGCCGAATTGCGAGCGGTCGCCCCCTGGCTAGGTCATACAATTGACCAACGATATAGACTCTTTGATGTTCTCGGTTCAGGCGGTTTCGGAGCCGTATACCGAGCCTATGATGTTACGCTGGATAGTGATGTGGCCATCAAGGTTGTATCGGATTCCGGTGAGATGGTGGCGGCTGATGCCAAGGAACGGTTTAGACAGGAATCCCGCCTGCTCGAGAGTCTAGAGTCGGACTATATCGTCGATGTGCTTGGATTTGGGGAATATAAGAACGCCCTCTACATGGTCTTGGAATTGATTCCTGGCAAGACGTTGAAAGAGATAATCGAAGAATCGGGCGCGCTGGATTTGGATACTGCCGTTCAAATTACCAGCCAAATCCTTATGGGTCTATCCGCAGCACACGCACAAGGCTTAGTCCATCGCGATTTGAAGCCAGCGAATATTCTGGTCGATAAAGACGCCCGCCATGCCGTGACCTTGATCGATTTCGGCATTGCTAAAGTCATTGGCGCTCAAGAACGCGAAAGCCCGAAGACCCAGACTGGAATGGTCCTAGGAACCGTTCGCTACATGGCACCAGAGCAACTCAAAAAGGGGGGACTGGCTGGTGCACAGACTGATCTGTATAGCGTTGGCGCGATTTTTTACGAAATGATCTGTGGAGACAGTCCCTATTCGGGGTCACCCGCAGAGATTGCGGCCGCGATCTTATATTCGGAGTCGCCCTCTCTTCTCAATATGGGCTATCCACCCGCACTGAATGCTTGGTTTGCGCGTGTGATGGCAAAGCGGCCCGAACATCGCTACGTCGATGCACTCACGATGAAAGCGGACCTTATTCATGAAATCTATGATCAGACCATCACAGAACAATTGACGCAGAAATCCGTGCTTGCGGCTGATTATTTGACTGGATCTATGGACCGTTTCGGTCATGTGTCGGCCCTTGATGAAAGCGACCTATTCCATGATGGATCAAGCCCGTCAGTGACCGAACAGCAAGTTGACTCAGACGCCATGAGTGACCATGAGGATACTTTATTCGAGCCGGTGGATATCTCGAGTTTCATGCAACCAATAGGGATCGCCGACGGTCGCCAGATGCAAACTCAATCTCGGTCGAATCAGTTCACGCCAGTGCCTACGGAGGTCCTATCGCAGGCCGAGCGAGTTGATTCATTGGACAAATCCAAGGCGATGGCGCCGGATGAGCGGTCCCAACCGGACACAGTTGGACGTAAAAAGCGCGGCGGTGCTCTTGGTCGCTCGACTGAGTCCGATGACGTAGAAAAAATAGGCGTTCCGCCAAATGACGATGCGACAGGCGAGTTGGTCAGCAACCGAGTCAAGCGGTCGCGATTTTGGTGGATTATGCCGACCCTGACACTCTTGGTTTTGAGTGCGGTGCTGATTTGGTTTCAGATGAAAGCCTCCGGTTCATATCCAACCAAGCCCGTACATGAAAAGCCAACCATTAACTCATATCGACAAACGGTGATGAGAGCACTGGACCTATGTCAGTGTTCGAGTGCAGGAAAGACACTCACTGTTTTTCGCAAACAGTTTCCAAATGCGGGTCGAGACCTCGTAGACCAAGTTAAAAAATGTCGTCTCACGGCCAAAGAAAACTGTCCAAGGAGCTCGAAGTAATGACGGTGTACGCAGCCGATTTAGAGTCGATAAAGGCAGCCGCGAAGCGAATCGAAGCCAGTGCTAACCTAACCCCTGTTCTGACATGTCAGACACTTGATGACATGACCGGCCGAAGCTTGTTTTTTAAATGTGAAAACTTTCAAAAGGTTGGCGCCTTTAAGTTTCGTGGTGCGATGAATGCGACGAGTCGCCAAATGGGTCTTCAAAAACCCAGTGCGTTTGTCACACATAGCAGCGGAAATCATGCTCAGGCACTCGCTTTGGCTGCTAGAGTTCACGGTGTTCCCGCTCATATTGTGATGCCCACAAACGCACCTGCTATCAAACGGAAAGCCGTCGAATCTTACGGTGCGACCATTCATCCTTGCAAACCGACTTTGTCTGAGAGAACGCGCGTTGCAGATGCGGTGTGTCAGCAAACAGGTGGCATTCTTATTCCGCCCTATGATCACGAAGATGTCATCGCAGGTCAGGGGACCGTCGGACTGGAACTTTTCGAGCAAGTTGGCCCACTCGATGCTGTCATATGCCCGGTCGGGGGTGGGGGACTTCTGTCTGGAGTCACGCTGGCGTATCAGGCACTGGACCCGAACTGCCCGGTACTCGCCGCGGAACCTTTTGGTGCAGATGATGCCTTTTTGTCCAAACAGCAAAACCGGTTTGTTCCCCAGACAAGCCCAGATACAATCGCCGACGGTTTGCGGACGAGTTTGGGTCATTTAACATGGCCCATCGTTCGAGATCTTGTACCGATCATTTATCGCGTCTCAGATGGAGAGATTCGGCGTGCGATGAGATTGATATGGGAGCGGATGAAGATCATCGTTGAGCCCAGTGCCGCCATTGTCTTAGCCGCCGTTATGGCCGACGGTTTCGACCCTGATATGGCATACAATCGTATCGGCCTCGTCTTGAGTGGCGGAAATCTCGACCTGGATACGTTGACTTGGTGAGAGGTTGACCCGACGCCGCGGGAGACAGGGGTCGAGTCTCTCGGATGCCGTGAAAACCTAGCGCTCGCGTCTGATTCGCGTTCTCACGAGTCCGAGCCCTGCAATGAGGAGTAGAGCAAACGGCGTGGGCGTGTCATTGGAGCCTACGTCACAACTACAGCCTTCGCCGTCACTGTCCGCATCGGAGTCGCTGCCGCTTTGATCGTCTGAGTCGTCACCGCCGGCACCACCTGTTCCACCATCGGAATCGGAACCACCGCTCCCGCCAGCACCACCTGTTCCGCCATCGGAATCGGAACCACCGCCGCCAGCACCGCCCATTCCAGCATCGGAGTCTGAGCTGCCCATATCTGTCTCGGACATGCCCATGTCTGGCTGCTCAACATTCTGGTTCCAATCGGCTATACACTGTGCGGTTCCATCGATCACCTGACAACGCTGATTTGCAGGACATGTCACGCCGCTACACGGATCGTCAACGCACTGGCCTCCAAGACACGTTCGGCCTTCTCCACACTCGTCCGGATTACAATTGTCTTCTTGGCATGTCTCGTCTGCGCAGGCTTGTCCCTCAGCACAAACAACGCCGCCACAATTGACCTCGACACATTGCCCGTCGACACAGTCTTGGCCGTAAGGACACGAGATCCCCGCGCAGGAGAAAACGCATTGGCCATCACGGCAGAAGCTTGTGTCGCCGCATTCGATACCGTCGCAGGGATTAGGAATACAGACACCTTCACGGCAAAGCTGTGTGCCGGGGCAACCTGCTTCGTAGCAATCGCCTTCGCCGTAGCAGTCTCCATTGACGCAATACTCACCATCGGCGCATTCCACACCCTCACACGGGTCGGTGCAGAGTCCGTTGGCGGAATCACATGGGCGGCCAGCTGGGCATTCCACGCCAGCACACAGCGAGACGCAACTGCCCTCAGCGCAGTACTGCCCATCGGGACAGCCTTGCCCACCTTCGCAAGCGCTTGCACATTCTCCAAGGACGCACTCGTCTCCACCACCGCAGAGGTCAGCCCCTTCGTCGACCAAACCATCGCAGTCATCGTCGTTGCCATTGCAGCTCTCACTCGGTGTCGCACCGCAGGTGCCGCAATCATTCAGCAGACCTTCGTCCGCTGTTCCGTCGCAGTCATTATCGATTAGGTCGCAGACCTCTTCGATGGGGCTTGTGTCTGCACGGCAGACGACACGTCCGGCTGCTGAGCACTCCAAGTGGCCTTGACCGCATTGACCAGGCAGACCTGTTGCGCATGCGGTTGGATCGATGACCGGTGAGCCGTCAGGCAAAGCATCGACCAAATTGTCACAATCGTTGTCTATACCGTCGCAGACTTCAGGATTGCCATCTGGTACACAAATGTAACGGTCGCATGCATCGCCCACACCATCCATGTCGGTGTCATCTTGGCTACGGTTAATGACTTTCGGGCAGTTATCACATGCATCACCAATGCCGTCCTCGTCTTCGTCAGCCTGATCTGGGTTGGGTACATCTGGGCAATTGTCGTCAACACCACAGAGTCCATCGTCATCCGTATCCAGGCAAACACCACCGAGGGATCGTTCGAGAATCAAGAGCGCGAATGCATGACTGGAATTCTCGGTCCACCCGCGTGGACTTCCATTGGCCTGCGAACCCCAGGCTCCATTGGCGTCCTGCCATTGCAGCAATGTGTACGAGTAGTCAAAGTAATGGGACGGCTCTTCTTCTGGATAGCCGAGAGCAGCTGGGTCTCTATCGCCGAACGCATCGGCGTAGATTGCACCGCCCAGACCATCATCTTCTGACACCGTCAGGGCCTTCTCACCGGCCCACATATAGTAGAAGGTACTGGTTGGGTTAAACGCATTGCCGACCATTCGATCGAAGGTGTAATTCTGTCGCATCCAACTGAGGGAGTTTTGTGGCCGTGGGTCGCCCGCTGGAATTTGTGCCAGTCGATAGCACCATAAGGCCGACGCCGCCATCGATGAAGTCGACCCTTGCCCTGGGCGATATGCACTGCCACCATCGGCATTCTGGCTGGCCATGAGAAAGTTAACGACGTTAGGCAGTGCCTGGTCAGCACCATCGATGATGTTTGCGGCGGCCGAGAGGCCAGCTACAGCAAATTGGGTCGTCGAAAGGTCTCCGGATGCTTGTGGTGCGCCGTAGTTCCAACCGCCGTTGTTGTTGGGGGCTTGCCGCCCCTGGTTGTTTTGCAGTGAGAACACACCATTGGCAATGGCCGCAGATGCTGTGACTTGAGCGCCCACTTCATCGGGGCCGCCAGTGGCAACATAGGCCGCCAGCGCCATGAGATTACCGCCGGCAACGTAAATGTACGGAACGGCCGCACCATTGGTCATACTCTGCTCGTTAGCGATCAAGTTCTGAATCAGACGGATCACCATCGCTTGATCGTTGGGGTCCATCCCTTGGAAGCCTTGCGCTCGGCCACCCCAGCCGACACCCTGTCGCTTCTCTAAGAAGGTCAGTGCGCCAAGGAAGTTGTGCCGTGAGTTCGCTTCATTAAAATTGCCCGCGCCACGCTCTTGGTTGCGAAAATGTTGCAGCCCGGCGTTGATAGCGTCATCGACAGCACAGGCGAAGGGCGTTCCTTCACAGCCTTGAGCTGATACGATCGAGAGCGTTCCACTCCCTAACAATAAGAGTCCTGTGAGTATCAGTACGCGCATGCTGATGCCCCTTCATGTATTCTACTGTATAGCCTAATGCCGCTCCACCCGTCAGAGACAGCCAGGCCTTCAAGTGTCACACCATACGTGAAAATACCTATCAGATCCACTCAGCATTGCGTCCAGGAGTCGAATTTTCTTGATTAATTTACCGGTCGATTTAGCTGAATGCCGAGTGACCCGTTAGCGCGCGCCCAATGGCGAGAGTGTGTACCTCATGAGTCCCCTCATACGTATAGACGCTCTCCAGATTGGCCGCGTGACGCATAATCGGATATTCGGCCATGATTCCATTACCGCCCAATATGCTTCTGGATTCGCGTGCGATGTCCAATGCGAGCCCGACGTTTTCGCGTTTCGCTAAGCTGACCTGGATAGCCGTTAAACGACCTGAATCTTTGCCATTAGCAAGGTGTTTCGAGAGCAGATGACCTGTCACGATACGCGCGCCCATATCCACCAGCTTCTTTTGGGTCAGCTGGAAAGACGAAATGGATCGACCGAATTGAGTCCGCTCATTGGCGTAGTTAAGTGCTGTTTCAAAACAGCATAGCGCCGCGCCGAGCGCCCCCCATGAAATGCCGTATCTCGCTTGTGTCAAGCAGCTCAGAGGTCCTTTTAGGCCGGCAACATCGGGCAGCACATTTTGCTCTGGCACAAAGCAGTCTTCAAGAACGATTTCACCGGTCCACGACGCACGAAGGCTCATTTTGTCCTTCATTTTCGGGGTTGTAAAACCGTCGAAATCGCGTTCGACAAGGAATCCTCTGATACTTCGTGCTGAGTCGCTGTCAACTTTCGCCCAAACGATGGCCACTTTGGCGATGGGGGAGTTTGTAATCCACATCTTGGTGCCGTTGAGTATGTAGCCGCCATCGACCTTTTTGGCCACCGTTCGCATAGAACTCGGGTCACTGCCGCTGTCCGGTTCCGTCAGCCCAAAGCAGCCGATGATGTCACCCGATGCCATTTTGGGTAAGAATCGTGTTTTTTGTTCTTCGGTCCCAAACGCCCAAATCGGATACATGCACAATGCACCTTGCACGCTGGCAAAACTGCGCAGGCCGCTATCCACGTATTCCAATTCCCGCATGATCAACCCATAGGCGGTTGCATCCAAACCGGCACAGCCATAGCCCGTCAGATTTGCGCCCAAAATACCCATCTCGCCAAGACCCGGGATGAGTTCATTTGGGAATGTTTCGTTGATATACCAAGACGCAACGCCTGGTTCGAACTCGTTACGTGCAAATCGGCGGACATTGTCACGCACGATGCACTGTTCTTCAGTCCAAAGATGTTCAATATCGAACAGGTCTAATAGGGGCGTTGCCTTCATCGTATTTGCTCCAAATGTTCTTGTACTTCAGTGACGACCATCGATCGCAACACACTGTAGAGTCGCTCACCCTCGTCGCGGGTTGCAGTACTCGGCGTACCGGTATAGGCCGAGTCGGCTCCAGCCTCAAGGAAACTCGTCTTACCCGCTTTGATCGCGGTGCTTAAACTGATGTCGACATCCGGCAGCTGTTTGGCGGCTTCATGCCGAAATAATTCAGGTGTCGCCGCTAAAATCAGAGACCCTTCGTATTCGCCTGCATGGCATGCGCCACTTCGGAATTCGTCGCCCAGGTGTCGTCCCCACCTGCGGTCGATCACCAACGGCACACTTGCATGCCCTTCGCCTCTGGCTTCATTGACTCGTCTTTTTGCTCTTTGTAATGCGTTGAGCTGACCGGGTTCGAGATGGTGGTTAATCAGGCAGACATGGGCAAACCCATTATCTAGAAAAGATGACATAGCGGCGCTCAAAAAGTCCACCAAGGTATCCTCAGGTACTGTTATGGCACCCGAGAACCCTGCGGCAAACTCAGTTACTCCGTAGGGTAAATCCGGCGCGACCAAGGTGTAGACCCCTGCGCGTCTCAGCTCGATTGCTGCATCCACAGCATTTCGTTTAGACAAGATGATGTCCGTAGCCAAGGGCAGATGTGGACCATGGGGTTCCGTGCTTCCAACCGGCCATAAGAGAACCGCTTTATCCGTCTTCTCAAGTTGCTCATTGAGCTCTGTAGTCGCTATTTCACCGAGGAATATTGTCTCTTTTTCAGTCATTCTTAAGCGCCTTTTTATCCACTTTACCACGATCATTTCTCGGCAACTCATCGACGAAGACGATCTCACGTGGATATTTGTATTTTGCTAGGTTTGTCCGCACAAAGTCTTTTAACTCGTCCGCTAAGTCCTCACTGGCGGTCGTCCGGATTTCGATAAACGCGCGAGTGGACATCAGGTCATTGACCTTGACGCCGATAACCGCTGCTTCTGCAACCAGCGGGTGCTCCGCCAAACAATGTTCGATTTCCAACGGGCTGACCCATTGACCAGACACCTTTAAAAGTTGGTCAGCACGGCCACAAAACCAGTAATATCCGTCTTCATCGCGTCGGAAAAGGTCACCAGAACGGCACCAATGTCCATGAAATGTTGTCCATGATTTGTCTCGATCTAGCCAATAACCCGATGCAACGCTATCGCCCTTGATCCACAGTACCCCGGGGTCCCCAGTGTCAACCTCTGCGGCCCCCGGTCCTTCGGCATCGGCACTCAAGATCTTGAGTTGGTAGCCCTCCACCGGTCGACCCAGTGAGCCTGGCTTAATATCGCCCGGTCGATTCGTCAGGTAAATGTGGAACATTTCCGCACTTCCGATGCCATCGTAGACGGGGACGTCAAATCGCGCGAGCCAGCGGTCCAACAGCGCCGGGGGTAATGCTTCACCCGCGCTCAGGGAAAATCGAAGAGATGAAAAGTCGAGTGGGCTTTGCTGATCGGCGTCTAAAAGTCGACCCATGAGTGTTGGTACATTGGTTAGCACCGATGCGGAATAATAGGTAATAGCCCAGGCGATCTTCTCCGCTGTTGGTTTCTCTGTGAACAGTGCAGCACATGCACCAACAGCAAATGGAAACATGAGGTTTGTCCCCGTTGCATAGCCAAAAAACAGGCGGGGAACGCTGACGCAGACATCATCCGCTTGGTAACCGATGGTGGCTTTTGCATAGCGTTCCGTATTGAAATAGAAATCCCTGTGGCAATGCATGGCGGCTTTCGGTCGCCCCGTGCTGCCGCTGGTAAATAGCCAAATGGCTGGGGAATCCATGTAGGAGGCCGGGAAAACTCCATTGGCCTGCAGTCCATCGAGTGCCGTGGCAAGACACTCAGTGGTGTCGATTTTGCGCTCTGGATCATCCATTGTTGATGCGTCAGGAACAACAAAGAGTGTCGGTGGACAGGGGTGCGCATTTAACAGGGGGCGTAGCGCGTCAGCGACGCCCTCTGTGGTGATTACGACCCTCGCTTGGATGTAATTTGTGACATAGATCAGGTCTGCTGCTTTCGACAAAGGGTTGCCCATGGCAACGGTGCCACCCGCTTTCAGCGCGCCAAAAAATGCCCATGCAAAAGGGGGCATATCCGGCAGCACGAGGTAGACTCGATCACCCGAGTTTAAACCGGATTTAGATAATAAGTTTGCCGTTTTCAGAGCCTTCTGTGCAACCGTTGCGTAGGTGTATGACCGCTCGCCGAATCGGATTGCGGTCCGGTCTCCCAGACCCTCTTGAATCCGGTCGAACAGGTAATAATCAGCCAAGTTGAATTCGGTTGCGATTGTCGACATCGATACGCCCCTATCTCTCTGTGTCAGCAAAGGCTTACCGAAGTATAACCACCGTCGTCAACGCCACAAATTGACAGCGGACCTCTGTGGTGCGACATTTTACATATCTGATACGGACTTTGTCTGAGCCGATCGAGTTTGATTCACGCTGATTCCTAGGGGGCGAAACGTGAAGTTTAATTGTCCGAAATGTAACACGCCTCACATGTTTCCCGACGCCGAAATTCCCGAAGAGGGCCTGGTTGTTGAGTGTACTGCATGCGGCCATCACATCGGTTTGGACTCTTTTGCAGCCGACGGTGACGACAAGACGAACGTGCAGTTCGAACAGCAACCGGCAGATGATCCGCGCGCTGTGCTGTCCGCACGCATTAAGTTGGACGATGCCGACTGGTCGGAAATGGATGACTCGAGGATCATGCCAGCTTTAGAGTCCGGTCAACCCGCCTCCAGACCCAGGCCCGAGGGGGTCGGGTCAAGGAATCCTGACTACCAGCCATCTCCCGTGAGCGAAGCCTTGATCTCATTACAAGGCGCCGTTGGCTTTAATGATCCGGCCTTGTCGTCTAGCCACACACCTTCTCCGAATGCGGATAGTGCAGAGGTCTCCGCTCGACTAAGCGGACCTTATTTTTCCTGGCGTGACCTTGTCCAAGCCTTAGCCACCCCCTTTGAAATGCGTCGTTTTTTCGCCGTTATGGGTTCCATATGGACCGGTCTCATCATTCATTCATTCTTCAGTTGGTTGTCTTTGAAGGTGGCCCTTAAAAGTGGGGCTTTGGGGGGGACTTTAGCTCTGGTGACCTGGTCCATCAGCGTTGTTTTGGGCTGCTTGATCTGTGCATTTTGTGCGCACCAAACCTATCGACAATGTGTAGAAAAACAGTCCACAAGCATCCGCTCAAGTATCGACTGGGTCAGAGGTTGGCTTTCCAGTATTCTTGGCGCACCTGTTGTTGCCGTTGGCGTGATCGCCATCCTTGTCGTGCTTGAATCTCTCATCGGATTCATGGGTCGCATACCCTATGCAGGTCCGGCGATCTGGGGTGTTTTGAGCCTCGCTGTGGTCCTGATCAGCATTGCCGGTGGATTGGCCCTGGTTGCGATGACATATGGCCTGTTGCTCTACATTCCACTCATTATCGCCGAGCGAACAGGGCCAATGGATACCCTCAAACGAATCTTATCGCTGTTCAAGCATCATAGTTCCCAAATCATTCTACTTGGAACGACATCGGTGATTGGCATTGGGGTATTTTTAGCCCTTACGCTAGCACCCGCACTCATCATCGGTCGCGAATTCACCAACCGCATCGCACAAATTAGCATGGGTGGTGCATTCCAGATGACGATCGACCAGACACCAAGCCCATTGGCTGCCATGAGCCGATTGTTTTTTCGAGCAGGCTACTCTGATGTGCCAACCGGACCAAACATAGGTCATGACATCGGTGGTTTTTTCGCCGGGATGGCGAGTCTGATCGCCCCATCTATCTCGTTGACGTTCCTCGCGTTGATGACCACCTGTGCAGGTGGTCTCATCTATGCGATCGTGGTTGGGCGTTCGAAAGTCTAGGCCAGACGCCTAGACTGTCAGCGGACCTTGTACGAACCACCCTTCGCCTTCTGCAGCCTTGACGAAATCATCGTCTCCATTGTCGATGGCAATGGACACGCCTTCACAGTTCTCCAGAAGTGCGAAGTCGTTCATGGAATCGCCGATGGCGAGTACAGGACTACGCCCAACTGTATCAAGGAAGAGTTCTAATTTACCATCGTTGATGGGCGCTGGTTCGACAACCCTGTCCGTCAATCGGCCGCCCTGCGATTGTAATTCGATTCCAAGGACCCGCTCCTCTGGCAGGCCAGCACGCCGTGCCAGCGCCTTGACGATATAGGCGTTAGAACTCGATATGATCCAAGTCTCGAATCCATAGGCATCGAGAACTTGTAATAATTCGATCATCTCGTTGAAAACGCTGATTCCCGTTGGAACGATGCAACCCGAGAAGGGTGGGCCCGACGGAATATCTTCGCTGGCCAGAGGGCGGTCGAGTTCATAATCTAAGACCTCTTCTACCAACTCGGCCACGGTGCGCTCGTGGAGGCCCCTGAGTAGCTTTGTGGCGTAGAGATAGGCTTCTTCAATATCACGCGCCTTGAGGTTCTCGTAGAGGCCCATCATCCCCGCCCGATAGCGGCGATAGGCTGCTGTGTCATGAACTTCGCTGTCAGCGCGTCCGGCCACAGCCTTGTACGCTGCTTGCAACGCGTCACGACCCATTCGTTCCGGAATCACGTGGTTCCAAAAACCGCGGTCGGTATTCAGACGGCGTCTGGTGACCATGAATCTCATCATGGCTTCACCAATATCATTAAAAATGAAGGTGCCATCACAGTCGATGGTCACAAGCGGTGGTCGTTCTGGATCGTAACCAGGGCTTGTACTGCCCTGTGTTGTAATCAAATTGACCAAAGCTGCATGGGCTTCCGGTGTCCATGCACCTGCGGGCAGGACACTTTCGTCGATAGGTTGTTCGCTCATGATAATCCGTTCACCGACGTGTTCGTCTGGTGTTGATTGGGTAGAGGGCCATTAAGATGATGAGGAGACCAGTAGGGATTGATGAACCGGTCGCCGACATGGTGCAACCACCACTGCCACCGCTCGACCCAGTGTCGTCTTCGGCGCCACCGTCTGCCAGCGAAAGGATATTCGCATCAGTGTCGTCAACACCGCTATCTGAATCGGTGAGTCCACCATCTGAGTTGCTTATGTCTGAGCCAGAGTCTGGATTAGACGTCGATTCACAGATCGAATGGGAGACCTCATGGTCACGATTGTAGTCACCGGTTGGATCGGTTCTAAGGGCAATGATGCCTTGGGCCTGGGTCTCTGCTCGGATCGCCGCTGGCGATATTCGGGTATGCAAGCGGGTCAGGAAGGACGACCCACTGTCCGATATGGTCGTTTTGAGCGCCATATCATTGAGCACAGTCGGGTCAAGATTGCCCGCATACTCGACTACACTCATTCGAGTCTGATGTACGCCCAACTGTGCATCCATTTGATCAATGTAATTGGTTGTGGTGTCATTTAAAAACTCGACCGAGTCAAAATTAAGCGGCACCGTGCGCGAAATCATTTTGGCTCGGTCGGTGTTCAAAACATAGACGACAACGTCAGCCAAACCACCATTCAAGTTAGGAATCAATGTTTGGAGTGCAAGACCTTGTCGGTCATCGCGTGCTGCTGGATATGAAATGCTGATAATTGGGTCGACTCGAGGTACGCCGAGTTCAGCGACATTAATTCGAGCGGCAACCAACATCATATTCTTGTTCACGATATCGTCGATCATCGTCTGAGTTTCAGCGTTGATTTGATACCCTTGCCCCGTCACAAACTCAGTGAGTTCACCCGCTGTAATCTCCGCTGCCGTATAAAACGAAATTGCGGGTCTCATGTCGAGTCCGGGGCCAAAACCATCGCCTTGAATCCACTCCCAAACAGCACCTGTGGGTCCATCTCCCTCGCACACTGCCTGAAGCCTGGGTCGAGACAGTTCGTCGAGTTCATTGAGTGCATTACTTGGAAAGATGTTTGCACTGACGCCTTCGTCTTCTGGACGATTAAAGTTTGGAATGGCCACCAGCCAGATGAAGGTCTCCGCAGGCGCACCATATTTGACCTGCGTCACAAGCTGAAGAGTATCTGCATGTCGAACAACGAGAGTTCTGGATGCCGTGATCGTGGTCCCGTCTGCTGTGATAAGTGTCCCTAAAGCCCAAGCGGACTGAGTAGAGAAAACGACTGCGAAAACGGCCGAAATAATACAAAATTTGATGGCCTTCACTGGCACTCCTAACACCGAAATCGTTTAGGTCGCGAGAAACTAAGATGCAAGTGGGCTAGAAGTCAATCTATCAGTTTCCCGATTCGAGTCTGCGAACTCGAAATTGATAGGGATCAGTCGTGTCCAGCCAAACGATGACTTGTTCATTTTGGTCGACCCGAATCGAATCGACGATCGCGGACTCGATGAATCGCGTTTCTTGCCCCGTCATCAAATCGAAAGCGATAACAGGTCCTGGACTGCTTGCAATGTCTTGCACCAATACCATTTGTTGCAAAAATACGATGGGCTCCAGACGTTGGCCCTCTATGGGCAACTGGAAGGCATCAAATTGTCCACCTTCGGTCAGTTGGCCGAACCAAATCGCTCTCGATTCTTGGCCGAAACTCCAGGCCGCATATCTGTCGGACACAATGGGTCGACCCGCTCCGGATGGACCCAGGTTAATGGTCGTTACATTGAGTTCATCCAACTGTTTCATCTCAATTTTAGGGCCCGAGCCACTGGACCATGTGCGGACAAAAAGAGCATTGGCAGATAAAGAGATCGCTGGGTCTGATGACCCTACGATCAACGGTGACTCAATCTCGAAAGAATCATTTGTCAGCAAAATGCGATCGATGGTTGTCTCCTCGATGACCGAGCCGCGTCGATGCAGATATAATTCATCGCCATTTAGAGCGAGACCGCCGTAGGCTAATTCACCCGTGATGCGTCGAATACGATCGGGATCCAAGTAGCTGACTTGACCCCTACAGGACTGCGGCAACATCGGATTTGTCTCACAGGGCTGCAGGCGGTCGGACCTGTTGACCCAAAGGAGGTGAGCATCGTTACAGACGATGTTGGCCACACTGACGTCTTCGGCAATTTGTATTGGCTCTGTATCCAGGGCATCAAGGTCAACGCGGTAGAGGCCATTTTCGGTCGCCAGTACAACGCCGCGACCGCAGATTTCAACACCGGTAATCTTGTGGGCGATGGGTGGAGTTAGACAGTCCTCATCAATCTTTTGGTCACAGTCGTCATCCAGTTGATTACAGAGTTCTAACAGCATGTCTTGGCCACCACTTTGTCCACGTCCAGTGCTGCATGCAACGCGTGATGAGTCATTTACATCGCACTCCAACACACCCGATTGACCGCACACATCACAGGCGTCTCCCAGAGCAAAGTCCTCATCTACACTCCCATCGCAATCATCATCCAATTGGTTGCAGGTCTCTGATCCATCAGGAAAGATATCAGCGTTTTGATCATTACAGTCTACGAAAGGCTGCCACAGAGATTGATCGATGTCCCCATTGCATGACTCAACGAAACAGTCGTTGTCGGTATCGATACATGCATCGCCCATCGTGTCCCTGATTTCGCATGTCCATATTGTAGTCGAAGTCCCCTCATCGCCACGGTCGAGATTCATGTCGACAGAGGCATCAGGGATGTGACTAAAATCGGCCAGCTCACCACTGCATGCAGTGAACAGTAACAGCCAGACGACCCGCGTTGAATTCATCTTAGTCCAGGGCATGATAGTTCACCCTCCATCCTTGGCCTATGGTCGCTTCTGTCCATAATAGATAATGCCGAGTGAGCCTTGGATTATACAAACGGCCCGTTGTAATTTGTGTCTGCTGGCCATCGACTAAATTGATCAGGGAGAGCGTATACGGGCTTTGATCTAACTGATAACGAATCACCGCGATGGCCCCGGCCTGCGCTTCAATAGAAACGGGGTTTCCCCGGCCAGAGCCCGACAGCTCAAATGGCTCTGGCTCCTGCCCACGCTCGGTGTGAATCCAGCGATGAACGCCGTTCGGTTCGCCATTGACTGCACTGATCCACCAAAGATCTGGACCTGTTGTTCGCAATGATTGAGTCTCTAACGGGGGTCGGATCAACAATCGTTCTCGGCGTCGATTTCGGTCACCGCAGTGCTCGGGTCGGCTGACGACCAATCGCGCTGTTTGCGCGCCTCGCCTCCGCTCGAACCAAGCGAGCCAGTCATCGGTCGCAACAAGACCCCATTGGTCAGCATTCCGCTGAGTGCAATCGATTAACCTGTCGTCATCGAACTGAACTTTTAAGGTCTTGAATCCACCATTCATTTGCAGATAAGCGGTGTAGTTGGAGGCACGGGAGACCTGGAATTGTCGGCTGCTTCGCGGATTAATAAAAGACCCATTATCCGAGCTCAAATCTTGCAGCCAAATATTGGTGCTGTCTTCATTGGTATTGAGCCGCGGAACAGCAAAATAGCGTCCATTCAATGAAGGCACGCCCTCAATCCCGTCGAGTATTTTATACATAGGGTCAAGTTTCGATGTGACGTACTTGAGCTCGACTTGCCCCGTTGCTGCACTCCAGGTGGTCAGAACAAATCCGAATGAACCACAATCACTTTCTGGAATGTGGCTCGTTAAGGATGCAGTTACTTGAGCCATGGCCTGGTTTAGGGGGACGACTCCGCCGGCACCCGCATAGCATTGCTCGTCTGCAAAGGGCTGTTCGGGTACGATGGCGTCCTGACCTCCTGGAGTCGACGCATCCGACGCATCGGTCCGGACACCTTGGTCCACCGTCACTTGCAGTGAAACATCGGCATAGACCGCGCCATCAAGCATCATATTCAATGAACTCGCATCTGCATCATTGGTCGTACACAGACCCGATTGGCAACGTTCACCATCCGCGCAATCCAATTGGTCACTGCATTCTTCTCCAGACCCACTTCTGAGCAAAAGGCTACAGCCGTTCAGTAAGAGAACGGTCATCAGCAGTAGGCGAGTCTTCATTTGTCATCCTCGAATTGGCTCCAGATCCAACCGGTTAGAAAACTCAGTCCGCTGCCTAAAAATAAGGTGTCGGCCGTCAATGCCAAGCGGTCTCGCTCATCGGTCAGCCCATTTATAGACACGCCCTCATCCCGCTTACTCGTATATCCTGCCAGTCGCCCATCAGCCTGAATCGCCAACCCGCCAACCACCAAACCCGCCGCCAATGCCAGACCGCCGCCCAAATAAAAATACCGTGGAACGGTCTGTCCTAACCCTGTGGGCAGCGCCTTTTTTCCGGCGCCAAATTTGATTTTAAGAACCGCTGGGGGGCATGGTCTCTTCAGGCACGCAGCAAGATGGAAAGCACCCGTTTTAGAACCGAGTTTGGAGTTTAAAGCTGCGTAGGTATAGTGCCCGGGCTCGACGGCGAAGCCGAGCACATTGACGGATTGACCGTCGAGGACGAGCCGATCAATGGACACAGCGTTGGACTCCGAATCGACAGCCTGAATCACGACATGCCGAGGTAGAACGATGGCCACTTGATGCGGTTTGCTCGGTCCACAAGCGGAGGGTTTTGGGACCTGGACGATTCGTGTAATCGATTGGTGTCCAGGTGAGGATGCGGACAACTGTCGTGGTCCCCATGGCCCATCGAGTTGCCCTTTCAATTTGGCATGTGTTGGCACAGCCTGAACATCAAGAGCAACATGGCAGCGGTCTAAGTTTACTTTAACCACTCGCCGTGATTTGACGGTCAACACCCGAGTCCGATATCCAGGTGCACCGACTTTGACTTGTTCATAGACTGTCGTAAATTTACGCTTGGATAAGGGCTGTCCATCCATCGTTTCAACGGTCACGTCGGCCGGATCCAGTTCAGTTGTCGTGATCTCAAGGGAGACCGGACAGGGCGGGGCTGGTGGTTGATCCAACGTGTAGCCGTCTGACAATCCAATGGTCATCGAACCGTATCGCTCACCACACGCCGTCTTGTGTCCAATGAGATAAGCACCAGGCCTGATTCGAATGGCCGTCGGCGTATCACCTTGACCGGGAATCTGGATAACCGTTGAACAATGGGCTTTTCCTTGGCAGATCCGGTCGGTCACAGACTCCATGGGTTTGAGTAGTAAATGAGCTCCAAGTGGCATTTTTGGTAGTGTAATTAGGACCATTTTGCGTCCGCTCAACCAATCGCTTTGTCTACCCAGTCGCGACCATGCTGTTCTCAAACGAGTTCGAGCCTGCACGCCATTCATGGACAGCGGACGAAGTGCGTAGGCCATCAAGAAAAATCGAACAGCCCGCATGGCGCGCATGTGTCGTCCAGCGCGCTGCGCCGATCCGACAAAAGCAGCTGAGCCAGCCGTGTAGGCAAGGCATGCCTTGTCCGACACGTTTTTGGTTGCCTTGAGCTCAACGTCAGCCCGTCTCGAGATGGAATCTAACTGGTCTATTTTATGAACACGTTGAAGTTCATCGAAGAGCGCTTGGGTATTTTCAGAGATAATTTCGTTCGCACACGGTGTATTTGGGGCTGCGACTGCGCGCCCCGGATTAGCCGCCAATACGACAAGCCAAAGATAATGTCTCGCCTTGTGCAGTCTTTGAATCATGTCGTTTAACTTCGAACCTTAAATCCAGTCGCTCGGCGACAGCGCGCGTTCGTTTCAATAGGCGACCCAATGCCTTTATACACCCAATACCGGAGCATCGACCATTTTCATACCCCCGGAGTGTCCAATGGACTTTGTCGAGACGGTCTCCAGGCATCAATTTACTGCAACGCTTCGGGCGATGAACAATGATTTGCTCATCTATCCACACATCAGCTAGTCGATGCAAATCAGAGAAGGAAGCCGCCTTTTCTAAAAGAACTTTTAATTTCTTCTTGGGGATCAGGAGCTGTTTTTCACTGAGCGGGGGCCTCATGGATAAGACGCGCCTAGCCAGCCACTTTTTGATGGAGGGCTGAGTTGTAGACCACCGCTTTTGGCCATCTATTCGACTCATGTCTGGTTGGCTAAGCATTGACACGAGACCTGTAAAAATAGCATCTCCATCTGGCCCACTGATCGTCCACCCCTGTTCGGTCTTCTCGACTTTGAATCGGGGTGAATCAAGAAGCTGCCTGGTCACAGGAATAAGGGCTCGTGACGCATCGGGTTCGTCCATCCGCGTGTCGGAGGATGGGTCTTTTTGGTGGTTTTCGACCGCATCCATACCCCTGTCAGGAGGCGTTTTAGGTGACTTTGGCTTCGAGAATAGGAAAGCGGCTGCAATGCACAGGCTCAGTCCAAGTAAAGCGAAGCCCAGACGTCTATTGCTCTTTTCATGTGAAGGCTGAATCGTCTCTGATCCCTCATTTTCAGCGAAAGACGGGGGGAGTAAGGCGGCCGAGATCGATGGAATCACAGACTCCGCAGGCGTCACTGTCATTGAGGTGTCCGTCTGCAGCTGGGCCTCCCTCGATGGCCGGATTGGCTTTGCGATGGATTTCAGCAAGGATTGAACCACTGCTGTGGTCGTTGGCCTCTGCTCCGGGTCGATCTGAAGGCAAGCATCAATGAGACCAGCCAGGCTGGGATCGATGGTTGGCATATGTTCGGTAATCGAGACGGCACCGCGGTCGAGAAGCAGACCCATTAATTCGGCTTGGGTTCGGCCAGGGTTCGATCGCGTGCCGGATAACATTTCATATAAAATTCCGCCAAAAGCGTACAGGTCAGTCCGCGCATCAACCGGCAGTCCTTTGAGTTGTTCAGGGGCCATATAGTTCAGCGTGCCCAGTGCCAACCCGGTTTGCGTTTTGAAATCTGGAGACTCGAGTTTGACCAACCCGAAATCGAGGAGTTTGATGAAAGGCAGATCGTCGCGCACAATGACCATGATATTGTCTGGTTTAAGATCTCGATGAACCAGCTCCACTTCATGTGCCGCCTTAAGTGCGTCTAAGATTTGTTCAGCAAAATCAAGCGCCTGCTCCAATGAGAGTCTTTGATTGGCCAAATAGTCGGTCAGTGTCTGGCCATCGAGATACTCCATGATGAGGAATGGTTCATCGCCAGGCCGCATTCCCACATCGAAAACACGGGCGACGTGTTGACTGCGCTCGGACACAAGTTGAGCGGCCTTGGCCTCATTGAGCATACGCCGGCGGATTTGTTTGCGTTGGTCCTCAGCGATGTCTGCGGTGTGCAATAGTTTCACAGCCCGATAGACATTAAGGCGGGTGTCAAAGACTCGAAAGACTTGTCCCATTCCGCCTTCACCTAAGCGGTCCTCCAGCCGATAGCGCCCATCCGCCAGTGTTTTGAGAGCCGGAGATGCGATGCCACAAGACGGACAAAATGCACTCGATTCCTCGTCCAGTACGTACCCGCAAGCAAAGCAGGTTGGCGGATTTGTGTTCATTTTATGACGATCTCGGTCGTTAGCATGGCGCTTTTGTTTCCAACCTTTACCCAGTTTGATCTTGCCTTAGGCAGACCTGACTGTAATTCTGAATGACCACAGTTTCAATTTAATGAACGTGCTTTTCAATGGTTGGGGTGCGGCGTTATTTCATCAATCTTGAAAAGGGGGGTATATGGACTTCGATAGACTCGTGGAGGAATCGCGACAGAGTAGCACCCCCTTGGGGGTTGTGTTCTATATTGCCAAAAAAGCGCTTGAGGCCTCGGGGACTGATTCAGAGACACTCGGTGAACTTGCTCGTGTCATGGATGCGGCGCTCGAGCATCTGAGTGCCGACGATAAATTGCTCTTGGCCTACGTAATGGACCGCCGCATCTCTGAGACGCCGTTTCCCGGTTGGGTTCTTTTCCGGTCCAGGCTCACGACGGTCGAGGCTCATATCCTGAGTCATGCACTGAGAGATCGTGGGTTCGATACACGAATTCGGCGTGATCATGAGTCCGCTGCCGATGCGCTCTATGCGTCTAATGGTGGAGAGATTTGGATCCGTCCCTGGCATCTTAAGGCGGCTCGCGCCCTAGTGAATGACCTAAAGGACGCCTCCGCTGAATCCATACACTGTGCGGCCTGCGGAGAAGATAACCCCGCTCACTTTACCAGTTGCTGGAATTGCGGACAGAGTTTAATCAACGCATAGCGGTCTGGAGATGACATCATCTTAGCGTATACAGCCCATTTCGACGGGAATGCTCCACCCGACAATATCGCTTTATTGCTGCACGGGATTCTCGGCTCTCGACGCAATTGGGCGACCATGGCGCGGCGCTTGTCCGAGCGTCATTCCGATTGGGGGTTTATCGCGGTGGACCTTCGCGGCCACGGTGAGTCCCATGGTCTAGACCCACTACATACCGTTGAGGCATGTGCAGCCGACGTTGAAGATTTACTCTTCGATTTAGGTTTAAGCGCGAAAGCCATCATTGGGCATTCTTTTGGAGGTAAAGTGGCACTCGCGTGCGCGGCGCGGTTTGCAGATCCCATCGAGCAGGTGTGGTGCCTTGATTCATCGCCGTCGCTGATGGGCACCGATACCACAGCGGTCGTTGACCGCGTTATCAAAGCAGCAAGGGGGGCGCCTCAGCCGGTTGATCATCGTCTCGCTATGGTTCCCTACTTCGAGAGCCGTGGGTTTCCCCGCAGTATTGGAGCCTGGATGACCACCAACCTGAAGCGGACGGCCGATGGTTTTGTTTGGAGATTTGATCTCGATGTCATCGAAGCTCTACTCGACGATTATCGCGAGCTTGATTTCTGGGCCTTTCTCGAGTCAGAAAAGCGAGAGAGCGCCGTGAATTGGGTTCTCGCTGGACGGTCGGATTGGTGGCAGGCCTCGGCTGGCGATGCGCTACGTCAACTCAGAGAGTCGACCGTGCATGTCCTGCCAAACTCAGGGCATTGGGTGCATGTCGATGACCCCGACGGCTTACTTCTGGTCCTGGACAACCTCGTTCACAATTAGAACACTGAGCAAACGGGAACTCTGCTTTTTTCTGCTGACATCACGGCACATTAAACGCATGATTTCTCATCCAGTATGGCGTAATGAACCCGCGGAGAGAACAGTGTCCAATCAAGTTGGAGAGCAAGTGGAACCACAATTGCCGGAGTCGATTAACGCGACCCTCAGTCGCAAGGGCAAATCGATCACCTTTCCGAAAAAAGGCATTTTAGGGCAAAGTGCGGCAGCTCGGGGCCGTACGATCAATGGCACCATAGGCATCGCACTCGATGAACAGGGTCAGCCGATGTTTCTCGACGGCCTTGCACCGATGGTCGATTTACCCGTAACGGATGTTTTTCCGTATGCGTCCAGTTTTGGCAAGCCCGAACTCCGGCACCGATGGTTGCAGATGATCTTAGAGAAAAACTCTAAGTTAAGTGCCCATCAATTAAGTCAACCGGTTGTTACCAACGCCCTCACCCATGGTCTGAGTGTAGCAGGCTCGCTTTTTCTCGACCCATGCGACCCGCTGGTTTTAGCTGACCGATTCTGGGGTAATTATAAGCTGATCTTTCAGCACACCTACGATGCTGAATTAAAAACCTATCCGACCTTCGATGGTGACGGTTTCAATGTGGCCGGCTTGCTTACGACGGCTCAAGCGTGTCCGGGTAACAAAGTTGTTCTGCTTCTTAACTTTCCAAACAACCCGACCGGCTATACCTGTACGGCAGCCGAGGCGAACGAGATAAGAGAGTCACTCGTCGCCCTTGCCGAATCGGGGCGCGACGTGGTTGTTTTGATCGACGATGCCTACTTTGGTTTGGTTTACGAAGATGGGGTCATGAAAGACTCAATTTTCGCCTGGCTAGCTGACGCCCATGAGCGATTGCTCGCGGTTAAAATCGATGGGTCGACCAAAGAAGATTTTGCTTGGGGATACCGGGTTGGATTTCTGACCTTCGCGTTTAAGGGCGCGAGTGCAAGTCAATTGGCCATCCTAGAAGACAAAGCTGCGGCCACTGTTCGGGCGACCATTTCTAATGCGTCTCATGTCGGTCAGTCTCTTATGTTAGCTGCCTACAACCATCCTGATTATCCCAAATGGAAGGACAGCGCCTATCAGCAGCTTTGGCGTCGATACGAGACCGTCCGCGCTGTCTTTCGAGACCATCCAGAATACGCCGAGAGCTTTCAACCTCAGCCCTTTAATTCAGGCTATTTTCTTTGTGTAAAGCCAATTGGGATTGATGCGGAATCCGTCAGAGTCAAGCTTTTAGAAGATTTTGACGCAGGTGTCATCGCCGCTGGCGATTTGATTCGGATCGCCTATTCATCGGTTCCATGTGATGACTTGCCCAAGCTTTTTCAATCGATTCATTTGGCCATTGGTTCATTGGCCTAAAGACCGACTCAGAGATTCTTTTGATGTAAATTTTGATCGTTTGGGGTGAATTACATTATCCTTTAGGTATGAGGGGATCAGACGAACAAAGCGACTTTAACTTACTCCTGTGCTCTGACCTGCACCTTGGAGGCACGCTCCGGGGTGAAGATATTTTTACAGCCCCGGGCGAGTCGTTGCCTTTTGCCGCTCTAAAGCGTGCTGTACGACATGATAAATCCGTCGAAAAGTTTCTCGATTACCATCGCGATAACACAGCGACCGACGAATCGGGGACGCTCAGGCCATGGCGCTTAATCTTAAACGGCGATATTTTTGATTTTCTACATATCGATGTGATGCCGACTGGGGACCAAGCTGTCGAACCCAGCGAGGACGAAGAACTCTACGGTCTGTCCTTTGCCGAAAATCGCTCTTGTTGGAAAATGGGTGTGATTTGTTCAATCCATCGGCGGACTGTTCGTGCGCTGGCGCGCTTCGTCGATGCGGGTCATGAATGCGTATTTATTCTTGGTAATCACGATGTTGATCTCTGGTTTGACAAGGTTCGTAATGCGCTCTTAGATGCAATGGAACTGGTCTCATCAGACCCTGTGAAAATTCGCGAGCGGGTGCAATTTGAGCCCTGGTTTTATTTTGAGAAGTCTCGCGTTTATGTCGAGCATGGACATCGTTTCGACCCCTACAACACCTTTCCTGATCCGCTGCAGCCGATCGTTGTGACAGATGAACGCCAATTGGCACCCACATTTGGGCATTTCAGCCTTCGTTACTTCTGCAATCGGGTCCGTAGTTTCCCCATCTACGACATGGATAAAAACCCCATTGCTAAAATCGTCAATTGGATTGTCAAACGACCTAAAAAAGAAGTCTTTATGGCGTTTGTCTATTGGTTATCTTTTATGTGGCGTTACATAAAAGCCAACGTGTTGATTCGACGCTCAGCTGACCAGAGGCGAGGGTCGCTGAGGCAACAGCGCCGCGACAAACTCAGGCGTGTTGCTGAATCAAAAGGCTTAACGCTTAAGGATGTCCTGGCCCTCGATGGGTTGAAGCGTCGTCATGTAGGTGCGAGCTTTGCGCGTTTGGCGCAGAGTATGCAGTTGGACCTGATCGCGTTATTTACGGTCGCGGTCGCGGCTATCATTGCGATCATCGCTGCGGCAGATGGGTGGAATGCAACTGTGGCGACCCTCATCCTCATGAGTCTCGTCGGCGTCATCTGGTATCGTCTCAATCGAACCAGGCCCATCGTCGATGTCCAACCCATGTTGGGCAAAATGGCGCGGAAAATCGGGCGAATTACCGGCGCGAAAGTGGTTGTCTTCGGTCATACCCATAAGGCCGCTATCGAAAAACGGGGTGCAACCCAATGGTTTAATCCCGGGTCATGGGAACATTTACCCTGGTCGAATATGCACGACCGCGGTGCTGACTGCACCTGCGAATTGCGTTACGGCGTCATCACAGGCGCGGGGACACAGGCTCAGCTGTATTTGGTCGATTGGTGCGCCACTGAAAAAGCGCCAGTCGGGGCCAGGCAGGCGACCGATGGGTATGTCCAGGGGGTCAAAGATCACTTGAGCCACGGTGTTGGCTCACTGCATTCTGGCCTTAATCATATTCTTGGCGGCCTTCGAGATCGGGCCGGCGACGTCGCGGCTCTTCGCAACAAGTCGCAAGTCGCTGAGTCTGAGATGCGTTAGGAAACGCATCGCCTCAGTCGTCGGTGTTTTGGGGTTTTTCACTAGATTCAATTTGACCGCGTAGTGCCGCGTCCATTTTCGGTTGCTTGCGATATACGATATGACCTCGTCGATAAGCGATTTATTCTTGGCGTAGGCGAGCACTTCCGAATCGGTCACGGCTGGGCTGCGAATCACCGTTCGTGCGACGACTTTATTGGTGTCTCTTATGAGAATCCCTCGCTCCGCCGAATTGCCCATCAGCGCGAGCCTTACTTTCTGGGCGACGTTGAGCTGCCGGATCCGACCGGCCGCCGACATTTTCTTCTCGTTCTCTGCTTCAGCTTCGGACCGATCATCAAAGTCGTCAGCGGAGCGCATCGTCTGCTGCATGACATCAACAGCTGCGTCAATGGCATCCTCACTGCCATCACCACTGAGCTCTCGCAGAGCCTCTTGGGCATCGCGAAACAGTGCGTCGGCGGCGGCTTGCTCTTCCTCCGTCTGGGGGATTTGTCCCCCGATTTCTGCAACGATTGCTTCGTAGTCGGGTATGGCAGAGAGCTGGAGTTGATTACGCGCCGCAAAGTCGAGCATTCGGTCGACAGTCGATGCCCTAGCCGTTGGGTTGAAGTAAAGTGCTTCGATCAACGCGGGGCATCGCAGTAAACGCATCTGGTTTTGTGCGATTAAGTCGCAGATGGCCTCATCGGCCGCGTCGGCGATTCTCAAGACCGTTTCGTCATCGGTCACTGGATTTAAAAGAATGGCGCGAACAAGGCTCTTGTCTGATGCAAATAAGGTGGCGAGCCAATCGAGTACCAGGGGGAGCATCGGTTGTTTGATAACCTGTTTCAGACTGGCATCCGGCATGTTGAGGACGGTTTTCTCGGCTTCTTCATGCAATGCGCCCGTTTCCGCCATAGCGATTTGATAGAGCGAGCACAGCTGCACGACAGGCTTCATAGGTACGAGGCCTTTAGACAGCATCTCTTTTAAGCGATCGGGTGCATCCGGAGAGACAAAACGGCGAGCGGCTTCAGGAAACTTTTCAATGGGGATCAATCGGTCTTCAGGCAGCGCCACGGCGACTCCTCTGGGTTTTCTACTACGTTGACTGGTTGTCCCCGGTGGGTCAAGGGGCGCTGCGGATTGTGAGCTTTGCGATCTAGTCTCGATTTCTATTCCGCAGATGGAGAATTCTGAGCCCATCTAGTGTGAGATCAGACTCAACTTTTTTAATGACCGAGGTTTCGCGAGCGATCTGAGTGGCCAGCCCACCTGTCGCGACCACGCTAAATTCAAAGTCCACGGAGTCTTTGATTCTCTTGATGAGCCCTTCGACTAAGCCCACATAACCAAATACCAGTCCCGATTGAATGCTGGCAACCGTGTTTCGGCCGACCACATGCTCTGGACGGACAAAGTCAACCCGTGGAAGACGAGCCGCGTGAGCGAATAACGCTTGGCTTGAGATGCCAATCCCCGGGCAGATCGACCCCCCCAAATATGCGCCGTCCGGACTGACGACGTCAAAGGTCGTTGCTGTTCCAAAGTCAACGATAACGAGTCCCGATGACCACCGATTATAAGCCGCAACCGCGTTGACGATCCGATCGGCACCGACTTCCCGTGGATCTTCGTATCGGATGGGCATCCCCGTCTTGAGGCCTGGACCAACGACCAAGCAGTCGACGTCGAAGAGTGCTTTGGTCATGTCAACCATCGTTCGCGTCAAAGACGGTACGACGCTGGAGACGATCGCATCGGAAATGTCGCTTTTCGAAATTTCCGCGGACGTGCCAAAAAGAGACTGAATCAGCACGCTCATTTCATCAGACGTCCGTTCTGACCGGGTCGTCACTCGCCAATGGGCAGACAGCCTAGTGTCATCCCAGACGCCGAGTACAGTGTGTGTATTGCCGACATCGATTGCCAATAACATTCAGTCTACCTCGTCGATTATGTGGACGTCGCCAGCGTGAATCAGCTCAATACCTGTCGCGGTTTCCATGCGCAATGACCCATCCTTGGCTAAACCCGAAAAACGACCAACATGGTCGCCTCGTCTGATGGGGGTGCCAAGCTCCGGACCATATTTGAGCCAGCTTTGGATGATGGACACCATGCCTTTCGATGCCGCGTCTGACAGACCAGCTCTCAAATGGGCGACGAGTTTTTCGGCGATCTGCCGTGTGTCGACTGACAGCTTAGCGACCTCGTTGAGAGCGATGGCATTGAGGTCCGATGGCCACCCGTCAGTTGGCCTATCGACATTTAGGCCAATGCCCACAACGGCATACCAATGGTGCCCGATGGTTCTGGCCTCGCAGAGAATTCCAGCCAGTTTCTGCCCATCATACAAAACATCATTGGGCCACTTAAGCATGACAGGTATATCCAACTCATCGCATAACTTTGCCGTGGCCACAGCGGCCAGGAGGGGAATGGCCCCTCCCAAGCTTTGTGGAATCTTTGGTTGAGATAGCCAGCTTAAATAAAGTCCCGCGGACACAGGAGAATGCCACGTTCGGCCCAGTCGTCCTCGGCCCCGGGTTTGTCTCAGGGATGCGACGGCATCATATGTCGTGTCACCGACGAGCTTGATCGCCTCGTCGTTGGTGCTGTCGCAAGACTCGATCCACTTAATCATTTTGGCTACCACGATAAAACGTCTTCAATTTGTCTCGACTCGATCAATAGCATGCTCAGGCGCTCAATCCCGAGTGCAATCCCTGCACAGGGTGGAACATGTTCAAGAGCCGCAAGCAAGCGGAGGTCGATGTCATAGATGGGTCGATTGAGTCGTCGGCGCTGCTTTTGCTCGTCTATGAAGCGATTTTTTTGTTCCACAGGGTCCGTCAGCTCATCAAAGGCATTGGCCAATTCAAAACCGCCGGCATAGAGTTCAAACCTCATGGCCTCCGTTGCATTATTCGGATCCAGTCTTGCCAGGGCAGCTTGACTGCGGGGCCAACCATAGAGGAGACAGGGTTTATCTCGACCTAGTTTAGGCTCTATTTCATTGACGAATAGCTCACAAAAGATGTTGTCCCAATCATCGTCCAAATCTGACAGACGCCAGCCCTGGTCTCGGGCGCGCTTGCGCAGTGTCGGGCCATCCTCAGCTAGCCACGGGTCGACCCCAGTATATCTAATAAATGCATCGCGCAATTTAATACGCTCAAAGGGTTGACTCAAATCGCAACCAAAGCGCTCGGGGGAACCGCCTTGATTCTCTATGATCCAATGGATGAGCGCCTCAGTCTCGTCCATCATATCGAATAGGTCAGCCGAAACACGATACCATTCAAGCATTGTGAACTGAGGGGAATGCGTGTTTGAAGCCGGTTCGTCCCGAAAGCAGGGCGTGACCGCGTAAATCCGCTTCATACCTCGCCCAAGAAGGGTTTTTAGTGCATATTCTGGGCTGGTTTGTAAATATCTCGTCACCCCATTTTGTTGCACTGGATAGGCGTCGATATGAGGTTCCATTCCAGGGGATGGGACGAGTAGTGGAACAAAAATTTCCGTATAATCTTGGCCATCAAAAAATGCTCTGATCCATCGCACAAACTGTGCTGTTCGGATCAAGGCATCAGGCGAGATCTGCTCCATTGGGCGGCGTGAATCAGTCACCTAAGCAATCACTTCAGTCTTCTGGCCACTTTTGCAAAGTAAATGATGAGTTGTTCGAGCGGGAGTCGCTCGTCTGGACCAAGGTCTGCCCAGTAGGGCCTCAGGGCTGACACCCACGCAGCGCCCTCAGCGAGAGCGTGATTGGCTTGCTCTGCCATATCATCTAAATAGACGTCTTCAATCACCGACTCATCGTCGTCCATAACGCGTTCAAGAACAGCAGACATTGGGTGTTCAGGTGAGAGGACGGCTGCCAAGTGTTTCACCGCGTTACTGGACTGGCCTGTCACAAGACAGTTCTCAGCTACATATAAAGCGGCGGCAGTCGCCTCATCGATCTCGTCTATGACACGAATGAGTACATGGGTTGCAGATGCGGCTTTCAAAGCGGCCATTCGTCTGTATCCGGTCAGTAGAATAAACCGTTGTCCAGGGCCCGGTCGAACAACAACGGGCGTTAGCTGACCATATCGCTTGATATTCGCGGCCAGTCGGTTCACATCCCGTACAGGTCTGGGCGCATCTTTCTGATGGAATAGAATTTTATCCAAGGGCACTCGTTGTTCGTGGCGAGCCGAATCGGCGGCCTGCTTCGCACGCGTCATTAACACATCCAGTTTGACCTGCTTAGAGCGTAGATCCAACTCTCGCTCATCGGCTAAGACTTCCCGGTTGACCAACTCCCTGCGTGCGGCCTCAACCACCGATTCACGGACCCTTACATCATCCAAGTCTCGCTTGGTTTTTTTAATCAGTCGGTCGAGTTCACCGCGCCTAGGGTCAGGTCCCAATGCACTGCGGACGTGCGTCTTCAAGCCCTCTGGGAGTCGTCTAACGACACGTCGAAACCAACTCTCTGAGGACTGTGCTTCCTCAGATGTTGTCGGTTCTTGATGCCGATTGACACGCGCTTGTGCATCTCGAGCTATGCGTCGGGACCGGTCTGAAACAACGGACTTAAAATCGTATCGTTTGGCCATAATATACGCTCTCAAGCATCCCCTGGCTTGTCAATATCCAGTGCGCTGGCTTTAGAAAACAAACTTAAACTCCACGTTGAGCACCCTCACTGATTGGTCTGGGCAAAAAGTAAATGCAATCTGGACACTGTAAGATTATCGTGACCCTTGGCGCCGACTCACTTGTCTGGGATGACACTATTTAGTGGAGTTCTTGGACATCGGCCCAACACGAGCTAAGTTTAGACGATTACATAGGCTTTTAAATTGGAGACACTCATGACAGTGCGCATGGCACGCGGTCTGACTTTTCTGCTGCTCAGTTTGTTTACGACGATTTCAGTCGCAGCACCCAACCCTTACTCTGATTGGTCATTCGATGCGAAACGCGCCAACGAGAAAGGCGACTTGGACGCCTTGGGTATGCTGGTCAAAGCGAATCCTCATTTTGGTCGAGTTTTCTTTTACGGACAAGTCTTTGACCTGGTCACAGATGGCGTGCCGAAATCAGTTCGCACCGCATTGCAACCTCGCTTAGAGCAAGTTGCAAAAGTCCTCAAACAGGTGGATTCATCGGACGATTTGCCAGCCCTGTTTTTGGACCGTGTCGCCAGCGGGAAACTGAAGACGGATGCCGAGACCTTTCGGCGTGTTCAGCAGAGTAGTCTGAATTTGTTGACTGACGCTCGTCTCTTAGCGCTCCGGTTATCGACCGTAGAAAACCCACAGATTGTTCAAGCCGTCTTCTATTCCTATCTCTATCGAGCTGAACTGGCACGGCCGCGTCTGGGTGGTGCAGGCCAGGTGAAGACATTTCTCAATTTAACACGCCTGCTCGCCGAAGGTTTTGCCCTTATCGAGGGTAATTTGGCGCCCTGGCGGACTTTGGCGGCCTTCAAGCCAAAGGGGGGCAATCCGGGGCCTGCATTCGACATCAGCGTCCAAGGCATTGTAGAGCAGAATCTCATTAACGCTTTGAACCAGTCGATTTCAGCTCAGTCCAACAGCGCATTCAATGCAATGCTTAAGACGTATTCAACAGCGCGGGCAGCACGCGGTGACAACCTATTGGTTGCCTTGATTCTAAACGGCGTTGCTCATGCTGCCGCGCGTGTTGGCGATGCACCGCGTGCCCGCGGCTATCATCAGCAAGTTCTCCAAGGCGTACGGTCCATTAAACTGTCTGCGCTCAATGTTGCCCTCCTAAAGCAAGTCATTGAACAGCATCTGTCAGATAAGACATTTGATGGCCTGCGAGCACAGACGTCTAGTTTGCGTAATGCCGGTTTGAAAACCCTCAATGCCATGGGCGTCACCGACACCCTTGAGCGGGCGGCCATTGCTCTTGACGACCATGCTAGAGCCCTGATTGAAGATGGGAAACTGTCCGGTTCGATTTTGGCCATAGATGAAGCGACGGCACTCTTCGCTCTGCTCGCTAAACCTGAGGTCGCCGCCATCGGTCAGCTTCAAGGAGATGTGCCTCACGTGCGCTACAGCCGTTTGAGCCGACAGGCGAATTTGCTTCGATTAAGAGGCTGGACGGAGCTCAGACGAGGGAATTTTGAGAGTGCCAAAGCGGGCTTCAAGAGTTCGATGCAAATCTTTAAGGCGGATTTGAACGAGCTGGTGGAGGCATCTCGCTCGGAGACCGCACTGGCGACCGCAATTCTGGCGACGGGAGATTGGACAAAAGCGCTTGCAGCAACGACCTCGGCGCTCGATCGGTTAGGGCCGGACGGTGATGCGGCCACCCGAGCGCAAACCTATCTCGTTCAAGGTTGGATTCGGTTTACGAGGGGGGAGCTCGCGAAGGCGTATGGGAATGCTAATTACGGGCTCCGCGTGTTCAAGAGTGCGACCAATAAAGCAGATAACAAAGAGGTACATGGCCGACTTCACGCGCTGGCAGCCGCCGTACTCGACGGGGCCGGTTTTTTCGGTGATGCGGCTGCCCGCATCGAGTACGCGCTTCGCCACCAGCCCGAGGATCCTGAGATTGTTCGTATGGCCGTTGTTGCAAAGGTCAAAGGTGGAGATCTGGATGGGGCCATCTCCGCTCTCGAGCCGCTCTTGGGTTCGGAATATGCCAGGACTGCCACGGTTTGGCGCGGCTGTATATTGCTTCGCAGTGGTCAAGTAGACGAGGGGCTGACCATGCTACGTATTCTGGTGCCTCAGCTGACTCTTCCCCATTTGACCCACACCAATCTTGTTGGCCGCGCGTGCCTCGCATTCGGTTATTTGAAGACGGATGATATTGCGTCTGCCAAGGCGACGATCGCACCCGCTCTCAGACGATTGGAGACATATCCTCATCCTGGCTTGGCATGGAGAATTCATGCCCTCGATGGTGAAATTGCTGCGCGGGAAGGGCGTGTTCTCGATGCGGCCGGTTCCCTAAGACAAGCACTCGATTCGTATCAGCTTTTTCTAGGAGAGCGGGCGTGGCGTGGGGTCAGTGCCGCCTATCAAACCCTGGCGCTTCCGGCTGAACCAACGAATTACTTGTCGAAACTACCGGATTTACTCGTCCGCGCTGGCGAGAAAGATAAGACGGCGAGGTCTGTTCACAGAATGGCGGCCGTTCAGGTTGCCGATTGGTTAAGAGATTGGACGACTGCACCGTCGAGTCGACGATTCGTTTCAGGCGAATCGTCCGATGCAAACGGCAAAGTACATGCGCAGTTGGCCCGACTCGATGAATTACGCCAGATCTTGGCAGACCAAGGCGTCGATATGCGTCAACGTGCGACGGTGGCGCAACGATATCGCCTGCAGGTCGAAGCCTTTAGAGACGCTGTCCAAGTCGTCCGAGGTGGCGATGCGGCCGCGTTGGATTTCTATGCGCCCGTAAGTCAAGTTCCGGAATCGGGACCCGATGTAGCCTTGCTTCGCTACCGTGTTGAGAGCGACGCAACCCATCTCTGGTTGGTTCTCGCACCCAATGATGTTCGCCATTATATGCTCCCCGGACAAGCCAAAGTGGCTGCTATCGTCGGAGAAGTACACAGCATCATCAGTCAAGCTCCAGCAAAGTGGGATAGCGAAGCACGGCGACCAAAAGACCCCAATGCTCAAGCATGGTCGACACTTGAAAAGACCGCAAAGACCATTCTTCCCTTTGTGAAGGAGCGAGCTGTAATGACTGCCCTCAAAGGGCGAACTCTTCGAATTAGCCCTGATGGCCCCCTGATTGGTCTGCCTTTTGATGCGTTAGTGTTAAAAAAACCAGCTCGGCGAAAGCGGGGTTCCGCACCCACGTATTTGGGCAGCCAATTTGCAGTTCAATTGGCCATGCCCCAACATGTTAAAGGGGATGGCGTGACGGCTGACAAAACAGCCATCCTTGGTCCGCTCTCGGACGGCATCAAGAACTGCCCCTCAACGTCGGCAGGTTTCGATTTGTGTTCTGCGCAACGCAACTCGGGATTGAGCGCGGCCCTTGATGGCGTTGGAGGTGGACAAAATGCGCCAAAACGGCTTGCCGGAACCGCGCTGTCCAACGTGACCTTAGCCAGTTCTCTCAAGGCCTATAGACGTGTGATTATCCTAAGCCCCATCGAGTTCTCATCGACCGCATTCAGTGTGTCTAAAGCAAACGGAGGCATCGCAAAGCTCTCTTTCGAATCCATCGCCGATCACGGAAGCGGGTCCGATGAAGTCTTTGTTGTGAGCACCGCTTCAGATCCATTTCCTGCGGAGACGGGGTTGCCTCTGCGACGCTTGCAAAATGCGCTGATGGCATCGGGTACAGGTGTGTTGGCCATCAACATTGCCAGCGATGCGAATGATGCGAGCTTAATGGCCTACCTAAGTCCTTACCTCGCTGATAATCGAGGCCTATACGATGCCATTTACAGTTGGAAGACCCAAGCGATGTCGATGCAGCATGATGTCAAGGGTCAAGGGCCCGTAATCCACCATCCCTATTATTGGGCACGTTGGTCTGTGTACTCGGTGAGTGACACATCGCCTAAGATCATCGAAGCGAAGAGCCCAAGTGTTGATAATCCGTATGGGTCGGACGGCACATCCTCGGCTGATGATTCATTAGAAAATCCCACCGTTGAGCCCGCGACGAAGACGAGTCCAGAGTCCAAAGAACGCCCGGACAATGCGAGCTCAAAGTCTCCTGAAGAAGACGGTGATCCCAAAGGTCTAGCGCCAAAAAAAGACACCGAGACCGCGACTGATGCCAAGCCGAGTCAGGCCTCTGAAAGCAAGCCAGAGGCTCAAACTGACGCGGCTGAGAAATCCGACTCGAATTAAGAGACATCAGGCTGATGCCCGAACCGAGTAAGCGGCCTACCTAGACCTGTCGCTCATAGGCTCGATGGACTCCGCTATACCAAGCGTTGGGTCAAAGAGGGGTCGCGAAATGACGTACTCTGCGGAGAGCCACTGGGAAAGGTCTATTGACTGGCACCTGACGCTGCAGAATGGCCGCGTCCCCTTGTTATTCTTGATATCGAAGGCTTGCTTACATTGGGGGCAAATCGTGTTGCTGCTCATGATCAGTGGTGCTTCCTATCTTTATCCACGATACGGATGTTGTTCCTGCGACGTTTAATCCGTGCTTCGATAATCATCAAGCGTAATTTGTCCAGCAGCAGCCGTGGACGCCAGAGGCCTGAGACGAGGAGGTAAGCCACCAAGATTGACGTGAGCGTCATCAATCCCTTCAGGCGCCCCACAAAAACAATATCGAGTGCGCCTAAAATGGCCAGAACCCAGATCAGCGTCCTCGCTTCAATGTTCAGAATCGCAAGCCGTGTTCGGGCGAACATCAGACACCATACCGTCAGGAAAGCATAGACGAGGGGCGATGTACCATGGACAAGCGCACGGCTACGCCCAGCGATAGACGTGAAACTCCCGGGGAAAAATTCGGCGATAAGTGCGCCGATTCCATTGACAGAAATGACCACGATCAGACTAAAAAATAAGAGACGTTTTTCACCCCACCGGCTCTCAAGCGTACTTCCGAACCAGAAGAGCGCTATGATCGCGGATAGCAGGCCTGACCCCACGCCTTTGCCTAAGGCCGTATCCAACCCATAGACAATCAGAAATCCAGTCAACGTCGCCCCGATGAGAGGTCCGCGGGCTCGGTACCAGATTTGTTGGACGAAGGGCCACAGGAAATAGCAGATTAGGCCGACCAAGAAGAGGAGGCCGAAGAGCGAACTTCGCGCGGCGACAAACGTGTTCGTGAATATGGATATGAAGCTCAGTCCAGGTGTTGCATCCACGGTCAATGTTGTTCGCAAAGCGGGCGCCAGCGAGTGAGTGACCGTCGCAAGGATGGTCAAAATGCAGAGGATGATCGTCCCCTTACCGACTGACAGATTTGTCAATCCGGGATACCGATTTCGGTCGCCCTTAGGATATCTCGGTGTTTGCGCCATAATCTGTGTCTCTTTTGGTCGTGAACTGTGTCGGCCCTACACGATGATTTACCGAGCATAGTCGCAGCAGTCAAATATCCATTGCATGACACTCTTGGACTCGACCTCGAACTTCGATAGACTTCGGCGCCGATGAATATGTTTTGAGTGGAATTGAGGACTCGTTTTGCCCTACGCAACCTGCCGTGATTGCAACATAACAATCAACCTGGCCAACGATACCCGAGACGATTTGCTATGTGATCGGTGCGGAGGCACTATGACTTGGTTGACCCGACCCAATCTAGATCCCCGTGATTTGGTCGATACTCCGAGCCAAGAGTTGGATGATACAGAGCATACACTTCATATGACCGATTCAAATCATGGTCGTAAATCTACAGGCAAAAAACCAAGTGGCGGCCGGGTTTCCGCACCCAAGAATGTAGGCACTCGGCCCCTGATCGAATCGCCTTCATCTCAGCTCCAGTCAGGGTCTAAGTCGGGGCATCTGACCAAGGCCGATCCGGTGCTCAGCAAGCCTGTGCCGCCGGTTCCGAAACTCTCCAGCCCGACTCATGTTGAGCCTGCCCGAATGCCGCGCCAAAAAGTAACATCGTCCCCTTCAAGTCAAACGGCAGTGGCGCCGAGAGCGCTTACGTCGACTCAGCTTGGATTACTGATTGTCGCTGCTGCGGTCATCGGTGGTGTCGCCGCCTGGTTTATAGCAGGGTAAGATCTGTCTTCGGCGTGATCAGGTCTTCGAGCGTCCAAGCACCCGCCGGACCAATCTCTGCCCACCCATCTATCTCTGCAGTCAGCACGGCGACATACGCAGTCTTAAGTTCCACCATCGTACCGCTCAAAACACTGCTTGCGATACTGAATCCTGGGTTATGACCGATGACCATGACAGATGCAGCTGAATCATCAGCCTGACTGACCAGCTGGCAAATATCATCGAGTTCCCCGCCGTAGAGCCTCTGATGGAAACTGACTTTAGGCAATCCCATATACGGAGACAGACCAAACCATGTTTCACTCGTGCGCATGGAATCGCTTACAAAAACCCGCTCCGGCTGGTAGCCCAGCCCTTGCAGGCAAAGGCCAACGTGTGGCGCGGCTCTTCGGCCACGGGCGTTCAGTGGCCGTTCATGGTCTGAAAGCGCGCTATTATCCCAAGAACTCTTGGCATGACGCATAATCATTAAAGTTCGTTTCATACGTGACTCACATGACTGATGATCGCTCGCTTTCGACCGATGGTTACTGGAAATGTTAGAGTGTTGATCCACATCTTGACTTACGGTTGCGAAGACCCCATCTTTGCCCCAAAACGGGTGGAGCTATAATTTATGACAGCCGTAAAATGGGTCCTTTGCCTAAGTCTTATTTTTGCCCAGACTGGGTGTATCAAGTCAATGGCCATCAACAGTCTCGCTGATGCACTGGGCGACGGCGGTGGCTCTTTCGCTCAAGACGATGATCCTGAGTTTGTCGGTCAGGCCTCAGCTTTTGGATTAAAGACCATAGAATCTCTCATCGATGCCAGTCCGAATCATCCCAAACTCCTTGTTGCTGCGACTCGCGGATTTACTCAGTACGCCTACGCATATCTTCAAACCGAGGCAGATTACACTGAGGAAAATGATTATGAATCGGCCAAAAAACTTCGCTATCGAGCGTGGCGGATGTATCGACGCGCGCGGGGGTATGGTGTCCGTGCTATCGAAAATGTAATCGAGACAGATTTTTCAGCTCTCGGCGAAAACGAAGGTCTCATGGCGCGTTTTCAAGGGGAACATGTGGATCTTCTGTATTGGACTGCGGCTGCCAGTGCGGCCGCGGTGGCCGTGAATAAAGACGATGCCGAATTAGCCGCCGATCTCGACTTAGTTGAAAAGCTTGTTCAGCGCGCCATCCAGTTGCAGCCTCACTATCAGACGGGTGCCTTGTACGATTTCATGATTTCATGGGACGGAGGGCGTCCAGCGGCGGCAGGTGGGTCTCTTGAGCGGGCGACTGATTTTTACAACAAAGCCTTGAAGCTGTCAGCGGGACGCAGGCTGGCGCCGAGCCTGGCGTATGCTGAGTCTGTGCTAATTAAGCAGCAGGACAAGGTGAAATTTCTTGAATTACTAAAGACCATCCTCGTCTTCGATGTTGATCAGCATCCAGAGTTTCGTCTTGCGAATTTGATTGCGCAAAGACGCGCTCAATGGTTACTGACTCAAGTAGACGATTTGTTTCTCTAAACTCACGAAAGGGCCATACCATGCTCTGGCGTTCCTCTTTACTGGCTCTCGCTTATCTTCTGATTGCGAGCCCCCTCGTTTATGCGAAAAAAACGAAAATCAAGATGGCTACGATGGCGCCAAAAGGCTCTGCTTTCTACAAAATTATCAAAGATATGGGTAATGAATGGAAAGACGTGTCCGGCAATAAAGTTCGACTCAAAATCTATCCGGGAGGCGTTGCCGGAAGTGATGTTGATGTGGTTCGGAAAATCAAATTGGGTACTGTCAATGCGGGCATGATTACATCGGCGGGTCTTGCGACCATTCATAAGGCTGTGAATGTCTTTCAAATGCCGGCGACGTATCGTTCTCCAGCTGAATTAGATTACGCGATTAGCCAACTGGGTCCTCAAGTTGCCGCAATTTACGAGCAACACGGCATCGTGATTCTCAGCTGGGGCGAAGCCGGTTGGATTCGGTTTTTGTCGAAAACGCCCATGGGGCCACCATCAGAGCGTGCTAAACAGAAAATGTTTATTGTCGCCGGTAATTCGGTTCAGACCGGTCTCTGGCAATCGGCAGGTTTTAATGCAGTGCCGCTGCCTGTCACAGAGATTTCAACAGGCCTTCAAACTGGCTTGATTACGGCGGTTCCATCGACGGCCCAAACGGCCCTGATGTTCCAGTGGTATCAGCATGCGCCACACTTCATGTCATTGGCTTGGGCGCCCATGATGGGTGCCATCGTCGTCGATAAGAAAATCTGGGACCGTATTGAGCCGAGCATGCGTCAGCAACTCAAGGTCATCGCTGAAAATTATGGGCGTAAACTCATTGAGCAAGTCCGTCCCGGCGAAGCAAAGGCCATTGAAGCCATGCAGAAAAGAGGCTTAGTTGTCGACGAAACCCCACCGGATGTGGAGGCTGAATGGCGAAAGCTAGCCATCGATTCTAAGGCGTCGCTGCGTGGCCCCTATGTGCCGGAAGATCTGTTTGACCTCGTCAAAGGACACCTCGACACGTATCGGAAGAATCAAGCAAATTAGAAGCGGCAGTTAGCTATGTCATCCACCTTGTCCCAACCCATGGGGTCGTCTATTGTCCGCTGGCATCAACGGATCGAAAACGGCTTCATGGTTGCTGTTTTCAGCGCGACTATTGTCCTTCCTCTGATCAATGCCATAGGTCGCCCCTTCAGTTTTGCACTCGAAGGCCATTCCGACTACATGCGCCATCTGGTGCTTTGGCTTTCATTTCTTGGGGGGCTGCTGGCCACGAGAAGCAAGAAGCATTTGTGCTTTTCGACAGCAGAGTTTCTCAAGAACCATCCAGCCGGTGCCCCCCTTAATGTCTTGGCGATGGGCATTGCGGCCGCCATTTGCTTGATCATGGCTCAGTCCAGTTGGCTTGTCGTCAAAGCCAACCGACAAATGGCCGAGAGCCGTGCGGCGGTCGATGTCCTACCGTTTGGCATTCCAGATTGGCTCAGCGAATCAATCATGCCCGCTGCACTCGTGCTGATCGCGATCCGATTTGTATGGCAAGCGCACCCGCGTATCTTCGGGCAAATTGTGGCCGCTGCAATCGCTTGGGGTGGATACACACTCATTAAACATCCTGAACTCATTGAGCAGTGGATTTGGTTTGCCAGCGGTGTGGTTCTCGTATCTGCTGTTCTCGGTGCACCGGTTTTTGCAGCCATGGCGGGCTTGGCGGTCTTATTTTACCTGGCCGATGGTACGCCGGTGTCGGCTGTATCCGCCGAAGTCTATAAGCTCATTGCGTCGCCGACTATACCCGCAATCCCACTGCTGACCGCATGCGGCTGTATTCTCGCGGAAACCCGAGCTGCGGAGAGGTTAGTGACCTTCTTCAAAGCTTTAGTCGGATGGCTTCCAGGTGGGATTGCCGTACTGGTTGCCGGTGTTTGCGCTGTCTTCACAACCTTTACTGGTGGGTCTGGAGTCACGATTATTGCACTGGGTGGACTTGCATACGGCATGCTCAAAGAGAGTCGATATGACGATGGCTTTGCTCTTGGCCACGTGACTGCGTCGAGCAGCTTGGGCCTGCTTTTTCCTCCCAGTCTACCTGTGATTATCTATGCTGTTGTGGTCTCTGGAGGTCCAACGGCCATGGGTATGGGCGATGGACCGAGTGCAGCGGTGGCTGCAGAAGACCTTTATATTGCGGGCTTACTTCCTGGACTGTTAATGGCCCTCGTTGTCGCCGGTTATGGTCTTGTGATCGGCCGCCGTGTTGAGATGGAGCGCGTTGAGTTCGATTGGCACAGATTGATACACGCAACCTGGGCCGCCAAATGGGAATTATCGGTCCCCGTGATCGTCATTGGTCTATTTGCCAGCGGCTTAGTGTCTATGGTTGAGGCCGCCGCATTCGCGGCTGCGTACGTGGTCGTGGTTCAGGTTTTTGTCACCAAGGATATTCATTTAACTCGGCAATTGCCTGGGGTGCTTGTTCGAACCGGGGTACTTGTTGGCGCTGTCTTAATTCTGCTGGCCGCCGCCATGGGGTTATCGGCATTTTGTCTGGTCGAAGCCGAACTACCAGACTTATTACTCGAATGGTGCCAGGAGAATATTGACTCAAAAGTCATGTTCTTGTTGATGCTCAATCTACTGCTGCTTGTTTTGGGCAGTATTATCGAAATCTATTCTGCATTGGTTATTCTGCCACCGATCATTGCACCCATCGCATTACAGTTTGGGGTTGATCCGGTTCATTTGGGTATTATTTTTCTCGCCAATCTTGAGTTGGGTTTTCTCACGCCACCAGTCGGTTTAAATTTATTCTTATCTTCGGTTCGTTTTGAACAGCCCATCACACGCTTGTACAAAGTGATAATCCCGTACCTATTTCTATTATTGGCCTCGGTTATGATCATCACCTATGTACCCTCCATCTCCATCGGATTTTTATCCCTGTTTAAGTGACGCGAGGACGTATCATGAATTGGACGATTTGGCACAATCCGCGCTGTCGTAAATCACGGGAAACATTGGCCCTACTCAAGGCCAATGGCATTCGTCCCTCGGTCCGGCTTTATTTGAAAGACGGCCCATCAGAAGATGAAATTAGAACGGTTCTTGTCTACCTAGAGAAGGCTCCTCGGGACTTACTCCGGCTAAAGGAGCCCCTTGCGAAGGAGTTGGGCCTGAGGGATTGCCTAGCTCACTCCGACAAATGCGTGGACGCGATGGCGTCCCATCCATCATTGATCGAAAGACCCGTTGTGATCCGTGATGAGCGTGCTGTTTTAGGCCGACCCCCTGAGGCGGTTTTGGCCCTCCTATAATTCGATGACCTTTACGTCGAGAACGTCATCGATTTGTCGAAGTCGCTGAGCAAGGTCGTCGGAGACGCGACCACTGATATTGATATGTGCGCACGCAGCGGCCTCATCGCCAGAGTAAATAAGGTTCTTCATGTTTTGGACGTTCAACTTGGCTTCTTTCAAGCAACCAAGGAGGTTGGCCAGCACACCGACTCGATCGAGATGGCGAACGATCAAGCGGCCTTTTGAGGACCCAAGCGTCTTGATGTTGACGCAGTTATCGACCTCACCCGTTTTGACCCAGTGAAGAATCGTCTTACACGCCGCTTCGGCGACAGCTGTCTGCGCTTGCTCAGTCGATGCCCCAATGTGATGGGTCCCATAGACACCAGGCGTCATGGCCAACTGATTCGACCATGGACCATCTGAAGCCGGTTCATCGCAGAAAACATCCAGGCCGGCTCTAAAACCACGGTTTAGAATTACGTCTTTGAGCGCGTCTTCGTTAACAATTCCGCCCCTCGACGTATTGAGCACGATCGCGTTGTCTGGCAATGCGGCCATCACGGTGGCATCGATGAGATTGGTCGTCGATGGCATTTTAGGTACGTGAACAGTCAGAATTGAGACCGCCTTAGCTAAGTCTAGGACACTGTCTTTGCGTTCTACTCCGAGAGCTGACGCCAGTTCGTCATCGAGCTCTGGTGCATAGCAAGCCAACTTCATATCGAATGCTCTCGCGCGTTTAATCACCTCTCGGGCGATGGAGCCGCACCCGACAACACCGATGACTCGGCCTGCCAGACCTTGAGCCTGAGCAAAATGTTTTTTTCTCCAGACGCCTCGCTGGAGGTCAGCCACGTTGTCTGCGATCCGACGGTCGGCATTCAAGATATGACCCAAGGTCAATTCAGCCACCGCGATGGCGTTCTTGCCTGGACAGTTGGCTACTGAAACAGCGTTCTGGGAGGCAGCACTTAAATCGATGGTATTCACACCAGCGCCGGCTCGCACAATGAGCTGCAGTGACTTTGCAGACTCGATATGTTCACACGTCATTTTTGTCGAGCGAACGATCACTGCATCTGGTTGGAATTCGACGAGTGTCTTGAGTAAGGCATCGTCTTTTAGACTCGGTTCATAGAGGGTTGATGCACCCGCCTCTTCAAGGCGTTCAGCGATAAACGCCGGAAGTTTATCTGCAATCAATACTTTCATGGGCCTGACCTCCCCCAACTTGAATGATATTTCATGAGCGCCCTTATCACGAGTATCGATCATTTCGCCATGGATATGCCGTATTCGAATAACCCCGAGTTTCCCAATAGCCCAAGCGGTCCTCAGTCATGAATTCAATTCGATGAATCCACTTAGCACCCTTCCAGGCATACAACTGAGGTACGACCATTCGGACAGGCCCTCCATGCTCGCGGGGCAATGGTTGACCATCCACCTGAGAAACCAGCAGTACATCGTCTTTTAGCGCTTCGCTGAGTGGCAGGTTTGTGGTGTAGCCATCAAAGCCATGGCACATGATATAACCGGCTGCTGGGAGCGGTTCGGCCAGTGCAGCGAGCGTGCTCAAACGAACGCCCATGAAGTTGAGGTCAAAGCGACTCCAGGTGGTCACGCAGTGGAAATCTTGAACATTATTTATCTGTTCCAAATTCATTAAGTCCGCCCACGTGAGAGTGCAGTCCTTTTGGACAGCACCGTCGAGGGTTAGGCGCCATGCTTCTTTGCTAATCTCCGGGTGTACACCTAAGTCTAGCACCGGCCATTTCCGTGTTTCAAATTGATCGATTGGCAGCCGGGGCATTCCGTGCCGATTGAGGGGGCCACTGCCCATTGGCTCCGGGTCACTGATGGACGGACTCGACTTGATTTTTGATAGAAACCGTTCACGTAAGCGCAGACGCGCCTGTATGATTTTCTCCGTCTTACTCATGGTCAGGCCCGTTCGATGTTTTGTGAATTGGCCGCCAAGCATCCCGCTTAGCGCGAGCGGCTTCTATCTTGACCAGCTGGCTGATAGCGTCTTCAGTCCACAGGCTTTCGTTTGCGGTTTTTAACCCTTCATCGTTAAGAATATTAGCGATGCTCAGAGCTGACATGCCCTGAATTTTCATGTCGATAACCCGATCGATAAACCGACGGCGAACCCGGGTGTGATCACTGTAGCGACGCCCGGGATTGAGACCCCGGTCATGGTCTCTACGCGTGTGCCCACTTCGTGTATCAGTCACGAGCTCACCCTCCCGGAGAAAAAAGCTCTCTGCGTCTGAATCAGAACGATTATGGTCGCTCATTGGGTCCTCCTGACGGTACAGTGTCATATTGGCAAAACGGATGCCAGAGCCCAGATTACTCGGGTTCAGATGCGGACCAGAGAGTGGAATTAATGGCCGACAAAATATACCAGTTTCAATACACGGTTCTCATGATCGAGGCGCGTATCTCAGATGGTTTTCTGACGGCGCGAATGGGATTAAAGCAGCTCCATATCGACATCGACTCAATCGAGCATGTGTATTTAGATAATCGAAAGCATCGCGATAGCGTCGAATTGATTATCAGTTACTACGATAAGCGCAAGACCCTTCGTCGCGCGCGGCTATTCTCCGATCATGAAGAGACCGGATTGATGGAGCTGTACCACGAGATTCTAGACAGGCGACCCAAAGTGGCTCTGGTGATGTTAGATCCACACGAAGCATACCTTGTTCTGGGGTCTAAGCCCGCCAAATGGGCCGCCATTCCCAGTGTAATGTTGGGCGCGTTTGTCGCGGTTGCCCTCGCATGTACCCCCTTATTTATTCACGGGACCGATGATGGATTATTCGAAGCGCATATCGATGCATTCAGAACAGAATACGCACCGGCGAGCCGTAATCTCAAGATTACGGGTGCGACGTTTCCTTTTGATTTGAGCGTGACTGAGAAATTTGGCGTTGGGGATGATCCAGAGATGCTGACGACCTGGGTCCCCATGGTGCACCCGACATGGGTCGAAGGCCAGCCCGTGGAGCTCATTCTCCAGTTCAGAGTTAGAGAATTGGATGCCATTCAGAACTCAAAATCCATCGAAGGTGTGCTGCGTAATGTTTGGTGGGAAGGTCCAAGCGGTCGTTTGACCCGGCTGTTTCGAGAGAAGGGGGTCGAGCTCTCGAAGACAGCCTGGCTCGTCGAGGCCAATGTGTATGGCCGCGATGATTTAAAATTAGCGATCTTGATCCTCAGTATTCTTGCCGTTCCGCTTATCGGAGTCACGCTCACGCTTCGTTCTAGGTCACGTCTATCATAAAGCAGCCGCAGCTTTAGGGGTCAGTGCAGCGATAGATGTTTAATGGCTGCGGCGTTTGTCCTTCGGGATCTTCTGAGATGGTCAGTGCATGTCGGCCATCGGCGCTGTAAGCAACCGCTTCGCCTTGGCCTTCAGATAGGGGGCCAAGCGCAACGGTCACGGGTGCTTGACCGGCGATGTCTGATACCCGTTCTGGTTCGGTCAAGCGATATTCATATGTGCCCGTGTAGACCCGAACCAATACGCGGGTCCCAGTGGGGTGCAAATCAGCCGCTGTGACCAACCGGCCTCTTTCGATAGCAATGCCCGGTGCGTCAAATTCGAGAATTGAGCGCATGACAACTTGGCCGCCGTTTCGAATCGTACCTTGGCTTTCATAGAGTTTAATTCTTCGGCCGCCAGCCTTCTCGATAATCCAAAACCGACTGCCATCGCTGGCGACGAAAACAGCCTCTGCGTCAGTGGGCCCATCTTCGTAGAGAACTCTTAACGTCCACACCTCGTCTGCGACGCGGTCACCAGGCCCATCAGGTTCGGGCGTAATGACCATTGACACCTCGGACCGCTGACTCAGATTATCGCCGATATCGGCGATCCAAAGACAGCTGTCATCCCGGCCTGGACAGCGCGCGACGGCCATATCTTCCCAATCGATGGCATTTACGGGTATGGTCAGTCTACCCATCAAGCGACCTTGCTGGTCGACGCTGTAGACGATTGGCTCATGGCCAGAATCGTTATGAATCCAATATCGATGTTCTATCCGCCTAGATGCTGCGAGGCCGGATGCTTCGACCAAATCAGGGTAACCTGCGATCGGAACCGACTGTGGCGCCTGATAGCCTGAGTCGCACACCGATGCGGCCTGTCCTGAATCCGCTGCATGAGTTTGGTCGTTTTGATGGCTCACATCGAGAAGGCGCATACCTAAATCGCTCTGTCCAAGAGTCATCTCGGGCTGCATCTCGTCCGAGACCGCCTTTGTTCCAGCGCTGCATGCGCCCATCATGATGGCGATGACAAACGGCCATGTGTCTTGGATAGTCATGGACATACGCTTCATATTTCGACTGCCCTCCGGCCTACGACCGACTCTTTACAGACAGACTCGGGACGTTCTGGCAGGACCAGCACACTTCGAAAGTACATGGATTAACCTCTCCACATTGCTCACAGACCCAATCAGGTCCGTCTTGATTAACCGCGTCATCGATGACCTGACGCGCCGAATCGAGATGTTGAGGAAACACGTAGAGTTCAACCCGTGCTTCATCAACGGGCACTTCGCCGACCAATGGACTGATATGCTGGGAGCGAATGAACGAAGGGATTCCTTCACGGGTCAGTACGCTTCTGACCAAGTGGACATCGACCGCTTGGAGCGATGAAAATACAACGATACGTTCAGACACGTGCTCTCGCTCTTCTCGTTGGCTGCAGTACAGTCTTGCCCCAGGTACATTATGATAGCAAGTCTGAGTGCCTGTTACTGGACAGCCTAAGGACCCTTGCGGCATCTTTTGGACGACGTTACAGTCGTTTGTCAAATCCATATGCGGACTACGACGTCACAATTGAAGGGGACCCTCTATGAGCCAAGTCGTTAAGTGCGGACTGATACAATGCAGCAATCCGATCAATGATGAATCTGTTCCAGTTGCGGAAATTCAACAGGCGATGTTGGATAAGCACTTACCCATGATCGATGAAGCCGGTCAGAAAGGGGTTCAAATCCTGTGTCTGCAAGAGATTTTTAATGGCCCATACTACTGTCCAAGCCAAGATAAACGTTGGTATGATTCAGCAGAGCCTGTTCCAGATGGCCCGACCACGCGCCTTATGCAGGAGTATGCGAAAAAATACTCGATGGTCATCGTGGTGCCGATATACGAACAGGATATGCGCGGGGTCTACTACAACACAGCAGCCGTCATCGATGCAGATGGCAGTTACCTCGGAAAATATCGCAAACAGCACATTCCGCAGACGTCTGGGTTTTGGGAAAAGTTCTTCTTCAAGCCTGGAAATGGCGGCTATCCTGTCTTCCAAACGGCCTATGCTAAAGTCGGTGTTTACATCTGTTACGATCGACATTTTCCGGAGGGCTGGCGGGCCTTGGGTCTAAACGGTGCAGAAATTGTCTTCAATCCGTCGGCCACAGTTGCTGGCTTGTCGGAATACCTTTGGAAACTGGAGCAGCCCGCAGCGGCGGTGGCCAACACGTATTACATCGGCGCAATCAATCGAGTTGGTATTGAAGCGCCATGGAATATTGGTGAATTTTATGGGCAGAGTTACTTTGTGAATCCACGCGGACAGTTCGAAGCCATGGCATCGCGCGATCAAGACGAATTGGTTATCGCCGATCTCGATTTGGGAGAGATCGATGAAGTTCGCAAGGTCTGGCAGTTCTACCGCGACCGACGACCAGAAGCCTATGATGAATTGGTGGAGCTATAAATGAGCGAATCTTTAACTGAGCAAGAAATCATTGAGCTGTGCAAGACCCACAGTATGTTCAGCTGGTCTCGCGGCAACGACGTAAACCCTTGGCCTATTGCACGCGCCGAGGGAATTTACATGTACGGACCTGATGGCCAAAAAATCATCGATTTCAACAGCCAGTTAATGAGCGTAAACATTGGGCATGGCCATCCCAAGGTTCGTGAGGCGATGAAAGCGCAAATTGATCAGCTTTTGTTTGTCTGGCCCGGAGCTGCAACGGAAGTTCGAGCGCGCGTGAGCCGGAAGCTCAGTCAATTGGTGCCCGGGAATCTCAACACTTTTTTTTACACATTGGGTGGTGCTGAAGCCAACGAGAATGCCATCAAGGCCGTAAAACTCTACACCGGTCGCAATAAAATTATTGCTCGATACCGGAGTTATCACGGCGCAACAAACGCCACAATGCAGCTGACAGGCGATCCGAGACGCTTGGCGAATGAGCCTGGGATGCCGGGCGTCATTCATGTCATGGATCCAAATCCATATGATTATTCGTTTGGGTCCAGCGATGAAGAAAAAGTCGCTCGCAATCTCCAGTATTTGGAAGAAGTCATTACCTACGAAGGGCCCGATACCATCGCGGCCATGTTCATTGAAACGGTGACTGGCACCAACGGCATTCTCCCCCCTCCGGCAGGCTACCTGGCAGGCTTACGAGCGCTCCTGGACAAATACAAGATCTTATTGGTCTGCGATGAAGTCATGTGCGGTTTTGGGCGCACCGGAAAGATGTTTGCGTTCGAACATGGGGGCATTGTACCGGATATCCTGACGATGGCTAAAGGATTGACGAGTTCCTATGCCCCAATGGGTTGCATGGCCGTCAGTGATCCCATCGCCGCCCACTTTAAGGAGAATGTCTTCTGGGGTGGTCTGACCTACAATGCGCATTGTTTGGGACTGGCGACTGCGGAAGCCGTCATCGACGTTATGCACGAGGAAAAGTTAATCGAAAACGCGTCGAAAATGGGCGAGATCATGCGTGCGCACATGCAGGCGATGAAGGACAAGCACCCCTCCGTTCGAGGCTTTCGGCAAATCGGCTTATTCGGCATGATGGACCTGCAAAGAGATGAGGCAGGAACACGCATGGCGCCTTACAACGGGACGCATCCGGCCATGCAAGCCCTTGGTGCGCACTTTCGGGCTAACAACTTATTTACGTTCGTGCGCTGGGGCAGTTTCATGTGTAATCCGCCGCTTTGCATCAATGAAAAGCAGCTAGACGAGGCCTTTGCAATCATCGATAGCGGTCTCGACATAACCGATGCTGCGATGGACGACTAGCTGAGGTTCATTGCTTGGTCTTGATATACTCGCGGAGTTGCTGAAGCGCCATTCGCCCGCGGTCTTGCTCGTCATCCGGTAGCGCCTGGACGGTGTTTCTAAACTCCATCAGCGCAAATTCGCCGTGTCCAAGGTCAACTTGGGCTCGTGCAAGACCCATGTGCGCCTCTAAGAGCGTGGGAAACTGCACCAGTATGTCATTGAACAGTGCCTTAGCGCCTTTGGGATCGCCGATGTCCAGCAGATGTCGGCCTTGGTCTAGAACGGGTTGCACCATCAGACGCTTGAAATGGTCGTCGGTCAAAAATGGCGACAGGCAAATTCCTAATCCGTCGGTCACAACACCAGGCTGAGGCGAGAAGGGGATCAGATTGAATCCAGCGCCGAAAACGGCGGCTAAAGCGGTCGCCTGAAGGCCCGCAACCCAGTATGAATCTGTTGGTGCCAACATGATGTCCCAACCGAGATACGCAGTGAGCAAAGCGGCAATGGCTAATTCGATTCCTGGTCCCGCAGCATAGATAGCGGCGTTTTTCAGTCGAGGTGCGTGAAGATTTTTGGGCAGGACTTCCACTAAACCAACAATGGGGAACAGCCGCCATTCCACTGGGACACCGAGCCAGATCGAACGGGTAATGACTGGCCCAATTCCCACTTTCAGACCCACAACAGCCCATCCCACCAGCCGAGCAACAACCGCATGAGCAATTTCATGCAGGGCCGTGAGCACAAAGTAGGCAAGGAAAAACCACACCATCGCGAGACGCGCAGGTGTGACGTCCTGGAAAACTTCTAAAGCGAAGAGTCCGCAAATAATGCCTGTGAAAATCGTGATGAAGACGCGCTCGCCCGAGGTTTCAGCCTTTTGTTCTTTGAGGTCATCCGGCTCGGGCGAAAACACGTTTGTTCGTTAATCGCGGCTCGAGACGAGCATGAGGACATAGTAGAACATGGTGGCGATGGTCGAGAATAGGGCAAGTGATGCGGCGACATGGGAGCCGATGGGAAATTGCCGCATGATGGTCGACGTGTAGTACAAGACGTAACCGCCCATCAACACAACCATGGCCATGGCGAAGAAGTCACCTAATTGAACGCCACTGAAGACCCATGAGACGATGATCATGCCCAGAGCGGCAAAGCTTAAAAGCTGAAGAGCGCGTCCCAAAAATGAGAAATCCTTCTTGCTGACCAGCGCCGTGAGTGTCAGCCCACCAAAGGTGACACCCGTAATGATTCCGGCGCTTCCAATCATGTTGGTGACGGGCACACCCTTGGCTGCAGCAATGGCTTTCACGTACATGAGTAAGGGCATGAAAATAACCGCTTGCGCGACAACATACAGTCCGAGACCGAGATATTGCTTCGTTGGATTCCCCATTTGGAATGCCCATTTCGATGCAAAGTGTCCAGCGGCCATAAAGGCGATCATCAGGATGATCCAGTTGCTCGCTAATGAGGAGGCTAGATTTTGGCCAAAGCTCGAATTGTACAACACGGTCATGAGGGCGATCCAACCGAGGATGGCACCGCCCAAATGGACGTAGACTTTCTTTAAAAATTCTACGCGCTCATTGACCGTCGCTTGGGCGGCCATTCTCGTTTGGTAACTCACGTACGACATTGATTTCCTCCAAACATCGCTTTTGGTATTGCCCTCTGCGTCCCTTACTAGACACATGGCTTTAACAAATTTATTCCCAACTCGATTAACATTGTCAAACTTGAGTGCATCGTCAAGGTCTACCGCTCGGTTTTATCCAACAATTTTCATCAGAATCAGTCTTTCCTAGACAAGACGACATTTCGGACTTGTCGGTTATGCTGCGTTCTGATGTCCTGTCTAGGACAAGATAACAGCTCAAGCAGGGTCCATACGATGGCTAAACTTTACTCCGTCCCACAGCGGGTCAGAGATGGTGGGCAGCAACCCATCCGCAGCATGTCAGATTATACCGATGTATCGAACCAATGGGTGGAACACCCCAATGATTTTTGGTTGGCTGAAACCAAAAAGTCGCTGAGCTGGGAGGATGAACCGAGCGTCGGATTAGAGGGTGACTACCATACCGTTTGTCATGAACCCTTCAGCTGGTTTGCAGATGGTCGTTTAAACGTAACCGAATCTTGTTTGGACCGACATGTCCGAAGCCAACCGGATAAGACGGCCATCATTTGGGAAGGGGACGAACCAGGCGATGGTCGGACGCTGACCTATCGCGAACTGCACGCGGAGGTTTGTCGGGCAGCGGCTGCTCTGAGACGCTTAGGGGTATGCAGCGGCGATCGTGTCATTATCTACATGGGCATGGTCCCTGAAGCCGCAGTGGCCATGCTTGCTTGTGCCAGAATAGGCGCTGTCCATTCAGTCGTTTTCGGCGGATTTTCATCGGAAGCACTCCGCGATCGAATCGACGATTGCGGTGCTAAACTGGTCATTACTCAAGACCAGGGCCTTCGAGGTGGCAGGCCGATCCCTTTGAAAGCGACTGTGGATGATGCTCTGGCAAAGACCGATTTAGTCCAAAGCGTATTGGTCTACCGGCGTACCGGTATCGAGGTCGGATGGGTAGACAACCGGGATGTTTGGTGGCACGAAGCCGTAGTCGACGGCACAGACATGGTCAGTGGACCGGAATATGTCCATTCGGAACATCCACTCTTTATCTTGTACACATCGGGATCAACAGGGCGCCCTAAAGGTTTGGTTCATACGTGTGCAGGCTATCTGACATACACGGCCTACACGCATCGCACGGTCTTTGATTTAAGGCCAGATGATGTGTACGCATGCGTCGCAGACGTCGGCTGGATTACCGGTCACAGCTACATCGTTTACGGACCGCTCGCCAACGGGGCGACCTCGCTGATGTTTGAGTCGACACCGTTGTACCCCGATGCAGGCCGGTACTGGGACCTAGTGGAGCGTCACAAAGTCTCAATATTCTATACGGCCCCGACCGCCATACGCGCTCTTGCTGCACATGGGGAAGAACCAGTCGACAAATATGACATCAGCAGCTTACGTGTACTTGGTACTGTGGGGGAGCCCATCAATCCGGACGCATGGGAATGGTACTACAGCGTCGTTGGTAAAAATCGTTGTAATATTGTGGACACGTGGTGGCAGACGGAGACCGGCGGAATCTGTATTGCACCCGTGGCATCCGCCACACCCACCAAGGCGGGGTCTGCGACCTTGCCGCTGCCGGGTATTCGACCCGTCTTGATAGACCCCGCAACCCAAAAAACGAGGGCGGGCCCAGCTCAGGGACATTTGTGCCTCGAGCATTCCTGGCCGGGTCAAGCTCGGACCGTATGGGGCGATCATGCACGCTTTGTCCAAACCTACTTTAGTACCTATCCGGGTCTTTATTTTACAGGTGATGGGTGTCGTCGAGATGATGATGGCTATTACTGGATTACGGGTCGTATTGACGATGTCCTCAATGTGTCTGGCCATCGTATGGGTACAGCTGAGTTCGAAGCCGCTCTGGTGTCAAACGACGCAGTGGCCGAGGCAGCGGTTGTGGGGTATCCCCATGCCATTAAGGGTCAGGGCGTCTACGCTTTCGTTGTCCTAAACTCAAATAACGGCAATGTACCCATTGATCAACTAAACCAAACTGTACGCACAGCCATAGGTGCGCACGCTCGAGTTGACCGATTCCAATCAGTTCCAGGTTTGCCAAAAACCCGCTCTGGAAAAGTCATGCGTCGGATTTTAAGAAAAGTAGCCGAAGGTCAAACCGATGCTCTGGGTGACATCTCAACCCTGGCCGATCAGAGTGTGGTTGCGGCCATCATCCAGGGGGCCGCTACGCAGAGGTGAGATGGTTGGTTGGTGAGTGTGGAGATGACTTACGTGTTTGACGCCTGTATGTTATTGCGTCCACGTGTAGTGGGAGCAGACGAATTCGGGATGGCCTTAAAAATATTCGGGTCAAAACGTCCAATAGATTGTAAGCTGTGACCCGTTCGTACGTTTTGGCGGACGCTTTGTCACAGATCAGATGGCGAGGAAACGGAATATGAAATGTCCGAATTGCGCGAGCGACGTACCAGATTCATCAAACTTCTGTGGCGTCTGCGGATTTGATGTCCGGCCTGCTCGCGCTGCAGCAGCAAATTTGAACCAAACGGTTGCTCTTGAACAGCCGTCAAATCCTGTTCAAACAGAGCCTGCCCCAAAAGATAATGGGGCAACGATGCACGATTCGGCACCGGAGCCGGTTCGTCAGCCAAAAGACTCCGTTGCCGCAAGCGCAGCCCAGAAAAAAGCGCCACCGGAGACGATGCAAACACCGGAAGAACAGCCGTCTAAAGAGTACGCGCCCTCTCCGGAAATTCAGTCAACGTCGTTCGATTTAAAAGTCTCCTCAATGCCCGCTAAGGGCGACTCATCACAGCCGGCGTCTCCCATCGAAGAAACATTTGCATCGATGCCCGCTTTAGAACCGCCCGCGCCAGGAAAGTTTCGCGAGACACAGTGGTTTATGGCCGCCCAAGATCCCGACCATATCGATAATATCGGTAATGTCGTCCTCGATGACCTTGAGGAGAACTATAAACCCGAAGACGGCACTTTAGACTCTCAAATCCGTGAAAAATTTTCTCTGAATGTGCCGAATTCTCAAGGAACTAACGGCAATCGTGCTGCCCTTTCGCCCGGTGATAGTCGTGGGCCAGACAAGAAAGTCATTATTATTGTTGGCGCTGTTGCCCTAGCGGCAATTGTTGGTTATTTCGTACTCTCCGGCAGCCCATAGGTGATTTAATCGGCCATAAATATTTGCGTCGGGCGAGCCACATCGACACAATATAGGGCGTAGGGTATCATATGGTTTGCGTGCATGAGTTGGATTGCTACGTTTGGGCCCATGATCCGAACTGAGCGTAAGCCGAGTGGAGATAAGGAGACAACATGATCATTGCAACCGCTGCAGCCAGTGCAGCCGTCGCAGCCGGGGCTGTTGTTTTAAACGATCGCCGGAAGCGCCAGCAACTCAGGGATGAAATCGAGCGGCGGAGTGCGTCGGGCGCAGGTCAGCTCGTCTCTCATCGGACCGGCGACCAGCCGAAGGGTGCCGCACGCGCTGAAGTCCTTCGCGACCGCCTTCAAAAGCAGCTGACCAGACGCGAAAAAGAGCTTGATGATGATCAGGCTAATTTGGAAAAGCGTAAGGCGAATCTTGATCGTCGTTTTTCGGGCATTAAAGAACGCAATGATGACTTGGCTGAGCGTTTTGCGACCATCAAGGAAAAACGCTCGTCGATTGAAGGCATTAAAGACGAAATAAAGCGCTTGGAAAGCCTCTTCACGGAGACCGTTGAGCAATCGGCTGGCGACACCTCTGAAGGTGCCCTAGAAGACCTAACACACGAGTTTATCGACCGGGCTCAGGTCACTTCGCAAAAAGCGGCTAAGAGTTTAATCACCAGCATTGTTGGCAAAAGCGAGTACGAGGCTAAGCGACTCATTGACATCGCCTGTCAACGGTATGGTATGCCATTGTCGGCCAACCGATTGGTCTCGACAGTCAGTCTGCCGACTAAAAAAAATCAGCAAGACCGCATACTCAGTGATGACGCGTCCGTACTTCAAGCGATTTTCGATGAGACAGAAGTCGAATTTATTAATCAAGGCGAGGGGGTGTTCTTCATGCAAGCCCCCGATCCATACACGCGGGAAGTGGGCCGTTTAGCGTATGAGAAAATGGTTCGCTCAGGCGACATTTCGGAATCATCGGCGAAGACCTTTTCAGAGAAATCAAAAGTCAATTTGGACAAGATCGTTCGCGATGCGGGTCGACGGGCAGCCAGAATTTTGAACCTGAAAAATGTGAACCCCGACATTCTTCACTTGGTTGGCAAGCTGCTCTACAGAACAAGTTATACACAGAATCAATGGCAGCATGCCATCGAGACAGCACATCTATGTGGGATGATGGCCGAGGAGATGGGCCTGGACGTGCGGATGGCCCATCGAGCCGCTTTGTTGCACGATATCGGTAAGGTTCTTTGGGCCGAGACTGAGGCATGCGGAAGCCACGCTGTTTCGGGTGCTGCATTTGCTGCCGACCACGGCGAAGATTCCGATATTGTCCATCCGATTGCAGCACATCACAATGATGAGAAGCCTTCGACAGCCCTGGCCCATTTGGTCGCGGCTGCCGATGCGCTCAGTGGAGCGCGACCCGGTGCGCGTCGCGAGACGCTGGAATCGTACACGCAGCGGGTCGATGATATAGAGGCTATTTGCGAGCGCTTTCGTGACCGTGGTGTTCGACGAGCGTACGTGATTCAAGGGGGGCGCGAAGTGCGCCTTGAAGTGACGCCAAAGCGTGTCAACGACCAAGCTGCAATAAAGCTTGCCAGCGACATTGCCACAACCATCGAAGATGAGTGCGTATATCCAGGGCAGATTAAAGTGATTGTGATGAGGGAAACGGTCTCAAGCGCATCGGCTAATTAGACGTTTATTCACCCTGGCGTCATGCTTGCGTCGGTGATTCATCATAGCGCAACTTTTGGTCCTGATAACGGGTGGCTAAATCCGGCTCACCTATAGCGATTAAGAAACTCACAAATGCTGATTGAATCGAAAGAGCGTCTGCGGTCGCGCCGAGGCCCAAGAGGTATCTAAACAGGGCTTCGTAAAAACTTCTTACTTCGGGTAGACGAATTGCTGATGTCTCACGATCTGCATCGTAGTGCAGGTGCTCTTCAAACAAGTAGAGTAGTTCGCCAATATTGCCAACCGCGAAGGCCATTTCCCGATTTTCAGCCCGGACCCGAAGGTACTCCTCGAACATACTCAGACCCAATAGGTCGTCGAACAGTTCATGGAGTTCTTCGAAAACCCGATAATAATTGTTGAGCCCCCGATTGATTGAAATGGCGATTCGGACAGATTCTAATGACCGTTCAAGCCAAGCATTAAAGCCGTTTTCCGTTTCAGCTTCATCGGCCCTGCGTCGGCAAATTTTGCTGATTTCCACAAAGCATTCGTCAATTCGAGTTGTCCCATCCGGCATGCGCCCAAACAAATGGATGCAGTGTTCGACCATTTCGATCGCACGTTCATCGTTCGCCTCTTGCCTTGCCATACCCAGGAGGTGTTCGATTCGCATTTCGAGGCGTAGTGGATCGCTACCGGGCGAGAGTTGGTCGAGACTGCGAAAGCGATCTCGGATGGCGCGGTAGCGTCCTAAATCCCCTTGTTTTCGGTAGACTTCATGGAGGATAGCACCAACGACATGAAGATGATCCATGTCACCGGAACGTTCATAGAGTCGCATCGATCCCTCTAGGTATTCGATGGCTTCTCCTGCGCGGTCGTCTACTTCTAAGAGCATTTCGCCGAAGCGCAAATGCAAATAGGCTGCTTGTTCGACAGTCCATTGATCCTGACTGCTTTTGAGTATCCCAATACCCTGCTCGACAAAATCCATGGGGTCTTGACCCCGACGGGCCTCATATCGAGCTTCCGTCAAACTTAAGGTCGCTAAGCCATATGTGTCGCCGACCTGCTCATAGGATTCCTTGGCCAATGTAAACAGTGTCCCGGAGCGCGCCATGGCACTGGGCAATTCTCGATCCAGCGCTTCATGAGCTGTATCGGCCAGAATTTGATGAAGATTGAGCTCATCAGCCAAAATAATGATTCGCTCAGACAAATGTTCCATATGCTGAACAGAGAAGAATCCCTGGGCAAGAAATTCGGCCAACTCTGTAAGCCGAACAGGCTGCTGGTCGATTTGGATAGGCATCCATCGCTCCAACAGATCTGTGAGTCGTTCACGCGTCTCAATGACCACCGCTAGGGAACTTGTCGCAACCCTGAGCTGAACCAGGGAGTCCTCCATGTTACTGGCTAATTCTTGAGCCAATTCTAACAGTTGCATGGATTCAGACAAAACGTCATTCAGAGGCTGAATGCTCGGCCCGAAACCTTCGCCAAACAAGTCTGGCACATAGAACTCACCACTCAGAATATTGTAATGGCTATCGACACGCACCTCTATGATCTCAGTTGCTCTTTTGACCATTAATTCTGCGAGAAAACCAAGTTGCTGATGTTCCTCACCGACCGAGATCGCGTCCTTCAGCATATCGTCGACGGCGTCTTGATCACCAACTTGGATGAGCGCAACCAGCCACTCAATTCGGATTTGAATGCCTTCGCGAACGCCCCCAATGGCTTGTGCTTGATCGAGAATAAAGGGAAATAAGCGTCCATGGAGTCCAGGCCACTCCCACTTAGCGAATGCCTCCGATAACCAAACATAAACGGGCAGTGCAAGCGCGGGCGAACAGAGATTAAGGGCATCAAGAATTCGGACTAAAGCGGCTCGTGCTGCATTCGTGTCTCCAGATGCGTAGCAGACTTCTAAGTAGACTCGAAGGGCTTCGAGCCGAACAGTTTCTTGTTCCATGCGAACAGCTAGGCCGAGCGCCATATCAGCTGTTGCACGGGCTTCGGCAAAATCACCCATGATCGCTTTAAATCGACTCTTCACACTGAGCATACGGACGCGAATGTCTGCAAGACTGTGATTGAGTGTATGAGTGTTCTCAAATCGTTCCGCCAAGTTTAATTGAGCGTCAGCCTCAGTCAATGCTGCATAAATGCGGTGGCGCCTTTCACGATCTCTCTGTCTGCCATGCTGTCCGTACAATAGACCTGGCCCACCATCTAAATCGAATAGGCTTTCAACATAGGTCACAGCAGCTTCAGCCGCGTCACCATGTCGGCCAGCTGCCGAAAAGTGTCCGGCCGTGGCCCATAATGATTCTGTGGTCGCCCGGCGGGTCCGGTCTCGATATCGAGACTCGCTCCAGGTCTCTGTGACGTCGACACCTGCGACCTGGCCATCTCCCAGGGGTCCTGTCATTCGGGCATCAAGTCTCAATATTGTTGCAATCCGAACGTGTAATTCATCTCTGTCGTTCGGATCCATTAGGTCGGTCCATTGCCCAGCCAATTCCTCGGAGAGAAATGCCCAACCATCTGCTTCGGGTCTGATAAGACCGGTACGCGTGAGCAGTTCAATTCGCAGGGCGGCGGCGGCGTCTGGGACAGACCATATACGCGCCATCAATTCTGTAGTGAAGTGCTGGCCGACCAGCGCCGCTGTCTGAAGATCGGCTTGGACATCTGCACGGAGTTTGGGAAGTTGGCCGACAGCCAAAGACCAAAGTCCGTCGAAAGCCTCACCTGTCAGCCCGGCGGTACCTTTGGTCTTGCCGTCTCGACCACGCTTTAAGATGGTGATCCGATTGAGATGATCGACCAACGCATGTGCGACGAGTGGATTCCCGTTTATCTTATCCGAAAGTTCAATTTCGTGTGCTTCACTGAGTTTGACCCTATGACTCAATCCGTTGGTCAAGATCTCTGCGAGAGCGGCATCTTTAAGCTGAGCTATGGTATACGATGCCTCGGGAATTGTCGGGGATGTGGCGTTCGACTTCGAGTTGCTGAGTGGTGTCGAACTGGCGCAAACCAGCAATAATTTGACGTCCGATTCAATGGCAAATGCTTTTTCAAGAACATCGAGAAGCGCCTTTGATGCCGTGTCAATTCGGTGGATATCGTCAATGACCATTAAGATTGGATGGTGCCGGGCGACATCCATTAAGAGACCAGCGTGAATTTCGGCACGGGACGGAGGTGGTGTTTGGCTCGGAACAGAGGGGAGCGCCGACACATGAGTGGCCGCATGTAAAAAGTCGATGCCGGGCAAGAGCCATGGAATCGCGGCATCCTTGTCGGCCCCATTCATACCCCATTCTATGACCCGTACACCCTCTGCTAGACGAGCCACCAACTCCTCAAGTTCGCCGTGATCTGACGGGCGCACAAGCGCTCTATCGCCACATCGAATCGAGACGATTGCAGCCTGGCCGTCGGCAGCTGATGCATCGTCGACAAAGTGGGCAAGTAGGTTGGATTTTCCAGTCCCCACACCGCTGACAATATGAATCAAGCGACCTGAGCCCGATTGGGCATCCAGCCAGGCTTGGCTGAGTTCCTCGAGACCTATTTCGTTCATTTCTTCGGTCCTATAGAGCGCGCACAGCGAAAGCCAAGATCACCGCGAGCCATGTTTTTTGTCAGATCGTCTTTCCGCGTGACCCGGAGACGATCGCTGGCTGAGATCCAGCCACCACCAAAGGCATACATGCCTCGAGTGGATTTAGACTGCGTCCATTCGCGGACATTACCAGCCAGGTTGATTGCTCCGAACGGGCTATCCACGTCAGCAAATGCTTTTACGGGCGCCGCATATTTAAAACCGTCTATTGAATTAGGGGCTTCAGATTCGCCTCTGAATTGACCCAAGTTAGCCCGCTTTATTTTTGGGTCATTGGGTGATTCATCACCCCATGGGTAGATTCTGTCACCCCCCGGTCCGCGCGTTGCATATTGGAGCTCTTCAATGGTTGGGAGCCGCTTTTTGGCAAAGGTGCAGTAGCGCTTTGCATTGATAAAACTCACGCCAGTCGCCGGAAAATGACTCACATCGAAGTATGGCCGTCTTTGCTGACAAATCCCTGATTTAATGCAGTCTTCAAATTTCCCTTGTGCAACCTCGTAGGTATCCAAAAAGAATCTATCGATGACTAATTCATCATCTCTAATTTCCGATTTTATCGCGGAGCAATCCGCTCGCATAGCCGGTGTATTTCGATTGGCCTTACACATGGTTTCTAATCGAGCGGCCTGAGCCGTATTCAGGCCAAGCTTAAGTATACCTCTAGCTATAAAAACCATCCCCTCTGGCGTGTTTATGTTCATGTTCTGCGACCCAATTTGAGGTGCTGAATCCGACTGTGCAGATGCATTGAGCGGTTTGACTTGACTGCCCATATCGAGGCCTTGGGCAGCATCGACTACGGCTGATGTCGTTGACTGGGTATCCTTATCTGTTGTTTTGAGACCGGCATCTTTGCGCACTGTGCCTGCAGTGGGGCTGAGTGTACGTTGTGACACATCGGCGTCAGTGGACACAGCTTGTCTAATTGCTGCATCTGAGCGTTTTTCAATTTTGATATTCGACTCCGCAATTATCTTTGAATTCGGTACTGGCATAGACTCCGCGAGGGCTACGGCGGCTGTTTTCTCATTTTTCAACGCTGCCACTGCCATTGAGTCATCGACAGGTGTCTTGCTCTGCTCGAGGAACCAAGCGCCAGTGAGACCGCCGATGAGGACTAAAACTGCGATAAAGGCCAGTACGGGTATCAGTCCTATGCGCACATTATCTGAACGCGATTGAGCGCTTCGCGTTGGCTGACTCGCTTGTGTTGACGTGGCTAGTGACGACTCGACAGGTTCCGCTGGGATTTCTGGTGGTGCTTCGGAAATCCCAAAATCGTCCAAATCATATTTGGTTTGATTTGGCTCTACGATATGACTGGTTTCGGAACCAGGCTGGAATGGGACATGCAGAGCAGAGATGGACAGGTCGATGCGCATCCGCAGGTTGTCTAGGTCGCGGAGTTTAGTTTGACTCCGCGACAACGTGTCTTGTGCAACCTCAATCTGTTCATCGCGCACATAGAGCCAATCTCGGATAAAACGCTGATGAGTCTCAAGTTCTCGGAGGCGGACTCGTTGTTGCTCAACTTCTTCGATAAAGCTCGATTCGCAGTCCAGGATCTGCTGTGTTTCTCGAAATCGGCTGGCCAGAGCCTTTTCGAGAATTGGTGCGAGTCGTTCGAGCCCCATCCGTGCACTGTCCGGTCGAGGTCCGGACAAAATGGCATCGAGCATCTCATCTACAGTTGCCTCTTCCATTTCACCGATTCCTAAATCGGCGACTTCAACCTGTCGTGTGTCATCTTTCAGCAGAGTTTTCGTCAAGTCGAATAAGGCGGCGAGATCGGCTTGTCTTACAGTCTCTGATCGAGACGTGGGTGGCTGCCAATTAGACAACCGGACATCCGGATAGCCATCCTCATTTAGAGCGAGTCTAAAGGCGGACGCCGAGACTTTCCCATGGCCAATTCCGCGGGCGTGAGTTCGCGCAATGAGGACCCAGCATTGAACCGAAATGCTCAAGGCCTCTAGACGTTGAACCGTCCCAGACGGTCTTGCGAGCGCTTTATCAAGCGGGTCTCCAGGTGTCATCTCGAAAAGGATCCAGGCCGGGATCCCTTTCTCACTCATGATAATGGGTGGCCAAGGATTATCTTCGGTCTGGACAAGCGATTGAATCCAGCTGGTGTCGAGTTCATCCGGCGAATCGATTGTGACCAGTTCACCGACAACGCCTGTCGCGGGCATGCGTGCTTCGAACCGGCTAAAGCCTGTGCCGCCACTGATACGCTTTATGCATTCCAAGCCGTCGATCGCTGGAAAACTTTCTTTTTTCGGCCGCTTATTCATCGGGGCACCATATTCTAGCGCGCCCTCGTGCGCAAGCGCGCGCGTGCGGCGCGACTAGCGCCTGAACGAGAAAGACGAGATGCCGCTCTACCCACATTGAGAAACCCTATGAATCTTGAGCGGTCAACCGGGATTCCCATTGCTGTAACTTAGCTTCGACTCGGATGGCTCGGCTTGCAGGTACACGCCGACCGGTCTCAAGAATTTGCTGCGTGATGGTCTCGTCAATATTGAGCGCTTGGCCAACCTCACGTATGGACAGGCCGAGTGCAAGTCGCGCGCGGTTGAGCCGAACACCGATGGACTCATCCGCCCGTTTTGACGTTGGTCGACTTTGCGCCTGAGCCGTGGTCTGCCCTTGTTCTTGTTCTTGTTCTTGTTCTTGTTCTTGTTCTTGTTCTTGTTCTTGTTCTTGTTCTGGCTCTGCGCTCGGCGAGGAGATGTGCTCATTGATTCTGGTGACGATAGGTCTGGCGTCTTGATCAGATGCATCAGCTGCCGACAAAACATCAGGTCCACTTGCGTCAGCCGATGACGTCATCGGGTCCCCTTTGAAATGCGTCGGAGACCGCTCCTCTGAAACTTGTTTTGGTATGGACTGGATCAATTCAATTATTTCCGATCGAAAATCCTCTATCCGCTCCATTAAAGGATCGGGGTCTTGTGTCGTCTGCTCGAGTCCACTCGTGATCAAACGCCGCATGACCTCTGCACGGGTTTGCCCGGTTTCGCTGGCCATTCGATTGAGCTGTTCGATGATGCCGTCTGAAAGGCGGATGCTGATCTGACCAGACATGGTTTATCTCCGATTTTATTGAATCCCAATTGGGGTTCAATACGACTATTATTTCGTGTTTGAAAGGGAAAAGTCATTTGAATCCCACCCTTTTAATCAATCTGTTTTGGGCGGTTTTAGCGGGTGCTATGAGTGGATTTTGCCCTCTTGGCAGGCGATTTGTCGAGACGCTGGACGTGAATCCCATTTGGGATTCAATAGTGCATCCCGTTTGGGATTCAGTGGTTGGAAATGTGTTTGGATACAGTTATTTAGATTGGGTGTTGGGCGTTGTCATCTTAGACCGGATCAAACTGCGAACTCTTCATTGTTTGAATCGGAACACCGGTTTGGACTCGCAATCGTTGAACACTGGAGTCTAGGCAAGCCAGTGTTCACTGTGTGCCTATTTGCCTTTGGCCAGCGACATTTAATGGCAGCTCAGCTCAAGCCTCTTGGTTGGGCCGATTTTTGATTCAACTGTGATTTTCTTAGAGCAGCGGCAATCTACTTAGTTGGTTATTCCCTCGGAATCGTCTTCTCGGCTGTGACGATTTAGAGACTCATTGTCTGTAGCGCCAATGGGCTGCCCAACAGCGATAGTGTGTCGTTTAGAACAGAAATGCACCCCACGTGAGAGTCCATACTGTGATCAAGATTGCAGTGATAATATTGACACCGAAACCCACTTTCGCCATGTCTGGAAGTCGGATCATTCCGGAGCCATAGACCACTGCGTTCGGCGGGGTTGCAACGGGCAGCATAAACGCACATGACGCAGCCAGGGTTGCTGGGAGAAGAAGCATGAGCGGCTCAACCTGAGTTGCGACCGCAAGTTCACAAATGATTGGTAAAAGTATGATGGATGTTGCGGTGTTGGATGTAACCTCCGTGAGGAAGGTCATAAACAGAACCACCGCAAAGACCATAAGAGGCAGCGGCCAGCCATCAGTAGACGACGCCAATAACGCGCCCAACCACTGCGACAGTCCAGTGGCCTTAAAACCCGATGCTAATGCAAAACCGCCACCAAAAAGAATGAGGATCTGCCACGGTGTTTTGGCCGTATCAGCCCAACTAAGCAAGGGCTTAATGTGTCCATCCGAAGTTCGAGTAGGAACAATGTATAGGAGGATGGTGATGCCAATTGCGATGGTTGCGTCGGTGATGCTCTTTGGGGGCAACCCGAATTGAATGAGAAGATATTTTCGAGAAATCCATAGTGTCACCGCAGCGACAAAGATAATGGCAACACGACGTTCGCCCTGCGACCAGCTTTGCTTCGGCCCCGTGAGTGCAGCCTGGGCCGGGTGACCAGCCGGAATCGGTGTACGTTGGATACGGAACGCGATTCGCGTCAAATAAAACCAAATCACCACCATCAAAACGATTGAGAGGGGCGCGGCAAAACTCATCCATTCGCCAAAGCTCAACTCAACTCCGTTTTTAGCTGCAACCTCTCGGAAAACGCCGTTGGGTGCTGTGCCCAGATATGTACCCATACCCCCAACGCTGGCAGCATAGGCCACACCCAGCATAAGTGCCTTTTCAAAGTCCCTGGATTCCATCGCGGACGCGACGGCCATCGCCACCGGCAAGAGCATAAGGGTGGTCGAGGTATTCAAAAGCCACATGGACAGTAAGCCGGACGCGAGCATGAAGCCTAAAATCAAGCGATCTGCGCGTGTTCCGCAGGTTCGAACCATAAACATCGCCAGACGGCGGTGCAGATTCCAGCGTTCGACAGCAAAAGCAAGCTGAAAACCGCCAAAGAATAGCCAGATCAAATCGTGTCCGTAATTGGGGGCAACATCCTTTGCTAAGCCAATACCCACAACGGGGAAGACAGCCAGCGGTATGAGGGCCGTGACCGCGACCGGCAGTGCTTCAGTCATCCACCAAATTGCCATCAGAACTGTGATTGCAGCTAGTTTATGGGCGTCTGGACTCAGGGTCTCACCGAGTGGTACGACCCAGACTATTGTCGCCAGTATGGGGCCCAGATAAAGCCCCTTGTTCAGACCGTTAGAATTGGATGCGTCCTGCATGCGATCATCGACTCCTTGCTCTTCAACCTGGACCCTAATCCCATCTCAATCCTTCAGCAAATTAGTCTAGGGGTCAAAGAGGCCATTGGCCGAATGGAAATATTTCTCAATAAATCGACTCAATTGCCGATATCTAGGGTGAAGCGACAAAATCAGTCTCTTCCCGACGGCCAAGGCGGGCTTTCGGACAAAGACCAGGGAGGTTGAAACAGATGTTGAAGGCGACAGGCCGTCTTTCACCCGATCAGATATTCCAGATTGGAAAAGAAGCCATTCATTTAATCAGAGATAAGACGTCGAGCTCTAGAATCATCGCCGCCTGTCTCGATCGCTCGCCTCAACTTGTCGAAGCCGTTCATGCCTATGCCCAAGTCCAATTCCGTGATAGGGGTCGCATTCGCGGTACCCGCGATGCCATCACCTTGATCGGTCTTTCCGAACTCGAGAAGCTGCTGCTCGGTCATTTACGGCGTATTCAGCGCAATGTGGACGGGCGTCAAAGTCGTTTCAATCATCGCATTGCAGCGCTCGATGTCGCTCCACCCAAATTGCCCGCATCCATTCGCGCGCGCCGCTACGCAACTCACTAGGGCAGACAACCGCCGCGTTTTTCCATCAATGTCACGACAAAATGGCACCTTGCCCTCGGTCGATGTTACACTCAACCCATCGGAAATCGTCCTGAGTTGTACATGCGATCGTTTATCACCATTTCTGCCACACTGTTGGTCTTGCTGCCTGCGGCCTCGTCGCTAGCTCAACCCGAGTCGAAAACAGAAAAGCTGTCCGGCACGAGCTTGAAGAGACCGGGCGCGAAGAAAACACCGGTTAAAAAAACGGCTGCAGCGACCCGGACCCAGACTGAGACCAAAGACGACGGTTCTGCCGGGGCTGAGCCACAAGCCAAAGCGACTCCAACGACATCTCGGACGTCGAAGAAAAAGCCGTCGGTAGAAAAAGATAAGGCCCAACCAAGAAGGAAGGCCAAACAACCGGCAGCCATCCGCTCTCGGGCGCCAGGCTTAACCGGTGCGACGGGCCTCGACCGTCTTTGGGCCGCTGACACCGGTCCGCTGGACACAATTCGTATGCGCCTAGGGCTCGCGTTCTTCAATGCCGATGATTTCCCATACGAGGGGGCTGGAAATGCCTTTATCGGTAGTTACTTCTCATTCGCATACACCCCACACAAATTCGTCGAGGCCTTTACGTCAATCTCCGCCACCAGCAATAGCCATGACGCTGAGCAACCAAGTCTATTGCAAACGCAAGGCGACCTGACCCTTGGCGTCAAGGGCGTCTATCCAGTGAGCGATCTGATTCGAGTGGGTGGCGCCATTGCTGCCCGTTTTTTGAGCGGTGTCGGGTCCGCAGGCTTTGAACCATCGGCAACAAGCGTCGATCTCCGACTTCTGTCCACCTTTGACTTCACCGATGCTGAGAAAATCCCACTGAGGATTCACCTAGAAATCGGCAATTATTTTGAGAATTCAGAAGTTTTAACGGATCACCTCGCAGGTGAGCCAAGTTTGGTCCAAGAATACGGTCTGCAGGTGGCTCGATATGACCGGTTGACATTTGGCCTGGGCATTGAGAGTCCATTTGACCCTTACTTCAATCCGTTTCTCGAATACCAAATCAGTAAACCCCATTTCGTCGAATTAGGGAGGACAGGACAGGGCAGTCACGAGTATACGTTTGACTCGATCCCGCACCATTTGACTCTTGGCTTGCGCGCCTTTCCCATCGAGCATCTGGCCATCGATACAGCCGTTCGGATCGGACTTGCGAGCAAGCCTCACACGGGTGTTCCAGCCACGCCACCCTACATGGTGCTCATCGGTGTCGCCTACACGCTCGATCCAACACCCAAAATCGTAACAAGAACTGTGGAGCGAACCAGTCCGGCGCCCGTTATTGTCAAGAAAACGGGCCTGTTTTCCGGCCGTATCGCCGATAAAACCTCGGGGAAGCCGATTGCGGATGCGCTTATCAGCTATCCGTCGACAGCCGGTTTTTCGCCACAGACCAGTACGAATGATGGACGTTTTTCCGGCTACCGCTTCGATGCGGGTGTGGTCGAATATACGGTTTCTGCCAAAGGCTATAAGCCGAAGCAGGGTCGAACCACCATGACTGGCGGTCAAAATGCAAGTGTGGAGATTAAGCTCGAACTCGATCCAGCACAGCAGGCAGGTGATGTGACCGTCAGAATCTTTGGCAAACGTGGCAAACCGATTGTAGCCGCGCTTACATTTGGAGGTAAAGCGACGGGGGTCAAGGGGCAATCTAAACCTGGGCAACCTTACAAAGCCAAACTACCCGCTGGGCGCCACCCGTTGACGGTCACAGCGAAGGGATACGATGTCCTAAAGACAGCGGTTTTAGTTCGGGGTGGAGAGACAACACCTCTTCGATTCAATTTGACCACTGGCCGACCCAAAGCAGTTCCAGCCACCGTCGGCCCCTCGCGGGCCCCAGTAGGACCTCCCAAAGTCAGTGGCGGTGGTCGTTTCGCTAAGGTGACGCCGCGTTCGATTTCCCTTCGCCGCAGAATTGATTTTAAGCCTGGTACGAGTGAATTGACACCCAATTCTCGCGCCGTCTTAAACGATGTCGCCCGTGGTATGAAGCAAATAAAAAACATCAAGCGTGTCCGGATCGCGGCCCATGTCAGCGGGACTGGTTCGCGCGATAAAGACAGCCGACTGAGCATCGCAAGGGCAAATCGGGTCAAGGGCTACCTCGTCTCACGCGGTGTTTCGGCCGGGCGACTACAAGCGCGCGGTTACGGTGGGCTGAATCCGATTCGGCCGAGTTTAACAACGCGAGCACGGGCTCAGAATGAGCGCGTCACGTTCACTGTCATTCGGAAATAAGATGTTTAAGCTTAGACAAACAATATGGCTTTTCTTTGGTCTACTGATGAGCGCAGGCTGCGGCCGTTCGTCGGTCGAATGTCAGAGCCATATAGACTGCGGCGACGGCTTCGTGTGTCTTGATCAGCAGTGCCTGGACGGCCCAGCCTGCGTCGAAGGCTTCTGCCCTCAGGGTCTTCTATGCGTTGCTGGCGTTTGTATCGATGATCAGGTGATTCCAAATCGATGTGGCGATGCAGCGGCCTGTCCTGAGGGGCTGAGTTGCGTCAATGGCCTGTGTGAATCGGTTTGCACAGATGGTGAGTGTCCAGTTTTATGCGATGGAGGCGATTGCTCTGATTCAGGTCCTGTTTGCTTTGACGACTCTGGCTGCGCCGATACAGGTCCAGCATGTTTAGACGATGGCGGTTGCGCCGATTCAGGCCCTGTTTGTCTGGACGATAAGGGGTGTCAGCCGGGCGAAATATGCGAAAACGGCGGATGCCGCTCAGGGTGCCGTGGTGATGTTGACTGTAATCAGGGTCAAATTTGCGACAGTGGTTCAAACACCTGCGGACCGGCTTGCGGACCCGACCGCCCATGTGAAGACGGATTAATCTGCTCTGAGCAAGCTCAGTGCCTCGGATGCATTGGCGATACTGATTGCATGTCAGGCTTCGTGTGCATCAACAATTCATGTGAGATGGATCAGGGCTGTACCGACGACAGCGACTGTCCAGACCAACAGATTTGTCGCCAGGGTCAATGTGGTCCAGACGACGGGTGTCGAATCGATGAAGATTGCCGGTCTGACCAGAGGTGCGTGGATGCTGAGTGTATAGATGTCGCATGCCGATTTGACCTCGACTGTGAGCCAGGCTTCATTTGCACCGATAGCGGAGACTGTGTAGACACCTTGGAATGCCGCCGAGACGGTGATTGTCCTGGTGGACAATTATGCGCAGCGAATTCGTGTGTGCCAGGTCCAGAGTGCAGAGCCGATGTGGACTGTCCGAACGGTTTTGAATGTCAGGCCAATCGATGCGTTCAAGCACCAGAATGTCGTATCGATTTCGACTGCCCTGATAATTTTGAATGCGTCGACAACGTCTGCATTGAACGGCCCGCATGTCGAAATGATGGAGACTGTTTTCCTGGTCAGCGATGCTTGAATTCTGTCTGTATTGAAGACAATCGATGTCGAGCTGATGGCGACTGTCCCAATGGACAGCTGTGCGTAGGTGGACTGTGCCAAGATGTCGAAGGCGACTGCCGGATCGATGCGGATTGTGAAGAGGGGCAGAGGTGTTTAGACGGCGTTTGCGTCGAAGGCTGTTTTAACGATGCTCAGTGTCCTGACGGATTTGCATGTATTAATGGCCGTTGCGGTCGCCAACCCTGTGCTAGCGACTTGAACTGCCCTCAACCATTCGGTTGCGTGGATGGGTTCTGTGACGATGTAGAGTGTCGAATCGATACGGGCTGCCCTGACGGGCAAGACTGTGTCCGTCATCGCTGTATCGTCGTCTCCGAGTGTCAAGTTGCGGCCGACTGTCCGCCCAATAGTGAATGTGCGAATGGTCAGTGTATTCCGCTTCCAGAATGCGATCTTGAGCGGCCGTGCCCGAATGGGCAGATCTGCCGGGATGGGAGCTGTGTTGACGATGTAGAATGTCGGGGAGACAATGACTGTCCACTGGGCTTCTCATGCGTCAATAACCTGTGTCTGCCGCAAGGCGCATGCGGACCGGGCCGACCCTGCCCCAATGATCTCATCTGCAACGATGGTGTCTGCGAGCCACCCGTTGAATGCCTTGTCAACGGTGATTGCCAGGCTCTCAGCAGTTGTATCAATGGGCGATGCCAATTTACGGGTCGTTGCGATCGTGACGAAGACTGTGGACCAGGCCAGGTCTGTGATGGGCTAAATCAGCAATGTATTGATGATGTGGAATGCTTTGTCGACAACGATTGCCAGGACGGATTTCAGTGCATCGGCAACCTGTGTAGAGAATTACAGGGGTGTGATGCGGATCCGGACTGTGGTCAGGGCGAATTCTGTGCTGATCCACCGGGTATATGCCTACCCCGGCCGGATTGTTTCGACGATAATGACTGCAGCGATGGTGAGCGGTGTGACCAGGGCAATTGTGTTGTCGTCGTCTGCCGAAATGACGACGACTGCGACGGCGAATTTAGCTGTGTAGCAGGCCGCTGCATACCGCCTTTTTTCTGCGAAGACGCAGGTGACTGTCCGCTGCCGAATCTCCAATGCATCAACAACGTGTGTACTGCCCCCAATGGGTGCCAGAGCGACGATGAGTGTCGAGGGGGATTGAGCTGTGTAGCCGGTGTATGCGCCCCGATTCCTCCGCCCGAATGTAGGACAGACGAAGACTGTGGCCCTCGAGAACAATGTGAATTTGGATTTTGCATTCCTGACCAAGGCTGCACCGATGATAATGAGTGTCCTGCAGGGCAAGTCTGCGCCGACCGCGAATGCATCCCGGATCCAGAGCTGTGTCGAGGCGATGATGACTGCGGACCCAATGCCGTTTGCGACGATGGTCGTTGTGTAGATGCGCCACCGCAATGTCAGAACGATAACGATTGTCAGCCTGGACAAGTCTGCGCTGCCAATGAATGTATTGAAGCCGAACCGGAGTGTCGACTCGATGCAGACTGTGGCGCCGGTGAAATTTGTGTCGAGTCGACGTGTCGTGACGGGTGTCGTGATGACAGGCAATGCCAGGGTGACCAAGTGTGTGTCGGCGGGACATGCCAGGATCCTGCTGAATGTAGAGAAGCCGATGGGATCGTTGATGTTGGTCGAAACGGTGGTCGCTTTGCCGTCGATACGACAAGAGCACCGTCCAATTACACCGGCACGTGCGCAGGCGCTGGTACCGAACGCGTTTTGCGAATCGTGCTTGAGTCCTTTGTCTCGATATCCATTACGACCAGTGGTGATGATCCAGGGTCTGGAACGGACACGGTTTTGTATGTACGGCGAGAGTGTGACGAAACGAGAACCGAGGTCGTTTGTAATGATGACATTGGTGGCAATGGCGGTGGACGGCGATCTTTATTTTCGTTTGTCGAAATCGAGCGAGCTGAACCGGGCGTTTACTACATATTTGCCGACACCTTCGCGGAAGGCGCTCGTTTTGATGTCGAAATTGAGGTGTCCCCGCTCGCTGCCGAATGTGAACAGGATGATGATTGCGACGGCGTGACCATCTGCGAAGACAGCTTCTGCGTCCAGCCGGAATGCGTCCGCGACTCCCAATGCGCCGATAATGAGCGCTGCTTGAACGGTCGTTGCGAACAGCGGGCCGATTTTTGCGCCAGAGACAGCGATTGTGCGGACCAGACCCAAATCTGCGAGCAGCAAACCTGCATCAGCACCAATGGTGCGTGTGCCGACATAGATGATTGCCCTGACAACGCCTTTTGCATCGGTGGAGGGTGTATCGAAGCGATTCCGTGCGCCAATAACCGCCAATGCCGACAAGTTGGCATTCCGTTGCTCCGCTGTAGACAAGGTGTTTGCACATCTCAAATCAATCAGTGTGACCGTAACTCCGATTGTATTGCTGGCAATAGTTGTGCGTTCGGGTTCTGCATTCCCTCTGCAAGCCCAGAGTGTGTTCGCGACCGACATTGTGCTGCGGGCCAGCTCTGTGAAGGACAGGCTTGTGTCTTGGAATGATAAGCGCCTCACTGGCCTATCTTAAGGAGCGATGAGTCGCCGTTTCCGGTCTTTGGACAAGGCGATGCCTGGCTCGTCAATTTGAATGCGGTCCCAAAGTTGACAGGTCACCTCTTTGTGACGGGTATCCAATGCCTCGCAGTAATTCGTATATTTACAGCGGCGGATGTCCTGCCCACGCCCCTGTCGCATTTTCATAAACCAGTCTGGATCGGCCAATGTTTGGCGCGCGGCTGCGATAATATCGGCGTGTCCATTTTTGAGTAAAGATTCCGCTCGAGTGAAGTTGTTTATACCACCGGCGACCACAACAGGGGTGGGTAGGCTCGCCTCACGCAAGACAGCCTTCACGTCGGCCATAGCATCGATATTCCGGTAAAATGGACCGCGAGTGTCGCTGTAGATAGTGGGCATACATTCGTAGCCACTCTTGCCGGTATACGGATAGATTGCCTGACCCACTTTGGGTTGCTTTGCATCGTCGAACTTTCCACCTTTAGATAGACTCAAAAAGTCCATACCCTGATGCGCAAAAGCCAAAGCGATCTGAGGTGATTCGCGTGCTGAAAAACCCGTATCGATTACTTCATCGACTAAGAATCGGCAGCCGACAACAAAGGCATCGCCAACACTCTGCCGCACCGCATCGTAGACCTCCATTGGACATCGCAGCCGATGGCTTAAAGAGCCACCATAGCCGTCATCCCGCTGATTGGTTTTTGATAGAAAACTGGCCATCGTGTAGGCGTGTGCGTAATGCAGTTCGACGCCATCAAAACCAACGGATTCCGCGCGTTTTGCAGCCTCCGAAAAGAGCCTAGGTAATTGCGCGGGCAGTGATGCAATATGCTCTAAATGCGTGTCGGTGACTCTTTCCCTATAGCCCAGATATAGGTTTTCAAGCTCGCGTTCCGTGAGAACATCCAAGAGACGTTGGTCCGACTGTTCAGCAAGAAACGAGCGGACATCAGCCTCGGGCGCGTCGATCCAATGGTCTGTCTTCGTTAAGTCAGCTAGGGCTCTACGGTGATGCTCCGTAATTTTGAGGTAGCGGGCAAAGTAGACACTCGGTTTAGGTCGCCGATTCAAGCGAAGAAAATCGATGAGTTGTATGAACAGCTTTGTTCGTCCCTGACTGTGCTCTTTGACCCGCTTCACAAGAGTTTCGAGACCTCGCAAGTAGCGGTCATGCCCGATTCGTAGCAAGGGGCCGCTCGGAATGTCTCGTATACCAGTTGCTTCCACGACAATGGCACCGGGCTGTCCTTTTGCAAAACGTCCGTACCACTGCAATACATTGTCTGTGACTTCACCGTCTTCGGTCGCCCGCCATGGCACCATCGCGGGCACCCATGTTCGCTCGGCAAGCTTTAAACGCCCCTGACTGAATTCGCTGAAAAGGTGGCTGTGCGCGGCGTTGGCAGAGCTCGGCCAGCGGTCTGGAACGACGACATGCTTGGTGACATGGGGCGGCCGCCACATGACTAGTTCGATTCCTTGAGAACACGCTCTAATAGAACGCGTGTCGCTTCATCGACCAGATTCCAAACATGATTAAATCCATCGGACCCGCCGTAATATGGGTCGGGGACATCTTGCCCATGTGTCCCCAGCTCATCGAGCATGAGACTGATGTCTGAGTCTGTTTGAAACGGTTTACGTGCATTGATATCTCTTAAATTACTTCGATCCATTGCAACGATGTAGTCGAACTGCTCAAAGTCTTTTGGCTCAAGTTTCCTTGAGCGTTGGCGCCCTATGTCGATTCCCATGCTCTCTGCCGTTGTGATACTTCTCGGATCAGGCGGCTCACCTGCGTGGTATCCGCCTGTCCCGGCTGAATCGATGACGAATCGGTCGCTCAAATTACCTTTTCTGACGTGCTCCCGAAATGCGCCTTCTGCCAGTGGTGACCGACAAATGTTACCCAAACAGACAAAGAGGACATGGACAGGCGTAGTCATTTTGTTTATCCGATCTTTCCTATGACAGCTTGATATTCTGGATCGTTCGAGAGACGTGGACAGCGCGTAACGGCCTCTCGGAGTAGAGTTTTGGCTTGGTCTGGTCCTTTAGTCGATGCAACTTGATTGACGTGGAAGAAAAACATGCCGAGGGGCGCATCGTCGGTCTTGAATAATCTTTCAAAGAAGGCAGGCAAATGCTCATGGTCTTTAAATTCGATGGCGAGTGCGCAGAGATTATTGAGCATTGCCGGCCAGCCATTCGATGCCTCAGGTTTTCCAGAAAAAGCTTGTTTATAGGCTGAATAAGCAGCTTGGTAGCGAGCAAGCTCCCAATTTAAAGCGCCTAAAAGCTCCTGCGCTTCCCAGACTCGATGCCGCAGCCACACTTGCTCATTAGCGCCGGGCAAGGTCAAACATTGCAAAGCCCGTTCGACAGCTTGTGCTGCCTGCTGGTTGGCATTCGCTTTGGCGAGTCCTTTGCCCAGCTGGTACCAGATATCTGGATGGTTTGGATGCAGCGCGAGCGTGTCCTGGGCAATCTCAATGATTTGATGGGCGGGCGCGTCAATGGCAAAGAGCACTCTAATCAAGTGGTCTGCTGCATCAACCAGCGGGCCATGGCCCGTTGTCTTAATGCCTGAGTAAGCCAAGCGAAGCGCGGCCTCAGCATCTTCGGTCCGGCCGAGTAAGAGATACTCACGGCCCAAATAAAAGCGTTGTTGATGATTATCTGGTTCGTCTCTCAGTGTGGCTTCGATCAACGGCAGGGAGCGGGCTGCTTTCTGGCGAGCTTTGTACAACTCAGGATCGTATCCCAGGTGTATGATGCTCAGGCCGGTGAACCGAGTCGCGTCTATTTTTGGCGCATTTGAATCCAATGCACCGAATCGATTGTGTACCCGGCCTGAGTATCCAAGTCTCGGGTCACGTGGAAAGACTCTGACACTGAAAAATGACGAGATGGGACTGCCATCAAGCCTCGTATTTGTGACATCCAGCATGAAAGCTTGAAATGGAAAACTTGGACCAGGTTTCAAATAGGGTCTGATGGACGCTGGCCTTGGGCCGACAAAACGTTCATCAGCATCCAAAATCGCGACCCATTGACCATTGGCGCGTTTAAGGGTTTCATTTCGAGCTGCAGAAAAATCATTAATCCATGGAAAATGACTGACCGTTGCACCCAAATCTTGTGCGATTTCAACAGTGCGGTCAGTAGAACCAGTATCGACAACGATCAATTCGTCGCAGACAGGCTGAGCACTCTTGAGTGCATCCTCTAAAAAGTCTTCTTCGTTTTTCACCATCATGGCCAAGGAGAGCAATGGACCGGTGGTGGTGATGACCCGCTTTGACTTTGGTCGTCGATTCTTTTTCTTTTTGTTCCGTTTACTCACTCGGCGTCGAAAGCCTCTCGTAGACGGCGAGAAATTGACCCTTTGAGGCGGTCACCATCGACACCAGCCGCGCGCGCCATCATACCCAACTTAATTTCGACGGTGACGTCCTGTTCACTGACAGACATTGAACCAGAGACCCCAATTCCTTTAAAACTGGCTTTGTTACCAGACCAATTCAGCTTGACGCCAAACTTGCTGAGCATTTCTTCAAAGACGGTGACACGGCTTTTCGCCGTATCGACGCCAAGGTTGTGTGATTCTGTAATGCGTATCGTAGCCATGAAATGTTCCCCATTATCCATTTGATGCGGTGTATGAACTGACCAATACCGACTTCATGTTATGTGTGGACTCATTGTTTTCGTCCATGTATCCGTCGGGTATGTGATTGATAATTGTTTTTCCCGACGCTCCAATTCCCAGCTGATTACGCACCAAGATCTCATAATGGAATTCAAAGGTCACGGCTAAAACGGGTTTCGCCAGTGACCTATGGTTGTCACAGAGCTCGTTTTTTGAGTGGCATTTACAGGGGCCTCCATCGGCGACCAGGACTCTCCAATCCGGACGGCTGGGTATTGGTCAAAATGTAGATGGCTCTTCTGTTTCTCGCCTCGTCTACATTGTCTCCGGTTGATACGGCCTGCATTTTCTCGCCGTATCCCTCGAAGAAAATGGGTGAATCAATCCCTTTTGAGCGAAAATATCTAGCGATTGCTTTGGCCCGTTTACGGCTCAGGAGCAAGTTGTCTTGTTCTGAGCCGACGGTATCCGTACAGCCTGCAACGAAGAGCTTTAAGTCAAAGTTGACATCTGAGCGGCCCAGCGTCGTTCGGAAAGCCTTAATTTCCGTCTGAATCAAACTCACCACCGCACTTAACTTTTTCGCTTCTTGGAGTTCAATTTTTGCCTGCCCAGATTCAAAAATGACATCATCGTGGGGGATTTCAACATACCAGGCGACCAAGCGAAATGCGCGCCAGCGTCCGACATGGTCATAGATCTTAAGTTCGAGTCGTCTCACGTTTTTTGGGTCAAGCGAATCAAAGCGGATGTCGACTGAGCCAGTCGATTGATTAAGCGCAACCAAGTCATTCAGAATTTGGTCGCTCTGAATGTTAAAGGCGACAAGGTCTGCTTTCTCAAGAGGTGTATTCGAGCGGACGGTAATGAGGCCTTTGTCTAATTTTACGCCGCGCTTATCCAATTGGATTTGTAGTGGACCAACAGAGACGATTTCGAACTTAAACGTGGATGTGACTGTCTCGGAGCCAATGTTCGCTTTTACAGATGCCATCCAATTTGTCCGCCCGATCGGCGCCCTAAATGACAGGGTGCGTTTTGAGTCTTGTTTCATTACCGAGAATGACGTCATCGACTCAGATTTAGGTCCTTTTAAGCGGATCTCGACTTTCGTCAATGCTTGGTTGGCGTGTAGCGTGAGTTTAGCTTTTTGACCTGGCTTGACCTGATAGGTCGCAGAAATCGACCATGGAGACCCTTTTGCCATGGGTGTCGCGGTCAGGCTACAGAGCACAGCTAAAATAAGCCCGCTGTAACTATTTACGGTTCGTAAAATCCTCATTATTGACTCCGTCGCTTCCCCACGGTCATCGGTCGTGACGTGATATCTGACATTTTTATTCGTCTTCTTCAAAGCTTCACAGGACTTTCATTCATTTTTTTGAGTGGACTGTGGTAACCTGTCGGCCTTATTTGCAAGTGGAGCAGGACATGAAACCCAGTCATACAGCAATTATCATGGATGGCAATGGTCGGTGGGCTCAGCAACGTGAGAAACCTCGCGGCAATGGTCATACGGAAGGGGCAGAAGCGGTTCGACGAATCGTTCGGCATGCACGTCGCCTTGAGATGGATTGTTTGACGCTCTTTGCCTTTAGCAGTTTGAACTGGGGTCGCCCGTCGACGGAAATCAACGACTTAATGGATCTCCTGCTCGAATTCCTTTACTCGGAACGGCAAGAGTTGCTGGAGAATGGGATTCGCCTCAGGGCCATTGGAGAGAGAGATTTTCTCCCGTCGTCCGTCCGTGCCGCTTTGGCTCAATTGGAATCAGATACAGCGGCATGCACGGACATGGAATTGGTTTTGGCTGTCTCCTACGACGGTCGCCGCGATATGGTTCGTGCAGCCCGCCGTTTGGCCCTTATGGCTCAGAAGGGTGACCTTCTGCCGGCTGATTTGAATGAGACGCAGCTCATGGATGCCTTGTCGACTCGTGCGCTTCCGGACGTCGACTTGCTCATCCGAACATCGGGTGAGTTTCGAACGTCTGGTTTCCTTCCGCTCGAGGCCTGTTACGCCGAGCTGTATTTTACTGAAACGTTATGGCCGGACTTTACCGAGGCTGATCTGGACGCGGCGTGTGTAGAATACAGCCGCCGGCAGCGCCGTTTCGGATTGACGAGTGACCAGCTGGCCGTAAACGGCTAGCCGTGGTGACTCGCCCGCTTGGTCTTTCTTCCTCCATCAGGAGCCTCGCCTCCGGGATTTGTTTAGGACTTATACTTTGCTCCGGTTGTGGTCTCTCAACCCCCAGCACAAAGGCTAAGAAACCGAAGCCGGTCGTCGTACCGTTCCAGCCTCCTATCGCTAAAGAACCTGGCGCATTTGATGCCCAAAGCGTACAGCAGGATTCGATTCTGATTTATAATGCGACGCTTCTAACAGCCGATGATGCCAGGCCACAAATCGAGGGCGGCTGGATCCGAATCAACAATGGACTGATCGAGGCTCTCGGGTCTGGCCGGGCACCAAAGATAATGAAGGGCGAACGGAGGTTTGATGCCAAGCACGGCTTCTTGACGCCCGGTCTTGTGGACACCCACAGTCATCTCGGCGTCTATCCATCGCCCCATGTATGGGCCCATTCAGACGGCAATGAAATGACAAACCCCATCACGGCGGGCATTCGAGCAGAGGAAGCCTTCTGGCCACAAGACCCCGGTATTGAACGTGCCGTCGCGGGTGGGGTCACAACCATTCAAATTCTTCCTGGCTCCGGGAATTTGATGGGCGGGCGTGGCGCTGTCTTAAAGCTCCATCCGAGCAGAGAATCGCGCGCCATGAGGTTTCCTGGGGCCGCCGATGCACTTAAAATGGCCTGCGGTGAAAATCCAAAACGCGTGTATGGAAAAGGGCGCCGTGCCATGCCCATGAGTCGCATGGGCAGTTTGTTTCTCATGCGAAAAACGTGGATTGCTGCTCGGCGATATAAACTCGCTTGGGATACCTGGCGTAAGAATCCTGAAAAAATGGTGTCGGGTGTATTGATGCCCGTAAAGCCGCCCAAGCGTGATTTAAATCTTGAAACTTTGGCCATGGTCCTTGAGGGCAAAATTAATGTCCATGTTCACTGTTATCGAGCTGATGAAATGCTCCTCCAGCTCAAGTTAGCCAAGGAGTTTGGCTACAAAATTAAGTCGTTCCATCATGCCGTCGAAGCCTACAAAATTCGTGATGTACTCGCGAGAGAAGGTGTGTCGGTCAGCACATGGGCAGATTGGTGGGGGGTTAAGATTGAAGCCTATGATGCCATCGAGCAAAACCTCGCCCTATTGACGGAGAGTGGCGCAATTGCCGTGTTGCATACCGATAGCGAAGAGGGGATTCAGCGAATGAATCAAGAGGCCGCTAAAGCCTACTGGGCCGGGGTCCACTCGGGTGTGCAATTGTCCGAGCATGATGCGCTGAAATGGATCACCTACAATCCGGCAGTCGCCCTAGGTGTGGCCGAAAAAGTGGGCAGTCTGGTCATTGGGAAACACGGTGATATCGTTGTTTGGGATCGCCACCCATTCAGCGTTTATGCGAAACCACAATTGGTTTTGATCGATGGGCTGATTCGCTTCAATTCCACCGAGAAACGGATCCCATGGAGTGATTTCGAGGTGGGCCAATGACTTTGTTAATGGCGCTGACCATCGCCTTAGTGGGTGGTGAGATTCACACCATGGACGGCGCACCGATGACTCAGGGGACCATCCTTATCAAAAACGGCCAAATTTTGGCCGTTGGCCAGGACCTTGTCATTCCTGCGGATGCGGACGTCGTTCAATTGGATGGTGCCATCGTGACTCCTGGACTTATCGACGCCTGGACTCAACTTGGACTGGTGGAGATTTCAGGTGTTGATGCGAGTAATGACACTCGGTCGGGTTTGGGTGACTTAAGTGCATTTCATCGCGTTGTTGATAGCTTTAACGCGGACAGCTCCCTGATTCCCATTCAGCGCGTTCATGGTGTGACTACAGTGTTGGTCGCACCATCCGGTGGTCTGGTCTCAGGTGCCGCGGCCGTTTTTGATCTAGGGGGTCCCGTACCGATTAGCCCGGACGTCGGATTAGTGGTTGGACTGGGGGGACAGCGTGACGGTTCAAGAGGCAGTCGGTTTTGGCGTTTGCGCGCACTCTTCGAAGAGGCTCTCAACTACGGCAAAAACAAGATGCTCTTCGAGCGGAATCAATATCGAAACTTATTTGCGAGCCGCTTAAATCTAGAGGCTGTCTTACCGGTCGCTCAGGGAAAAAAACGCCTGTTTGTGCGTGTCAATCGTAGAGCTGACATCCGAGCAGTCGTGGATTGGGCCGTCCTGAATCAGATCAAGCTGGTGTTGGTTGGTGCGCGAGAAGCCTGGTTAGAGGCGGCTCGAATTGCAGAGGCCGGTGCGAGTGTCATTTTAGACCCTACGGCCAATGCCCCATCAAATTTTGACAGCATTCAATCCCGAGCCGACGCGGCCAAGCTCTTATTAGATGCTGGCGTTCCAGTGGCCATCAGCACGTTTTCTGCCCACAACGTTCGGAAGCTCAGACAATGGGCAGGTAATGCAGTCCGGGTTGGATTGACGCAAAGACAAGCTCTTGAAGCCATCACGCGTCGTCCCAGTGAAATTCTTGGGCTCGATGGCCATGGCCTACTTCGAAAAGGAGCTGTTGCTAACTTTGTCGTCTGGTCAGGCGATCCCCTTGAATTCGAGTCCACCGTCAAAGCAGTTTATATTCGTGGCGTTCACCAAACGAAATTACATCGTCAGCGCGTCCTATTCGAACGATACCGAAAGCTTAATCCCTCATCGTCCCACAATGGCTCCGAAGACGCTCAGCCCTAATGGACCGTAATTCAGCCTAAAACCGTCGCTTTCAGCCATTTTTTCTGTTATAAGACCAGCAACTTTAAGACCGCCTTGAAATCGATTGAGGCGGTGATTCTGATTTCGAATGAAGGAGGCGGCAAACATGAGCGGAGATTTTGTGCCAGGACTCGCTGGGGTCGTAGCAGCTAAATCGGCGATCGGTTGGATCAACGGGCTAGAAGGAATTCTACGATATCGTGGAATCGGGATCGAAGAGCTGGCGGAACACAGCAGCTTTGAAGAGGTCAGTTACCTCCTTCTGATGGGGCGTTTACCCACACGAGACGAGTTGTCCGCTTTTGATGCCCAACTAAAGGCATATCGAGCTGTTCCAGACGGCATTACCGCTATATTGCAAAATTTGCCTAAAGATGGCCATCCGATGGTTGCGTTGCAGTCTGCGGTCGCCGCTCTTGGCACCTTTTATCAGCAGATGGATGTCACAGACCGAGATGGCAATCAAGCAGCTGCTCTGAGGTTAATCGCCTCGATGCCTACCATCGTCGCCGCATTTGATCGCATTCGAAAGGGTCAGACGGTCCTGGCGCCCGATTCAGACCTCAATCATGCCGCCAACTTTCTGTACATGCTGACGGGTGAGCGCCCTGACGAAAAGGTCACGCGCTTGATCGATGTTTGCCTCGTTTTACATGCCGAACATGGCTTTAACGCGAGTACCTTCACGGGTCGGGTTGTTGGTTCGACGATGGCGAATCCATACTCGACAATCGCAGGCGCTGTCGGGTCACTCTCCGGCCCCTTACACGGTGGCGCAAACGAGCGTGTGTTGCATATGTTGCGCGATGTCGGGAGTGCGGATGCTGTTGCTCCATTCCTTGAGACCATGATCAGCACCAAGCAAAAGATCATGGGTCTTGGGCACCGCGTCTACCGTGTTAAAGACCCGAGAGCAACCGTGTTGCAGACGATGGCTGCCGATCTTTTCAGCAGTCATGGCTCGACCCCCTTATATGACATTGCTCATACATTGGAGTCAGAGGCCGCAAAGCGTTTGGGCGCTAAGGGCATTTATCCCAATGTCGATTTCTACAGTGGTTTAGTCTACGAGAAGCTTGGAATCGAAGTTGACTTGTATACACCCCTGTTTGCGATTTCACGTGTAGCGGGGTGGACTGCCCATTGGCTTGAGCAGCTCGAAGACAATCGAATTTACCGCCCGACGCAGCATTACGTTGGGTCTACAGATTCGTCATACGTTGACATTGCGCAACGTTAGAAACGAGAGCTGCGGTGGACCGCTACGAATTCTTCTCGGGGTTACCCCGGACTGAGCCTGGTGGGACCATCTTCACGTCGGCCTACCTGAGTTTTGTCCAGTTACAGCGTTCGGACCGGATACTCGACCTTCGAACAGGCACTGGCGAGCGAGCTGTTTGGATCTGTCGGTCTAGAGTTGGGGAAGTGGTTGCCGTCGATCAAGACCCACGCTTTTGCCGGCTTGCTCAGTCCCACGCCTTGGATGGTGGAACGGGTGGTCGAATGCAGGCCGTTTGTGCGCGTTACAATGCGCTACCATTTAGCGACGAAAGCTTCTCATTGGTCATCGCTGAATGGGCGCCCATCACCTTGGGCCTTAAGGCGTCATTACAGCTTTGGAGACGCCTTGTTCCCGTCGGCGGCCTACTCGCGATTTCATATCCGGGCGTTGTCAATCGCGATGCGCCCAAAGAAGTTCGAGGTCCGATTGAATTGCGTATGGCTGAACCGATGGCCACATTAAATGATTACCAATCTACAGCCCGATCCCTCGGCTACGAAATGGTGCATCAGGCAACTTTAGGGCATCACCTTTGGCAAAACTTTTACGCGGATACTACCCGACGTGCTTGGGCGCTCGCTGGTCGCGATGAAAACAATGTGAGCGGTGCCATTCGCTCAATTCTCGATGAGGCAAATTGGTACCGTAATATTGGACGTGGCCGAGTGTTTCTACAAAGTATGTTACTTCGCAGAACGCGTTAGGCTACGAACGAACAAGGAATAGACAGTATGCGGAAGATCGACCTTCACCTGAGCGTATTATTGATCGTGATTTGTGCAGCGGTAGGCTGTGATGATGGATCAAGTTCAACTGGAAATAACGTCGTCACAGCAGACGGAGGGCGCCGAATTGCGGATGCGTCTCTCGACCAGTCCGTGACGGCCAATGATGCAGCACCGGGCGGTGATGCCGGCACCGCATCGGATAGCTCGACCATAGCCGATAGCGGTTTGCTGCCGCTTAGAGACTGCGAAGAAGTTTGCGACTTCTATGTCGAATGCGATCGCTTAGACCTTTGGATGGGACGACAGCGGAGCGCATGCATCGCTGCGTGCGAACAGGTCGAGGACCTAGAGGCCTTCTCAGGCTATCGAGCTTGTCTGCAAACGACAGCCTGCGATGGTCTACAAGAATGTCGACTGCCTGTCAGACCTCGACCGACCTGTAGTCAAGTCTGTGAAACCTTAGATGAATGTGGAGCTACAGACCGTCTGCCGGCTGCAATACCTGGCGTAGAGGACTGCTTGTCCGGTTGTGGCACGCCATCGATTTCTGCCGACATTCGGCGTTGTGGAGAAGCCGTCGTTGCTGATCCTGAGACGTGTAATGAACCAGAGTTCGCTCTGTGTATGCTCCGCGAGCAAGCTGCGACCTGCACACAGGTGTGCCAACAGAAAGTGGACTGTGGTTTGGTTGACGACGTCATAGACTGCTCGATCGCCTGCTTGAGTCGTGACGTGCCCATGGATCCCTTGGCACTGAGACGAATTCGAATCGAAGAAAATTGTGCGGAACAGTCAAATAGCTGCGATGACTTTCTCAGCTGTCAGCGAATCGAAATTGATGGTGTAAGCCCCGACGACGTCGCTCGACTTTGTGCGGCGGATGAGGCGTGTTCATTTTTTGGGGAACAATGCGTAGAACGTGCAACAGACTTGCTGACTTTGACCGACAGTAGCACCCTTGACTGCGCTATCGACCGCCTTGAAAATCAATGCGATGTTGGTCTGCTATCGTGCCTCAGGCCGGCATTTCCACCTGTTGGCATGTGCGATGAATTCTGTGCCGTATCCGCCATCTGTGGTGCACTTCCTCAAGGTCAGCTTGAACTTGAATGTGTGGCAGATTGTCGCGCAATTATTGAGGCTGAGGACCGTATCAGACTGGCTGAAATTTGGCGTGGGTTGGGGTGTGCTTACGCGAATAGCTGTGATGAATTTGTCGACTGCACGGAGCAGGACCTCGGGGTTCTCGACTGCGCTGGTCTGTGTCAGCGGCGGTCCGAATGTAACCCAGAGCAAGATGGTGGATGCGTAGATGCGTGTGCGGCGCGTCAGTCGACTCTGCGAAACTGGGCGGAACGACTGTGCACACAGGCAGCCGCAACGTGTGATGGCGTAAGCCTTTGCGTGGCCGACAGTGCACCGCCATGTGACCGTTTGTGTACTTTATATGAGGCATGTGGCCAGGATTCTCTTTCCTGTCAAACAGCGTGCGATGACGGTCATTACTTAGGAGATGAGACATTCATTGAGGAATACGCCTGTGCGACCGCAGAGCAGGCCTGCGATGGTCGTTTGCAATGTCGCGGTGGCGATAGAGATGCGGGGCTTTCATGCCTAAACTGGTGTCAGTTCCAAACTCAGTGCGGTGAGTCTGATGCTGATATTCTGGACTGTCTCGATTCCTGTTCGGCGGGTCTTCCAGGGGAACAGGGCCTGATCTTCGAAGCGTCAAATCAATGTCTCGTCAATTTGGGTCAAGGACCGGCGTGTGAAGACTTGAGCGATTGCTTCAATGCTGTGTCAGCAGATGAATTATGTCTTCAATCCTGCAATGAACAAGTGCGCTGCGGTCTCATCGATGAGTCTGCTCAATGCGTTCAGTTGTGTACTGAGCGTTTCGAAGCGGACGACGTCGACCAACTTAGCTGCGTTTTGCGAACGCAGCGTTTGAACGCGGGCTGCGGTGCTGTCGCTGAATGCACAGGCGTCGATGTTGAACCTGCAAGTGTTGATTGTTCTGCACTGTGCCAGGCACAAGCGACTTGCAATGAGGGTCTCGATATCTTTTTGTGCGAACGAGATTGCACGCCAGCCACTTTTGACTTGGCCATTCGTCGCAGATGTGCCGATTTGGCAGAGTGTGATGCGCTAGAGCTTTGTTTGCCCGATGAGATTACAGTCCCCGGTGCCTGCACTGATGCATGTGCATCGGCAGAGGCATGCGATGGTTTGATCGGGGATGCCGCGAACGCATTGTATGCAACGCGCGTCGAGTGTGAGGCAGATTGCACTGCTCGGGGGCTTCTATCTGCTGGCGAATCGGTGATGAACTTACCCGATTGCCTTGCTGAAGCCATGTGTGATCCGGATGCTTTTTCGGGCTGCTTCGCTGGGCGGCAACCCGTCGACTGTGGATCCGGATGGGATGCGGTCGTCGCATGCAACAACCAGCTCTTCTTACAACTCTTCGGCATGATTAATGGTCGAGCTGACTACATCGCCGTTTGCGAAGAACAGTTCGCTGTGAATCCCGCACAGGTCGAGGCCGACCTAACCTGCCTTACGGACATAGCGATGAGGGCCAATGGGGACCCAAATATCTGCCTTGAGCAGGTTCAATGCCTTTTGGGTGGTCTAGGACCGTGAATTTAGCCTGGCTCATTCTCGCTTTGCCTGTTTGGGGATTAGAGCCGAACATAAGCCTCACTGACGTGCCCAATCGTTTGATGGTTGTTGGTCGTCTAGACGGTGAAAAGTGGACGCGTCAGGTTGCGGGTAAGACGGAGATATTGACTTTCGAATGTGCCCCTATTGCTGGGTGTAACAGTCATCCGTCATCTGCCGTCTTTTATTTTCACGAGAACGCACTTGTTTCCGGAACCATGCAGTTTTCTCGTGAGAAGGGACCCCGCGGCGAACATTTGACTCAACATATACAACAGCAAGTTGAGACGTTTGGTAAGCCCATCGCCGTTGGCCAAGTGGTCGGACGCTACACACGTTATTACTCTAATTCCACCACCACGACTGCCTGGGTGCAAGATGGCGATCAGGCACAAATTAAGCTCTACGTCGATCGCCTCAATCCGATGGGTCGCGCTGAGGCTACAGCTCAAGGTGCTCAGCTTAGTCTAGCCGATTATTCAGGGGCTTCTGCGTACAAAAGTGGCTATCAGGCTTTGTTGAAAGAAGACTGGGCGGCCGCAATCTCATCTTTTAAATCTGTCATTGAAAACAAGCAGGCTCAGCCGATCTTTAAGGACCAAGTTCAATTTGTTCTCGCAATGTCTATCGCAGCATCACTCAAGGGCGAATTTAAGCGTCCAAAGAACCGGACCCGTATCTGGGTCAAGACGGCTGAAATGCAAATAAACCAGGCAAAGACATTGGCGCCAGCTCTCAAGATTCAGCTGGACCAACTCCTCAAGACATTTAGAACCGAAATTCCCTAGTCGGTGAGCAATTCCAAGAGAAGGTTCGCACCAAAACCTGTGCCACGTTCTCCGTCCATCGCCGGTCCCGCCAGATCAACATGCATCCACGGTCCATCATAATCGACCATATGATTCGCTACGAATTGCGCCGCACAAGATGCTTGTGCGTTGCTGCGATCCTTAACAGAGTTTTTCATGTCGGCGACTTGGCTTTTGAACTCTTTACGATAAAACTCAGGGCAGTAAGGGAGTGGATGTACAAGATCGCCGGTCAAGATACCGGCCGTGATAGCACGGGCTTCGAGCTCGGTATCATTAGATACGATTGCTGCATGACGTTGGCCTGTTGCAACCATTTGAGCACCGGTCAGCGTGGCCAGATCAATAATCACATCTGGTGAATAGTGTCGGGTCAAGTAGGCGATGCCATCCGCAAGAACCAACCGACCCTCTGCATCCGTATTATTGACCTCAACAGTCAGGCCAGAATACATGCTCAAAATATCGTCAGGCCGAGTTGAATCGGGTCCAACAGAATTTTCAGCGAGGCACAGAATCGCAATGATCCGCTGCTTTGAGCCAAGTTTAACAGCTGCTCTGAAAGCCGCTAAAACGGTTGCGGCGCCACCCATGTCCATTTTCATCCCGGGCATGCCCGTCTTGGACTTAATGCTAAGACCACCTGTGTCATACACAATCCCTTTTCCGATCCAACCGACTGTTTCTTCGAAGCCTTCGGGAGCATAGTCCAGAACCACTAGAGCGGGTGGATGGGTTGCAGCTCTGCCAACACCCCACAAGCCACCCAAGCCAGCATGCGCCAAAGACTCTCCCTCAAGAACTGAGATCTCAGCTCCAAAGTTTGCAGCTGTCTCGCGAGCCAGTTCTACAAATGCCTGAGTGTGGAGTTCAGATGCTGGCGTATCCACCAAGCGCGCTCCGAATCGGGTTGCCTCTAAGTGGACTTGGATTCGGTCAAGGTCAAGCGGCTTTTCATCGTCGGCGATGAGCGCAACGTTAATGCGTCTCTGCTTACTTGGTATCGAGGTTTTGCGGCTATAGGCGGGCAGTGCCTTGGCGACTGCAGATGCAGCGGCAATCCCATGGGATGCTTCTTCGATAGCGAGGAAAACGGTCGTCGAACCTTCTCCTGGGATCAACCCCCGAAGGAGCTGGGTTATGCTATGTGGTCGTGCCGGTGAATTATGTCTCGAACAGGCGTTTGGTAGAACCCCAACCGAGACCTTGCGAGGGCTCTCTGATGCCCGCCAGGTCTCCGTTGATTTACCGGCATCACCCGGTGAACACGCGTCGACCATGGTTTCCCATATCTCACTGACGTCTTTGGGAAGGACTCGAAAGACGGAATCGCACAGCAAGTGATCGCGTCGTCCAACGAAAACATAATTATCAGCCCCCTTGACGGCGGCTGAGAATTCTAGGATTTGAATATCTGTCTGCATTAAACGACCCTAACTAGCTCAGAGAGAGTCTGCAAGAAGTCCATGATTAAAGGAACGGCAATGCGTACGATTTTTTATTTTTTGGTTTTCGTTTGTGCAAGCGCGGCCCAAGCAAAGCGTAATACGCCCTGGGCCAAGATCACCAAGCCGTCTTCTGGACCGAGCGAAGCGATTGGCGGATATTCAAATGGGTGCATAAGGGGAGCGGTGGCTCTTCCTGAGACTGGACCTGGTTACACGTCAATCAGGCGGTTTCGCAATCGATACTATGGCCATACCCGTTTGGTGACCTATTTGAAAAAGCTGGGAACCAAACTTAAAAAACAAGAGATAGATGAGATTTTGATCGGCGACCTTTCTCAGCCTCAAGGCGGGTTGATGGGGTATGGACATAGAAGCCATCAGCTTGGTCTTGATGCAGACATTTGGTTTAGTCGACCGAAAAAAGATAAGCGAGCTAAAGACAATAACTTTAATTCGTTAGTCGATCGAAAAAGAGAGAAAATAGTCAGCAAGCGTTGGACAGACAAAGTCATTGGCTTGTTACGCACGGCTGCATCTGACGACAATGTGAGCCGGATCTTCGTTCACTGGGTCATCAAGAATCAGCTCTGCCGGGACGTTAAAAACGACCGGACTTGGCTTAGGAAAATTCGAGCTTGGTGGGGGCATGACCGACATTTTCATGTTCGGCTCACGTGTCCAAAGGAATCGAAAGATTGTAAGAATCAGGGCGCTATTAAATCAGGTGATGGATGCGGTGCTGAAAAATGGTTCTCAGCGGCGCGGGTGAAAGCGAGAAAGACACGTGCTGCCGAGCGGAGAAAAAAGCGTCGGGAGAAAATAGCTCGGCTTATGAAAACCAAGAAAAACGCCAAACGGATAAAGGTGCCCAAGAAAAAAAAGCGGAAGAAAACCTATCATCCCAGGTGCCAAGAATTACTCGATGAGTCGAAGTCGAAGACCAAAAAATAAGAGGCCCTGTGCCTCAGTCCTTTGATGCCTTTATCGCATTTTCGATCAAATTGATGATTTGACCAATCTCATGTTCCGTCACGCTGACGACGAGTTCCATGGCATCCCCAAAAATTGTTCCGAGCCACCCCGTTTCATTAAAGCCAATTGAAAAGGCGTCCGAGTCCGCGACTTGCGGTAACTCATTGAGTGCGTCTGCCAACGCTTTCGTGAATTCGACATTCGCCCAATACCCAATGCGCTGATAAAACTTGGTCGTCTCAGCCTCTATAGCTGTTCTCAATGCGTAGTCCAGACGTTCGACATCCGCTGAGGCTTCACCTAATCCAATCAAGAGGCCGGTGAGCTCTTCTCGCAGGTCTCTCAAAGCAAATCGAGCACGCTTGAGCCGTGTTTCGATGAATTCACCAAAAGGAGCCCAAATGAGTCGCGATGCCGATTTGAGAGCAGCCTTCCGGTCAACTCTGGACCCCTTGATGTATGAATCAAGCACCTGAGTACGCTTGAGAACAGCCCAGGCACGATCAGCTGTAGGCAGACGGTATCGAGGTCGATAGGCGTTCTCGATTGAGAAGGTCAGGCTCTCTCGGACATCAGCAAACACGCTTGCAGCCAACGCTTTGACAGACGCCGGATGCGATGGCTGCGCGTCCGGTGGCACATCAGGTTCAAGTAAAAAGTCTGATATGGTTACGCTGCCCCTTAGGTCCATTAGTTGAGCCATAAGCTCATGAGGCTTTAATACAGCGCCATCAATGTCCAGTTCCAGTCGATTGACAGCGTGTTCAATAGACCCCTTTTCTTTCGTCGACTCGTCGGACATTTATCCTCTTGGTACATTTCATGTTCACGGTCATTGTTCCTCATTTGCCTTCTGACTTGCAAAGGATTAGCGTGGAATTTCAAGAGTTGGACATCTGTCCGTAAGATCAGGCAAAGGAGAGCCGCGCTTGCAGTCTAGCTGGCCACAACTCAGTACCCATCCGCTTACGTGTCGTTTATCGTGGTCTAAGGGCATAATTGGCTGCATCGGTCTCGTTATCTTTTGCATAGGCTGCAGCGAACAAAGCCTTCAGAGTTCGCCTCCATTGCTTCGGACAGCGCCACCTGCCCCGGCACGGTTAGATCAATCCCTCTTGTCTGACCAAGGTGTTTCAAAGACACCGATTAAACTCGAAAAATTCCAAGTCGAAAATATTGAGATTGGCCGCTTTGGAGGCCGATTAACGCTGGCTGCGGTTGGTAATCCAAAAACCTTTAATCCGTTATTCGGTAATGAATCATCGAGTAGTATTTACTTGTCGCCCATGTTTGCTGATTGCTGGTCTTTTCATAATGGCCGTCAAGAAGAAGAACCTGGCTTATGTAAGTCTTACGAAAGATCTGAAGATGGCCTGACCTATACATTTACCCTTAGGAAAGGTCTTCGATGGTCCGATGGACATCCCATTACGTCAGACGATTTCTTATTTTCATATTCGGTCATTCTTGATCCGAATATCCCAAATTCGGACCGCGACTTATTTCGCCAAGGGACCAACAGCCAGGGTAGACCCCGTTACCCTAAATTGAAAAAGCTCGACGACCTTCGTTTTCAGTTCACACTCCATGAGGCCGAAGTCTTGTTTCAGAACACGGGTGGGAGTTTCGCCGTTATACCCAAGCATGTCTGGCATGGATCCTATGAACGAGGTCAGCTCCTTAAAACGATGTCCACAAGCATGAATTTAGAAAAGCTGGTTGGCTCAGGCCCCTTCATTGTGCGCGAATTTGAAAGAGATCACCGAGTGGTCATGGTGCGTAACGATCACTATTGGAAATTTGACTCGAAGGGAAATCAGCTCCCATATCTTGATTCGGTTGAGTTTCGAATCTGCAATGATCTCAGCTCAGCTTTAGCGCGTTTCGAGTCGAAGGAAACACATGTTCATGACATTAGAGCTGTTGATTATGAGAGGCTTAAACGGGCTGAAAAAAGTGCCAACTCAACCGTGATCGATCTTGGGCCATCGTTTAATACACATTATCTCATGTTCAACTTAGGTCCTTATCGTGATGCAGAGAAGAAACCCTTCATCGATCCGGTAAAGCAGGCCTGGTTTAACAGTAAGAACTTTCGCGCTGCAATCAGCCATGCCATCGATCGCAATGGAATTGTCCGAAATGTTCTCAGTGGTCGTGGCCAACCTTTATGGTCTTACATCAGCCCAGCCAATCGCAGATGGTATCCAGAGACGGTTGTGAAATACGACTTTAATCTTGAGAAGGCCGCGGATATTCTGGCTCAAGATGGCTTCAGGAAAATTGACGGGCACTTGTTGGATAAACGAGGGAATCAAGTCGTTTTTAATATTGCTACGCCCGCTGAAAACGATATGCGGGTTGCTATGATGAACGTCATCAAGCGTGACTTGTCCCGCTTAGGCATCACAGCGAACATCAAACCGACTCCATTCAACGACATTGTACATGCCCTTCGGAAAACCCGTCGGTTTGAAGCGGTTGTTCTTGGGTGGGGCACATCGTCACCACCCGATCCATCTTTTTCAAGAAATGTGCTGTTAAGCAGCGGTCAAGATCACTATTGGCACCCTGAGCAGGTTGTGCCTAAAACCAAGTGGGAAGCAAAAATAGATGAGCTCATGCGACAGTCTACATCGACCCATGATTACGCTAAGCGAAAGACCTTTAGTGATGAGTTCTTTCGTATTTTCAGCGAATTCCAACCACAGATTCAATTGGTCGTCACAAATGATGCAGCTGCAGCGAGAAATACCGTAGGGAACTTTCAGCCATCAACCTTGAGACCGAAAACACACTGGAATATTGAGACGCTGTTCTTGCGGAAGTGAGATGAACAGCATGGATAGAAAATGAAGCTCCTTGGGTCATAGATATGGCCCAGGGTCTTCGTCTGGTCTGGGGCTGCTTGTTAGTCGTCCGACTCGTCTGTATCAGAGCTGTTATCGTCATCCCCACCGCTCACGAAACTTACATCCTCGAGGTCACTGACCTCCATGTCCTCTTCGTCATCTATGCCCTCGGCTTTGAGACCAACCGCATCATCGTCATCGGACCCGCTCATCTCCATCAACCGAGATTCGGCTGACGCATCGTCCATGTCGATCTCTTCGACCTCAGGATCATCCTCGTCCTCGTCCTCATCCACATCTTTTGCGGCTTCGGTATCTTCCATGGACTCTTCATCATTGATTCCAAGGATTTCCTCGTCTTGTTGTTCCTCATCTGCAGCTTCGGTTTCTTCACTCCGTGGATCATAACCACATGTAGGACATGAAAATCTCTCTCTATTCAAATCATAGAACTTTGTTCCACATGATGGGCATGCGTACTTGTTTCCAAGTTCAGGTCTAGCCATTTGTCTTCTCCATTAAGGCGCTTACAAATTTGGTCCGTGATTCATCATCACCCCCGGATCCGCCTTATTGACCGAAGTGATATCTATCGTCAACATTCTTTTTTAGTCTAGTGCTTCATGCTCTGTATTCTCAAGTGGGAATATCTTACGTTTTCCGCTTTTGGGGGTCATNANATTTTTCTTCAAGTATTNAAGACTCCTTATGTTTTTCTTCACAAATGGGTCTTCGGGATGGCGTGATTGAGCTTTCAAAATAATATCTNTAGCCAGTTCAAAATGACCCGCTGCCATTGCTGAAACAGCTGCATTGTTGAGATATTGTGGGTCGTCAGGCCGATAGGAAGCCGCTTTGAGCCAAGCGCCTGTTGCAGCCTTCATATCACCGCTGCGATAGAGCGCTTGTCCCAGCCTGTTTAGGCCCCAGGCACTCTGAGGGTAGACCTCGGCCATCCGGCTCCACAGTGAAATGGAATTGGAAAACGCAACGTGTGGTTGAATGCACAAAACGGCACACGTTGCCATCAAAGCAAAAGTGGCGAATCGATTGATTCGTTTCGAAAATAGTTGGCTCACTCCCATGATCGAGATTTGATATGCGATGCCCAGAAATAGAAATGGAAGGGCACTGAATAAATACCGATCCGCCATGTACACGACGCCTGGCTTCAAGTGCATATATGGAAGCATCAGAGTTGCGAAACACATCATGATTGGCCCTAAAAGCGAACCATGTATCCAAAATCTATGCATCAAAATTACAAAGGCAATGGTCAATAGAATTGATGCGGTTGCGAGACTGTATTGAAGACCAGACGCGACATGGGTTAGGTACACATGATTTAGGTCTAGAGGCCAAAAAATATGACTAAGATAACGTATCGGCAGCTGGACTTTATCCAAGAGCGTAATGCCGTAGCGCTCACTGCTCATAAGCTCATTTGTTAGACTTATCCCGCCGCCCGAGATTCGATTGGCCAATAACAGACTTATGCAACTCGTGATCAGGATGACCGATAGTCTGCCCCTTGGGGCCTTTCTCAAAGCACTGATGCGCCCAGGGGTCTTTAGTTGCCAAAGACAAACATAGAGTACCGGCAGGACGACCATATGGCCTTTCGAAAGGACACTTAAGATGAAGCAGGTCAGGGTGATTCCAAAATTGAGCCATTGACGCTGTGATTCAAGAATACGCTCAAAAGAGATCAGACTAAGTAGCATAAAAAGTGTCGCCAGCAAGTCTTTTCGGCCACTTATCCATGCCACGGTTTCAACTTGAACGGGGTGTACAAATGCCAACGTAATGGCGATGTAGGACCAGTGCCGACTGAATTTGAGTCTGTCTGCGAGATGACAGAAGCCCAGAACGATGAAAGAAAGAAGTACAAGGTTGTGTATATGAGAAAAGACCGGGCTGTGCCCATGGATTGTGAAGTCAAGCCAGTGACTTAGGTCACGTATTGGTCTCCAAGTATCGGTTCGCGAAAAATCGAAAGCATGTTTAATGAAGTCTAAGAACGGAACTTGAAGGTCTTTTCTTTGGAGAAATATTTGTGGGTCATCGAAGTCGACGAATTGACTGGTCAGGCACCAGAAATGCGCCGTCAGAACGATACACACGCAGACCCACTTATGCTGCAGCGGGTCCAGAGCAGCTACCTGGCTTGAATCAGCCGTAGATTTTGAGTCTGGTATCACAGTCAAAAGGTGCCTTATCCGTCGCGAAGCCGTTACTGGCTGTACTGAGCTAATCATCAATTACCTCAGACTAAGGTCAGCCGACAAGTATACGAATGGACGAATACATTTACACCAGTATCAAGCGAATGGCTGGGCCCCTAAAGACGGCCAAGAGTTAACAGGCAACGTCCACAGGCAAAAACAGACGGGCAGCTGGTTGGTTTGGTACGCTAAGACTGAGGACTTGGCCGCTTTGATAAGCTAGGACTGAGGACTTGGCCGCTTTGGTTTTGGTCAGAGAGACGTCCCTAATACACCCAACATGTCCTCTTTTGGTAATGTTGATGTCACTGCGTAGGTGAGGTCGCCACGTCGGATTAGAACAACACGGTGCCCTTTGGAATCCATCATCCTCAATCGATTTCCCCGCACGACATGCTCTGACAGTTTTGAATCATCGACGGTTTCACCATCTCGGAAGACCAGAACCGACATTTTGTGACCGCCGACCTGATAGACGATTTGCGCCGCAGGGGAACTGACTTGCTTTCCTTGCGGACGGATCCGGCTGATCCGCCCACCGAGCAGCATAACTCGTTGGTCTTTAAACTTTGGCGTCGCCACACGAAAAGGCAGTTTATCGGCAAACCAGTCGTCTACCTCGTTCGTTTTGGGCGATGGCAATTCGACGGCAACTGGCTGGCAATGCTGGTCGACTACTTCTTCTACAACATTCGATTTAAAACCCGTCAGTGGCATAAAGAAAAGAGCTGCTGCCCCGACTAAGACGATGGCTGGAACCGGCTTTGCAATGGATTTCGCAGCGCGTCTAATGCGCTTCGGACGTTGCGCTGTCTTCAGACCCCGCTCAAGACGTTCTCGGGCCTGTGATGGTAGTCGGCATGTTTCCTTAAGACAGGGTTTGACCGCGTTTTGGACCCATCTCCTCTGCTCAAAAAACTCTCGGCAGTCGCTGCATGACGCTAGGTGGGCATCGAACATTGCCTGTTCCCGTGCATCGAATTCGCCATCCAGGTATGGGTCGACGAACGCTCTGAAATTCTCGCACGATTGCGGCGTAGTCATCCGTTCTTCCTTTGCTTTTGCCGTCGATAAGCGTCCATGTTTGATATCGTCGAACTATCATCCTGCGCGGTCTTAATGATGCCTCGTTCTCCTGCATACTCGAACAAGCGCGCCTGGAGGAGTTTACGAGCTCGATGCAACCGAGACATTACTGTCCCAACCGGGCATTCCAACACCTCCGCGATCTCTTTATACGAGAGGTCATGCATGTCGGCTAGCAGAATTGTCATTCTGAACTCAAAAGGGAGTTCATCTAGAGCCCGAAGCACTTCATCGCCAATAATTTGTTTCAGAAACTCATCTCGCGTCTCGGGTGGTAGATATGTTTGTTCTTCGACGGCCAATCGAGGCAGCAAGTCATCGACTTGACGAGAGTCAAAAACCGCTCTTTCTTTCTGACGTTTGCGATACTTATTGATAAAGATGTTGGTTTGAATTCGCAGTAACCATGCCTTGATGTTGGTTCCTTGCTGAAATCGATGCCAAAATCGGAATGCACGCATAAGAGTTTCTTGGACCAGGTCTTCTGCAAGTGTCGCATCGCGCGTCATCCGCAATGCGGCTCCGTAGAGTGCATCAGCCTGCGGCATTGCAATGGATTCAAAGGAATCCGGATTCGAACGGGTTTGTCCAAAAAGTCGCCTAAACATTTCAATCCCCCTGAAGAGCAAAATTTCTATTCATTCAGTGAGACACGTCCCATCCCTCATATTATTCCATTTATTTTGCGTCCTGATCGAATACTTTTTAAAAGTCTACTGTTGGCGGCCTGAGTTTTCAAACGACACGCTTGCCCTTCATTGTTTGTCTCGGTTAGCGTTTGGCAGGGTCATATGGACCTTGACTGCGCTTTTCTCTGCTTATTTCGCACCGCTGGGGGGTCTTCTAAGCGTCATGGTTAAGCTCATACTTGCGAGCTGGTTGGTGCTGAGTGCATCACCTAATTTGGACCTCGAGAGCAGCCTTGAAAACCATGGCTGGGGTCGCATTACTTACGACCTTCGGTTAGAGAATGCAGCTCGGGAATTGGGTCAATTAATTGCCAAGTCTAAATCAGGCCTCGAACCTGACGCTTTGGGTCAAAGGCTGGCCTTCACACTGGCCCGGCATAAGATCGTTGATGCGCAGGTGACTCCTTACACCGTGGGACCGTCTCCAACACCTGCTTTATTATCTCACATTCCCAGTCTAATTAGCCGATTGCACCGTCGTGAACCACCGACTCACTATGGCCATTATGCCCATTTTGACGGAGAGATGTACGTGATTACCGTGCTCTTGCTGCATCGGGGGGCGGCGTTGAATGCAATCCTACCCAGAAAAGCGACTTTGAGTGATAGTATCCAGGTCACCGGGCGGCTTCATCGGGGCTATTATCAGCCCCGGTTGATTGTGCACAGCCCACTCGACGGATTTGTTGAACAACTCGACGATCGACACGGTCGAGAATTTGGTTTTTCTTTCGGGTTTGGACATGGGCCTGGATCATATCGACTTGAGATTGTGGCCGGGAGCCAATACGGACCCGTTGTGCTGATACAACACACGATTCATGTTGAAGAGCCTGTACCCACTTTACCCACCATCAAGTTACATCCACAGTCCGAGCCCGGAACCGTAGGAGACTATGCAAACCGACTATTTATCCTCATCAATAGACATCGAGCCAGGCACGGCTATAAGCCACTAAGGCAAAACACCAAGCTGACTCAAATTGCGAGAAGTCATGCTCAAGAATTAGCCAAAAGTAAAAGCTTAAGTCATGCATCGCCCGAAACAGGCACATTAACGACGCGGGTACGCCACAGAGGGTTGGTGCCTCAATTTGTCGCCGAAAATCTAGCGAATGCATCGACACCTGAGGCGGCACTTCACGCGTTTTTAGAAAGCCCTGGCCATGCTCGCAACCTGGTCCTTGAGGGTCTCACAGATGTTGGTGTTGCTTATGTCGGTCGCTACTTTGTCGTGACATTAGCTTCGCTACTATCAAAAAAGTAACGTTTGAGATAAAGCATAGCCCAGGACCAAGGATTTGAATGAGGTCTTCTTATTGGCGCATTTGCGTTGGTGGGAAGCGGTGGCCCCATGAGGAGCGGATACATGGCAACTGATTTTTTCGCTATGCTGACCGAAGACTTAGCGCGTCCGATTAGAGACAGACTCTCTCAGCTGGACATTGATGCAGAGGTCTCACTCGCACCCCCAACTCGCGCCGGCAGCGGAGACCTGAGCTTTGCATGTCATTCGCTTGCGCGTTTCTTCCGGAAGGCACCTCAGGTCATTGCAGAGGAACTGGCGACCTGTTTTGACTCTGAGCCGCGAGTCACCCAGGTCGAGACCGTCAGCGGATTCTTGAATCTGTATCTCGATTGGACTCATGTTGCACCACAGATTTTAGAGTGGAGCCGCACTGATGATGGTGCTTTGGGTTTGTCACAGACGTTAAAGGGTCGTCGGATTTTGGTTGAGTACAGTTCGCCAAATACCAATAAACCGCTCCATTTAGGCCACTGTCGAAATATCATACTGGGATCGACTGTCGCCCGGATTTTAAAGGCCGCAGGCGGCGACGTTGTCCGTGTAAATCTTGTCAATGATCGTGGAATACATATTTGCAAATCAATGGTGGCCTATCAAAACTTTGGTCATGGTGCGACCCCGGACAGCAGCGGATTGAAAAGCGACCACTTTATTGGTCACTACTACGTACTCTTCGATAAGGCGATGAATGAAGAATATCTGGCTTATTCTCAAGGTCTCGCTGAACCAATGAACAAGGATGACTACTTCAACAGCGAGCTGAGTTCTTTGGGAAGTCAGACGCGTAAAATGTTGGTCGACTGGGAGGCAGGCATACCGGACGTACGAGAGCTTTGGAGTACAATGAATGCGTGGTGCGAAGCTGGTTTCGAAGAGACCTATCAGCGGATGGGAGTCGGCTTCGAACGGGTTTATCACGAGAGCCAAACCTATCTACTTGGAAAAGACCTCGTTGCCGAGGGATTGGACGGTGGTATTTTCAAGTATGCAGCAAATGGTGCGGTGGTGTTTGACCTAGAAACCATTGGTCTAAATGGAGAGAAAGCGGTTCTGAGAGCCGATGGTACCAGCGTCTATGTCACCCAGGACATCGGTACGGCAGTTAAGCGATTTGAAGAATATGAGTTTGACCAAATGGTCTACGTGACAGGTAACGAGCAAGACCATCATTTTCGAGTTCTATTTGGAATATTAGAGAGCCTTAAGCCCAATTATGCTGGAAAACTAAAACATCTCAGCTATGGGATGGTTGAACTCCCGGATGGGAAAATGAAGTCCCGCGAAGGGACAGTGGTCGATGCCGACGACCTCATGGATGAGCTCCAGAAAGCCGCCGCTGATGCTGGTCGCTCTCGTTGGCCACATCTCACTGAAGAACAGCTTTTTACACGGGCGGAGGCGATTGCTCAGGGCGGCTTAAAATATTTCTTGCTCAAGTATGCACCAGTGACCACTTTTGTCTTTGACCGAGAGCGCAGTATCAGTCTCGAAGGCGAGACAGGCGCGTACTGCCAGTACGCCTATGCGCGAGCGACAAGCATGCTCCGGAAATTAGATAATGCTGATGTGGGTGTGGAGCCTGACTACGGCGTGTTGTCCCATGAGCAAGCTCAAGCCGTCTTGAAAGCGATGCTCGCTTTTCCTACGGATGTACGTACGGCCGCTCTTGAACTCAAACCGAGCGTATTGACCAAATCGACATTCGAGTTGGCCAAGTCATTTGCGGCTTTCTATAATCACAAGGACTGTCGCGTCATTGGTGCTGAGCCTGCTGCAATGGCGGCCAGGGCACAGCTTGTTCGTTGTGCCCGCCGAATGCTCGGAGCTGGACTTGAACTACTCGGCATGGTGGCCCTCGAAGAAATGTAGATACGCCCATGAGTCAAACGACCATTAAGACGCAGTCAGAAACGATTATCGGCCGATCTCTTGGTGGTTTTTATACCAGCCTGTTTGTTCCGGAATATAAATCTCTTTTTGACGTAGGAACCGCTTTTCGGATTGGTGCGTCCGCTAAAAATTTGTTCTTAAGCCATGCCCATGCTGATCACCTTGGTGCTTTGCCGAGTTTACTCGGAATGAGAGGACTGATGGGCGTTAAGACGCCCTTGAGGGTGTTCTTACCGATAGAGTTATCAAGTGACCTTCCCGACCTTCTCGATACGTTTTCGAAAATGCATCGTTGGACATTCGAAGTTGATTTAGTTCCCCTAAGTCCTGGTGATGTCACCCATGTCCATGGTGACCTATGGGTCCGTGCGATCCGAACACTGCATCCGGTACCCTCCCTTGGCTACGTTCTTTTTCGTCGAATTAAGAAACTTAAAGTTGAGTATATGGAGTTGCCAGGGCCCGAGATCGGGCGCTTACGCCGCAGTGGTAATGAAGATATGTTCAATGTCATTGAACGCAAAGAGTTTGCTTATTTGACCGATACTCTCCCCGATGTCTTACTTGGAAACCCAGACATTTTCGATGTCCGGACCCTGGTACTTGAATGCACGTTTTTAAACGAAAAGAAGTCGATTCAGAATGCTCGAGCAGGTTGCCACATTCACCTTGATGAGTTGCTCCCGTTCATTGGGGAATTTAAAAATGATTCGGTCGTTCTCATGCACTTCAGCCAACTATACAGTCCTGATGAGGTTCGGGAGATTTTTGATGATCGCTGTCCAGCTGAGCAGCGCTCTCGCTTCCAGCTTTTGCTGCCCAATTCGAATCAGTGGTGGGATTAAACGAGAGGATCAACCACGATTCTGCTCTCGAATCAGTCCGAATATGATCAGTGCCCATAGCCAAACTGATTCGGACTCACTTTGCCGGCATCCATCTGCTGCAGCCTGGCGAGGTATGTCTCCAGACGTACACCAATTACACTGGTCAAATGATTTGTCCGGGTCCGTTGTGCATTGGTCTTGTGCTTGGCAGACGCCATCTGATCCATCTTGCTGAATGCAAAATGAGTCTGGTTCAAGGCCCCAACACCCATCGACGCACAGGAGGCACTCGTTTACGGGTGTAGCGTCTGGGTCATCGCATAAGGTATCGAGGACGCAATTTCCGTAAACAGGACCTGGTAATTGACATGAATCTCCGTTTTCGGCGCCTTCGCAGGCAAAGTAGGCTGCTGGCACATTGGCTACGCCGGTCGGCGGGAAACCCAAAAGAAACAAAAAAATAAAGCACGTTCTCATAACGAATCAATCCGATTGAGCCAGATTTTGACTCAACGTTTCGAGAGGCAGCAGGGGAGAGGGTTCCTCAGAGCAGAGCAACCACAATTGATGCGCGGCCCGAGTCAGGACGACGTGTAGTAAATGTCGACTTTCGATTGTATCTGGATAGTGGCGGGCCGTGGGCTCGAGGACCACGATATAATCGTATTCAAGCCCTTTAATTTGATAGACATCGGTCACATCGATTCCAGGTGTGAAATCAAAGTCCTGTTTCTGGACGAGGCGGAGATCGGGGACTTCGGCCCGACGGAGCGAATCGTGATACAGACGTGCGACGGACATATTTCTAGCAACAAGTGCCACGCTGGATCGCCGTTCCCGCGTCCTTAAGCTCTTTAGAGAATCTGCTAGAAAAGCCACGGTCTCACCCTGCTCATCAAATTGAATCAGTTCGACCGGCGCGCCATCTCTCGCATCTCGAACTACCATATCGTCGGCCAAGTCTCCAAGTACGAGACGTGCCAACTCCATAACCTGACGCGTCGATCTATAACTCACTGCCAGTGGTGGCAGAATGGATGCTCTGACTCCGATCTGCTCGATGAGCGTTTCCCAATGTCCGAAACCAGCGTCAAGATACAAGCGCTGAGCCGTATCTCCAGCCAGCGTGACGGGCGCCCCTGGTTTAGCTGTCTCGCAAAGAACCTTTATCGATAAGGGCGAGAGATCTTGAGCCTCATCGACGATCACATGTTCCATTGAAACAAAGCGGCCATTTGAACCCGCTAGACGCCCATTTTTCAGCTGGCACAAGTGGAGGATGATCGCCCAGTCATCTGTATCTAAGCGGCCTTGGATTTCCCCTGCGAAGATGGATTGGCCATCAATACCACGACCATGGTCGCCGAGCTCTCTTGCGTCATTTGGATCGTCCGATTGCTGTGAGACCGAGCTGACGAGCTGGTCGACTTCCCACTGATAGTAATCCACCTTTAATGCGTCGAAGCATTCAATAATCTTGGTTCGATCCGTCAGGGTTTGAGCCCATGTTTCAAATGGGTCGCCAAGCTCTTTGGACGCGCCTTCAAAAAGTCGTTTAAAGTCGTACGAGTTTGAGTCAACTTGGTGTCGGCCTGGTCCCGAAGCCCACTTCTTTACAGCATGGAGACGCTGCATGGGTGGTAGTGTCCGGCGCTTGACCCAGGCATCGAGTAGGGCTGAACCACCGACTCTGAGGAACTCCGAATCAAATTCGCGCGCCTTTTCGGTTACGGCGGACTTGAGAAGTTTGAGCAATGCAGGATGTCGCTTCAACCGTCGTGCGCCGAGTGGAGTATCGTCGGTTGTTTTACGCTTTCTTAGCTGAGGGACCAACCACTTCGCGGTTGAACTCGCCCATTCTGAAAATGTGCGAATGCGAACGCCTTTAATATCGAGCGCTGGCAGGACTTTTGAGACGTATTTCCGTAGGCCTTCGCCCGGGGTAATAACAAGGATTCTCTTAGGTTGGAATCGCTTGCGGTTTTGAAAACATAAATATGCGATTCGGTGTAAAGCAATGGTCGTTTTACCGGTGCCAGCTCCACCACGAATGATGATGATCCCACTGTCATCTTGTGTGATGAGTCTGAATTGTGCAGGGTCAATCAACGCTGTGATCTCTGGAAGACGTTGGTCTGCACCCGTTCGGCCGAGACGACGGTCGGGAGCTCTAAGGGCCGTTTGCGCACCTCCAGCTAATCGGCTGCGTTCGTCACTCTGTTTGAGCCAGCGGCCGTGAACATCCCTGACTAAAACACGGTCTCCGGACCGAATTCGCGAAATTTTCCCGCCGTTTACCGTGAGCGTTCGGCGCAGCTCTACATGTCCTCGTTGCAATTGCTTTGCAAATGTTTCTTCGTAGTCGTCACCTTCGTCGTAGCAGTAATAGATGCGACTGATGGGCGAATTTCGCCAGTCTACGATTTGTACATTTCGCTGAGTGTCAATAAAGGACCGACGACCGATGACAACTTCTCTAATTCGCTCTTGGCCTTTATGCTGATCGCTTAGACGAATATGGGCAAAGTAGGGGCTTCTGGGATCTACAGGGGCCTCATATTCACGATTTTGGGCGGCTCGCAGTGCTGACAGTCTCGTCATATGCTCGACGAGCATAGCTTGATCTTCCAGGCGAGCTTCACTCAGTTGGTCCCTCAACGTGAGAAGTTCGTTGTCATAGTCAGTCGATGAATTTGGCTGGGCAATGACATCAGCAAGCTGATCTTGAATGTGTTTGAGTAGACGCTCTTCGTCCTCAATAATGCCTAATTCGAGTTTGTCTAGACTGACCTCAGTCATTTTGCCTCTCCAGCCCGACATGCGTCAGCGGGTACCCCCTCGACGATGTCCGGTTCCTTATTCGATCCGTTCTCGGCTTAGCATTGTATCAGGAACGGGCGAATTCAAAACCCCCTCAAGGATTGATTTGTGCAGTAATTGTCTAAATCGAAGTGGTTTTAGCTGGATGTCCTTGCGACTGGCGATCACACGGCATAACGTGCGCTTGTTGATCACGACCCCTCTGATATCAGCCATTTGGAAAAGGTGGGCAAAATGGGCGAACAAAACGTACACGAGCTTGATGATCAAAAGCGAAAAGCTTTTACGAAGGCTTTACTGAACGATGTTCGGGCTCTCGAAATGATGCTCGAGAAGGGCCTCTTTGAGACAGGTATTCGCCGGATTGGTGCCGAGCAAGAAATGTTTCTTATCGACGAGAATCTAGCGGCTGCGCCCATTGTAATGCAGCTCCTTGAGCGGTTAGATGACCCTCGGCTGACAACTGAACTGGCCCAATACAATCTTGAGGCGAATCTTGACCCGCAGGTATTCGGGGAAGGGTGTCTTCGCCAGATGGAAATCGAATTACAAAACGTGCTCGATACAGTGCGAAATGGTGCGGCTGCCTTCAATTCGGATATACTTTTGGTTGGCATATTGCCGACTCTGAGACGCTCGGACTTGGACCTCGACAGTATGACTCCGAAACAGCGCTATTACGAGCTCAATCGAGTTATGCGGCGCTTGCGCGGCGACGAATTCAAGGTCCAAATCAATGGGATTGACGAATTTCACTTGAGTCATGACTCCGTGATGCTCGAAGCCGCGAACACCAGCTTTCAAATTCACTTTCAGGTCTCACCGGATGAATTCGCTCCGTTTTACAACGTGGCGCAGGCGATCAGTGCTCCAGTTCTCGCCACGGCTGTAAACTCTCCACTGTTGATGGGTCGCCGATTGTGGAGTGAAACCCGAATCGCCCTCTTCGAACGTTCGGTCGATACTCGGTCTGAATTACAGTCTGGCCGAGGACTCCAGCCAAGGGTTCACTTCGGGGAACGGTGGCTCAAGAACTCAATTTTGGAGCTCTTCCAAGAAGATATTACTCAGCATCGCTCTGTATTGGCTGGGGATCTGACTGAAAATGCATGTGAGGTTTTACGCTCTGGCGAGATCCCTCAGCTCAACGCCCTGAGACTTCATAATGGAACCATCTATCGCTGGAATCGGCCCTGCTACGGAGTCAAAGATGGCGTCGCGCACCTTCGGATTGAGCATCGCGTACTGCCTGCCGGCCCGACGGTTGTAGATGAAGTTGCCAACGCCGCATTTTTCTTTGGATTGATGGCATCCCTTACGCATGACTCGAAGCCGATTTCAGAGGTGATGGAATTTGAGCATGCGAAGAGAAACTTCTTCTCGGCAGCACAAACGGGCCTCGATGCACAATTTACCTGGCTCGGTGGGAAAACGTTCACCGCTGGACATTTGATCACCGAAGAACTCCTGCCGAGTGCGAGAGAAGGCCTGCTTCAGACCGGCGTTGATTCAGCAGATGTGACTCGTTATCTGGATATTATTGAAGAGCGCGTGGCAAGCCAGCAAACCGGTGCTCAATGGGCGTTAGGGTCGATCATAGGCATGGGGCAGCGTGGCACATCTGACCTGAGGTCAAGGCAGGTGACCGCGGCGATGTTAAAGCACCAGCGGTCCGGCAATCCAGTACATGAATGGCCCCTCGCAACCCTGGCTGATGATAAGCGGGATAGGAACTGGCGTTCGAGTTATCAGACGGTTGGGCAGATTATGACCACCGATTTATTTACCGTGCAGCCAGGTGACATTGTCGATTTGGCCGCAAGCGTTATGGAATGGTCGCACGTTCGTCATGTCCCCGTTGAAGACGAGTCTGGGAAACTGGTTGGACTGCTTTCTCACTGGGACCTACTTCGACTCATCGCTCGGGGCGCATCCGGTGAAATGGTTGAGGTTGGGACCATCATGCGAAAAGAGCCAGTCACTGTCGAACCGCAATTTCGAACCATCGATGCGATTCACCTCATGCGTTCCCGGCAAGTGGCGTGCTTGCCTGTCGTCGAAGAAGGAAAGCTCGTTGGAATGATCACAGAGCGCGACTTGATCATCGTATCCTCCAAATTGCTGGAAGATTTTCTGCAGAAAACCGATAGTCAGTGAGCCTTTAGGCAGACACGCTTTACGGGCTATTTAGCCTTGGTTAGTCTGTACGACCGGACGTCAAACCCAGAATCCGCATCGGTCTAATTGAATCCGCTGCTACTGTAAGGAACCGGACACTCTGGCTCATTTTGGACCATGTCGTTTGCCACAATTACAGTCTCTGGACCGCGGGCAACCAACTCTATCGACTTGGTTGTTACTTGGCGCTCTTCGTTTAATGACGAGTAGTCGAAACCGAGATTCTCGATACCTTGACTGTCATCCCGGCTCGGTCATACCATGCGATATAGAAGACCGGGGGGATGAGCTGGTTTGCGATTTGGTGTAGCCGTTTTATCTCTGTTTGTCCTGTGTGGTGTACCGCGCGCGAAGACCGCGTCCAATCACGGTATCAAGGACCGTGTCCAGGCCTTGGCTCGAGAAGCCTTCAAGACTCGGGAAACCGGGGATTTCAATCGTGCAATTCGACTCTATCGCCGCGCTTTCGAACTCAGTCCAGTGCCAGAACTGCTCTACAACATTGGGTTCATTTACGAGGCGGACCTGAGGGATTTTTCAAGTGCTCAAGATCTCTACAACCAGTGTGTTGAGCTACCTGATGTTGACCGGGCACTCAAAGAGAAGGCGGTCAAGCGACTGGACGCTATCAAAGTTAAAATCATGGCAGGGGAAAAACTCAGCCCACCACAACCGAGCCCACTTGTTTTTGAAGGACGTCATGGGTCCAACGAATCCGAAACCTATGGGGCCCCAGCGTGGTTGATAGCGAGCGGTGCACTCGGTGTCACAGCTGGCCTCACCGTTGGTGCTGTAGCCTTGCACACTGCACATCGGGCAGACCAAACAACGCAGTTAGACGACAAAAAGAAAACCCAGTCGCTTGCCAAATCCCAAGCGCTTGCAGCTGACATTGTTCTCTCGACCAGCGCGGCCATCGCAATCGGTGGCCTGATCTGGTTTCTACTCGATGGAGATGAGGCTGAATCGACTCTACGACCGACCATGGGTTTTGGGCGGACTGGGATCGATTGGAGGACTCGGTTTTGAAATACGGTCTTCTGATTTTGGTTCTGGCTGGATGCTCACAAATCGTGAAATTTGAAAAAGAGTGCGATGTCGACTCTGACTGTTCAAGCTTTCTCATGTGTCAGGACACTTTATGCGTTGAGCCCGCGCCACCCCCGCCAGCCTGCCGAGTTCTGCATGGCCTGTCTGAGGAGACTGATTTTCATAATAAGTCGGCTTTGAGAATCGGACTCATGATGCCTCGCAATGGTGAGCTCGAGGCGGAAGGTGACGTGATGGAGAGGGTCGTTGGCACCCTCGCATTCGAGCTCAATCAAGCGGGCGGGGTCTCCGGCAGAAAACTTGTTTTCATCAGTTGTGATTCATCGGGGACAAAAGACGAGGTGGCTCGACGTGCGATGTGGCTTGTCGGGCAAGCAAAAGTGCCCGTTCTGATTGGACCCTTAGACGATGCTGCCGCCGAAAAAGTCTTTAGAGAGGTCACTAAACCCATGCGGGCTCTACATATGGCACCCCAGCTCCGTTGGACAGCGTCTGATTTTGAATCTGATGATGGCCTCTTTTGGAAACTCAGATCGCCCGAGGTATCACAGCTTGTTGCTATGGCCAAAGTCTTGGATGCAAAGGGCTATAGTAAAGTGGCGATCCTTCGACCCGACGATCATGAAGGAATCCGCTTATCTAAGAGCTTTAAAACTCTATATTGTGGACAATCTGACTGTCTGGATAAACCCATTTTAGAAATGGTTTATGAAGCTGAGCGAGAAAACAGGCGAGCCGTGTTCAGCGTGGCCGATATTGATGTGGCTATCGGCGATTTTGAGCCCTCAGTTTTACTCTTCTTTGGGGATGCAGAAGAATTTGTAACTTTGGCGGATCAAGATGAGGCTCTCGCAAGCCTCTCTGGCCGACCTATTTTCGGGACGCATCGTCTCCATGATGTCATGTCTCTGCAGATGCTGAATGAGAGCCGAGTCCAGGCCCTTGCCGATCAGCTCGTCGGGTTTCGGCCGTCCTGCTTGAAAGAGGAGGCGTATCGTGAGTTCTCAGATTGGTTTACACGGCGGTTTCCTACATCTCTGTCGCACCTAAATGCAGCAGCAGCATTTGATTCAGCTTTTCTCGTGGCTTATCTCTACGCGGCTGTAGAGCCCCAGGATACCGTCGATGGCGTATCATTAAGTCAGCAATTGTTACGACTTACTCAAGGCGGTGAATCGACACAAATCCGATTGGCATCTTTCGGAGAAACTCGGGACGGACTGCAATCGGATTCGACCCATACCGTCGACCTTCTGGGTGCGAGCGGCTCTTTGGACTTTGGAGACACCTACACAACTCAATCAGCGGTTGATGCATGGTATTACGATGCTGCATCGGGTCAGATAAAGCCCTTCGGCGAAATCCTCTCAGATAATTGGGATTATCAAGATGATGTGCTTTCAGAGCTTGGCTCAAGGTAGGCCGCACTATGCAAATGAAGATTTGTATCCGCTGTCATAGGCTTTATTCAGCTCAGCAAACCCATTGTGAAAAAGACGGTGCTAAACTTGTTTTAGACCGGACAAAAGATGTCGTTCAAGATCGTTATATATTAGATGAACTCATTGGGACTGGGAGTGGAGGTAGCTCAGTTTGGTCATCGACGGACCAGTCCAACGACATACGAGTTGCCCTTAAATTTCTGCCTGGTCGGCGGTCTATTGATTCAAATCGATTCAGGCGTGGCGCATCAATCGCCGTCCGCCTCGACCATCCAAATATTGCCAGAGTAAGCGATTTTGGAGTCCTGCCAAATGGAGACCAGTTTCTGGTAATGGAGCTCCTTTATGGCTACGACCTCTATCAATTGTCGTTGGTGCAGCTCATTCCGACCGAACGTTTGTTCAATATACTCAGTCAGGTACTCATGGGCCTCAGTTACGCCCACGCGAGCGGGGTCGTTCATCGAGATATAAAAATGAGCAACATTTTCGTCGAGTCTCCGATTGACGGACCCGAAGTCGTAAAGATTCTCGATTTTGGGATCGCCCGATACATTCCGGGCATATCAAACAAAGAAATAGGTCCTGTCACCGGGATTAACCAGCTGGTTGGAACGCCTCAGTATATGGCACCGGAACAGGTCAAGTTCTTGTCCCTGGATGGACGGGTTGATCTCTACTCACTTGGGATTATGACGTATCGAATTTTGACTGGCCGTTTCCCCTACAACGGGACAGCGAAAGAGATATTTGAACAGCATCTCAACACACTTTTACCCAATGCGTCTGGTCTACGTCCCAGCCTACGCCTCGACCCTGAACTCGAGACTTGGTTATCGAGAGCATTAGAGAAAGACCGCGATAAACGGTTTCAAACCGCTGATGAAATGCGAGTGGAGCTGCGTCGGCTGCAACCCGCTGTAACACCTCGGCTGGAACCCATTTCAGCGACCGAACAACCGGTGATACCCACTCTGTCTGTCGATATCAGCGAAACCGGACATGCAAGTATCGCCCACGGGCGGCGTTGGTTGTCTTGGATGGTTATGACCTTATTGGCAGTGCTTCTATTATTCTTGGGCGGTGTTTTCGATGGGTTCGATACGTCGGTGTCAAAAAGATCCGCATCTAAACGCAATGCGTCCGTCGCGATGCAGCTTGATGCGGGTGTCAGTGATGTTCGTCGCGTTGTGCGGTCTATTGTGCTCTCGTCAATACCAAGCGGTGCCACCGTTTCGCAGAACGCGACAGTCATTGGACGGACACCCTTAGTCGTCCCAGTAGATCCGGGTCGGCATGATTTTAACTTCAGATCAGATGGTTATCGGCCAATCAACGAAACGATTATAATGGGCGTCGACGATGAGGTTCTTACAAAATTAATACGTTTCAAGAACCGCTCTTCCGCAAAAAATAAACGCCGCCGTACTCAGGCCAAAACAGCTCGCCCGCAGCAAGAAATGAAAACCAAGTCGAGGCATTCACAGAAGGCGTTGCGAAAGAAAATGCCCTCGATTCGGTCCGAACCTGCTGGTCGGAAAAGCGTCCGACCGATGTCTGATGGCAATGGCAGAATAAAAATCAAAGTGTTGGATGAAGTCGATGAAAGGGATGTGAAATTACCTTTAGGCCCAATCGAGAAAGATCGATCAACCATCCGATTACTCGACTGAATCAAATTACACTTGGACTCATGACCTAGAAAATAAAGTAACTTAGTATGGATCTTTTACTCATAGTTGGTATCACTTCAGGGTACTGATTTTATTGATTTGGACGAAGGAATAGAGCCATGACCATCAAACCACTCACGATCTTAACTGAAGACGAGACGATGTTTCAGGATGCCGTATACCAATATGCACGGGAGCAGATTGGTCCGAAAGTCTCGGAGATGGATGAGGCCGGAAAAATCGATGGGGACATCATTCCAGGCCTTTTTCAATTGGGTTTGATGGGCGTCGAAGTACCTGAAAACCTGGGCGGCGCCGGGGGCAGTTTTTTCTCGGCCATTCTGGCAGTTGAAGCTTTGGCGAGGGTTGATCCGAGTGTATCGGTTTTCGTCGACGTTCAAAACACGTTGGTCAATAACGCCCTGCTTAACTTTGCGAGCCCCGCCTTGCAGGCCCGCTACCTCCCTAAAATGTGTGCTGAATGGGTCGGCAGTTATGCCTTATCGGAAAGCAGTTCCGGGTCCGACGCATTTGCTCTGAAGACGCGCGCAACGCTGGACGGGGATTCATACATTCTAAATGGCAGTAAACTTTGGATCACCAACGGCGCCGAGGCCTCTCTTTTCATTGTCATGGCCAACGTGGATCCGAGTAAGGGATACCGCGGCATCACCTCATTCATTGTTGAACGAGATACGCCGGGACTTAAAATCGGTAAGAAGGAAGATAAACTTGGAATTCGTGCATCGAGTACAGTGGAACTCATTTTCGAAGATTGCAAAGTGCCCGCTGAAAACGTAATTGGCGAAGTCGGCAAGGGATACAAAATCGCCATAGAGACGCTCAATGAAGGTCGAATTGGAATTGGTGCGCAGATGATAGGCCTTGCTCAGGGCGCTCTTGACCACGCGATGGCCTATATGCTCGATCGGCAGCAATTTGGGCGTCCAATCGCCGAATTTCAAGGCCTTGAATTTCAATATGCCCAGGTCGCCACAGAGATCGAAGCGGCCCGCCTCATGGTCTACAATGCGGCTCGACTCAAAGATGCAAAGCAACCGTTTGTCAAAGAAGCCGCCATGGCAAAGCTTTTTTCATCTCAAGTTGCTGAGCGCGCGGCATCTATGTGCTTGGAATTCATGGGCGGTGTCGGTTTTACAAAGGAGTATCCCGCTGAGAAATTTTATCGGGATGCTAAAATCGGCAAAATCTATGAGGGAACGTCCAATATGCAACTGGCCACAATCGGCAAACTGATGAGACAATTCTATTCGAGCCGAATAAGTGGCTGACTTAAGTCGCGCCTGGCGGCTGTACATAACGGCCGTCTGCGTTGCATTGATGAGTGGCAATGCCGCATTTGCAAAAGAGGCGGCGGTCAGCTCCGGTCCGTTGGTGGGCTACAGTACGCATTTTGAAGTCGGGATCTGGATTCAGACAACCAAACCAACGCAGATACGTATCAAATACTGGTTGGAGTCAGACCCAGGTAAGCTTCAATGGTCATCTACCCACGAGACCGGTCAGAACGACATTGCCAAGATTCGCCTCGCCGACTTAAACCCAGGGCAAACATATCGGTTTTCTGTGCATTTGGGTGAGGCTGGAGAGGATGGGCTCAAATCCAAGTGGCCCCTGCGCTTTCAAACGCAAGCCTTGTGGCGTCGATTTAAAGATCGTGTCCCCCCGGATTTTGTCGTCGCACTGGGTTCTTGTGCGCATACGACGGATATTGAATATGACCCAAAACCGTATTACAGCGGCGGTTATGAAATTTATGAGGCGATAAGAAAACAATCGCCGGACATGATGCTGTGGCTTGGTGACAACGTCTACTTTCGGGCGTCAGATTGGTCATCTGCCGGTGGTATGGCCCGACGTTACCGGCGGTCCCGAAAACTACCACAGTTGCAAGCACTGCTCGGATCAAGTCACCATTACGCAATTTGGGATGACCACGATTACGGCCCAAATGACTCTAATCGATCGTTCGTACACAAGCAGGCCAGTTTGGATGCATTCAAACAGCACTGGTTTAATCCTAGTTACGGGCTACCCGGTATCCCGGGTGTGTTTACACAATTCACCTGGAATGATGTTGACTTCTTTCTGCTTGATAATCGCTACTACCGAAGTGCATCGAATGCACCGCGAAACGAAGAAAAAACTCAGTTTGGTCAAGCGCAACTGCGATGGCTAGCGGATGCTTTGGCTGCCAGCAGAGCGCCCTTTAAGATCGTGGCAGCTGGTGGTCAGTTTTTGAGTCCATTTGATCGTTACGAAGGGTCTGCGCAATTTCCTCATGAGCAAAGGCAGTTGCTGGATATGTTAATTCGTCGAGACGTCGATGGGGTCGTTTTTGTCAGTGGTGACCGGCATCACACAGAGCTCGTAAAGGTTCATCCGAAAGGGTTTTACCCATTGTACGACTTCACAGCCTCTCCATTGACCAGTCGTGGCGCGGCCGCTGATGGTGAGTGGGACAGTCCGGTCCGTATACCTGGAACTCTGGTCACTAAGAAACGAAACTTTGGGCTGCTCAGGGTGTCCGGGGCCGCTGGGACTCGAAGTCTGACATTTGAATCTCGTGATTCAAAAGGCCAGTTGCTTTGGTCACACAGTATTAAAGCGACCACGTTGCGCAGCGCTAAATCCGTTTCGGGCGGCCAGCATTGAGGGACTGGCTCTCCATCGGACAGGGGTGGCTTTGTCTCCTCGCTCTATGTTTCGGGTGTGGCGCGTCACCCGGACTATCAGATGGACATGACGATGATGCTCAAGACGCCGTTTTTCAGCCCCTACCGGCGTTACAAATGTATCTTGTTTTGACTGCCGACCCCAACGCCATGCAAAGCAAAGCGGATGTGGCTGATATGTGGACGGCCGTTCACGCCGAACGTGATGATTTCTCATTTGTGACCATGCATCTTAAAAAAACCATACTTCCAGCCGATTATCGAATCGATGTAGAACTGGACTTTGCGCAACTTCCACATCAGTTATTGCCCTGGGCGCGGCTCAAACCAATGCTCAAAAGGCTTGAACCAGGTGCGTTGGCACTGGCCTATAACGCGAAGCTGGCCGTCTCGTTTCGCAGTCGAAGTCTGACCTTACCACTGAACAACCATCTTCGACTCGTCGGTGCGGCTGTGTTGAGAACGGCCGAGCGTTACAACGGAATTGTCCTCGATCTTTTGGCGAGGCGTGCTTATACGCCAGCTTCATTTCGAAGCCTAATCGGTCAAGACGCCGAAACCCTCGGAACGCCTGTGATGACCAGGCGGCGGCTGGGAAATCAGCGGTTCGTTCTCTTGTCGCGTGGTCAAATTAAATTCGGGCTTCCCGACTTCGTCATCGGTCCGTTTGCGAAGAATCAACCCAGAGTATCTCCGGGTCTCGTACGGCGTGTACGCGCAGACTTAAAGACACGCAGGGCGACCATCGGGCGCATGATTGAGTACGATGGCAAGAGCTGGACATACACAAACTGTCCAAAGTGGAGCTATGACGGTGAGTGTCGATATCTCACAGTCGCGGGTGAGCACCCTTAGGCACGACTCGTCGCCTACTCATCATCAAAAACTGATTCGGTTGCATCTTCGAACTCACCGAACTCACCGTCGACGGCGATGGTTACGGTGTCATCATCGTCATTATCGTCGAAGGATGCCATGTCTTCGAATGCCTCTTTCAACTCGTGATCAGCTGGTTCAGTCAAGGTGCGTGAGTCATCCTGGCGCGTCGGCTTTCCAAGACGGTCAACGAAGAACGGAATTGCTTTCATCTCCAGCGCTGTATCCCCAATTTCCTTTGGCGGATTGCGCGTAGGCTGCTTCAATGTATCCTTTTTACTCACCTCATGATGATACCGAGCCTGATGGCATTAGCAAGTTAGTGGGATTTCGAGCGCACTTGCTGGATTTTTTCTCCCAATATTGGCAACCAGATTCAATGGTGGTCAGCTTACCTTAATATGTGGGAGTTCATGATGAGCTCGGTGGTCTGCTAGCCGTTCACACCCTAAGGCTCTCAGAATGGATCATTGACCGGCTCTGTTTTGAAGTGGGTACGCCTCGTATAAGACCGGCTCATTTTACAGGGCAAAGCCTGGTTTATGAACACGTTTACTCATTCGGCAGATTGATTAATTAGCTTTAGTTGAGTGTTGTGCGAGCACACATTAGACGTACGCCCGCACGGTAGTACAAAGACATCTTTCAACAAACTCATCGCCATCAATTACCCAAAAAACGAAGAAAAAATAGATCGAAACTCAAGTGTGACACGTAAGTGGTCCTACATCATAACCACGGAGTATCAGAACCATGTTATATTTTCGTCTCTTATGTCTCGCAGCTTTGCTGTCATTGGGTTGTCAAGTCAGCAGTTCATACGCCGATGACCATACTCGAAATCCAGTAGCCATTGCAGTGAATACGGCGCAGACGACGACTAAGGGGGCGGTCGAAGCCACTGTTTTGCCGCAGTTCAATTCGCTGCACCAATCCCAAGTAAATGACTTCAACGTCTTGGTACAATTGGCCGCTGGTCCCTCCATCAATCAGGACAGACCGCCACTGGATTTAGCAATCGTCTTGGACCGCAGCGGCAGCATGCGCGGGCAGAAGTTAACGGATTCAAAATTGGCTGCCATTAAGCTCGTTGATGGTCTTGGAGACGATGACCGGGTCACGCTCATCTCATACTCATCGACCGTGTCTAGGAGTCCATCTCTTATGATGACTAGAGAGGGTAAAGACCAAGTGAAAAAATTGGTAAAAACACTCTCAGCAGGCGGATCGACAGCCCTTGGCCCGGCTCTTTTTTCAGCCTTCGAAACATTGGGTGCGGCCGGTAATGAGTCGCGGGTTCGACATGTTATCTTAATGTCTGACGGGATTGCCAATGTAGGCGAGAGTAACCCAAGCGTCATCGGCCAGCGCGCGGCAGATGCTTTCCGACGGGGCATCAGCGTAAGTACGATGGGGGTCGGTTTGGATTACAATGAGGACCTTATGACTCAGGTTGCTGACCAAGGCGGTGGCCGCTATCACTTCATCGAGAACAGCCAAAACATTGCAGCCATTCTGAGTGACGAACTCAATGGTGTTGCGGGCACCGTTGCACGCAATGTGCGGCTAATTGTCGACGCTCAAGCTGGTGTTAAGTTAATCAAGGCTTTCGGCTATCCTGTCGTCGCCGATGGACAGACGAGTTCAATTCGCATTGGTTTTATGACGGGTCGTCAGAGCCGTGAAGTTATGTTGAAATTCAGTTTGCCAAAAGGGTCGGTTGATTCGGCTAAAAATGACAAGATTATCGTTGGAGGACTCACGCTTAAATACGACGATCTGAATGCAGATGGCACCCATGTGAAGATCCAAAGGGCCATTGCTGTTGGCGTTTCAAAGAGTAAAGCCGCTGCCTTGAAGACGGAGAATTCATTGGTGTCAATTCGTCTGAGTGAACTGGAGGCGGCTAAGCGACTAAAAATTGCCGCAACCATGACCGATGCCGGTAATTTTGACGGGGCTAAGGACACCATTCGGCAGGCATTGCGGTCTGTTTCGCGTCAAAATCAACTCAGCCCAAGCCCGCGTTTGAATACGCAGATCGGTGAATTGAATAATGCGATGTCTGAGCTGGGCCAAGCTCGAAGCAGCCGTTCTGCTCGGAAACGATATTCAAAAAAGTATAAGTCGCGCGCTTACAAATCGTCCAAGCGTTAACACCCGTCTAAGCTGCCGAGTTCAGTCTGATAACTCGGCAGCTTTCTTGAGCCATCGCTCGCTTGCTTTCGTATCAATGCCGACACCTTGATTCTTAACAATGAGATAACCCAGCTGGAGGTTATGTAAATCTGAACCGAGTAATTGCCCCTGGTATGACCAATTTATGCCATGTTGGCTGACTCTAAACTGGTCTGGAATTGGGAGTGTCTGCCCTTCACCTATTCGAGCTCCAACAGACAGTGCTTGGAGTGACGACCCGAATTGTCCGAGTGCGTAATACGCGCGAGCGCGCTCGTTGCTTAAGAACGCGAGGACCTTTGAAGAGATTGGGTCGTCTGCAGCTGTCGAGTTCCACCATTGTCTCATCGTTGTCTGAAAATGTGGAAGCCGATCATCGATGTTCTCACAATCCCGCCCGATGGAAATGCCAAATGGGGCAACACAGGGCCTCATACCGACCAGCGGGGCAGCGCTGATGGATTCAGCAAAGAAAGGCCGCGCTTGGTTTGCCAAAAGAAATCGTCGCAGTCGAACACCTGGGCCGGGCGCGTCGAGGGCAACGGGTGTGAGGTCGGTATGCTGGTCAAATATCTGAGTCCAGTACCAGCGACTTGATGCGAAACCAATATTCAAGATGACCACGTCAGGTCGAATCCCCTCGACCTGTTGAAGATACATCATAGGAAAGACAAGATGATCGGTCTCTGCCAGTAATATGGCGTTCTCCGGTAAGGACTCTAACCAATGCGTCGCCAACTCCACGGCAAGGTTATTATCAGAGCGATCGGGTAAGATTCGCTTAGTCATTACCGGTGCAATCGCCAACAAGATTAAAGACATAACAAGTGCGTATTCTTTTTTGCTCCGATTGAATAGACAGGCGATTCCAAAACCCATGACCCAAATCGAGGGAATCAGGTACGCGCTGAAATCCGGTATCTCCGGGTAATATTGTCCATAACTGAACGAGAAAATACATCCGGCTAATACGATGGGAGTCCACAAAAGTACGCTTCGACGCAATTGGCTTGTCGCACCCAATCCCACAAGCCCGAGGACACAGAAAACAAAGAATCCATTTGTGTGAGACCAGATTAGCCACTCGCCTGCGTGTTCGGGAATCGATGCCCACGATGTGTGGTCCGTATGTGCATAATCTTGACCCGAAAGATAGTGCCAAAGGCCATCGGTACTCGTCAGGTCACCCCAGACAAATCTATTGGACGCACTCCGCACCCAAAGTATGTACGTGTAGGGCAGTAGACCCAACATAGATCCCGTAAATGCCATACCTATAGCCGAGATTAGCTTTCGGATGTTTATCTTAAAAAGTGAGCCTAGTGAGAGAAGCCCGGCACCGGCAGCTGTTGCGAGACCATGAATCGGGTTAATGGTGACGATGAGTCCAGTAAGTACTCCGAGTGTAAGCCATTCTCGAGACGAATGGTCGTTTCGTTGGTTCACTGAGAGGGCATAGTTGACCGTGATCAACATGAGCAACGTCATCAATGAGTAGAGTTCGATGCGTGTTGCTTGGTCCCAAACTGGGTAGAGCATGCCGACCGTTAGAATGATAATCAGCCTGCTCAGGTGATCGTTTATTTGGAATTTCTTAAGAATCGCATCAGCGGGCAAAGCACAGAGCGCTCCACACAGTGCAGAGAATAGCGTCATACTCATCAAGGGCGAGAGCGGCATTAAGCTCGTCCATAGGGCCAGCAAGAGCGTATAACCTGGCTGTCCTGGGGGATGGCCCAATCCATACTGGGCCGCAACAAGTGCGAGTTCTCCGGCGTCGAAAAACATGAGGCCCTGACACATGGTGATGCTGTAGGCAGCCATCAGTATGACAAAAGCAATCAAGCCGCTTCGGTTCCAGTCGCGCTTTGAATTAGCCATCGATACGTTTAATTGCGCTCTCGGAGCACTCGGGCTGGGTTGCCTACGATGATTGAGAAATCGGGGACCGACTTCGTCACAACCGAACCGGCTCCAATTTGTACACCTCGACCGATAGAGACACCGGGAAGGATAATGCTTCCGACGCCGATGTCGCTCCCAGCGCCGATGTGGATTGGGGCAAACTCAAGGGTCGCATCCAGAATTAATTGGGGTTTTGGTGGAATGCTATGGCTTGAGGTCAGCATTTGTACACCCGGCCCGATACCCACATCGGATTCGATTGTAATCCCACCAGCGCCATGCATGAAGACGTTTTGCCCAATCCAGACATTGTCAGCGATTTGAATGTACCCCGAGGGGTACCCTTTGATCATCGACCGATGGCCGACGTAAATGTTTTGGCCGAATGAAATGGTCTCGGGATGCCAGACAAGAACATCTTGCTCTAAGATGACATCGTCTCCAAGCGACTTAAACTCTTCGAGTTCGAAAGTGCCATCACCATGGGTTCTAAATCGCCGCATATCAGCATGGTGTCACGGTGTAGGTCTACGAGCAAACTCATCTTTCAAGTCCATGGGCCTTTACGCTATTCAGATACGAGTAAACCGTATACTGTCTGCCTCGATGTTCGACTCCCTCACCATTGTGATGGCCGCGTTTAATGAAGAGGACGCGCTGCCCCCGTGCGCTGAGCGAACCCTGGCGTTTCTTGACGAGCATGTTCGTGACGGCGAACTCGTCATTGTGAACGATGGCTCGTCCGACCGAACAGCTGACATCATTGACGCTCTAGCAGAGACTCACCAAAATCTCGTCGCATGTCATCTCGCCGAAAATTCAGGCATGGGTGCCGCCTTGCTCGAAGGATATCGAGTCGCCAGCAAGGCATGGTTTGCAATGATGCCAGCCGATGGTCAGATCGATGCATACGAATTTCTAGGTTTTTTCCCCTGCACAGAGACGGCCGACGTTGTCACTTCGCTGTATCGAAATCGGAGCTACACGTTGACGCGTACGTGTCTGTCCTATGGTTTGAGACTGTTGACAGCGAGTGTTGTTGGTACGCGCGCTCGAACCGAGGGCTCTTATATGGTCAGGCGTGATATCTACCAACAGCTTGGAGCCTCATCCCACAGCTTTTTATTGAATTTAGAAATTCCGATTCGAGCAAAGAAAAAGGGATTTCGGGTGGCGACAGTTTACATGAATGTCCATGAGCGCATTGCCGGTGAGTCCAAGGCTGTTAATCTCAATCGGATCACTCAAACTTTCAACGAGCTTTTTAAACTTCGGGTTCGCATGGAAAAAGAGCGCTGGCAGGGGCGGAAAGGTCGCTAGGACCAGTCCTGTTCCTTGAACCTCATGGCTCAGCGTGATAAGTGGGCCACTGGGATAAAAAGTACCATCCATACAAACTGAAAAGACTAAGATAAAGGATAGAGTTATGTTTCAGCGGATCCTTATTTCCACGTGTTTAGCACTTATGGCATTTGCATGCGGCGGTCGCCAAACTGTGATGGTCAGCGACCAGAAAACTGTTGCCGAGGCAGATGTGCAAGCCGCAAAAGAATTGGCGAGTAAAGCGCGCGAACTTTGGAAACAAAGAGAAGATGAATCTAAGGCCAAAGCAGCCATCGATGCATGGAATCAGGCCGTTGTTGCCAATCCCAACCGACATGATGTCTATCGCGACCTAGCCTATGCTTACTACTACATGAATAACGTCTTTGTCCGCTGGCAAGATGACAATTCAGATGCCGAGCGCAAGAATTACTCAAAGGGCGTCGCCGCGGCTGAAAAGGCACTCAGTATCGCAAACCCAGCATTTGCAGAGACCATTTTGGCCGGTGGCGATAAAGATGATGCATGGAACAGAGCGCTTAAAGCAGCCACGAAAGAAGATGTAAAAGCGCTTTACTGGTACGCAACCAATCTCGCCAAATGGGCCCTCAAAGATGGGATTGGGTCACTCTTAAAATACAAGGATCGAGCTTATGCCATCATGCAGCGGTGCAAGGCGCTCGACAATAATTTCTGGTACGGCGGTCCGTCCCGATACTTGGGTGCCTATTGGCTCAAGATTCCCTTCGGTAAGAACCCTGGTAAATCTAAAGCTAATTTCGAAGCATCGGTCAACGCAGCACCACACTATCTCGATACCAAACTGTTGATGGCTGAAATTTATGCTGTCCGAACAGACGATGAAGCCCTTTTCAAGAAGCTCCTTCGAGACGTTTTGGATACGGCTGACGATGTCGACCAAGCGCTGATTCCTGAAAATAAGAATGCCAAGCGTATCGCTAAAGAAATGCTCGATAATATGGACGACTATTTCTAGACACAGAATAAATTCTGTCTCGAACGTCTAACGCGATCAGCGCTAACTGTAATTGGAGAATTAATTCATGCGAAGCCTGCTAATTATCCTGAGTTCCCTCAGCATCGCCCTGTCGACCGCTCAGGCTCAGAAGAATGAGTTCACGATGAAAGGCGCCACAGTCGCGCCCCCAAATACACCGTGGTCCGAATTATTAAAAAGCTACAAAAAACTGGTTCGAAAAGGCAGTGAGAAACGGATCAAGGTCAAGGTCTATTTGGGCGGTACAAAGGGCGATGAGCAGAGCATCGTAAGGCAGGTTCGAAAGGGCACGCTCCAGGCAGCAGGTGTCTCGACGGGCGCAATGTCAGTTGTGGTACCAGAGATAGACATATTTGAACTGCCCTACCTCTTTGATTCAGTCGAGCAAGCCGATGGAGTTCTCGATGCAGTCAGACCGCTGGTCTCACAAATTCTCGAAGCAAAAGGCTTCAAGCTGATCATGTACTCTGAGAATGGGTACCGTTGCTTCGGCTCAAAGAAGCCAATTCGAACACCGTCTGATCTCAAAGCGTATAAAATGCGTTCCCAGGAAAGTCCATCTCATCTCGCCATGTACGGGGCACTGGGTGCGAGCGCCCGGCCAATTTCAGTCAGTGAAGTTTTACCCGCGCTGCAAACGGGCAATGTGGACGGGTTCGATAATACAGCACTTTTCACTCAAGCAGCCAGTTGGCATCAGGGAATTCAACACTTTACTGTGAGTAATCACATTTATCAGCCAGCACTTTTGATTCTCAATAAAGCATGGTTTGATTCTCTACCTCCCGAATTACAGGCCATTGTGATTCCAAAGGACCGAAAGCTGGAGACCAAGGGTCGAAAAGGGATTCGCGCGCTTACGCCATTACTGTTGAAAAATTTCGAACAGCAGAATGTCACAGTCTACTCTCTGACCGATTCAGAGCGCGATGCATTTAAGAAAGTCACTCACCCAGCTTGGGCTGAGCGAATGAAGACAGCAACGCCCATGGGCAGAAAGCTCTTCGATGCGATCCAGGCGGCTAAGACAGCTCAGTGAACTCACCAGAGACGACACTCAGCACATCAGATGAGGTCGGTGAGACGCCCATTCGGCGTCTTGCGCATTTAATCGATCAGTCTATCTATCGCATTGAGACAGCGTTGGTGACCATAGCTGCGCTTGTTATGACAGTAACGGTGACTCTGGCGATAGTGCATCGTTCCTTTGCAAATGCAGATAGCTTATTAGCTAAAAAAATACTCGCGGTCTCTGGTTGGTTTGGCCTCGAAACAACACCGTCGAGGTTGGATTTTGTGTCCAGCTGGATCACTCCGCTCATACTGGCTGCTCTTGTTTTCTTTATTGGCCGTTCCATCTATGGAGCGACGATTCGTCGTCGGGGACACGAGCCAGGCAAGGGGATGCTGACTGTTTCAGGCTTTATTTCGGTCGCACTCATGTACGGCCTATTACAGCTGATTATGGTCGTGTCTAGCCGATGGGTCTGTACCGGACTTGTCGTCTTAGGCTGCGCTCTTTGGTTTCAGACAAGCGTCCGCGCTCATCGAGTCTTTGACGGCGTTTTATCGCTCATTCTGATGGGATTAGGCTGTTGGGCCTGTACCACGCTAAGGCCTGGTTATAATTGGGCTCAGGAACTGTCTCTTATTCTATTGGCTTGGATGGCCTTTCTGGGTGGTTCAATGGCGACTCGTGCAGGTCGACACATTCAGGTCGATGCTCTATCCAAAGTGGTTCCAATGCAATTTCGGCCGTGGACGCGTGCAATCGGTTTGTCACTTGCGACGTTATTTTGCGCATATTTGACCTATTTGGCATACATACATGTCTTTGGCGCAACTGGGGACTTTTATGGAGGCGAAATCAGGCCTGCGACTCGACTTCCCGCTTGGGTTATTATCCTATCGGCGATTGTGAGCTTTGGTCTCATGACCCTTCGATTTGGCGCCATGAGTGTTGATGCATTTGTCAATCGGCGGCCGCCATCCGAGGAGTTGGTCCATTGACTCCTACATTACTGGTTGTCTGCGTTGGCCTTGCGCTCTTACTCTTCTCAGTGCCCTTGTTTGTGATCATTGGTGCTTTGACGTCCCTGTCGTACGTCGTCTTCAGCGACTTGGCGACAAAGTACAATCTGGTTGTCGACAATGCGGTTGTCTTCTCCAATTTAGATAATGCGCTATTTGGGATTCCTATCGCTGATAAATTGGGTGGTCTAGCGGCCGTTCCACCATTGATGGAGAGTGCGCGTGAGCTGACCGATAAACCTCCGTTGCTGGCAATTCCATTTTTTGTTCTCTCTGGCGCAATTATGAGTCACGGCGCGATTGCGACCCGCCTTGTCAATGTGGCGAGAGCTGCATTCGCATCGGTTCCAGGTGGCCTTGGTGTCGCGACGGTTGCAGCGTGTATGTTTTTTGCGGCTATCAGTGGATCCAGTCCCGTAACGGTGATTACCATCGGCGGTGTGATGTATCCGGCCTTGGTTGCTGCAGGCTATAAAGATCGTTTTTCCACAGGCCTCGTGACCAGCGCGGGTACACTTGGAATCCTGATTCCCCCAAGCATACCGATGATTGTGTATGCGATTTTTGCGAGCAGCACTCAGGTGATTAAAGTCGAGGACTTTTTTCTCGCGGGTTTAGGGCCGGGTCTACTGATTGGCGCACTCCTGAGTGGCTATTGTATCTTTACAGGTCTGCAAAAAGGCGAACATTTCGGAAAGCCTGATTACCCCGCAATTAAGGCTGCGATTGGAGATGGGTTTTGGTCATTGATGCTGCCTGTCGTGATCCTAGGTGGTATTTATTCCGGTTTGTTCACGGCGACCGAAGCGGCCGCTGTCAGTGTCGTCTACAGTTTAGTCGTTGAGCTGTTCATTCACAGAGAGCTGACCATTAATCGCTTGCCCGCAGTGATTAGCGAAGCAGCCCTACTCATGGGCAGTCTCTTGGTTATTTTCGCTATGGCTATTGGGCTCAATCACTTGCTCAGTGATCTCGAGATCCCCAATCGGGCCGCGGCCTGGATCATGAGTTTTGAGCTCACGCCAATCACCTTCATGCTTGTTCTCAATATATTCCTGCTAATCGTGGGCTGTCTCATGGACATTATGAGTGCCATCATGATTCTAGTGCCCCTCTTGGCACCGATGGCCGCACTATGCGGGATTGATCCAATTCATTTGGGTATTGTGTTCATCGTCAATCTTGAGCTTGGATATCTGACGCCTCCCATGGGGTTGAACTTGTTCGTTAGCTCGTCAATCTTTAATAAATCCCTTGGTGAAGTGATTAAATCGGTCATCCCGTTCACAGGGATTATGCTCTTGTCCGTTCTGATCGTGACCTATGTTCCAACCATCTCCCTCGGTCCTGTAAACGTATTGAATGGAAAAGATTTTTATACACCATTCCCCAGTGAGGCCGCGTGCAGTGCTCCAATAGATGACTCAGATGACGACGATCTTGATGACGAAGATGCAGACCCCACTGGAAATTCGAAGACGGGGAAGACGGCAGAGAGTGGCGCGAAATCCATCAGTGAATTGATGAAGTCAGATGCATTCAAGAGCGCTTTGGACGATGACGATGACGATGACGATGACGATGACGATGACGATGACGATGAAGATGACGAGCAAGGCGCGTCTAACCAAGGCCCTAAGTCGATTAGCGAATTAATGAAATCCGATGAATTCAAAAAAGCCCTGGCTAATGATAAGTCTGATGAGGAGACACCGAAAGCCCGAGATACTGAGGTTCAGCGGCCGAAGTCCATCAGTGAACTGATGAAATCGGACGCCTTTAAAAAGGCTGTGGAAGACGATCTCGATTCAGTCCAAAAAACGAAGAAGTCCCCCTAGGCGTCGGTACCGAGCAGACTCGATGGAGGGTCGGTTCATCACCACCATCCTCCGCTGTCCATTGTGCGACTTGCAACTGGACTCTTTGACGCCGTCTTGGTTTATTCCCATTGGTCTCTAAGTCACCTCCGGCATCGCAATTCATCACGCGTAAAGCGAGGATGTCTTTCTCACGCTATATGAATCTGAGACGAGATTTCTTACTCTATCATCGGGTACAAGTGGCTGTAGAGTTGCTGGCTCGTTGATGACCATTGCTACGACAAGAAGAAAAGGGGCGTTTTATGAGTGAATCCTTGCCCATCCGCGTTCAATTCCCAATTCATTGGGGCGAACTAGATGTACTCGGACATGTCAACCATGCACGTTTTGCAGTTTGGCTTGAGAGCGCCCGGATGCAGCTTTTCGAAGACGTTGGTCTTATCTGGGATGGTAAACCGACCCATGGCCCGATTCTCGCCCGGTTAGAGGTAGACTATTTAGCACCGGTTCATTTTCCGGCAGAGATTGAGGTTTGCGTCGGGGTGCATAAGATCGGTCGAAGTAGTTTTGTCTTAGACTATGAACTTTATTCAACCGAGGGCGAATCACGATTCCTCGCTGCGAAAAGCAAGAGTGTGATTGTCATCTACAATTACCAAACCGCTCGATCAGAACCGATTCCAGACGATATTCGTGAGGCTCTAGCTAAGTTGTGTTGATTTCTCAGACCTGTTGGTCGAGATCGAATTGGGCTCGCTTTAGAACCCGCGTTCTTCCAAGCTGGTCCTGTCGCTCAAGTCGACCCCATTAAACGTAATTAGCCGAGCTGGTTCGGCTCTGCATCATTTCGAGATGAATTGGGGTAGGTAGGCCAGGTTCCGAGATCAGCCATCGCTGTCTCCAGCGTCTCCTGCACCATCTTCGGCTCCGTCACCGGGCACTGCGCCGCCTCCAACTTCATCACCTTCGGGCTCTGCGTCACCTTCTGCTCCGTCACCGTCGCCGTTTCCAGGCTCGCCCTCGCCATTTGCGCCATCACCGGCACCGTCGTCATTTCCAGGCTCGCCCTCGCCATTTGCGCCATCGCCGGCACCGTCGTCATTTCCAGGCTCGCCCTCGCCATTTGCGCCATCACCGGCACCGTCGCCATTTCCAGGCTCGCCCTCGCCATTTGCGCCATCACCAGCACCGTCACCGTTGCCATCTCCAGCATCACCGGCTCCGCCAGCACCACCGGCTCCGCCAGCACCACCGGCTCCGCCAGCTCCACCGGCTCCGCCAGCACCACCGGCTCCGCCAGCACCACCGGCTCCGCCAGCACCACC